>CALDQE010000042.1 GCA_937911295.1 uncultured Verrucomicrobiota bacterium
AGACCCCCAACTGTCAAACTTTCCAACTCGCCCACTCGCAAACTGTCAAACTTTCTAATCCTCAACACCTAAACAGTTCAATTTTTTATAGTTTGACAGTTTGACAGTTTGATAGTATGACAGTTTGACAGTTTGAGAGAGAAGATGAAGGTGGCTCTGCCTCCTCTCGCTTTCTCCCAAAACCCCAAGCATCCCTCCGTGTCTCCGTTCTCTTAATCCTCCGCGTTTCGCCGAAGGCATTGGCGGTAGCTTGAAAGCTAATTGTCGTTAGTCGCGTTGCTTATTGCTTTCGCCTAACACGGAGTACGGAGGACAAGGGAGAATTGTGCTAGCAATCATTACAATTACCCCAGCACCTCTCCGTGTCTCCGTTCTCAGGAAAACCACACTACGTGTGCTCCGCGTTTCGCCGAAGGCATTGGCGGTAGCTTGAAATCTGTCTTGTCGTTTAGCGTCTCTCGTCACCGTTGTCTTATCGTCTAATTGTCCTTGCTGTAGTGCATTGGTGTGACGATAGACGCGAGGCGACCGAAGACGTGAGACGCTAGACGTTGAACGGACGCGAGACAATCAGACGTTGAAACAGATAAAATTTGGATTTAACAATTGGTTGAAATAACTTGAAGTAAATGCTTCCCATTTGATAGAATAAAGTAAATTTGCATTTACCTATATTGGAGGTGCGGTGTGTTTTGTTGTTTTCTAATTCTTATTAGGAGAAGGTTATGGATCAACCATATAATGAGTCAGTTCTAGCTCGTGATTTAAAATATTATATCTTTGATTGGGATGATAATATTTTACATATGCCTACCTATATACATCTAGAAAGAAAGCTCGCTAATGGGACTTGGGTCCCACATTTGGTCTCTACTGCACTTTTTTCTGTGATTCGTAATGATAAAGTGAACTATCGTCCGCCTAATGGAGATTGGGAAAGTGCATTTGTTGAGTTTCGTGATTTTGCTCAGGATGAGGAAAGTAAATTTCTTACTGATGCAAGGGCAGCCCTAGATAGGGTTGCCTTAGGACTTGAAAAGGTTCCTCCTAGCTTCAATACATTCAGGAAGAGTTTGATAGAAGGGAGAATCTTTGCTATTGTTACAGCACGTGGGCATAAGCCAGAGACCTTACGCAAGGGGGTTGAGCTATTTATAAATAAGGTATTGACCCCAGCAGAGCGAGAAGAGATGATATTGAATTTGCGTGGTTACACTGTCCGATTTGATGGTGCGAATGTAAATAATTCTCGGTCAGATGAGGAGGTGCTTGATAATTATTTGTCATTAAATAGATATCATGCAGTGACAAATCCAGATTTTATAAAGCTAGTACAAAATGCAGAAATTCCAGAGGCACAAAAATCAGAGGTACGTAAACAGTATGCGATTTTAGATTTTATCGATCATTTATTTGGAATAATTGAAAGAGTGGGAGCAGATAAGCCAATAAGTGTTGGTTTTTCGGATGATGATCCAGTAAATGTTTCATCATTGCGCGAGTTTATAAATGATAATCTTGCAAAGCGTTTCCCATCTGTAAAATTTGTGGTTTATGACACATCTGATCCAACACTAGAGAAGGGCCGTAAGATGATAGTGTCTGGGCAAATGGATTTGCCCCTAGAATTTTAAAAGGTTTTTGTAAAAGTATATTAAATTAAGATTAAGGTAAAACAATGGGACGAGAGAGAGAAACTTTGGGGAGCCGTTTGGGCTTTATTTTGTTGTCAGCTGGTTGTGCAATAGGTTTAGGAAATGTTTGGCGATTTCCGTATATGGCAGGGCAATATGGCGGGGCTATTTTCGTTCTAATTTATTTGTGCTTTTTATTGCTATTAGGGCTGCCGATTATAGTTATGGAGTTTGCTGTTGGTAGAGCAGCCAGGGCATCGCTTCCAGTGGCATTGAAGCGATTAGGTCCAGCCAAATCGGTTTGGTATTGGTATGGTCCGTTTGCAATGATGGGTAATTATTTACTAATGATGTTTTACACAATTATAACAGGCTGGCTCTTGGCATATTTCTTTTATGCAGTTAAGGGGACCTTTGTTGGGTTTACAACATCGGCACAAACGGGTGCATTTTTGCAAAATCTGACTAGTTCTCCATGGGAGCAGATTTTTTGGATGGTGCTTTCAATTATTATTGGGTTTGGTGTTTGTTCATTAGGTGTTCGCAAGGGAGTAGAAAAAATCACCAAGTATATGATGCTTGTGCTTCTTATAATGATGGGAGTGCTTGCCGTCAATTCAATTTGCCTTGATGGTGGAATGAAAGGCTTAAAATTTTACCTTGTTCCAAGTGTAGCTAATTTAAAGGCTGCTGGAGTAGGGAATGTTCTCGTTGCTGCTATGGGACAATCCTTCTTCTCGTTAAGTGTTGGAATTGGTTCAATGGCAATTTTTGGAAGTTATATGGCAAAGGATCGCTCTTTAACAGGAGAATCTATTTGGGTTGTTATATTAGATACATTAGTAGCAATTATTAGTGGATTGATTATTTTCCCGGCTTGCTTTGCATATGGAGTAGATCCTGGAGCCGGTCCAACATTATTATTTGTGACGCTTCCATCAATTTTTGCGAAGATGCCAATGGGTGCTTTTTGGTGTAGTATGTTCTTTTTGTTCTTGTCCTTTGCAGCTCTTTCTACGGTAATTGCTGTTTTTGAGAATATTATTGGGCTGAACATAGATGTATTCAAGCTAAGTCGTGCAAAGGCAGTAGCTATAAATTTGCCGTTAATAATTTTGTTGTCAATCCCTTGTGTATTAGGCTTTAATGTGTGGAGTGGGTTCATGCCATTTGGCGAGGGAACAAACATTTTAGATTTAGAGGATTTTCTAGTAAGTAATGTTATTCTTCCTTTTGGTGCATTGCTTTTGGTATGTTTTTGTACTATGCGATTAGGTTGGGGTTGGAATAGATTTATTGAAGAGACGAATCAGGGAGTTGGAGTAAAATTTCCAAAGTGGTTGCGTTTGTATTGTTCGATATTTCCACCTATAATCATATTCATAATTTTCTCAAAAGGAATAATAGATAAAATTAAGGTGTTTTTTTAATGTTGCCGAAATTTTTAGCAGTAATAAATACGCTTTGCCCAATCATTATTTTGGTTGGGCTTGGTGCTTTTTTAAGACACAGAAAATTTTTAACAGACGGTTTTTTTCGGGAGTTAAATCGTTTAATTTTCTGGGTTGCATTGCCTTGCTTGCTTATAGTGAAGATAATGCATAGTAGGTTAGATAGCGGTTGGGGTGGCATGGTGCTTGTGCTTATGCTTTCAACGCTAATTATAGGGATGATTGCATGGTTTGGGGCCTCATTTTGGGGGATTGGTGTTCGCTCGCGAGGTGCATTTACTCAATCGGTATTTCGTAGTAATAATGCATATGTAGGTATACCAGTGATACAGCTTGCTGTAATGCATTTACCCAATGAGGCAGAGCTAATGAGCTTAGCAATGGTAACGCTAGCTCCGTGTTTAATACTTTACAATGTGTTGGCGGTAGTGGTATTGATGCCAGATAAGCTAGCTGCAGCAGGTGGAGATATTGCTCGTATTTCTTTTTGCGGGCATTTGAGGCGAGTATTTATTGGGATAGTAAAAAATCCGTTGATAATAGGATGTGTTATTGGTGTAGCGCTTATGTTGCTTCAGGTGAGATTTCCAATATCAATAGATAAGACCTTGGAGCACATAGGAAATTTGTCTACGCCAGGAGCTTTGTTGGCTTTAGGTGGTTCATTAACCTTAGAGCGCTTACGAAATTCAGTTCGGCAAGCACATGTGGCAGCGTGTTTAAAGCTTTTGGTGTGTCCACTAATAGGATTAGCATTAAGCTATGTCTTTGGGTTAACAGAGGCGGGTAGGTTTATTGCTCTTATTTTCCTGGCATGTCCAAGTGCAGTTGCTTCGTATGTGATGGCAGCAGAGATGAATGGAGATTCTGCACTTGCTGGCAGTGCGGTTGCACTTACAACACTTTATTCGCTAATTTCAATTGGAGCAGTTGTCTTTTTTGCCGGGCTGTCTTAGATTTAGCCACATAGAAGATTTAATTTGGGCAAAAAAATAACCTAACGACAAAGAATTGAGTCATTAGGGTAAAAAAATGGAGGCGTGAATCGGAGTCGAACCGATCTACAGGGATTTGCAGTCCCGTGCCTAGCCGCTTGGCTATCACGCCTCAAAAACGAGCAATAATGTACCATAATTGACCATTTGGTGTCAATATGAAAAAAATAAAATTTTAATTCAATTGATAGAATTTTTGTTGGGACGAAATCTTGTTGATTTACTACGCTATCAATGGTAAAATATAAGCAATATTAATTAGTAAGTCAAAATCAGTATTACAAACCAATGGAGGTGTGTTATTAACTCACAAGAATTAACAAACATAATCCTGCAAAACCTAGATGATCGTAAAGGGGAGCAAATAGCCTCTTACGATGTTCGTGGCATCTCAGGTTTGACCGATTTTTATGTAATTGCCTCCGCCACATCTACTCCACATTTACAAGCTTTGGCTGCATCATTGGAGAGAGAAGTAAAAACAAAAGCACAGGTGTCAGGTCGTGTTTCCGGGGATGCTGAAAGTGCATGGATTGTGGTGGACTTTGGTGATGTAATTGCTCATATTTTCCTACCAGAAGCTCGTGAATATTATGATATTGAAGAGCTATGGCGTAATCCTCCTGTAGAAAAATAATGAACGATTCGCCCAAAATTAAAGCAAAGTATAAAGCAGAATATCGCGCTGTAAAGTTTTTTGGCGCGTTATTCTGCTTTTTGCCCTATACGGTTTCTCTTGCAATAGCTGCTGCACTTGCAAGAATTGCTTCGTTGATAATGCACAAACGCGTGAAAGAAGCAGTGCGCCGGATTAAGTTAGTTAAAGGAGATACCGTAACAGATAAACAGGCAAAACGCATCGCCTGGATTTCTTTGAGAAACACTGCCTTTAACCTAGTTGAAATGCTTCGTATAAAAAAGACAGATTTGGCATTTATTCATAAAATTATGCCAAATGTTGAGGAAAGTATTGGGCAAATCAAGAAATGTATGGATGATGCTGGGAATAACCGCGGTGTAATTCTCGCTCTTCCACATATGGGTAACTGGGATTTGACTGGCTCTGCTGTTTATCTTACTGGTTTGCCAATCTTTAGTGTTGCTGGTAAACAGCATAATCCTTTGATGAATAAGCTAATGAACGAAATGAGGAGCGGGCATGGGATGGCAATTCTTGAGAGAAGAACAAATACCGCGGCTCAGATTAGAACACGCTTAAGAAATGGGGAGATTTTTGCAATTTTACCAGATACACGCTGCTTTACACCAGATATTATGACACCATTTCTTGGCGGAGAAGCAAATCTAGCACGTGGTATGGCTGTGTTTTCTAGAGCAGCTGAGGTGCCAATTATCCCAACAATTATTCATAGAGTAGGTTGGAAACGATTTGAAATTAAATTGTTTGATCCTATATATCCAAATATGCAGCTGGATAAACAGGAGGATGTTGTTCGCTTGACGCATGAAGTGATTGCCATTATAGACAAAGAGATTCAGGCACATCCGGAGCAGTGGTTTTGGTATAATAAGCGTTGGGTATTAGATCCCGTTGAACCCGCTTCCAAATAATCGACTTTTATTAACTACACAAACAAAAATATTATGAAAAAATTGAATCTTATAGCACTCTGTGCAACACTATGCTTAGGAGCAATAGCTCAGGACGAAATTAGGCATCCAAGTTTTGCTTCTCCATTTTCTAATCATGCTGTTATTCAGCGTGAAATGAAATCTTCCCTTTGGGGTAAGGCTACAGCAAATTCAAAAATCCTCGTAGAGGTTATTTCTGCTGCTGGCAAAGTTGATGAAATTGAAACAACTGCATCAGAAAATGGTAGGTGGGAGACAACAACACCTCGCAAATATCCTGCAGGTGGTCCTTACACGATCCGTTTAACAGATTTACGCTGCAAGCTTTCTACAGAAATTACAGATGTTTATTTTGGCGATGTATGGATTTGCTCTGGTCAATCAAATATGGAGATGAGTTACTCTTGGGGTCTAACTCGAGGCAAAGAGCTGATGGAAACAAATTCCTGCAGCACAATCCGTATGCTTAATGTGCCTAATAAAACCTCTGTTATCCCACTTGATAGTTTTACTGCAGAGTGGAAGCTTTGTACACCAGAAAATGCAAAGCAGTTTTCTGCTGTAGGTTATTTCTTTGGTGTCTCGTTAAATGAGTATTTAAATGGCGAGGTGCCTCTAGGTCTTGTAGATTCTACTTGGAGTGGAACAAATATTGAAACCTGGCTCTCTGCTGAATTTATTTCAACAATAGAAGGACAAGAGTGGGTCGCTAAAAATCTTGAGAAGAGAGAGGCCTATGTAAAAACATTTCATGATGGCTCTTGGAAGCAAATTCTCCAGGATTGGATTGAAGCAAATTCCTTTGAGAACGCATTTGGTGTTGAAGGAGTGGAAAAGCTAGATGCACGCTATGATTTCTCCAGCTGGTCAACAACTGCTTTGATAACACCTTTTGAAACTCTAATTGATAAAGAGTTTGATGGTCATGCCTGTTTTATGCGTTCATTTGAGCTTTCGGAAGAACTCATTAAAAATGCAACAAAGGCAACCCTTCATTTAGGGCAAATTGATGATGATGAGAAAACCATTGTAAATGGAAAGATTGTTGGTGAAACCAAGGGCTGGAGACAACAAAGAAATTACACAATAGATAAGCCAGCAGAGGTTTTTGTTGAGGGTTTAAATATTATTGCTATCTGTGCAACAGATAGTGGCGGAGGTGGTGGCTTCCACGATGTTGTTGCAGACGATATTTGTTTAAAGCTTTATAATGGAAGTAAAGTAGTAACAATTCCATTGGCAGAAAAAGAGTGGAGCTATAAGGCAAGCAAGGTTGATTATAAAAATCGTCCACCAGATTTTGATAATGTAAGTCCATATTCATATTCAGCATGCTATTATGGTATGATGTCACCATTGATTCCAATGACAGTAAAGGGTGCGATTTGGTATCAGGGCTGCTCAAATGTTCATAACCCATATGGTTATACGAAATTCTTTGATGCAATGATAAAAGATTGGAGGCATAATTTTACAGGCGGAGATTTCCCTGTTTATGTTGTCCAGCTAGCTGCATTTATGGGCACACACGAGGAGGTATTTGATAGTGCTTGGGCACGCTTCCGTTGGATGCAGTTTAATTTGGAAAAGAATTTAGAAAATGTTGGTACGATTGTAACAATTGATATTGGTGATCATGCTGATATTCATCCAAAAGACAAGCAGACAGTTGGTGAGCGCTTGGCAAATTTAGCTGCTATAAAGACATATCGCATCGAAGGTGTTGAGGATACAAGACCAAACCCACAATTTGCTTCAATGGTTAATGAAAAGGTTGTTGTTAAATTCAGCTGTGAAAAGCTAGGTATTTCTGAGACAGCAACAGAGCTTAAAGGCTTCCAGCTAGCTGGTGAGGATGGCGTATATTACTGGGCTGACGCTGTGATTTCCTCTGCAATGCCAAATACTGTTGAAATTTACTCAGAAAATGTGGCAGCACCAAAGACAGTGCGTTATGCTTGGGACGATTATCCTGATTGTAATTTAATCTCAATAGACAACGGCTATCCTTGTGGACCATTTGAGTTAACGATTAAATAATGAATATAAAGTAACCTCTATTTAGCATGAGTACAATTACAAAAACAACCAGTAGTGCAGCTGAAACTCAGGCACTTGCTTATGAGTTAGTTGCCCGAGTTAAAGGCAATCCAATAATAGCCTTATATGGAGATTTGGGTGCTGGGAAAACTTGCTTTGTGCAGGGGCTTGCCTCTGCATTGGGCATAAAAGCTACTGTTTGTAGTCCAACCTTTACGATTGTAAATGAATATATTTCTGATGGACCACCACGTAAGCGTTTAATTCATGCAGATCTGTACCGGCTAAGTGGTCCTGAGGAATTGGAAACAATTGGTTGGGATGATTATGTTCGCTCAGGAGATGCAATGGCTGTTGAATGGCCAGATAGGGCAGAAGGTGAGTTTCCATCTAATGTGATTACAGTGGATATACGAATTGGAGACTCTCCAGATGAGCGTATTTTCAATATTATTCTTCCTGATGATGAGGATAAGCCAAAGAAAGAGCATTGTATTTCACATTCAACAATTACTGAGGAGTTTTTAAAGAAGGTAGTTGATGACCCTGCCACAAAGGTACTTCAGGCAGGTAGAAATTTGACTGTGCGTGCAATGGTGAAGCTGGAGGATGGCACAGAGGTTGAAGCAGCAATAAAGCGATTCCCCCCGAAGAGTATTTTTAGGCGCATAATTGAGCTTGGTAAACCAACTAAGGCCGCAAAATCTTTTTTTGCAGCAGAGCATCTTTTTTGTAAGGCTGGCAATGTTACCCCAGAGCCTCTTGCTCTTATAGATAAAGGTGCTGCATACGAAAGTTGGTTTGTTTCTAAATATGAGCAAGGTATTACCACATTTGGTCAAGAGCTGATTAAGCTTTACAATTCTATGGGACCATGCTCAAAGCTTATGGAGCTATTGCAAATAGTTGCCGAGAAGTGCTTCCAAATGCATAATTCTGGTTTTATGCATCGTGATTTAGGCAATCAAAATATCATGCTTTCAAAACGAGGCATGGGCAATGTGGTAATGTTTATTGACTTAAACAGGAGCCGTAGCTTCAAGCAGCCTTTAACCAATAAACAGCGAGCACGTGACCTCTCTCGGATCAATCTTCCTTCCGATTTGCTTCGTGTCTTCTATGCAATGTATTGGGGCGAGAAGACTCCGCCCGCTGAGTTTGTTAAATGGGAAAAACGGTATCGAAAGGCATTCCAAAGGCACTGTGCCACAAGAAGGCTTCGGCACCCAATTAGATGCTTGAAGAGGAAGGCTTCACCAGATGGTGTTTATCCAGAAGTGAAGGATATTTGGATTTGGGATACACGCTCAGAGCAAGCAATACCAGTTTTACGCTCTAAGGATAGGCATAAGTATCAGTCTAGTACTCGTGTGACAAAGGCACTTTGGGGTATTATAAAGCACTCAAGGCAGATCTTTGAAAATGAGAAATTTCTTAGGCGTAAGCTTTATGAGCAGCCAATATTAAATTTTGCAAATAGGCTTTTCATTTCTATTTCTGGTGATACACATCGCTTTGCAAAGGAGCAGCATCTACTTGCTGAGCTTGGTTGCACTGGTGTTCATATTCGCCTTTATTTTCATGAGGGGCTAGGCATTCTTAAAGAAAAATGTGGCATTGTGCAAACGCTTACCGCAGCTGGCTACAAGGTTGCAATAACCCTGGTACAGAATCGGGATGCCGTGCTTAATCCTCAGCGTTGGGAAGAGTTTGGTATGAAAGCATTGCAGCAATGCGGTCATTCAGTTTATTGGGTGCAAGTGGGGCAAGCTATCAATCGTTCTAAATGGGGATGCTGGAATTATAAAGAAGCAGCTGGTCTTTTTGAACCTGTTATTAGGTGGAAGAAAGCATTTCCAGAGGTTAAATTTATTGGACCATCGCTAATAGATTATGAGTGGGATTATTTGTTAGGGCTTTTGCAATGTTTACCAAAGGGAGTCACATTTAGTGCGGCATCCCAAGCACTTTATGTTGATAGGCGAGGTGCTCCAGAGAATAAGCAAGGTAAAGCAGCAGCAATTGATAAGCTAGTTAAGCTTCGTGCAATTAGTAATTTGTCTCCAGCATTTGGCGAGCAGCTAATTGTTTCAGAGTTTAACTGGCCATTGCAAGGGACACGAGAATGGTCACCAGTTGGGTCTCCATATGTTACACCTGGCATTCGTACAAATGATCCAAGTGTATCAGAACGAGATGCAGCAATTTTCTCTTTGCGATATGCATTTTTAGGGCTTGCATCTGGAGCTGCAGCATCTATGGTATTTTGGTCATTGGCAGCCCATGGGTTTGGATTGGTGGATCCTGGCACGGATGCAGAGCTATCCCAGCAGCAATGGCGCAAGCGCCCAGCATTTATTGCTTTTTCCGTTTTCTTTACATTGCTTAAGGATGCACATTTTATTCGAGCAATTCAAGCTGATGAAATAGCAAAAGCATGGATACTAGAATTTAAAGACAGTAATGAGAAGCATATTGCTGTGGCATGGTCTTCCGATGCATTGGCAAATCGACCTATGTTGAAGCTTGATTTTGAGGTGAAGACAATTGTTGATGCCTTTGGTAAAACAATTGCCGATCCGGCAAAGCTATTAACTGAACCAGTTTATTATATAGGTAAATAAGAATATGTTTGTATATGTTACGCAAGGAGTTTGCTCAAAAAGTATTGAGCTAGAGGTGGAGTCAGGCGTTGTTACCTATTGCAAGATAAATGGTGGATGTAGGGGCAATACTCAAGGACTGGCAAGAATGGTGGTTGGGCGCAAGGTAGAGGATGTAATCTCTTTGTTAAAGGGGATTCAGTGCCAAGGTACAACCTCTTGCCCAGATCAATTGGCTCGAGCATTAGAAAAATATCTAGAAGAAGCGGGAGCAGCCGCAAATGCAAAATAATTTGGCAGAGATTGACCCTCCACCATTGCCTTCGACTAACGAGGATTGCTTAGTAGAGAATGTTGTTGATGTAAAAAATATTCCTTTGCGGAAGCGATTGTTGACACTATTCCTACTGTTCATGAAAATAGCAATTTGCGTTGTAGGTGGTGGGTATGCGATTATTGCTGCAGCAGAAGAGGTATTCGAAGAAAAACGCCGCTGGCTTCCCAAGGGTGATTTAATAAATCATTTACCAATATTTCAAACGATACCGGGCTTAATAGCTGGAAATTCCGCAATGTATACAGGTTACAAAATTGCTGGATTCTGGGGGGCAGTTGTCTCTCTGATAGCGGTAGCTCTTCCTTCGTTTGTCATCATTTCATTAGTTGCAATAGGGTTTTCATGGCTACCAACAGGGAACCCATATGTGCAGGGGGCATTTATTGGAGTACGTTCTGCTTTGGCAGGTGTTGTAGCTGCAACAGTTATAAAATCATGGCCCAAAATAATACATGGCTATTGGGCTTGGCTTTATATGCCGATTAGCTTGATAGGAATTATGTTTTTTGATGTAAATCCAGCGTATTTTCTTGTAGGTGGTATTTTAATAGGTGTTGTAATAATGCTTATTATGGTGCCGATTATAGAACGCATTGTTAGAAAAGATAAAGCAGAAAAGGAGGGAAAATAGTCATGCACATTTATCTGATTCTGTTTTTGGTTTTTGCAAAATTTGGATTGCTGTGTTTTGGTGGTGGTAATGTGCTTACCCCAATTTATATTGAGGAATTAGTTGAGGGGAGGGGGTGGCTTTCTCCAGAGCAATTTGGTAATTTACTTGCGATTGCTCAAATGACGCCAGGACCAATTAGCGTCAATGCAGCAACATTTTTTGGTTATACGGTAGTAACAGATTTGTATTCGGGCTGCTACGCCGCAGGTATTTTAGGTGCAGCGATTTCGACGTTTGCTCTTCTTTTGCCTTCGTTTGTTCTTTTGATGATTGTTTTGCGCACTTTGGACAAATGTGAAAATGGTCGCGGGATGAAGAGTGTTATGTGGGGAGTGGGGCCTGCTACAATAGCATTAACAATTGTTGCAATGATGATTTTTGTGGAGATGTCTGTGTTTACAGAGGCAGTCCCATGGAAAGCCTTATTTACAAGTGAGCCAGTCCCTGAGACTTTTTCCTTACGTCCGTTTGCTCTGTTCCTTTTTGTGGCAAGTACATGGGCTCTTACTAAGAAGGGGAAACGCCTTTCTATTATGTCGGTAATATTTATAAGTGCAATTTTTGGTGCAATTTTCTTATAGAAATCAATAATCAGGGTATAAAATGGAAGTAAATATTGAACAATCCTGGAGAAATATTCTCCAAGAAGAATTTAATTCACCATATTTTGTACAGCTTATGGCTTTTGTAAAGGATGCATATAATACAGGAATCGTTTATCCACCTAAAGAACAAATATTTGAGGCATTTAATAGGACGCCATTTGACAGGACCAAGGTTGTTATTTTGGGGCAAGACCCATATCATGGAGCAAATCAAGCACATGGTTTATGCTTTTCCGTTCAACCAGAAGTACAGGTGCCCCCTTCGTTGGTTAATATTTATAAAGAGCTAGAGCAAGAGTATCAGGCAGGCTTTATGTGCCGTAATGGGGATTTGCGACATTGGGCAGATCAGGGTGTACTTTTGCTCAATGCTACACTTACGGTAAATGCTGGATGTGCTGGGAGCCATCAAGGCAAAGGGTGGGAGACATTTACCGATGCGGCAGTGAGAGTGCTGGCTGAAGAGCGTGAGCATTTAGTCTTTATGTTATGGGGAAGTTATGCTCAGCGTAAGGGTGCTTTTATAGACAAGACTCGTCATCTTGTTTTAGAGGCTCCTCATCCTTCTCCGCTTTCAGCATATCGTGGTTTTATTGGTTGTGGTCATTTTAAAAAAGCAAATGACTACCTTGTGGCGAATGATATTTCACCAATATTGTGGTAGGTGTTATCTAGAATTGGTAGAAAAAGTAATTATGAATTTTGAAGCATATTTAGCACTTGATACAGAATTTGTATGGAATAAGACATATTATGCACGATTGGGCTTAATACAAGCAGCATATCCAAAGAATAAAAATATTTTAAATTATTCATTGCCAGAGTTAATCCCATGTGGTAAGGTGTCGGATTCACAAGAGCTATTACTGATTGATCCATTTGAGGCTTATGTTGATTCTTTAGCAAGTGCATTGGAAAATTCATCTATTGTAAAAATACTTCATGCGTCTATTCAAGATTTGCAGCATCTCCATATCTGGAGTGGAGCTTTACCAAAGAATATCTTTGATACATCAATGGCTGCAGCATATTGTGGGTTAGGTGCTGGGATATCCTTACAGAAATTGTTCAAAGAAATATTAGGTGTTGAGCTTCCTAAAACAGAAACACAATCCGACTGGTGTCGCCGTCCGTTGACTCATGAGCAGCTGGAATATGCGATTGATGATGTTGTTCTGCTTCCTGCAGCAGCAGAGAAATTGTGTGAGCTTTGCAAGCAGATGGGGACATACGAGTTTCTTTGTGAGGATTTATCGTTGTTAGATGCACCTGAGCTTTATGAGGAGCATCCGATAGAGCAAACATGGAAGAAATTTAGCCCTGGTCCTAGGCTTTTAAAGAATAAGAAGGCGACAGCACGGTATTGTGCTTTAGTCGCATGGCGAGAAGAATTGGCGAGAAGATATGATGTGCCACGAGTGAGAATCGCCGAAAATAAAGCAGTTCATGAAATGAGTTTACATTTGCCTTCTACTATTGAGGCGGCTTATGCTGCAGGAATTAAACGAAATTATATTACTGATTATATGGATGCATTCCCTGATATTAAAAATGCGGAGTTGCCTAGTGAATTGGTAGAGGCGGAGGAGCCAGATAGCTTCGCTATTGAGCGATTTGTGTCAATAGCTAAGCCTATTGTTGAAAAGCTTTCTGATGAGTTGCATATAGACAAACAATATGTTGCATCAAAGCGTGATTTAGTTGGATGGTATTCCTCACGTGAGAGCGAAGACCATAAGTTGAATAAGGGGTGGAGAGCAGAGCTATTGCTACCCAAGTTGTTAAAATTGGTTTAGAGATGTGTAGGAGGAAAAACAATGATAATAAAATTAGCTACATTTAATATTCGTGCGGGGAAGGGTGCTGCGGATGTTTTTGATATAACAAGGGTGTGTAAGAAAATTCCAGAAATCAAGGCAGATGTTGTCGCTCTACAGGAGGTTGATAAAGGGCTCAAGCGTTCCTGCTATATGGATGAACCGACACATATTGGACAAATGACACATATGCATTCTGTATTTGCTAAGGCAATAGATTTTGAGGGAGGGAAATATGGTGTCGCAATGCTATCCAACGAGGTGCCTATTGCCACACGTACTGTGCCATTGCCAGGTTCGGAAGAGAAGAGAGTTCTCTTGATTTGTGAGTATAAGGACTATGTGGTTTGTTGTGCACATTTATCATTGGTTCATGAGGATAGGATGAGTTCAATTGAGATAATAGAGTCAGAGCTATGTGGTCATTATAATAAGCCTGTTTTTCTGATGGGTGATTTCAATACAAAGCCAGACTCAGCTGAAATTATTCGTTTTGAGGAGAAATTTAAAATTCTTTCAGATATGGCAAAGCCAACCTTTCCATCTACTTGTCTAGAGATATGTATAGATTATATTTTGTTATTGCGGGAATGTGAGGACAAGGTGGAGATAATTGAGACATATACTGATGATGATAATGAAGCTTCAGACCATGTTTATGTATCAGTAAAAGTGAGCTGGTAGTATAATTAAAATTTTGAATTAACTATTGGTGAATATGTAACAACGCTAGTATTGGAGTGTTTTTGACGCGATAGCATCTAGATCCGCACCGGCATGGGGAAAAGCGGGTGTGCTATTTAAGTGTGGGATGATTTTGGGGCGATTCTCTGGTGCTGTGGAGTTGTTTACGTAATTTTACATAAGTATGTGTATTTCAATAAGTTATTTGGGATTTCAAACAAGTGTTTAATGAAAATTCAAATTTTTTCTTTATTTTTTTGAAACAGATTTGCTAGTATTTAAAGCAGTTCAGCACCTAAGTAGGCGTTGAGTTTGTTTAAAATGTTCTAACAATAAAACACAAAATAAAACAATGAATACAAAACAAATTAAATCTTTCGTTACAGCTGCAGCTGTATTAGCACTTGGTACAACTGCTTTCGGTGCTGGTTATGCACTTTTTGAGTCTTCTGCAACGGGTAATGCTGATGCTGCCGGTCTAATGACAAAGGGTGGTGAGCCTTCTGCAATGTTCTTTAACCCAGCTGCAATCTCTGATCTTGAGGGCACACAGGTATCTATCGGTTCTTCCTTCCTACTAACTCATTTTTCTATCGAAGGCAAAAACCCATATACTGGCGAGACAATGAGAAAAGAAGCAGATGACCGCTTGTTTACTCTTCCACATGCTTATATTACACATAAGCTAAATGATGATTTCCAGATTGGTTTAGGTATTTTCTCTAAATTTGGTCTTGGCTTGACTATGGATAGCGATTGGTTTGGCCGCTACAATAATGTTGAGGTTGATATCTTGACAATAACAGTAGCTCCAACAATTAGCTGGAAGATTTCTGATTCTGTTTCTATTGGTGCTGCACTTAATGTTCAGGGAATGGATGTTGCATTAAACCAGAAGATTCCTGGTACAAAGCTTGATCCAAGCCTATCACATCCTATGTTTGATATCACCCAGGATTTAGAAAGCAGCGAAATTAGCTATGGCGTTGGTGCTAGCATCGGTATTACATGGGATGCAACAGATGATTTGCATTTAGGTGCTTCTTATACTAGCCGTGTAAAGCATGATATTGAGGGCGATGTTTGCTACTATAAGCACCCAGCTCTAGCTAATGTGCCAGTATTTAAGAATACAACAGCAAGTGCAGAGTTAACAACTCCTGATGAGGTGATTGTTGCTGCTACTTATGACTTTACAGATAAGCTAACACTTGGTGCTGCTGTAACATATACATCATGGAGTGTATTTGATGGTCTAACAATTGAGTATGACTCACTTGCAGCAGTTGGTGCTCCTGAGGTTTCTCTAGAGAAGAACTGGAAGGATACAGTTCGTTTCGCAGTTGGTGGTAGCTATAAGCTAAACGATGCATGGGTACTACGTGCTTCATATACATATGATGATTCCCCACTAAATAAGGCTCATCCAGACTATCTTGTTCCTGCACATGATCGTCATATCTTTGGCTTTGGTGCTGGCTGGACAAAGAATGATTGGACTGTTGATATGAGCTACTTCTTTGAGTTTGTTCCATCATCACGCCTTTCTGCGGACTTTGGTCATGGTGTATATGAGGGTGAGTATTGTACAGGTAATGCAAACTGCTTAGGTATTACAGTTACACGTAGATTCTAATTTCTGTTGTCATATAACACAAAAATTGAGGCTATTTACTAAAGTTGGTAATATAGCCTCTTTTTTGTGAGCCGTAGATATGATATGACCAGTTCTGATTTCGCCCTCTAATAGTTGAATTTAGGAATTAAGGATTGGGGACAGAAAACCGTTGAAATATTGCAATTTTTCAAAAAAATGATAATTTTCCCCGTCAAATTAAAAAAGAGGGTTGACTATTAGGGGCAAAATATTGCATAATAATTGCTCATTTGTCTTATAGCCCGGTTTACTCCTGCGGGTTACATCACAAAAAACTCGAATTTTTAAGCCCAATGCTTTTAGAGTTCCCTCCTCTATATATAAGGTAAAAGGTTTAAACAATTCTTAGCAAAAGAAATACAGGAAATAAATGAAAACATTCGTACCAAAAGATCCAGGTGACAACCGCAGATGGTTAGTTGTAGATGCAGCAGGTAAGACAGTAGGTCGCCTAGCTGTTCAGATTGCTAACGCACTTCGTGGAAAAGATCAGCCAACCTATACTCCATGGGTTGATACAGGCGCATTCGTAATCGTAGTAAACTGCGAGAAGGTTAAGTTCTCCGGTAAAAAAGAGCAAGAGAAAATTTACCAGCACTATACAGGCTGGCGTAGTGGTCTTTATGAGACAACTGCTGCTCAGATGCGCGTAAAGCATCCAGATTGGATTATTAAGAAGGCTGTAGAAGGCATGCTTCCAGGCAACAAGCTTGCTCGTGAGATGATGCGTCGCCTTAAGGTCTATGTAGGCCCAGAGCACCCACACGCTGCTCAAAAGCCTGTAGCTATGTAATTTTCACACCAATAACCGTAAAGGACAGAATATGGCAGATAAGAAAGTAGATTATATCTCAGCTGCAACAGGTCGTCGTAAGACAGCAGTCGCACGCGTTCAGCTCTTAAATGGTACTGGTGTGTGTGCAGTAAATCGCCGTGAGCCAAAAGAGTACTTCAAGAGCGATGCTCTTCTAAAGTATGTCTTCCAGCCACTAGAGATTGCCGGTGTAGAAGGTAAGTTCGATATCAAGGCATTTGTAAAGGGTGGAGGCGTTTCTGGTCAGGCAGGTGCAGTACGTCATGCTTTAGCTCGTGCACTATGTGAATTTGATTCTTCACTTCGTGCAGCTCTTAAGGCAGCAGGTTGCCTAACACGCGATCCACGTATGAAGGAACGTAAAAAGCCAGGTTTGCGCGGTGCACGCCGTCGCTTCCAGTTCTCAAAGCGTTAATTCTACGTATTTGTTATCGGCAGCGGGCATCTCTATTGGGGATGTCCGTTGTTGTTTATACTATATACTATCGCTTATTACAAGGGTTGATGCCTTGTGTTCGTTGCACACAGGCAAAGGTCTAACAATAATATGTCAATAAAGAGTTTTTTCAAAACAATCGCAACAAAGCTGAAAACAGTTGTTGCTAAAAAGGATTCCCTTTCTGAAGCTACAAAAAAAGAAAAGGGGAAGTTTCCTTTTACTCAAAACTCCTCTAAGAAGACAAAAAATAATAAGCCAGGTCCTAAAAATCAACAATTCTCTGCTAATAAGAAAAATAATCAGCAAACTAAAAAGGACCAAAATAATAAGCAAAAAGGTGCTAAACAGGGCAATAAACCTCAAAATCAGGGTGGCAATAAGCAAAGTAACCACCCACAAAAGCCACAACAGCAAAATAAATCAAAACCAGCTGACAAAGGCTCTGTTTCACGTGAGGAAATTGCCAAGTCTCTTCAAGAGGATAAATTTTTTGCTATCCCTCAGGTAGATCTTTCATGGGATACAAGCATATTCCAAGTGCCAGTAGTAGATGACAAGAAGCGCTTTCACGAATTTGATTTGCCAAATCCAATTATGCACGCCATCTATGATTTAGGCTTTCAATATTGCACACCAATTCAGGCGGAAACACTTGATAAAACAATGTCTGGACTTAATGTCGCAGGTAAAGCCCAAACAGGCACCGGGAAAACTGCTGCATTTTTGATTTCTATTCTTAAACGAATGCTAATCAATGTTGAGAATCGTCCAGTAAAACTCGGGCGACCAGCAGCACTTGTTCTTGCTCCTACTCGTGAGCTAGTAATGCAAATCCAAAAGGATGCTGAAGCTCTCGGTAAATATTGTGGTTTGAGAAGTATTGCAGTGTTTGGTGGTATGGATTATGATAAGCAAGTTAAGCAAGTCCTCCAAGCCCCAATAGATTTGATCGCTGCAACACCAGGGCGGTTACTTGATTTCTGTCGAAATCATGTGCTGGATTTACGTGGTATTCAAACTCTGGTTATCGATGAAGCTGATCGCATGCTGGACATGGGCTTTATCCCCGATGTTCGCCGTATTGTGCGCTTGCTTCCTGAAAAGGATAGACGCCAGACATTGCTCTTTTCTGCAACACTCAATGATGAGGTAATGCGCCTTGCTGAGCAGTGGATGCCAAATCCAGTTCAGATTTCTGTCGATCCGGATCATGGCACGGTTGATACTATTCGTCAGCTAGTATATCCTATTGCTACCCGCGAGAAATTTACTGTGCTTTACAATATTCTAAAGAGCGGCAAGTATGGGCGCACAATTATTTTTAGAAATCGTAAGCGCGATTGCGAGGAGCTGGTTTATCGGTTGGCACGTTATGGGATTGTCGCAGAAATGCTTTCTGGAGATGTAGATCAAAAGAAGCGCTGCCGAATATTAGAGGAGTTCCGCAGTGGCAAGGTACAACTTGTGGTTGCCACAGATGTAGCGGGTCGTGGTATTCATGTTGATGATATATCTCTTGTAGTAAACTACGATTTCCCATATGAGGCAGATGATTATATCCATCGAATTGGGCGTACTGGCCGTGCAGGAACAATGGGTACAGCGGTATCTTTTGCTTGTGAGGATGAGTCTTTTATTATTCCAGATATTGAGACACTCCTTGGAGAGCCACTACATTGTCAGCAGCCATCCGATGAACTATTGATGGAGATAACTGCACCAACTAATGCAGAATCCCCAGAAAAAGCTCCATCCATCAACCATGGTAAGGGAGCACAAGCTCGTGGTTTTGGAGGAGGGCGTAGACCTCAAGGTGGCTTTAAGCGTCGCCATCATCCAGCTAAAAGAAATGCTGGGTCTCCATCTAAATAAAATTTAAAATCTAATACTCAAAATAAGGATAAAATTATGACAAACAATGTTAAGAAAGTCGCAATTCTAACAGCAGGTGGCTTGGCACCATGTCTAAGCTCTGCAATTGCTGCTCTAATTGAGCGTTATACAGAGGTAGCACCAGAGGTAGAGATTATTTGCTACGTAGGAGGCTATAAGGGTCTTCTAGAGGGTAAGAGCATCACAGTAACACCTGAGATGCGCAAGAACATTGCTGTTCTATACAAGCATGGCGGTTCTCCAATTGGAAATAGCCGTGTAAAGCTAACAAACATCAAGGACTGCGTAAAGCGTGGTCTTGTTCAGGAGGGTCAAGACCCACAGAAGGTTGCTGCAGATCAGCTTGTTAAGGATGGTGTAGATGTACTTCACACAATTGGTGGTGATGACACAAATACAGCTGCAGCAGATTTGGCAGCATTCTTGAAGACAAACAACTATGCTCTAACAGTTGTTGGTTTGCCAAAGACAATCGATAACGATGTTTATCCAATTCGCCAGAGCCTAGGTGCATGGACAGCAGCAGAGGAAGGTGCTAAGTACTTCGCTAATGTTGTTGGTGAGCACAATGCAAATCCACGTATGCTAATAGTTCACGAGGTTATGGGCCGTAACTGTGGTTATCTAACTGCAGCAACAGCAGCTGAGTATCGTAAGCTTTTAGATAAAATGGAATTTGTTCCAGGTATGGGTCTATCTCGTGAGCGTAAGGAAATTCATGCTGTATATATTCCAGAGCTTGCATTTGATGTTGTGAAGGAAGCAGAGCGTCTACGCAAGATTATGGATGAGGTAGACAATGTAAACATCTTCGTTTCAGAGGGTGCTGGTGTTGAGACAATCATGAAGGAGATGGAAGCTCGTGGTGAGGAAATTCCTCGTGATGCATTTGGTCATGCAAAGCTAGATGCAATCAATCCTGGTGCATGGTTTGCAAAGCAGTTTGCAAAGATGCTAGGTGCAGAGAAGACTCTTGTTCAGAAGTCTGGCTACTATAGCCGTGCAGCTGCTTCAAATCCAGCTGACAAGGAGCTAATCATCAAGTGTGCTGATAAGGCTGTTGATTGTGCAATGCAGGGCATTGGTGGTGTTATTGGTGAGGATGAGAACAAGAACAACGAGCTACGTGCTTGCGAGTTTGAGCGCATCAAGGGCGGTAAGCCATTCGATACTGACCAAGCATGGTTCAATGACCTTCTAGCTGCAATTGGTCAGCCAAAGGGTGAAAAGGTTGAAGTAAAGCACTAATTGCTTTAGTTTAATTATTGAAAAAGGGGCGTCCGAAAGGGTGCCCCTTTTTTGTATTGTGAATAGATTATAGCTTTGGTTTTGCAAGCGTGGAGAGCTTGCAAGCTTAGCGAAAGTAATGAGCAAAAGCAATATAATCGTTATCGTAGAAGCCGCTGCTTTGGGGGCGTCACTCCTACGGTGTCGGTATTTGGTTGCTGAATTTAAGCTTGATTGGATGAAACGAGGGCATATTCGCTTTCAATTTGCTTTTATATGTATTTGACAAAAGGTCGCCATTATGTGAAACTATAAGGGCTGTTTTTATCAAGTTTTTTTAGGTGTAAGCAATGAGTGATGATATACCAAATTTAGTGAGAGAATATCCCATACTTGTCGATAGACGCTTGGTGAGTATGAAATATTGTAGCGAAGCGACAAAAGCTTTTGTGCCACAATCTATCAATGAGCATTTGTCTAGAGCGAAATTTGTCAAAGAAAGAATTCTCCTTTCCGCAGGATTAAATCCTGTTCCCGAGATGCTTGATTTGTGTGATTATAAATTTTCAGTTTCTAATGAACACATATACGAGGATGTGCGGATTTTTGATGTGCGAGCAGAGCCTGTGCAAGGCTTATTGCTTACAGGTAATTTGTTTCTCCCATTAAATGCAACAGAACAAAATAAGGTTCCTGGAATTTTGTGCCCGCATGGGCATTGGGACAGAGGTAGAGTGCATCATGCTGAGCGTGGAGGGGTGTCAATGCGTTGCTTCCAGCTTGCAAGGCTTGGTTTTGCTGTTTTTTCCTATGATATGGCTGGGTATAATGATAACAATAAGCTCAAGCATTGGATTGAAAATGGAATGCGCCGCAACCCTGAGCTCTCAGGTGTTTCGTTGTTTGGTTTACAAACCTACAATAGTATGCGGGCGCTAGATTTTTTGTGCTCACGGGCTGAGGTAGATGCAGAAAAAATTGGTTGTACTGGTGCCTCTGGAGGTGCATCACAAACTTGGTTCCTTGCTGCTATTGACCAACGAGTTAAAGTGCTTGCTCCAGTTTGTATGCTGTCTTCTCACTTCCAAGGCGGTTGCGCTTGTGAAGAAGGCCCTCTTTTACGAAATACTGGGCTGACAAGCTTCGATGTTGTAGCTGCTGTTGCCCCTCGCAGAATAATGCTCCCAAGTGTAACTGGAGATTGGACTAATCTTAATCCACAATACGAACTTCCAAAGCTCAAAGAGGTTTATAAACTATATTCTGCAGAGGATAATGTTGAAGCATTTCATTATGTTGATGAGCATAATTATAATAAGAGAACACGTGAGCACGTTTATGCATTTTTTGTTCGACATCTTTTAGGAAAGGATTTTGGTGATGTAATACCTGAGGAGAATATCCCACCACCATCACCAGAGCTTTTGTGGCACGGTGGAGTAGAACCTGTCCCAGCGACTGATGAAATAGTGGTAACAACCCTGCAGCAGCTTGAGCATGTTTATACAGCAGATGCTTTAAAGGTGTCGTCGGATAAGGTGCTGTTTAAGAAAGCAAGGGTGGAGCTTCTAAAGCAGATGCTTGATGATGGACGAGGAGAAATAAAGGATGTTGTGTACAGAGTTTTTGGCCCAACAGAAGGGTGGGGCGTTGCTGGTGGCAGTGTCCGTCCTTATACTTTATCCCGAAGAGGTGTTGGGGATTACTTGACTTCAATAGATATTACTTCAGATAGCTATGCCCATGATGGACAGATTGATTTAATATTGGCAAATGGTGATTATCGCGAGTATTTTGGCTCAGGTAGTAAAGCTTCTGTAGTAAAACAAGCTATGCTCGAAGGCAAGCAAATCCGAATTGCAGAGCTGTTGGGGACTGGTAGTAATAAATGGCAAATGAAATATGCGATACGCGATAATCAAAGCCCAGATTGTTATGGAAATTTCTCAACTGCATTTGAAGAAAGCTATTTTTCAATGCGTGTGCATGATGCTTTGACAAATATAGTTCAATTAAAGGAAGCAGGGTATAAGGAAATAAAGCTTTATGCAGAGGGGGATTCAGCCCCAGTGGCATTGGCAGCAGCAGTGCTGTCTGGTTGTAAAGCATTTGTTGATGTGGCAAGGGTAGATGAAAGCATTTGGCTTGATGAACTAAGCTATCATCCGCTGATTAAGCGCATTGGTGGGCTTGCAGGATTATTGCTTTTAAATGAAATATCGTAAAAATTACTGCATTGATAGGCTGGAATACAGTTTTTTGTAATAATGTCTTGAAATACGACGCAAATGTGGAGTAAAATATTACACAAAAGTGACACAATTTGCGTGTTCAAAATAAAATTGGAGAATTTAATATGGAAAGACAATTCAATCTTGCTATTGTAGGCTTGGGTGGTATGGGAAATTGGCATAGAGAGACAATTTCTGAGATAGACAATATTTCAGTTTGTGGTTCCTTTGATTTAAAGGAGGAGCGTCAGCAATTTGCAAGAGATAAGGGGCTTCATACTTACAATAGCTTTGAGGAACTATTGGCAGACCCTAAAGTGGATATTGTGCTTTGTGCGACCCCAAATGATCAGCATCATGACATTGTTGTTCGTGCTTTGCGAGCAGGAAAGAATGTTGTCTGCGAGAAGCCAGTGGCAATGTCATCAGTAGAATTAGCAGATATGATAGCAGTAGCAAAGGAGACAGGGAAGACCTTTGTTGTGCATCAGAATCGTCGCTGGGATGAGGATTATCTGACAGCAAGGAAGATTTTTGAAGAGAATATGCTGGGCGAGGTATTCCGCATTGAGTCACGTGTGCATGGTTCTCGCGGTATTCCTGGCGATTGGCGTCAGGAGAAAGAGCACGGCGGTGGAATGGTTTTAGACTGGGGTGTGCATTTATTAGATCAGATTCTTTTAATGGTACCCGGGAAGCTTAAGAAGGTATATGCATCAATGTCTCATGTAACAAATGAGATTGTTGATGATGGGTTTACAACAGAGCTAACCTTTGAGAGTGGAATCAGAGTGCTAGTTGAGGTAGGAACAAGCAACTTTATCAATTTGCCACGTTGGTATATTCTTGGACGAGATGGCACGGCAATAGTCGAGTGGGGCTGCAAGGGTAAAATGGTTCGCATAACAGACTGGAGTAAGAATGATGCGGTGCCAATACGTACAGCAGCTGGCTTGACCAAGACAATGGCACCACGTACAGAGGATACAATTCACGAGGACCCATTACAGCCAGTAAATGGGGATATTCATGATTTCTATAAGAATGTAATGGCAGTGATTGAGGGCAAGGCAGAGCAAATAGTAAAGCCGGAGCAGGTAATGCGAGTCTTTAAGCTGATGGAGGCAATTTTCGAATCGGCAGAGAAGCAGCAAGTCGTAGATTTTGAGTAATCAACCACTGACTTATCTTGGAGCACTGGGACATCGGTCCCAGTGCTTTCGTTTTTATGGTGAAAGACAAATTACACCATTTTCATTATTGGTTTGACTTCAATGCTTAAAATATGATATTATTCACAAATCTGTTCTTGTGAGAGGCAGATTGGTCGATGATGTGTAACAGTACTTTTGCATCAGACCATGTAAAGGAGGTGACAAAGCGTGATAGTAATCAAAGTTAAAAAAGGCGAACAAATCGATAAAGCAATTAAGCGCCTAAAGAAGGCTATGGACAAGGAGGGCATCATTAAGCAGCTCCGTGCAGAGCGTTATTTTGAGAAGCCATGTGAGAAGGCTCGTAAAAAGTCAGCTCGCGCTCGTGCTCGTGCTCGTAGTCTTGCACGCCGTGCAGCACTTCCACCACAGTTGCCACGTATCTAATTACCTCGGCTACTAGGTAGAAGAACCGCCTGTGGTGCTGATGTTTTCATCTTGCACTACAGACGGTTTTGTTCTTTATTTGGGGAAAAGGTCTCCCATCGAATTATTGTGGGTGAAAATAAGTTGGTTTCAAGGTATGCGTTATTCGATATCAACAAATTGGAATTCATATAGGCATGATTCTGCAGAATCTATGCTTGAAGAAATCTTAGCTCTTGGATTTGATACTGTTGAGCTAGGATATGCATTGCCACGCTCATACGCTGAAATTGTTATTGATTGGCAAGCAAAAGGCAATATAAAAATATCAAGCTTACACGCATTTTGTCCCTTCCAAAATGGGGCTACACCCACCCCAGAATTGTTCTCCATATGTGATTTGCGAGACTCCAAGGGGGCTCGCCAAGGTATTTCTGCTGCCATTGAAACAGGTGAATTTGCAGCAGCTGCTGGAGCAAAGGTTGTTGTAATGCATGCAGGACGTGTCCCTGTAGCCCGCTATGTACAAAAATTAAGTAGATTATTCTCCAGTGGATATATGGGAACACGCCGTTATGAACGAGCAATGTCTAAGCTTATGAATAAGCGAGAGAAGCTTGCTCCACGCCAATTTGATGTCCTATGTGAGTCTCTGGATGAAATACTTCCTGTTTATGAAAGGCTCGGCGTGTCGCTCGCCCTAGAAAATTTGCCAACCTATGATGGAATGCCGTCAGAGCCTGAGCTAGAACGCCTTTTCTCTTTGTTCCCATCTCTTGGGTATTGGCATGATATTGGCCATGGCCAGGTCCGCCACAATATGGGGCTTATTTATCACAAGGGTATTGTTAATCGCTTCGCATCAAAAATCGCTGGAATGCATATACATGATGTTATTGATGGTATTGTTGACCATCAAATGCCTCCCGGTGGTGCCGTAAAATTTGAAATTTTTAAAGATGTCGTTAAAAAAAATATACCTCTTGTGTTCGAACCATCGCATAGTTGTGATGGACAAAACATAAAAAATGCTGTACAATTTATAGAAAAAATTTGGAATGCATAAAACAATTTTTGTTTTACATTTAAGAAAGTAGGAGAAAATGAGCAAAAAAGCACTAATAACTGGAATAACAGGTCAGGATGGCGCATATCTAGCAAAGCTTTTGCTTGAGAAGGGCTATGAGGTTTCTGGACTTATTGCACGCCGTAGTACACCGACTACATGGCGTTTAGAGTATTTGGGTGTTCAAAATCAAGTAAATCTAATTGAGGGCGATTTAACAGATATTTCCTCAATTATTAGAGCAATAAATGTTTCTAAGCCAGATGAGGTTTACAATCTAGGTGCACAAAGCTTTGTGGCAACTAGCTGGGAGCAGCCTCTTTTGACAGCCGATGCTACAGGTTTAGGTGCATTGAATGTGCTAGAAGCAATTCGCCAGGTTCGCCCAGAAGCAAGATTCTACCAAGCATCCACAAGTGAAATGTTTGGTAAGGTTCAGGAGAATATTCAGTCTGAGACCACACCATTCTACCCACGTAGTCCTTATGGCGTTTCAAAGCTATTTGCTCATTGGATGACAATTAACTATCGTGAGAGTTTTAATATTTTTGGTTGCTCAGGAATCCTCTTTAATCACGAGTCACCTCTTCGTGGTATTGAGTTTGTGACCCGTAAGGTAACAGATGGTGTTGCACGCATTAAGCATGGTCTTCAGGATAAGCTAGCATTGGGCAATATTGATGCTAAGCGCGATTGGGGCTTTTCTGGAGATTATGTTGAGGCAATGTGGATGATGCTTCAGCAGGATGCTCCAGATGATTATGTTGTCGCAACTGGTCGTACAACAACAGTTCGTGATATGTGCCGCATTGCATTTGACCATGTAGGTCTAAATTATGAGGATTATGTGGTTCAGGATCCTCGTTTTTATCGTCCTGCTGAGGTAGATTTGCTATTAGGTAATCCAGCAAAGGCAAAGGCAAAGCTTGGTTGGGAAGCTAAGACTTCTCTTGAGGAGCTTATCACAATGATGGTTGAAGCAGATATGAAGCGCATTGACGCTTTGGTACGCTAAGCTCTCAAAATATAGAATGAGTAAGGCTTGTTATGGTTGCTGAGGATAATCTGGTAAATCAAAAGTGTGGCAGCTCTCGAATTTTAATTACTGGTGCTGCTGGCTTTGTTGGGCATCATCTAGTGCATGAGTTTGAGGAGCATGGTTATTCCGTGTTCACTACAGATGTTGTAGAAGGTGTTACTGATTTACCAAATTATCATAAAGCAGATTTATGCAACCGTGATGAGCTTTGCAAACTCGTTCAAGAAGTGAAGCCAACCGCTTGTGTGCATTTAGGTGCTATTTCTTTTGTTCCTGATGGTGATAAAAATCCGGCATTTCTCCTCTCGGTAAATGTCGCCGGCTCAGTAAATATCGCAGAAGCGATACGACAAAATGCACCAAGCTGTAGGCTTCTTTTTGTTTCCTCTTCTCAGGTCTATGGTCCAATTGCATCAATGGAAGCAGCATGTTCCCCTATAACAGAGGAGGCTCCGCTGCTTCCTTTGTCTATTTATGCAATCTCAAAGGTTGCTGCGGAAAGGGCTCTGCTTGCTTATGGCTCCGCATATGGTATGGAGGTGATGATTGCACGTCCAGCAAATCATACGGGACCGGGCCAGTCTCCGCGCTTTGTTACTGTTGCCTTCGCAAAGCAGATTTTGGAATTTAAACAAGGAAAAATTGAAAAGCTTTGCACTGGCAATTTAGAGTCAATCCGTGATTTTACTGATGTTCGCGATGTCGCTAAAGCATATCGATTGATTATTGAAAAAGGTGTGGCAGGTAATGCCTATAATATTTCTACTGACTATAGGGTTACTATGGGTGAGCTGCTCGCATTACTTCAAGAGCTTTGTGGTACCAATGCTCCAGTAGAAACAGCTCCTGAGCTATATCGACCAACCGATGCCTCGCAAAAATTAGATTGCACAAAGCTTTGTAAGCATACGGGCTGGCAATGCGATTATGATTTAAAGCGAACCCTTCGTGATATAATTTCGGCTCTTTAATTTAATAAAATTTTACAAAAACTTCATGCTCTTCATCGAGCATATAAAAACCAAAGGAATAATCGATGAATGTAACTGAAAAAATTCTTTCTGCTCACCTTGTTTCTGGCGAGCTAACACCAGGCTCTGAAATTGCTATAAAAATTGATCAGACCCTGACACAGGATGCTACTGGTACAATGGCATATCTCCAGTTTGAAAGCATGGGGATTGATAAAGTAAAGACAGAGCTTTCTGTTAGCTATGTTGATCACAATACAGTTCAGGTTGGCTTCGAAAATGCAGACGATCATGCATATCTGCAGAGCATAGCAAAGCGCTATGGTATTGTTTATTCACGTGCTGGTAATGGAATTTGCCATCAGCTGCATCTTGAGCGTTTTGGTAAGCCTGGTAAGACTTTGATTGGCTCTGACTCACATACACCAACAGGTGGTGGTATTGGAATGATAGCAATTGGTGCCGGTGGTCTTGATGTGGCTGTTGCAATGGGTGGTGGCGCCTTTTATCTAGCAGCTCCTCGCGTGGTAAATGTTCGTTTGACAGGTAAGCTTCGTGCTGGAGTTTCTGCTAAGGATGTTATTTTAAAGGTACTAGAGCGCTATGGCTCTTCAGGAAATGTTGGCAAGGTAATGGAATATTCCGGCCCTGGTGTTGCAACTTTAGATGTTCCTTCTCGTGCTACAATTACAAATATGGGAACAGAGCTTGGTGTGACAACCTCTGTTTTCCCAAGTGATGAGGTGACAAAGTGCTTTCTTGAGTCACAAGGTCGTGGTGAGGATTGGGTTGAGCTAGTAGCTGATGCAGATGCTAAGTATGATGAGGTTTATGAGCTAGATCTTTCTACATTAGAGCCAATGGCTGCTTGCCCACATAATCCAGGAAATGTTGCTTCAATTGCTTCATTAGCTGGCAAGAAGGTTAATCAGGTGTTAATTGGTTCTTGCACAAATTCATCATATCGTGATTTAAAGACAGTTGCTTTACTGCTAAAAGGGAAGAAGATACATCCAGAGGTGTCTGTTGGTGTTGCACCAGGTTCACGCCAAGTTGTTATGGCTCTTGCAGCTGAGGGCTTGCTAGGTGAGCTTGTTGCTTCTGGTGTTCGTATTCTTGAAAATGCATGTGGTTTCTGCATTGGTAACCATCAGTCACCTGGCACAAACGCAGTTTCATTGCGTACAAGCAATCGCAATTTTGAGGGACGCTCTGGCACAAAGTCTGCCCAAGTTTATTTGGTTAGCCCAGAAACAGCTGCAGCTGCTGCTTTGACTGGCTTTATTACAAATCCTTGCTCTTTAGAGAATATTCCTGAGGTTGTAATGCCAGAGAAATTTGAGATTGATGACTCAATGTTCCTTTACCGTGATACTGCTGGTCAGGGTGTTCCTGGTACAGAGATTTTGCGTGGACCAAATATTGGCACAGTTCCAGTAGGTACTCCTCTTGAGGCAGAATTAAAGGCAAAGGCCACAATTAAGGTTGAGAATAAAATTACAACTGATCATATTATGCCAGCTGGTGCTCGCCTAAAATTCCGCTCAAATATCCCAGTTTATGCTAAGTATGTGTTTGAACCATGTGACCCACAATTTCATGATAAGGCTCTTGCAAATAAAGCAGCTGGGTTTGGCAATGTAATTATAGCTGGAGAAAGCTATGGACAGGGCTCAAGCCGTGAGCATGCTGCTCTTTGCCCAATGTATCTTGGGGTTCGTGCAATTATTGCAAAGAGCATTGAACGTATCCATAATGCAAATTTGATTAACTTTGGTATTGTCCCATTTGTGTTTGCAGATACTGCTGCATATGATGGCATTGATGCAGAGGATGAGCTTGTATTTGAGAAGCTAAGCGAAGCAATCGCTGCAGATGGTTGCGTAACTGTTCGTAATCTCACAAAAGGCACAAGTTTTGTTGTTCAAGCAAAGCTAACAGAGCGCCAAAAAGCAATTCTTGCTGCTGGTGGCTTGATGCGCTTTATAGCAAATGGTAATGCTTAATATTGCAGGTGTGTTATGGCGGAAGATATTAAAGAGATAACATTTTGCGATCAACCAAGCCTACTTGTGGTTACATGCTCATCTGGTGTATCACGCTTCTTGGCGGACGAGATTGAGGCATTAGGCTTTGAGGTTACGCGTGTCTCTGAGCTTGCTGTGGAGACCTCCGGTACTCTTGAGGATTGTATGCGCTTAAATTTGCATCTGCGTACAGCCCATCGCGTACTATATGCACTAGATAAGTTTAGAGCAAAAACGCCAGAGGATTTGTATCGTGCAATATATCAAATCCCATGGGAAAATTATCTTGAGCCTAATGGCTATTTCTCAATAGATCGCTCGGTAGATACTCCAACCATACGCGATACTCGTTATGCTTCTCTTAAGGTGAAGGATGCTATTGTGGATCGTATGCGAAGCAAATATGGATATAGACCTAATTGTGGAAATGAGCGCATTGGTGCGTGCGTGTTCCTGCATTGGGTTGGCTCTGATGCTTCAATTTATATTGATACAACGGGTGATTCTCTAAGCCGCCGTGGCTATCGAGTGGAAAGCTCTGATGCTCCAGTGCGTGAGTCTCTTGCTGCAGCATTGATTATGGCAAGTGGCTGGACAGGGGAAAGCACGTTTGTTAACCCAATGTGCGGCTGCGGTACATTTGCAATCGAGGCAGCCCTAATTGCTTGTAATTGCCCTCCATCCTTCCTAAGAGATAATTTTGCCTTTATGCATCTAGTTTGCTATCAACCACAAAAGTGGTTTAATCTACGAGGTGAAACCTTGAAGCAAATTAAGCAAACTCCGTCCTGCAAAATTATCGCAAGTGATATTGATGAGGAAGCAGTGGAAAAGGCTCGTAGTAATGCTGTTGTTGCCGGAGTTAGCGAGTATATTACCTTTGAGGTGTGCGATTTCGCTTCTACCACAATCCCAGAGAGTGTAGAGGATGCACCGCGTGGAGTAATAATTATGAACCCACCTTATGGCGAGCGTTTAGGTGATTCACCACACCTTCTTGGTCTGTATTCCGAAATGGGCGTTTTTATTAAGGAGCAGCTTGCATCGTTTGACGGATTTATTTTGTCTGGTAATTCAGCTCTTGTTGATGCTGCTGGTATTATCTCTGACGAAGCTATTACTTTCTACAATGGAGGGATACCTTGTGAATTTATGCGCAATCCAGAGCCAACACCTGCAACAATAGCAAAGGTTCGTGCACAGCGCCGTAGATATGGTAGATAAGCCTAAGTCTGGCGTATAATGCCAGTTTTTGGGGCTTGTTTGATAAGTATAAACGAATAGCGAATAAGCCAAGTAAGCTTGAAGTGGAGGAGTTGAATTATGCTAGCAAATTCAGATGAAAAAGCATATATGGAAGGCTTCCGTGATGGAAGAAGGTCTATGGCTGCGTCTGTGGCTCGTCGCCTTTTTGGTCTGAAATCCGACAGAGAAATTGCTTTTATTACTGGGCTTAATGCTGAGGATCTCGCAAAAATTCGCGAAGAGGAGGAGTCTCGGAAAAATACTGTCGAGGAAGAGCAGGCTAGTTACTCTCTGGAGGGATTAAAATTTTTGAGGGATGTGGCACTGTCTGGTACAGCATTGGTTGAGCCAACTTTTGTTAGAATGGTGCGCGATACTCTAAAATTAACGCAAGCCTCCTTTGCTCGTAAGCTTGGTGTTCACGAGAATACTGTCTGCTCGTGGGAAACCTCTGACCTGCCAGTTCGAATTCGTAAAGCAACTTATGAGCAACTGCTATATCTTTTAGGAACCCATAATGAAGAATGATGTGCAAGGGTTACGACCATTGCTGAGCGTATTTTAATGTAATATGAAATTTGAGTATCCAATTATTTTACTGCTGTTTTGGATTTTGCCAATAATAATTATTGGGTTGTGTTTGCTACGTAGCAATAAGCTTAAAAGGGCAAGACTGATTGTCCCTGCTAGCGTAAATAAGCTTTCTTCAAAAATCTTTTATACTCAGCTCGTGCTTTTGTCAGTTGGATTTGCCCTAGGAATTATTGCTTTAGCACGCCCTCAGTGGGGACAAAGAATGGAAACCATCTTTGTTAATGGACGTAATGTGGCAATTCTTGTTGATGTGTCTCGCTCTATGCTTGCGGAGGATGTTCATCCAAATAGATTAGAGCGTTCTAAAGCAGATTTGGTTGATCTTGTTGAGGCATCCTCTGGAGAGCGTATCTCTATAATCGCTTTCCGTAATGGTGCAAGATTGCTTTGTCCATTTACATCAGATATGGCATTTGTTTTGGATGTAATTTCTAGCTTGGGAATTGACTCTGCTCCACGCGGTGAGACAAATATTGGAAGTGCGTTGGAATTTGCTCTTAATGCATTCCCAGAGGGAGATGCATCTCACAATGCAATAATTCTAATTTCCGATGGAGAAGATCTCTCTGGTAAAGCTGTTAGCTGTGCAAAAAAAGCAGCTGAGCTAGAAATACCAATATTTTGCGTCGGTATAGGCGATGAGTCTGGAGCAACAATACCAGATGCTCAATCCTTCGCTGGAGCAAATGGCGTTGTTAAGCATAAGGGCGAAGCTGTTGTTACAAAACTAGATAACAAAACTCTTCAAACAATCGCAAATGTATCTAAAGGTGCCTATATTCCTTTAGCTACTGCTGGTACTGGTAGAACCACTCTTGGTGATGTGTTTAACCGATATATAACAAGACTGGTTGCAAAGGATCTTGAAGAACAAAAGGAGCTCAAATATATTGAGCGTTACCAGCTATTCCTATTCCCTTCAATTTTATGCTTTTTGGCAATGGGGATGCTGTCCAGAGGCCGCCCTGGTGCTGCTCGCAAGCATAAAAAAGCCACTTTGATGGTTCTATTATTAGCAACAATTGCTTTGAATGATGCCTTTGCAGTAGATAACGCTTCTACTAATCAGGTTGAAAGTAATGTGGTGCCGTTGGCTATAGATGCAAAGTCAGAGTCAGCAGAGTCAGATTCTGGTCTATCCACAGCTTCTCCAAAGGAAAGCCCTGCAGAAATAAATTCTTATGCACTTGCTCGTAAGGCACAAAAGGAATATAACAAGGAAAATTTTGAAGCAGCTGCAAAATTATATGATTTGGCTCTGCTGGATTCTAAAGCAAAGCCAGAGCTTATTCAATTGCTTTATTTTAATTCAGGTGTGGCTTGGCTCGCTTGCACAAATTATGAGAATGCAATTAAAGCCTTTGATTGTGTCACAGAGCCGACATTTTTATCTAAAGCAAATGAGGCATTGGGATATGCTAAATATAAGCTTTGTATTGAAGAGATTGACGCTTATAACGAAAATCCTGACAATATAGATGAAAATGGGCTGCCTAAAGATTTTGAAAAGGCAATAAAAGCAAAGGATGAACATATTGAAAAGCTTCAAGAGGCTCTTAATTGTTATCGTGAGGCAGCAAAGCTATTGATTGAACAAGATGCTTCGGAGCTAGCTCAAATCAAGGGGAGTATAGAAGCAATAACTACTCGTATAACAGAGCTAGTAAAGGAGAAAAAACTCTTTGAGCTTCTTGTAAAGCATGGTGGTAAGCCTTATGAGGTGCAGATTGATGAGCTTGCTACTGGGCTTAAGAAAATCTATGAAGAGGTCGCTCTTATTGAAGAAAAGGGGATGCCAAATCAAGTGGCAAATAATAAGGCTGTAGAAAATCTTGAAGCCCTGCTTGATCAATGGGAACTAGGGCGAACAAGTATTGGCCTAAAGTATTTTTTGATTTCTTTCCTTCAAAAAATGGGGAAAAATCCTACGGCTGAATTTTCTGCTTTAACTAATCAATTTATGGCTCTTGATGCAACCCTTAATAATTATAATGCTTTGAGAACTTGTCCAGAAGCAAAACGTGTTGATTTATCAAAGGCAGAGAAAACAGCCCTTAGAATGCAGCTACTTATTGCTTCTCCTCCAGCAATATTAGAGCAAGCAATTGAGTTTCAGACTAATGCCTGCGAAAATGTTGTCAAGCCTGCCTCATTATATACACCGACTAAATATCAGCAGGGTGCTGCCAATTTTGGATTGTTTTTTTGTTCCGCATTCCCTCAGTGGATTGAAAACTTAAAGACACTTGAGGATGTTAATATACTCAATCAAGAGGTCGGTGGCAATTGCTATGATATTCAAAAGTTGGAAAAGTGTAAGGCTGTTTCAGATGAGGCTCTTGCAGAGATTGCTACGTTGAGCACAAATTTGGTCCAGGTGTTTGGTGAGATTTTTGTGAAGGGCGAAGAGCGTGGTGATGCTTTGACAGAAATGCAGTTGTCTCTAGGTAACGAAGCATTGAATTTAATGCAGCAGATTTATGCATTGCTATTCCCCAAAGACGAGCAACAAGATAAGCAAGACAAACAGCAACAGAACAAGCAGGACAAGCAGAAGCAGCAACAGAATAAGCAGGACAAGCAGAAACAGAATAAGCAGCAGAATAAGCAACAGAATAAGCAACAGCAAGAGCAGCAGTCTGATAATCAGCAGTCCGAAGCACAGCAATCCAAGGAGCAACAGTCCGAAGAGCAATCCTCTCAAATCAAGGAACAAAAAGAAAAGCTTAATGAAAAAGAGACTCGCGAATTACTCCTACGCCTACTTATGCAAGAACGTGAGCGAAAAGAACAAAAACGTAAGCGCGATGCCAAAATCCCTATGGACCGAAATACAAGGGATTGGTAATAATTGATGCTCACGTTGTAATTCTCTACATTAAAATATTAACCCCCCCAAAAAAAAATTTAAAGTATCATGGCACGACATAGACAATCCTCAAAAATTAAAGCAGAACAAAAAAATCCAGAGCTCCCACCCTCGCAAGAGCTAATCCCATGTGTAGGCTGCTTTGTTGTTCATCCTCCTGTATTCATACCAACAGAAGAGCAACCAACCCCTCCTGTCCCAAGCTGTAAAACTATGGAAAACCCAACGGGGTGCCCTTTGCGTCAGTATATGTCAGAAGCAGAGCACCTAGAGTTAGAAATTGGTCCTGGTATGGGGCGTTTTATTCTCGCACACTCTGAGAATAATCCTAATATCCAAATGATTGGGATAGAGAAGGAGACCGTTCGTGTTGCCCATGTTGATATTGAAGCACGTAAACGTGGAATCAAAAATTTGCGTCTAGTATGTGGTGAAGCATTACCATTTTTAATTGCTTGTGTGCCACCAGCGTCTGTAGAGAAGCTTTATATATTTTATCCTGACCCATGGCCAAAACGTAAGCATCACAAGAATCGCCTATTTCAGAAGAATTTTGTAGATGCGGTTTGGGCTTGTTTAAAGCCTGGTGGGACACTAAATGCCGTGACGGATCATGCAGATTATTTTAGGCATATGCAGGAGGTGATGGCAGATGAAAAGCGGTTTGAGCAGACGGAAGCTTTTACTCGCACAGAGAATGAACGTACAGATTTTGAGCTTCGTTTTACTGCACTTGGTATGGAAGCTCATACAGCCTCTTGGAAAAAACTTTAATTTCGGTTTGATATTTAAATACCATAATCAAATAGTATCCGATTCCCCTGTTACAAAATATCTCATTTAGTTTGTCTTTTCACCACAAGGATAAGCGAGTTTATTGTTGGTTGACTTATGTTGATTTGAGGAGTATAATCTCTTGTAAATAAATGATTTGATTTAGTTGCTAATAAAACAAATCCAGCTTGATGTATGTAATATGAATTGGTTATCAAATCCATTTGCAAAAAGAATGTAACTGTTATGTTAAGGTTTTGGTGGTAAGTATGAATAAAAGCGTTAAAAAATCAATAAATATACTTTTGGACTTAGTTGTTTGTTTTTTTATCTATGTATGTTTTATATTTTTTCATCACTGTAATTCAATTTACAACCCATTGAATCCATTAGAAAATACGGTTTTTTCTGGTAAAGGTAACAATGAAATATTCCAAAATATAAAAATAGGCACAGATATAAATGCTGTAACAAATAATATTTGGGGATGTTCTTTTCAAAAGTCACCAAATGGAGAACAAAATATATTGTTATTAAGTTGGCCCAAAAATAGACATAATGAGTTTCCTTATTTAAGGTTTGATATGTTTGGATACTATTTGATAATTACAAATAATGTTGTAGCGAATAAAAAAGTTGAACTTTTTAAAGCTGATTAGTAGAAATAGGGAGGTTTTTAATGAAGTTTGTTATATATGTGCGATTTATACTGTTTCTTTTGTTTTCATTAGCCCTTATATTCATATTCGGTAGCCTAGTGTCTCAAAAGATTTATGAGAGCCAATATACAAAGAGTATAGACGCAGTTCATAAAGTTGTGCACCTTTCTGTAGGTTCAAAATAGGAGGTGAGTTTATGTATAAAAAAAAGTCTCTTTGGGGGAAACTATTGTTTGTAATATATAGTTTGATGTTAGTATTAGGAATGGTTTATGGTACATACTTATCTGAGGCAAATGTCGTATCTGGGAAATATGTTGATGTTAAAAATAATTATGCTATAGAATTAGAAAGTGCACATCAAAGCTTTCATTTAAATTGTGCTGATTCTTCTAAAGAGAGTTATCGAGCAATTTTTAAATGGCTATATTCGATACATATTAGAAATAAAATTTTAACAGAATATTCTTTTGATGATCCGTCTATCTTTCCTTGCTTCATAAAAGATTGCAAATCTTTAGATGTAAAAAAAGAAAGTATTTTTTTTGGCAAACTTAATTATTTAGTGTATGATGGATCAAAAATTATGGTTAGTAATTTTAGCTTATATTGGTTGTTTATAATATTGCTTTTATTGAGTGTTGGCATCTGTTTTTGCACGAATAACAAAATTTCTAATTTTTTCGAAGGGTTCTTTAATGTAATAATACATAATTTAAATTTAGTTGTCATTGGTCAAGTGTTCGTTGTGTTTGTTATAATTAAATATTTACTATGAAAAAACGGTTTAGTTATTTTGATAAGTTTTTTTGTGTTGTTTCAAAAATAATAGCAGCGCATATATTCTTGGGAGTAGCATTTGTTGCTCTTATGATATTTTCAATCCTTGGATTGAGGGATTGCGGTCCTTTTATAGGTGGCATATACAATTATCATGGTGATTTGCCTAAAAATACTTTAATTGGCGAGTGGGTTCTTAGTGCTCCAAGACAAGGAGATGCAATAAACTCGTTTTCCCTTTATGAGATAAGCGATAGTAATATTTTAGACACAATAAAAAACAATTCATTGGTTGCGGTGTTTGATATTGTATCTGATGTTAATACAAATAAGTTGTATTTATGCGATAATGATAGAATCAATGTTGATTATGATACCCGCTATACAACACGCTGGGTTCTAAAGGATTCTGATAATAATGATATATTTTTTGTTGGAAAAGATGGGGGTAAGTATTTTCTATGGTACTCTGAGTATATAAGGTATAAACAATATCCAATAAATTTTTGGTATAAAAAATAGAATATTCGAGATTTATTATGAAAAAAGGTTGTTTGTGTTTTCTTTTGAAATATGTTTTCCCTATTGGTATTTTTTGGAGTATATTTTTTCATGTAATAGTAAGTGAAAAAATGGAGCACGATTTTGATTTGATAAGAAAACCTTATAATACTTACATTGATAATTTATCTTCTTGCATTCTTGAAGGAGTGTGGGTGAGTGACCAAGGTACGACCATTGAATGTAAAAAAGTTCTTAATAAGGATAATTTATATGTTCCTAATTATGTTCCTAATGAGGATAATTTATATTCGGTTAAGTTTTCTTCTGATTTTGTAGAACTAAATCTTATAATGTATCTGCATGATTATGGTGAAAAACACACATTTTCAACTCATTTTACTACTAGATATGCCTTAATATGGGTTCCATATAGTTATGATGGTTTTTATCGAGACAACATTTTTATTGGTGAGGATTCTCAGGAAGGTATTTTTTTGTGGCAATTAAAACATAACTATTCGCAACCAGTAGATTTTTCTAATGATGTAATTAAGTATAAAAAAATGAAATAAAGGTAATTTATGATGAAAGTTAAAATAGGTATATTGTTAGACACATTTGTAATATTATTTTATTTTTTAGTTATTGTTCCAAATTTCAATATCAATCCAATAGTTTCAATAACTCTTTTGTTTGGATATATTGCTATTACGGTATGTAAAATTAAATTTGAATTGATGCAATCTCCAAAAGAAATTATCAAGGACAGGGGTGTTGATTTTGTGGATGAAGAACTTCTCAATGAAATCCTTTCTAAATATGGGAAAAAAGAAAATTTATTTCTTCCTAACGAGATTGTTGTTCATGAAAATATACGAAATTTTGTTGAACAATATTCTAGACTTGAATTTGATGAGGATACTATAGATTATGATAGGGAAGAAATTTTAAAAGGCGAGCATAAGGAAAAGGCATTTAAAGGATTTTATTGTATTGGTGTTTGTATTGATTTCGCTGTTTGGGTAAAAAAATCAAATGACGATGAAACAATTTACGTGTATGATGTAGATACAACAGAAAGATTTGTGCCTTATGCAAGTAATATAAAATATTATATTATAATGCGTTATAACGAATGGCAAGAGTTTTTAAATGATATTTCAGAAGAGTCTAATACATAAACTTAGCAGTTTAAATAAACAAAAGTTACCAATTACAAAGGAACAAAGGATAGAGATCCTCATCATGGTCATTCAGCAGATGAAGAATTTCATCCACAAAGAAAGGATAAAGGAGTAATGAAATTTGGTAAAGCAGCTGGAGAAAAATGTAAATGTACTACAGAGGAAGATGCAAAAGATTGTATTAGAAAAATGCTGAGTTTTATTCTGGAGATTGGTCATATCCATTTAATAGTTGTCATACTTTTATGAATAGAATAATGAAATATTGTTGTTTGGAGCGTTAATTATGAGATTTCTATTTTTTTCTTTGTTTTTATTTGGTTGTTGTATATCTACTGAAAGAGATTTATTTCTAGAAACAAGTGATATACAAATCATTAAGTGTGTTATTTCTGTGAATCCTAAAGAAAGAGAGATTATAGATAGAAAACATTTAACAAACGAACAAATTAGTTTTTTTTATAATTTACAGAAAGATGGTGAAGATGTTATACTTGGATTTGTTTCTTGTAAATATTATTTAGTATTGGATAACAAAAATACTATTGGGATTATTTTAGACGAAAATAAAAATATTTATGGTTTTGATTATGGGAAAAGATTTGACTCTATAAATACACCAATAAAGGCATATCGGAAAGTTAGAAAATGTAATACAAAGAAAAAGTTGGATGAAAATTTTTTTAGAGATATTTTTGAATCAAAATAGTTATTTACACATAGATTCAGCACAAAGCCATATTGCACAACAATTGGCTTAGTCGAATACCAATTCCGTAAGTATGACCCAGCACTCGGTCGCTGGCTCAGCCGTGACCCAATCGAGGAAGCTGGCGGTCTAAATCTATACGCATTATGTGAGAATAATGGGGCTGGTTGTTTTTATGTTTTAGATGTAGTGCACAAAAGTAAATTGTATAAAATTGGGATAGACGTGCCACTTTTGTATTGTTGACAACATATTTGGGGTGTGTTATCATCAACACAAATAGTTACATAATATGAGTTCGCAGATGATTTTTGTGCTATTAGGTGTCTCTGTTCTCATATTTGGTATAGAAAAGTAATGTTTTTGATTTATTATTAAGGAGGGAAATATGAAAGGAATTAAATTTTTAGGTACTTGCCTATGTATAGCAGTTTTATCAGCAAGTGCTTTTTCTGAGGAGGTTGACGTAATGAATGTGAATCTGGTCTTGCCGAAGATAGAAAAGAGTAGTGGAATGTCTTTGATGGAAGCTTTATCTAAGCGCAAATCTACTCGTGAGTTTGATTATACAAAGGAGATACCTACTCAGCTTATTTCAGAGCTGCTATGGGCAACAACTGGGGTTAATAGGCCAGATGGTAAGAGAACTGTTGGCTCAACCCTGAATAAGCAAGCAGTAAGTGTATATGCTGTATTTGAAAAAGGAATTTATTTGTATATCCCAGAGAAGCACGTATTAGATTTGGTTTGTGAGGGCGATTTTAGAGAACAGACAGGTATGCAGCCTTTTGTAAAGGATGCATATTTGAATTTAGTCTTTGTGGGTGATTTTGAAAAATTAGGTATTGAGGACCAGCAACGTAGCATTTTAATGCTCGGCGTTGATGCTGGCCTAATGAGTCAGAATGCATATTTATATTGTGCATCAAAGGGGTTGGGAACGGTTGTTCGAGGCTCAATTGATGGAGAGGCTTTTGGTAAGCTTCTTAAGCTTCCTCCTCACAAAAAGGTTTTGCTTGCCCAAACAGTAAGCTGGCCGGAAAAATAGTCCCACTTCCAAGCATCTCTCCGTGTCTCCGTTCTCTTTATCCTCCGTGTTTCGCCGAAGGCCACAGCGGGAGATTGAAATCGTTTCACTCGTTGCTTTCGCTTCTGGGAGATAGGGAGATTGGGAGATAGGGAGGTTAAATTCATACTCCGAGCCTCCGAACCTCCAAATCTCCCAGCAACGGAAGTATCTCGTAAATATTGCTTTCGCTCAACACAGAGATGCTGAGGTACGGAGAAAAAGTGCAAGCAATTATGTTTTACTGCACGAATGTGTATGCTGGTGCTCAATTGTAAAGTGCTATAGAATATCAATGTATTCGCCACTCAATGCTTTATTCATACTCCGTACTGCACAAAATTTTCCACACATTGAACATGTGTCATCATGCTCTGGCTTGCGTTGATTACGTATGCTCTTTGCCATCTCTGGATCAAGTGCACACCTCCACTGTTCCTCCCAATCTAGCTTGCGTCGAGCCTCTGCCATTCTGTCATCAATGTCCCTTGCAAATGGTATCTTCTTTGCAATATCCGCCGCATGAGCAGCAATCTTTGAAGCTATAATCCCTTGCTTTACATCATCTATATTTGGCAATGCCAAATGCTCTGCCGGTGTCACATAACAAAGAAATGCTGCACCAGAAGCAGCTGCAATTGCCCCACCAATGGCTGATGTTATATGGTCATACCCAGGTGCTATGTCCGTAACAATAGGACCAAGTACATAGAATGGTGCTCCCATACAAATGGTTTGCTGTAGCTTCATATTTGCTTCAATCTGATCAAGTGGTAAGTGCCCCGGCCCCTCAACCATAACCTGAACATCCTTCTCCCACGCACGCTTTGTAAGCTCCCCAAGCCGAACTAGCTCATCAATCTGACAAACATCACTTCCATCTGCTAAACAACCAGGACGACATGCATCTCCTAACGAAATTGTAACATCATATTCCCGGCAAATTTCAAGGATGTCATCAAAGTATTCATAAAAAGGGTTTTCTTCTCCTGTCATACTCATCCATGCAAAAACAAGTGAGCCACCACGCGATACAATATTCATTTTTCTCTTGTGCTCACGTATCTGTTCAATTGTCTTACGTGTAATGCCACAATGTAGAGTAATAAAGTCAACACCATCTGCGGCATGAAGTCGCACTACATCAACAAAGTCCTTTGCTGTCAGCGTGGCAAGGTCTCGCTGGTAATGGATTACACTGTCATATACTGGAACAGTACCAATCATAGCAGGGCACTCCGCTATAAGACGCTTACGAAATGGCTGTGTGTCACCATGACTAGATAAATCCATTATTGCTTCAGCACCTAAATTAACGGCAGACATTACCTTCTGTAGCTCAATATCATAGTCCTTGCAATCGCGAGAAACACCTAGATTAACATTGATTTTTGTGCGAAGCATCGAACCAATGCCATTAGGGTCAATACAGGTATGAAGCTTATTTGCACAAATAACAACTTGCCCCTTGGCAACAAGCTCTCTAATTTCCTCATCTGTCCTAAATTCTTTGGCAGCTACAAGCTTCATTTCTGGTGTAATAATTCCTTTTCGTGCTGCCTCCATCTGTGTTCTATAATTTCGCATCATGATGAACCTTTTTTATTATTGATTTGATTTAAAGCTTAATTTGTTTTTGTTAAGGGAAAAGCATGGTTCAATGGACCCGACCCCTTACCTAAATCTAACATAGCAGATAAAGCATCAGAAACATATTGCTTTGAGCGCACAACAGCTTCTTTAATAGAGTAACCACATGCTAAATTTGTCGCTATAGCACTTGATAATGTACAGCCAGTACCATGTGTGTTTGGATTGTTAATTCTGGTGCCGTTAATCCATATCGCCTCGTCACCATAGCATAAAAGATCATTTGCGTCATTTATGCTATGTCCTCCCTTGCATAATACAGCACACCCATAACGCACAACCATTCCCTTTGCTGCTTTCTCCATGTCTTCGGGTGTCTCAATCTTTATGCCAGACAATGCCTCGCTTTCAGGTATATTCGGTGTTATTATTGTGGCTATTGGGAATAGCTCTTCCACTAAGCATTTGATTGCATCTGTTTTTATAAGTGAAGAACCACTAGTTGCAATCATGACTGGATCTACCACAATATTCTTCGCTTTATAAAATTTAAGTTTTTCAGAAATAACACGAATCAAATCGGAAGAAGAAACCATTCCTACTTTTATTGCAATAGGTGGGATGTCATCAAAAATAGCATCAAACTGTTCAGATAAAAATTGTGGAGTGACCTCATGGATAGATTTTACGCCGAGAGTATTTTGTGCGGTAAGTGCTGTTATAGCAGACATAGCATATCCGCCATTCATAGTAATTGTTTTTATATCTGCTTGAATGCCGGCACCACCCGAGCAATCACTTCCGGCAATTGATAATACAGGCTTCATTGGTTTTCTCCTTTCAAATTTATATTATTTTAAGCTCTTTCGCTTTTTCTTTTAGTTCGATTGTGGCTTGCTTTGGACTTTCTGACTTCATAATAGCAGAGACCACACAAATTCCAGCAATAGGAATTCCAGCAAGTACATCTATGTTTTTTGCATTTAATCCACCAATGGCATTTACGGGAATAGGAACACTGCCACAAATTTCTCTAAGAGTAGTTGTTGAGGTTAATACTGTGATTACCTTTGTTGTGGTAGGATAAATAGCACCAACACCAAGGTAGTCAGCTCCTTGTGTATACGCTTCTATTGCCCATGGGACAGTTTTTGCGGTGGCACCAATAATCTTATCCGGTCCAAGAATTTTTCGGGCAATTGGGATAGGCATATCTGCTGCACCAAGATGAACGCCCTCTGCATCAATAGCCATTGCAACATCTATTCTATCGTCAATAATTAAAGGTACTCCATACTTTAGAGAGATTGCATGCACTTTTTCTGCCATTTGAATTAGCTCCCTAGTGGACCTTTCCTTTTCTCTAAGCTGTAGCATAGTAACGCCACCCTGCAATGCTTGGTCAACTCTAAATAAAAAGTCATCTTCTGAAAGGTTGGTGCTATCAGTAATAAAATATAAGCTGGAATCAAAGTTTTTCATTTTGTGCCTCATAAATATAAATAATCATTTAATACAGGTTGCATTCCTTCGTTAGCGAGGTCGTCATACATAGAAACAAGGCTACGAGCGTCAGCAATTTCAAATTGCTCATCTCCATTAGCACTTTCATTTTCTTTTCCAGTGTATTTGCGTTGGTGGTCACCAACGCCAGTTGAAACACCAGCAGAAACCTTGGTTGCTGCAATTTTAACAATCCCATTACGGAAGTGCTCGCTCTCTCTAGAGGAAACGGTTATTCCTGCGAATGGAAGGAAAATTCTATAAGCACAGATAATTTGGCAAAGAGCTTTTTCATCAACTCCCATTGGAGCAATTTTTTCATTGTTGATTATAGGACGCAAACGAGGGCAGGATAAAGAAATTTCAGCGTGCGGGTATTTGCGTTGCAAATAATAGGCGTGAAGAGCAGTGGCAAGAGCATCTCGCCTGAAATCAGATAAGCCAAGCAATGCAGAAAAAGCGACGCCTCTCATCCCTGCCTTGAGTGCTCGCTCTTGGGAGTCAAAGCGATATGGCCAAATTCGCTTGTGCCCTAATAAATGTAGCTGCTCATATTTTTCAATATCATAGGTTTCTTGAAATACTGTCACATAGTCAACACCGCAATCATGAAGAAAGCGATATTCATCTGTATTGACAGGATAAATCTCAATGCCCACAACGCGAAAATATTTTTTTGCTAGCTTACATGCTTCGCCAATATATTCAACATTGCTTTGGGCACGACTTTCTCCAGTTAAAATTAGAATTTCTTCAATCCCATTTTCTGAAATGATTTTCATTTCATTTTCAATTTGTTCAATGGAGAGTTTTTTCCGTTTTATGTTATTAAAGCAGTTAAACCCACAATAGACACAATAATTTTCGCAATAATTTGCTATGTAAAGAGGAGTAAAAATATAAACAGAGTTACCAAAATATTTGCTTGTTTCGAGCCTTGCTTTTTCTGCAATTCTTTCAAGAAATGGGGCGGCTGCAGGAGAAAGGAGAGCTTTAAAATCCTCAATAGAGCAGCTTGATTTTTTAAGAGCAGCTTCAACATCGCTAGCAGTATATTTAGAGAAATCTGAGTGCTTTACATTCTCCATAACTTGCGAGCAAATATTAGATTCAATTTTTTCCATATAAGGAAAATAATCCATAATATTGCGGCGAGAGGTGGGACAGTTTTCCAGCTCTTGTTTTTTTGCTAATGCTTCAGGGGAAAGGTGCGTTTGGTTTATAAAAAAATTGTTTTCCATAATTTTTTACCTTAAAAAGCCAGTTAATGGATCAGATGCTGCTGCACCTCTTTCAAGTATTCTTCCTATGCCAGCTAGGTATGCTTTTCGTCCGGCGTCAATTGCATTCTTAAATGCAGCAGCCATTAACGGGATATTGCCAGCAGTGGCAAGAGCGGTGTTAGCCATAATTGCAGCTGCACCCATTTCCATCGCTTCACAAGCTTGAGAGGGGCGACCTATCCCTGCATCTACAATTATTGGTAAATCGATTTCATCAATAAGGATTTGTATAAATTCGCGAGTTGCAAGACCCTTATTAGAGCCAATAGGTGCTGCGAGTGGCATAACAGCAGCAGCACCAGCATTTGCTAAATCGCGTGCAGTATTTAAATCTGGGTACATATATGGCATAACAATAAAGCCTTCATTGGAGAGACGCTCTGTCGCAATAATTGTTTCTTGATTGTCAGGTAATAGGTATTTTGAATCACGCATAATTTCTATTTTGACAAAATCACCACAACCAAGAGCACGTGCTAAGTGTGCTATGCGTACTGCTTCATCTGCATTTCGTGCTCCCGATGTATTAGGTAGAAGAGTAACTCCTTGTGGAATGTAGTTAAGAATGTTTTCCTTATCTTTTGTGTTTGTGCGACGCACCGCAAGAGTTATTATCTCTGCTCCAGCATCCCTGATAGCGGCTTCTATAAGATTCATAGAGTATTTACCAGAGCCTAATATGAAGCGTGAATTAAATTCGTGGCCTCTGATTATAAGTTTATCGTCTTTCATGGTTTTCCTTTTTTGTTATATATTTAAATTTTCAATTATTCGCAAAACAGTTAGAGCTTGATGTGCAGCACAAAGCATTACTCTTGGTGCGACTAATCCAATTCCAGATGCTACGTCTGTTTTTTCATCGCCACATAAATAGAAAAAAGGTGTAATTTGTTTTGTGTGGATTAAATTTGGCGAATCCAAACCTGCCATGCCAGACGCTGCCACAATATATTTTTGTGGCAGAGTTTGTAGAATTAGATTAACCAATTTGGCTTTCTCGCCTGCATCATCGAAGGCTTCGCAAATTATGTCAGCATTTTGCAAAAGAGATATATAATTTTGCTCTGTAATTTTTTCATTTACAGCATTGATTTTAGTAAATGGAGCGAACTCAAGAATATTTTCTTTTAGAGCGTATGCTTTTGCTTTGCTTATTTGATTTAATTTATACTGTTGTCGATGGATATTTGTAATATCCACGACATCGTAATCAATTAGGGTTAATTCACCTATGCCAGAGCGGGCTAGGGCAAAGGCTATGTTAGAGCCAAGCCCTCCTAGTCCGCAAATTGCGACATGTGAGGAAGAGAGCTTGCGATATAGGGTGTCGCCACATCTTTTTTTTAGGGCATTTACCCATTCTTCTTTTGTGAGTTGCATTTTAGCCTCCTCCTACGAAGCTTACAATTTCGAGGCTATCGTTACTCATTAGAGTGGTTGATTTATACTGGTCTTTGGGAATAATTTCTCCATTAAGTTCAACGACTACAAATTTTTCATTTATTTCTAAATGCTTCAAGCAGTCATCAATTGAGCAATTTTCTAGCTCATAATTTTCCCCATTTATTTTAATCATTAGCTTTTCTCCAAAAAAAATACGGGGACCCTGATTGTGGAAAATCCCCGTGTAAAAATTGAAGATTCCTACGTCGGCATTATCCGCATCAGGTTCGTGGGTCGATGGTGTACCATCCTCTCAGCCTGTTAGTACAAGCTCCCCGTAAGTTAATTATTATGTAAAAAAGAAAGGAGGCGAGCCATAATGCTTCTGCCTCCTTAAAATCTATTAGTATGGATTCCTACGTCGGCATTATCCGCATCAGGTTCGTGGGTCGATGGTGAAACCATCCTCTCAGCCTGTTAGTACAAGCTCCCCTTTTTTTGGTAAATAATTTACACCCGAACGGGTACAATGTCAAGTAAAACATTTCGAATGCACCCGAACGGGTATAAAATATTGTTTCACGCTAGCATGTGGTGGCTAAAAGCGCGAAAAAGAGACGCAAAGGACGCTTGCGCTATGGCCTTCGGCGAAACACGGAGGATAAAGAGGTAAGGAGACACGGAGGGATTTTGGAAAAGTATGGAGAAGCGACTTCCAGTCGCTTTGCGTGCACCAGCACGTTTCAAAAGTGCGAGGTTTTCCCCTCCCGCAGAGACGCAGAGACACAGAGAATTGTGCTAGCAATCAACAAAAATTACCCCAAAAACCCAACCTCTCAGTCTCTAGAAAATCACACTACATGTGCTCCCAGTATCGCCGAAGGCATTGGCGTTAGCACCGTTAAAAACTGAGTTATCATCATTGACCTCACGCTAGGGCTTGAAGGTTCTTTTTTCTTTCTTTCTAAGAGACGAATTTGGTTTTCGGTTTTTTGTTCAATAAATTTATCAAAACATCTAAAAAATAGATTTTTGTTCAATAGTTTTAACAAAAAATCTTGACGAATATGGTTTCTTTTGCTTAAATATAGACAGATTTCAAGGGAGATTATTATGGATTATATAAATCGAGCCTATTATTTGAATCAACTAGAGAGCTGGCGAAATAAAGATTTAATCAAGGTTGTTACTGGTATGCGTCGTTGCGGCAAATCTACAATACTTGAGATGTTTCGCGACAGCTTACTAAAAAGAGGGATATTAAGAAGGCAGTTGATAACCATCAATTTTGAGGATCCTGACACCCCAGATTTTACTTATTGGAAGCAGGTATGGGATTATATCAAACCTCAATTAAGGTCAAAAGATAAAATATATGTTTTTTTAGATGAAATTCAGCGAGTCCCAGAATTTGAAAAACTTGTGGATGGGTTACATTCTCGCAAAAACATTGATGTGTATATTACTGGTTCAAATGCCTATTTATTATCAGGTGAATTAGCAACATATTTATCTGGGAGATACGTAGAAATAAAAATGCAACCACTTTCATTTAAAGAGTATTGTGATGCAGTAGGAGGCGAGAAAAACTATGCACGAAAATATGTAGATTATTTACGTTATAGCTCATTCCCGTATACTTTGTCGCTAAATAAAAATTTAAATTTAGTTGGAGATTATCTTGATGGTATTTACAATACAGTTTTAGTTAAGGATATTCTTAAAAGAAAAAAACTTTCTGATGCAAGTCTTGTAGAACGGATAGCAAAGTACCTATTTGATAATATTGGAAATATCACAAGTCTACGTAACATAGCTAATTCATTATCATCAAGCGGTGGCAAAACAAGTGTAAATACGGTTGATGGTTATGTTCAGGCTCTATGTGATGCTTTTCTTTTCAGAAAGGCAGAGCGCTATGATATTCGAGGACGAGAGTTGCTGTCTAGTGGTTGTAAATATTATGCAGCAGATATAGGATTAAGGTATAGACTTTCTGGTAATCGGTCAGGGGATACTGGACATATTCTCGAGAATGTAATTTATCTTGAACTTCTACGCAGATCAAATAATGTTTTTGTTGGTCAAAATAATGGATTAGAAATTGATTTTGTTACTCGAGACGGAGACGATATAAAATACTATCAGGTTGCAGAGACAATAAGAGATGAGTCTACAAGAAAACGTGAATTTTCTTCTTTATTATCAATTAGAGACCATTATCCCAAAATTCTAATAACACTTGATGAAGATTTGCCATCAGTTTTAGATGGTGTTCGGCAAGTCAATGCATATGATTTTTTGCTTTCAGAATAATTTTTTGTAGATAGCATTAAGTGGGCGCATCTGAGTTATTCACCCGTTATATTTTTGCATCACCTATATTGCGGGACGATATAAATACTTAAGTTCATTGTTACTATACCATACGTATGCTTCAAGAAATAATGCAAATCCCCGTTTAGACCAAAATTGTCCTCGCCGTTTGAATCGATTTTGGTTTTGAGCACATTGAGATTCCATTGCTCCACTTCCTA
>CALDQE010000043.1 GCA_937911295.1 uncultured Verrucomicrobiota bacterium
CTCCGTACTCCGTGTTAGGCGAAAGCAACAAGCAACGCGACTAACAACAATTAGCTTTCGACGTCTAATTGTCTCGCGCCTGTTCGACGTCTAATTGTCTTTGGTGTCTATTGTCCGTGTCTCACGTCTCTGGTCTCTAGTCTAGTGTCCCAATGCTGCGTGTCAACGCAGGAAGGGTCGCGTGTCAACGCGAGGCGGAGTCTAATCGTCTAATTGTCTTATTGTCCGTTCAATGTCTAGCGTCTCACGTCTTCGGTTGTCTTACGTCTATCGTCGTTCAACCGTCTCGCGTCTTTGTCATAATAACACGCTGACGCTCTTGCTTTCGCTACTTGGAGCACATGTAGTGTGGTTTTCTGGAGATTCGGAGTTTTGGGGGTGATTGCACTTCAAGCCACAGCACTCTCCAATTTTTTCGCAATGTAGTTTACTAAAGTATAAAAGGGTGGGTGTCAGGAAAAGTCGGTTGACACAAATGCCCGAAAGTTATATAATTCTAACTAAATTATTACGTAATTTTGTGTTTTCAGGGTTTGAGTGTAATGAACTTAAGTAGACCATTATTAATTGTTGTTTCAGCTCCCTCCGGAGCAGGAAAATCCACTCTTTGTAATAAGCTCTTGGCAGAGACAAAAGATTTAGTGTATTCAATTTCTTGTACTACACGTAAGCCTAGAGGGCAAGAACAAGATGGGGTCGCATATCACTTTTTAACTGATGATGAATTTGTGTCTCGTGTAGAAAATGGAGATTTTCTGGAGCATGCTATTGTTCATGGTAATCGCTATGGAACGCTTCGTAGTACGGTAGAGCAAGCTCTCAAGCAAGGCAAATCCATTATTATGGACATTGATGTTGCAGGAGCAGCTCAGGTGCGCGAAATAATTAAAGGCTTGCCAGATGCGAATTTAATTAAAGGAGCTTTTGTAGATATTTTTATTACAGTCCCATCGATTGCGGAGTTAGAGGCTCGTCTTAATAAAAGAGGAGAGGATACACCTGAGGTTATTCAAAAACGTTTGAATAATGCAAAAGGCGAAATAGCTCGTTCAAATGAGTACAAATATGTAGTTGTTAATGATGATTTGGAACGAGCATATTTAGAGTTGTGTAAGATTCTTTCGGAGGCATAACATTATGAATCTAGTTGTTGGTGTTACTGGGTCGATTGCTGCATATAAGGCTTGTGAGATAGTCCGTGAGTTTATTAAGGCAGGACATAATGTAAAGGTTGTTATGACAAAAAATGCTTGCGAGTTCGTAACACCTTTAACCTTTCGTACTCTTTCAAAAAATCCTGTAGCAATAACTCTTTTTGATCAAGGGGCTGTAGATTGGATGCCTGCCCATATTGAATTGGCAAATTTTGCCGATGCTTTTGTAATAGCTCCTTGTACCGCAAATGTACTTGGCAAACTGGCTAATGGAATAGCAGACGATGCCTTGACAGCAACATTTCTAGCTTGCACGGCACCAGTTATTATTGCTCCATCAATGAATGTAAATATGTGGAATAATGCATCTACTCAAGCAAATGTAACTTTGTTGAGTGAGCGTGGTGTTTATTTTGTCGATCCAGACTCAGGTGCTCTTGCTTGTGGCGTTAATGCAAAGGGAAAGCTTCCTGAACCTGCAAAAATTGCTTCTTTAGCAATAGAATTGGCACAAAAAAATAAGGAGTCGAAATAATGGCGGCTCCATTGACAATTTTGGTATTAGATCCTCAACCTACAGCTAATGTTAATGTACGGCAGCATTTAGGTGATGTAGACCGGTTGGTTGTAGTTGTGAAGACTGCATCATTAGCTCGTCATGCTTTGCAAACAATGCTCGTCGGTATTTGGATTTGTGATGTAACTTCACCAGGCGTTGACTTTAAATCGCTTTTTGCGATTGCTAGTTGCACAAATCCTATGCTAAGAATAATATTTACTGGGCCCAAGACAGCCAAACAGAAGGCAGATAATTTGATTGCAGCAGGTCGTGGTTCCTGCTTTGTTCCTCGTCCTTGGCAAGCTGTTGAGCTTAAAAAGGTTGTGAATGATGAGATTCAAAAATATATAGAATCAACATCTTCTTCTGGTGGGAAAAAGGTTATAGTAAGAAATAATCGCTCTGCCACGAGAGAACAGTCAGATGAGTTTGTGGAAGAGCGTATGAAGCTAGGTAAGGATATGCTTGGTCCAGACCCATCAAGATATACATTGGTTAATCTTATTGGCACTGGTGGCACAGGAAGTGTGTTCCTTGCAAGAGATAAATTCCTTGAAATGGATGTCGCGATTAAGGTAATAAATCCAGATTTGCTTAGAGATCCAGTGGTTATGGCTTCGTTTAAGGATGAAGCACGTATCACAATGCAATTAAGTCATACAGGAATCTTACGCTTCTATAATTTCAGTACATATAATGGGTGTTATTATATGGTTATGGAGGTGCTTCACGGGAACTCTCTTCGAGATGTGTTAGCTACAAATGGTCCAATGGATGTTGAGACGGTAATTCAGATTTTGTCTGCAGTTGCTCGTCCATTAGATTATGTGCATAGCCACAATGTTATTCACAAGGATTTGAAGCCAGAGAATATTGTTATAACAGAAAATGGTGAAGTGAAGATTATTGATTTTGGTACAGCGACATTGCGTAACAAAATACATGAAAATGATGAGGTAGTTGGTACACCAGAATTTATGAGTCCAGAGCAATTCCGAGGGGATATCGTTGGTCCTACTGGTGATATATATGCATTAGGAATCATAGCATATATGATGTTCACAGGTTGTTTCCCATTCCCAATGGGAACAAAGCTTGAAGATTTCTTTAATGGTTTACGTCCATCTTTTACAGGAGTTAACTCTGAGATTGCCGCAGTATTAGAAAAGGCAACAAGTGTAAATCAGGAAGATCGTTATACTTCGGCAGCTGAATTTGTTTATGCATTGGCTGCTGCTTGTAATTATAGCTTTTAAATCAATAAAATAAGCGAAGTGTAGGTGTTTATATATAGTAAACGTCATTGCATAAGCTATTCGTCATTGTTGGTTTCTAAGTCTTAATTACCAAATTCACCAGTCAAATGCATCGTGTCTTCTCCAAAAAATAAAATTTGCTTTATTAGAATGCCGTTTTTTGGTAATATATACATATTAGTTAGGTATATTTTATTTTAGAATAAGGATTTATTATATGAACGGATTAACAAAAAAATGTTTGATTACAGGTGGTGCCGGCTTTATTGGCTCTCAATTGGCAAGGCGTTTACTTGCTCAGGGCTGTGAGGTAACAGTAATAGATAATCTTTTTACTGGTTCAAAATCAAATATTTATGATTTGTTAGACAACCCACGCTTTACGTTCTTAATGCATGATGTTACTCAGCCATTTTGGGGGCAATTTGATGAAATTTATAATCTAGCTTGCCCTGCATCACCAGTTCATTATCAGCATAACCCAGTGGAAACAATTAAGGTGTCATTCCTAGGTATGATGAATGTTTTGGAGCTTGCCCTTAAGACAAAGGCTAAGGTTTTTCATACTTCCACCTCTGAAGTGTATGGTGATCCAGATATCCATCCTCAGCCAGAGTCATATTGGGGGCATGTAAATACAATTGGCATTCGTAGCTGCTATGATGAAGGTAAGCGTGCCGCAGAGACACTTTGTGCTGACTATATCCGAGAGTATGGCGTAGATGTTCGTATGATTCGAATTTTTAATACTTATGGACCTCACATGCATCCATATGATGGAAGAGTTGTAAGTAATTTTATTGTTCAGGCACTACAGGGTAAGGATTTGACCATTTATGGAGATGGTCAGCAATCTCGAAGCTTCCAATATGTTGATGATTTGTTGAATGCAATCGAAAAGTATATGGCTGTGCCTCGTGATGAATTAAAGGCTTTCTTCCAAAAGCATGGTATGGATGTGCCAGTTTTAAATGTTGGTAATCCTGGTGAATTTACAATTAAAGAATTAGCAGAAATAACACTTGAGCTTTTGCCTAACACAGGTAGTAAGTTAGTTTGTGAGCCATTGCCTAAGGATGACCCAAAGCGTCGTCGCCCAGATATTACATTAGCGAAGGAGCTATTGGGATGGGAGCCACGTATTACACTTCGTGAGGGGTTGCCAAAAACAATTGAGTATTTTAAAAAACTTATTGAAGAAAAGTAATGTAAAAACATTAAATGGAGAAATAAATGAAAAAGAATATTATGAAACTTTCACTAGCTATCATGGCTATGGTTGCAATGTTTACAGCTGGTTGTGCAAAAAATAGCGTAGAACAGACTTTTATAGTCGGTTTCGATGCAAGCTTCCCTCCATACGGATTTATTTCTGAATCTGGTGAATATGTTGGCTTTGATTTAGATTTAGCAGCTGAGGTAGCAAAGCGCAATGGTTGGAAACTAGTTAAGAAGCCAATCGATTGGGCAGCAAAGGATGCAGAACTAGATGCAGGTAAAATTGATTGCATTTGGAATGGCTTTACTCTAACTGAAGAGCGTAAGAGCCAGTACACATGGACTAAGCCTTATGTTGAAAATGCTCAGCTAATACTTGTTAGAACAGAATCTTCAATCAATGCTGTAACAGATTTGAATGGCAAAAAAATTGTTGTTCAAGATGGTTCTTCTGGTGCAACTGCTATGGAGGATTTCTTAAAGGAACAACAAGCAGCAGATAGCACATTCGCATTTGCTGATTACAAGAAAGTGCCAGATTATAATACAGCTTATACTATGCTAAAGACAGATGCTGTTGATGCTATTGGCTTGGATTCTGCCGTAGCAAAGGGCTATGTTGATAAGAGTAATGGTGAAATGCGTATCTTGGAAACTCCTCTTTGCTCTGAATTTTTTGCTGTTGGCTTTAAACTTGGTAATACAGAATTGCGTGATACTGTTGAAAAGACTCTTATGGAAATGGTCGCTGACGGTACATGTGCAAAGATTATTGAAAAGTGGAAGGCAGATACTAAGAATGGAGGAGATGGAATCGATTTTATTTTGAAGTAATTCGATTTCTTTTTTCATGAAAAAGCTACGATTTCTGCCAAATTGGGTTTTGACCACGCTTTTTGTTTTTCTAGCAACAAGCGTGGCTTTGTATGCAAGTGACGGATCGCAGGATTCTGCGTCCGCCTTTGTTGCTATTTCTGAAGCCTTGCAAGAGATTTACTCTGTTGTAAAAATTCTTGCTAAGGGTGTGATTTACTCAATTGGTTTATTTGTGCTGACTGTTCTTTTTGCTTTGCCTTGTGGTTTGCTTGTTGCATTGGCAAGAATGAGCAAGAATTCAATTTTGCGTAATGTTGCCCGTGTGTATATTTCAATCATGCGAGGCACACCTCTTATGCTTCAGCTTCTGATTGTATATTTCGGACCCTATTATTTGTTCGGAATGTCATTGAAGAATTATCCAGAATTTGTAGCTGCAGTTATCGCTTTTGTACTAAATTATTCTGCTTATTTTGCTGAAATCTATAGAAGTGGAATATCCTCTATACCTGTAGGACAATATGAAGCAGCAAATGTTTTAGGCTATTCAAAGAATCAGACCTTTTTTAAGATAATTCTTCCTCAAGTTATAAAGCGTATTTTGCCTCCAGTAACAAATGAGGTTATCACTCTAGTAAAGGATACCTCACTTGCTCAGGTTATTGCTGTAATTGAGACCTTTACTATTGCAAAGCAGCTTGCAAATGCCCAAGCATCAATGCTTCCATTGATTTGTGCTGGTGTTTATTATTATATATTCAATTTTATTGTTGCACTTGCAATGGAACGAATTGAAAAGAAGCTTAACTATTATCGCTAGGACAAGACATGCCTGTATTAGAAATAAAAAATTTACATAAAAGCTTTGGTGCTCTTGAAGTTTTAAAGGGTGTTGATTTGTCTGTTACAAAGGGCGAGGTTGTTTCAATTATTGGCCCTAGTGGCTCTGGTAAATCAACTCTTTTACGTTGCGCAACTTTGTTGGAGCGAATGGATAAGGGAAGCATGGCTTATCTAGGTGATTATGCCGTAAAAGAGGGTGAAAATGGTGAAAGTATTTATGCTTCAAAGGATGAGCTTCGCCACTTAAAACGCCACTTTGGCCTTGTTTTTCAGAATTTTAACCTTTTCCCACATTATTCTGTTATAAAAAATATTGTAGATGCACCAATTACTGTCCAGCACAGAAATAAGGACGAGGTGTATGAAAAGGCTCGCGAGCTATTAGATAAAATGGGCTTAGGGGATCGTGAAAATTATTATCCACATCAGCTTTCTGGTGGTCAGCAGCAGCGCGTATCCATCGCTAGAGCATTGATTAACGATCCAGCTGTGTTGTTTTTCGATGAGCCAACGAGTGCTCTTGATCCAGAGCTTACCCAGGAGGTTCTAAAAATTATCCGTACACTTGCAGACCAAAAGACAACCATGGTTATTGTTACTCACGAGATGAATTTTGCTGCCGAGGTGTCAAATAAAATTATCTTTATAGATCAAGGCTTGATTGTAGAGCAGGGGACTCCTCAAGAAGTAATATATTCACCAAAAATTAAACGTACACAAGAATTTTTGTCACATCTAAAATAATTTTAAGGAGAGAAAATTATGAAAATGATAGAAGGAAATCTAACAGTTAAGGGTGCAAAGTTTGGCATCATTATTAGCCGTTTCAATAGCTTTTTTACAGAGCAGCTTCTTCAAGGTGCTCAGGATTGCTTAGAGCGTCATGGTGCAAAGACAGATGACATTACAGTAGTTCGCGTTCCTGGTGCTGCAGAGATTCCTTATGCAGCACAACGCATGGCAAAATCTGGTAAATATGATGCAATTATTGCTCTAGGGTGTGTTGTTCAAGGTGCTACACCTCATGCAGATTTAATCAATACTCAGGTTTCTCGTGCACTTGTTCAAATCGGGCTAGAGGCAAATGTCCCAGTTTTGAGTGGCTTAATTGCAGCAAATAATCTTGAACAGGCAATTGAGCGTGCAGGAACTAAGGCAGGTAACAAGGGCTGGGATGCCGCAGCTGCTGCTATTGAAATGGTTTCTGTGTTTAAGCAAATTTAATTAAAAGCTTGTTAAGGGAGTAAAAAATGCCAGTAACACGTCGTGAAGCCCGTGAGTGGGCGGTTCAGATGCTTTTTCAGCTAGAACTAAATCCTAATATGGAGCTTTCAGCAGAAGAAATTTTTAAGCAGTTTTGGGAAGGTCAAATCCGCGTTAATGGAGAAAATCCTGATGTGCGTCCATCTCAAAATATTCGAAAGTTTGCAGAGGGAATTGTTCGAGGTGTGATGCGTAATAAAGCAAGCATTGATGAGCTACTAGTTTCAAAGCTAGATAATTGGCAGCTGGAACGCGTGGGAAATGTAGAACGAAGTGTTCTACGTATGGGTATTTTTGAGCTTCTTTATGCTGATGATAAGCCACCTGTGCCTGTAGTAATAAATGAGGCAGTCGATGTTTGTAAGTTTTTTGTAAACACCGAGTCTGCTCGTTTTGTTAATGGTATCCTAGATGCTATTGCAAAAGATAAGGCAAAATAATTTCATTTGCTTAAATGCTTTTGCACATATAATTAACACGCTCGTTAGGGAATACAATGATAAACTTTCAAAATGTAAGTATCCACTTTGGAACACAGGATGTATTACGTGATGTAAGTTTTAAAATTAACCCTAGGGAGCGTGTTGGTATTGTTGGGCCCAATGGTGCTGGTAAATCAACAGTATTTCATTTGATTACCGGAGAGCTAAGCCCAGAGAAGGGTGATGTGCTATTTGAAGGTACAAAGCCGACCATAGGTCATCTTCATCAACAATTAAATAAATGGGATGAAGCTGATACATTATTGTCTTATACAATGCGCTCCTCAAAGAAAATTAAAGAGCTGGAGGAGCAAATCACCCAAATTGAAAGCCAAATTACTCAAACAGAGGATAAGCAAGAGCGTACGCGATTGCTTAATCAAGTGGGGCGGCTTCAAACGGAATTTGAGCATCTCGGGGGCTATGATTTAGAGACTCGTGTAAAAGAGGCTCTAGGTGGATTAGGATTCCATACATCAGATTTTGATAGACCTTTTTCTGAGTTCTCTGGTGGATGGAAGATGCGTGCAGAGATGGTTCGCACACTTGTCGTGAAGCCAGATGTTTTAATGCTGGATGAGCCTTCTAACTATCTTGACCTTCCTGCTGTAGAATGGATGCAGCGCTTCCTTAAGGAATATCAAGGAACACTTTTACTTATTTCTCATGATCGCTTTTTGTTGCGAACATTGACAAATGTTACTTTGGAAATTGATGGACAAACCGCAACTCGCTACAATGGTGGACTTGATTATTATATGGAGGAGAGGGTTCGCCGTTACGAGACTCTTTTGGCTGCCAAACGTAATCAAGATCGAATCATAGAGCAAAATCAACGGTTTATTGATACATACCGCTACACTGCATCAAAGGCTCCTCAGGTGCAATCTCGCGTGAAGATGCTTGAGAAAATTGAGCCGATTATTGTGCCTCGCCAAGCTTCTGAAAATGGGAAGTTACGCTTGCCAGAATTTCATCATTGTGGCACAACAGTCCTTACGGTTAAGGATGCTGGATTTTCCTATGATGGAAGAAGCTTTGTTTTTCGTAATGTTTCCTTTGATATAGGAAGAGGCGAGAGAGTCGCAGTTGTTGGCTTCAATGGTATGGGAAAGACTACATTTTCTAGGCTTGTTTCTGGCGGGGCTGTACCCACCGAGGGCGAGGTGATTCTCGGCCATAAGGTTGTGCCTGGTTATGTTTCTCAAGATTTTGCTGAGACGATACCTCCTGAGCGTTCGTTAATGAATGTTGTAAAGCACGAAGATGATACGCTATCAGAGAATCAATGCCGCACATTGCTAGGTAGCTTTGGCTTTAGTGGTGATGATGCATTCAAGACTGCTGGTGTGTTAAGTGGTGGAGAGAAAATCCGCCTTGCATTTGCACGAATGTTTGCTCAAAAGCCAAATTTTTTAGTTTTAGATGAGCCTACAACTCATCTTGATATCAATGGACGTCGTGCCCTTGAGGAGGAGCTAAAGAAATACGAGGGTTCAATGCTCGTTGTAAGCCATGATGTTGAATTTGTTCGCAATATTGCGACAACGATTCTTTCAATCACAGAGAATGGCTTTACTAAATATCAGTGTGGTTATGATGATTTTAAGGTGATGGAGGCAAAGTCTCGTGGAGAGACTGTGGAGCAAGAGGTAAATAAGCCATCTTCCACAGAAACAAAGGCTGCACCGCTTTCCCAAAAGGAGAAGCGCAAGCTTCGGGCAGAGGAGCGAGAGAAGAAGGCTCCGTTACTTCGGTCGTTAAGGCGACGTGTAGAGGCTACAGAGGCTAGAATTGGGGTTTTGGAGCAAGAGCAGTCAGAATTAGTTGCTGCGATGAGTGATAGCTCCGCAAATATAGACTATGCCACAATAAATCGACGAATGTCAGAGATTCAGACAGAGCTTGAGACTTTAAATACACTTTGGGAGCAAGCAGCATCTGAGCTTGCTTTTCTTGAGGCAGAGTAAGCTGCTTTAGTAATCTCATCAGATGACCTTGCCACTATTGTGATAGGACGTGGGCTGTGGCTTGTCTGGAGAAATAGTTAACGATTACTTGCATTTTTCTCATGAAAACCACACCACAATACCATTTGTGTTCTCTGTCTTCGCGTAAACTCCCAAAATATCACACTACGTGTTAGTTTCGTCTCTGCGGGAGAAGAATGAAATCGATAATGTTTGCAAGGAAACCATGCTTTTATGCTTACTGAAAACATAATAATTTTCACTGTAGTATGCAAAAGTAAATGCACCTTTGCACGACTAAACGCACCAAAACAGGTGCATTTAGTTTTGCAAATAACAATAATAATTTTCACGCATCCAGAAGAATTTTCTTGTTTCAATTTTTGCCAATTTTGAGTATAATATTACACAATTTAATATTGGTTAAAATATAATTTTTATTGGAGATATTTAATGAGAGTTCTTTCTGGTATTCAGCCCTCAGGAAAATTGCATTTGGGTAACTATTTCGGAATGATGCGTGAGTGTGTTCGCTTGCAGGAAAAGGGTGAGTCTTTTGTATTTATAGCAAATTATCATGCATTAACAACAGTGTCAAATGCTGAACAACTTCGTAATGACACAATGGATGTGGCTCTTGACTTTTTGGCATGTGGTCTTGATCCAGAGCGTACAAACTTTTTCGTACAAAGCGATGTTCCTGAGGTTCAAGAGCTTGCATGGTTGCTATCTATCGTTACGCCAATGGGATTGCTAGAACGTGCTCACTCCTATAAGGATAAGCTAGCACATGGAAAAGAAGCAACACATGGCTTGTTTGCATACCCAGTCTTAATGGCTGCAGACATTTTGCTTTATCAAGCAGATATTGTTCCTGTAGGTAAGGACCAAAAGCAGCACTTAGAAATTACACGCGATTTGGCTACTAAATTTAATCTTAAATTTGGTGAGACATTTAAAATACCTGAACCATACACACCTGAAGAGGTTGCTGTTGTTCCTGGTATTGATGGACAGAAAATGTCGAAGTCATACAACAACACAATTCAAATGTCAGCCACACCAAAGCAGATTAAACAAGCAATTATGTCTATCGTGACAGACTCAACTCCTCTTGAAGATCCTAAAGATCCAGATTCTTGCATTGTATATCAGCTTTATAAGCTAATGGAAACTCCTGAGAAGGTTGCTGAGATGGCAGATAATCTCCGTGCAGGTGGTTATGGGTATGGACATGCAAAGAAGGAGCTGCTAGAGGCCTTTAATCGCAAATTTGAGCCATTTAGAGTCCGCCGTGCAGAGCTAGAGGCAAAGCCAGATATGGTAAAAGATATTCTTGCTGCAGGTGCTGCTCGTGCTAGAGAAGAGGCACGTAAGACATTAGAAGCAGCACGTAATGCTGTGGGTTTAGTATAAAAATACTATAAGAAGGGTGTACGCAATAGGGGCTTGTTCCACTTTAGACCTATTGCGTAATTTTGTTTTTTTAACTTTTAGGAATAGATGGTTATGCAAGCATTACTTCCAGATGAGTATAAGGTCAATCTTGAGGTCTTTGAGGGACCGTTAGATTTGCTTTTGTATTTGATTCGTAAGGATGAATTAGATATTTACGATATTCCAATTGATCGCATCACAGAGCAATATACAGAGTATTTGAATGTGATGAAAATGCTTGATCTGAATATGGCTGGCGAATTTATTGTGATGGCAGCAACCCTTGCTTTAATCAAAAGCCGCATGCTTTTACCAGTTGAGGATCAAGGTGATGATTCTGATTCAGAGGAGGAAGGCAAGGACCCACGTTGGGACTTGGTTAAGCAATTGCTTGCTTATAAGAAATTTAAGGATGCTGCAGATAACCTTTTGCAGATGGAGCTAAAGCAGCAAAATGTCTTTGGTTCTGCTGGTGGTGTGCTTGTTTCTGAAGAGGATTTGAAGGAAGAAAAGACCCTCGGTGAGGTTTGTCTTTTTGATTTGATTGATGCGTTTAATGATGTTTTGTCCCGCACAACAATTCCGCCAATTGGTGAAATTGAGCCAATTCGTTGGACAGTGCCTGATAAGATTGATTTAATTTTAAAGCTTGTACATACAGATAAAAAGGTCGCGTTTTCAACCTTGTTTAACTCCTCATCTCCTCGTGGAGAAATTATTGTAACCTTCTTGGCTCTTCTTGAGCTATTGCGTTTACGTCAGATAACAGCAGTTCAGGATGCTTCCTTTACAGAGATTGTGGTTACTCCTTTGACGGATATTTCTGATAGTACAAATTTGCCACCACCAGTAATTGGAGGAAGTGATCATGTTGAACAATTCTAATGAGGAAAAGCTTCCAGAGTTAAAGCAAATAATTTGTGCATTGATTCTTGGCTCTGATCATCCTATTACTCCTCAGGAAATTCATAAAATTGTCGAGACAGTAGAAGAGGAACGTCGTGCAGAACTAGAGAAGCCTGTTGAGGTCTCAGATGATGAACTCGAGGCTGTGCAGCGCATTGCTGACGAAGCTGCGAAGGAAGGCAGTGAGAGCGGTATAGTAAATAAGGAAGAAGCTATTGCCCAATTTGCTGAAGCAGATGCCACGGCTGAGAAGAAAGAACGCCCAGAATTAAAACTGATTTCTGATAGAGTTGTAGTTTGCTCTCTTAGTGCAGTAAAGAAGGCAATTGCTGAGCTCCAAGAATATTTTAAGAATATGAATCTGGGAATGGAGCTAGTGGAAATTTCAGGAGGCTATCGTTTTCAGACGGCATCGGATTGTGGTAGATGGGTTCGCAAGATGCTTAATAAGGGCAAGCCAACACGTTTGGCAAGACCAGCTATTGAAACACTAGCTATTATTGCATATCGTCAGCCAGTATCTCGCTCAGAAATTGAAGGGATACGTGGTGTAAGTGCAGGACATGTAATTAAAGCACTAATGGAAATGCAATTGGTCCGCATTATTGGACGAAGTGATTTACCTGGGCGTCCATTCTTATTTGGTACGACTAATGCATTTTTAGATCATTTTGGATTGAAGAGCTTGAAGGAGCTTGAATCGGTTCACTAAAAGTGTAAAATATTTTTGGCTTAGTTATTTTAAGGGGAATTTTATGAATATTAGCATAAGAAGGCTATATACAGATAAGTTTCATCAGCTATTAAGGGAGACCGGTGGGTATACAACACCCCAAAAAGGTGCTCGACGTCCTTGGCCAAGCTGGCTTGCTACAATAGTGTTTAATTTAGGTATGGCACGTATTTTTATAATGGGTTATATCTATGCAAAGCGTCCTAAATTTATGGAGGAATATTGGTCAGAATTTGGCTTGATGGTTTATCGATTGATTGAGCGACTTGGCGGAAAGATTGAGGTTAGTGGCTTTGATAAGCTAAATAATCATAAGAAGCCAGTAGTATTTGTTTGTAACCATGTTAGTTCATTGGAGACTTATCTTCTCCCATCTATTTTGATGGCGTGGCCAGGCTTAATTATAGTGCTAAAAGAGTCTCTTGCCCATTATCCATTTTTCGGTCAGGTTGTGCGTTCTGTTGACCCAATACGCGTTTTTCGCAAAAATGCCCTTGAGGATTTGCGTACAGTACTTGAGGCTGGAACAGCCGGAATAAATAATGGACGCAGTGCATTGATATTCCCACAAGGTGCACGTTATCGCCAATTTGACCCTAAGACTTTTAATACTTTGGGCGTAAAGCTAGCAAAGAAGGCTGGGGTTGATATTGTTCCAATCGCTGTATCTACAGATTTTCTGCGAATTGGTAAGAAACACCGAGATTTGGGCATGACGGTTCACCCAAAAAGTCCAATAAAGATTGCTTGTGGAGATATTATTCCAGGTGATTTGCCTCCAAAGGAGATGAATGACAAGGCAATAGAGTTTATCTCTACTCAATTAAAGAAATGGGAATCAGAAACTGGGCTTAAATTGTTGGTGTAATCTGTAGCTTGTCGTAAAATCGAGAAACTTTTAGGAGGAATTATGTTAAAGGCAAATTGTTTAAAGAATGGATGTTTTTTGGCTGTAACGTTGAGTTATGATGATGGGATAAGTCAAGATAGGCGCCTAGTTGAGATAATGAATCGCTATGGTATTAGAGGAACCTTTCATTTAAATTCTATGCACGTAACAAATGATGATGCAGGGCATATTCATTGCGAGGAAGTATCTAAGCTTTATGCCAATCACGAGGTTGCTGTTCATTGTGTAACTCATCCAGTGTTGTCTTCACTACCTAATGAGGGCATTATTGAAGAGGTTTTAGAAGATCGCCGGACTTTAGAAAAATGCTGTGGCTATCCTGTTCGTGGAATGTCATACCCATATGGAAATTATGACGAAAGAGTTATTGCATTATCAAAAGCCTGTGGTATTGTCTATTCCCGTGCTGTTCAAACAACTGGAAGTTTTGCCCTGCCATCTAACTTTATGAGGTGGGAAGGAACCTGTCACCATAATGATGATTTATTGGCGTTAGCTGATAAGTTTTTGCAGACAAAGGATGAATATAAGAAGCAACCTCGTTTACTTTATGTTTGGGGGCACTCTTACGAGTTTGACGGTAACAATAATTGGGATCTAATAGAGGCTTTTTGTGAAAAGGTCGGAAAAAAGGATTATATTTGGTATGCAACAAATATTGAGATTTACGACTATGTTCAGGCAATGAGAAGTCTTTGTTTTTCAGTAGATTGCTCAATGGTTTACAACCCATCAGCAATAAGCGTTTGGGTGGAGGATAATGGTAAAGTTGTTGAGGTGAAGCCTGGAGAAACTTATCGAGAGCAAAATAAACAATAGTAATTTTAGTGTAGAGGCTTAAAGACTATGCGAGTTGCAGTTGCGTGTGGTGGAACAGGTGGACATATGTTTCCTGGTATAGCTGTAGCAGATGAGCTACAAAAGCAGGGGAATGATGTTCGAATAATTCTTTCTGGGCGAGGTGTTGAGGCAGGTGTTCCAGAGAGGTGGCGTGGCAAAATAATTGTTGTGCCAGCAAAGACAACAGGTGTTGGTGGCTTTAAAAAGCTTTGGCGTTATGCACGATTATTCCTTGTTTCTACCCCAATTGCGATTGTGAAACTTTCCAAATTTAAACCCGAAGCTATTATAGCAATGGGCTCATATACATCAATCGCACCAATGACAGCTGCCCGTATGATGGGAGTAAAGCACCGTTATTTACACGAATCTAATGTGTTGCCAGGTATAGCTAATGAGCTAGTGTCAAAATTTGCGACAAAGGTTTATGTGGCTTTTGATGCAGCAGTAAAGAATTTTCCTAAAAATGAATGTAAGGTTGTTGGCATGCCAATTAGGGAAGCTATAACTGGTATAAAATGGGAAAAACCATCCGATGTGTTTACAATTACAATTATGGGTGGAAGTCAAGGCTCAAGGGCTGTAAATGAAAAAGCTGCAGAAGCAATTAAGCAGCTTGTTGCAATGGGACTTAATATTAGGGCAATACATATCGCAGGCAAGGACAACGAGCAAGGTGTACGTGCTATGTATTCAAGCGATATGCCGGTTGAGGTTTATGGGTTTACAGATAAGATGCCTGAAATATATTCAAAAACATCGCTCTGCATTTCACGTGCTGGAGCTGCTTCGTGCTTTGAGCTTTGTACCTGTGGCATCCCATCAATAATGATACCTTTGCCACGAGAGGCAAGAGATCATCAGCGTTATAATGCAGAGGCAATGGAGCAGTGGGGTGCTTCTAAAATGCTTTTGCAGGATGGCTTGTCAGTTGAGACGCTTGTTTCTACGATAAAGGAGCTTTATGATTCTCCAAATAAGCTCGTTGAGATGTCAAATAAAGCCTTTGAGCATAGTGCCGGACAAGCAGCCTTGCGGTTAGCAGAGGATATTGCTGCTTCTTAAACTTTTGGACCTAGAGGTGTCTTTATCATACTTGAGTTAGTATAATTTTTGTGATATAATTTACTCAAAATAGAGTTGACTAATGTTTGATTTAAAATTTTATTTTTAATGGAGTGTTGTTATTATGCAAATACATGATTTAAATGATTATTATAAGGCCAAGAGTAAACCATGGCTTCCAATGCTACTAATTGTTGTAGTTATTGCAGCTATTGTGATTGTTGTTATGCAATTTACATCAAAGTCTGAGGAGGAGAAGCTAGAGGGTGCTGCAGCAGATAAAGCAGTAGAAGCACAAGCACCAGAGAAACCAGAGGTAAAAGAAGGCTTAACCATTAAGGACTATGCTGATACTGCTGTTGTTAAGGAGGAGGTTGCAGCAACTCTTTCTAGCGATGAGATTGAGTCAGCAATCACTCAAGGTAATGCAGCTCTTAAAGCAGGAAAATTTGAGGTAGCACGTAATTTCTTCTTGTCAGCTTATGAAGGCTTGGGGACAACTGATCCACAGAAATCAAAGGATCTAGAGGATAAGATTGGCCGTTGTAGTATTGAGCTATTTACAACACCTCGCCCTATGACTGGCAAGGTTGATTATATTATCAATTCTGGTGATTCTCTTTCCGGTATTGCTTCAAAGTATAATTGCCCTGTTGATTTGATTATGAAGAGCAATAATTTGAAGAATGCCAATGCAATTCGCCCAGGTGATCGCTTAATATTTCCAGATCATCCAAAGTTTTCAATCCGTGTATCAAAATCAGAAAACACTTTGACTTTGATGCTTGATGGTCGCTTCTTTAAAAAGTATATTGTGGGTACCGGGCAGTATAATAAGACTCCGGCTGGTACCTTTAAGACAGGCTTCCGTCAAAAGAATCCTGCTTGGTATCCTGGAAATGGACCTGGTATCCCATTTGGCGACCCTAAAAATATTCTTGGGACACGTTGGATACCATTAGAGGCAACCGGAGATACTATCCGTGTTGATGGCTATGGTATACATGGTACATGGGAAGAGAAGACTCTAGGTACTCAATCAAGTGCAGGCTGTGTACGTATGCGAAATGCAGATGTTGAAGAGTTGTCAATGCTAATCCCTCGCAATACGGAAGTGGAGATAGTAGAATAATGATTGCTTTTTTGCGTGGTATTCTTAATGAAAAACAATTATCCTATATTGTGCTTGATGTAGGTGGTGTGGGGTATGAGGTAATGATACCTCTGTCCACCTACGATTCTTTGCCAAGTGTAGGGGCTGAGTATAAGTGCTTAATTTATGAGCATATTCGTGAGGATGCACATATACTCTTTGGTTTTTCTACAGAGTCAGAGCGTGATTTCTTTAAGCTTCTACTTAATGTGTCTGGTGTTGGTCCCAAGATTGCGATTGGAGCACTTGGAGGGATGAGTATTAACGAACTTAGAGGTGCAATAGTAGCAAAGGACAGCAAGCGTATTTCAAAGCTTCCTGGCATCGGAAAGAAGATGGCTGAGCGCATTGTTGTTGAATTGTCTGATAAAATCAATCCATTAGAGGCGTTTGCTACAGAACCGGTAAAGACAGGTGAAGCCAATGCTTCAATGAGTCAGGCATGCCACGATGCTGTTCTTGGTCTCGTTCAGTTAGGCTTTGCTCAGGAGGTAGCTGTAAAAACAGTTCGTGAAATTTATGAGGGAACTAAAGAAAATTTAACAACTGGCGAAATAATCACAAAAGCACTTTCGCAACGATAAGAAATTTGCAATGTAATTTTTAATAATAATCCAAAGGAAAGAATATGAAAGAGAAGACAACAAAAAAGCCTTGTAAAAAGTCCTGTAAAAAGCCAGCAGTAAAGAAATCAGCTTATGCTGCAGCAGGTGTTGATATCGATGAGATGGAAAAGGGTCTTGATAAAATCAAGCAAGATGTTAAGAGCACAAAAACAGCTATGGTGCTAAGTGATATTGGTCGCTTTGGTGGATTATTCCAGTCTCCTGGTAAAGATCAAATTCTTGTTGCCTCCACAGATGGTGTCGGAACAAAGCTGAAGATTGCAAGTATGGCTAAGGTACATAATACTGTCGGCCAAGACTTGGTAAATCATTGCGTTAATGATATTTTAACACAAGGTGCTAAACCTTTGTTCTTCCTTGATTATCTTGGCACAGCAAAACTAAAGAGTAATGTGTTTGCTGATGTTATTTCAGGATTCTGTAAGGCTTGTCGCGAAAATAATTGTGCTTTGCTAGGTGGTGAGACTGCTGAAATGCCTGGTCTATATCCAGAGGGAGAATATGACCTAGTGGGAACTATTGTTGGCGTTGTCGCTAAAAAAGATCTTGTTACTGGTGATAATATTAAAGAGGGTGATGTTCTCATTGGTCTTCCTTCAACAGGTCTTCAGACAAATGGCTATTCTTTGGCCCGTAAGATTGTTTTTGAGATGGCAAAGAAAAAGCTTTCTGATAAAGTGCCAGGTACAAAGACAACCTTTAAACAGGCTTTGCTTGCTGTTCATTCAAGCTTCCTAAAGCCAGTTACTGCGGTTATGGATGCAGGAGTAAAGATTCGTGGTATGGCTCATATCACAGGTGGCGGCCTGATAGATAATGTACCACGTATGCTTCCAAAGAATGTTGATGCAGTATTTGATAAGTCTTCTTGGGAGGTTCCTGCTATCTACAAGTGGATGGAAGAGGCTGGTAAGATTGACAATGAGGAAATGTATCGCGTATTTAATATGGGTATAGGCTATGTTCTATGTGTTTCTCAAAAGGATGCACAAAAAACATTAAATGCCCTTGAGAAGGCTGGTGCAAATCCTCTTCCAATTGGTCAAATCCAAAAGGGAACAGGTAAGACACGCCTAGTATAGTTACTGTATTACCATAGTAGACATGGTAATATGAAAATTAAATTTTGGCGGTAGTGTTGGCTTAAGGCTATCGCTACCGCCTAAAAATTTGTATGCTTTGAGCTTTAATCTAATATGAGTAACGATATTAAAGAAAATCCTGGTGGTAATGACGAAAGATTTGTTAATACTTCAGACCTTTCGGAGCGAGATCGTCCTTTTAAGCGTAGAGGAATTGATCCACGCTTTAAAAGTAGAGACCGCTGGGAGCTTGAACGTGAGCGTTTCCAATTAGAGGATGCTTTCCCTCCGGCAGTAATGTCAGACCCTGTTAGAATAGGGGATAATCTTGAGGATGTATTAAAAATTCTCAAGGTTGATTACAATGCTGTACAGGATGGAATTGCTTCCAATTGGCATAATATCGCAAGAGCTGATTATGCTGCTCAATCAAAGCCAGGCAGCTTTGATGAAGCCTCTGGTACATTAGTTATATATGTCCAAAATATGGTTTGGTTAAATCAAATTAGGCGTATGGCTCAACACAATTTACTTGAAAGAATCCAAGCCAGTTATCCTCAGGTTAAAAAACTGGTTTTTAGATTACAAACCAATAAATGAGGTAATTATGAGTGCACTGCTTAATCAAAATATTTCTTCACTTGAATGCCTTCCTACACCAAGTGAAATTAAACGTGAGATACCAGTTGCACCAAAGCAACAAAGCTTTATTTTAAATTCTCGTACAACTATTGAGGGTATCCTTGATGGGTGTGATATGCGCCTATTAGCAGTGGTTGGTCCTTGTGCTATACACGATATTGAATCTGCCACAGAATTTGCAGAGCGCCTCAGTAAGCTCGCAAAGGAGCTTGAGGATAATCTTGTTGTTATTATGCGTGTATATTTTGAGAAGCCCCGTGGTAATGGCTGGTGGAAGGGGCTAATCAATGACCCATTTTTAGATGATACCTTTAGAATCGAACAAGGCATTAGGGTTGCACGTAAGTTTTTGACACATTTGGCTCGTATGGGATTGCCTGCTGCAACGGAAGCCCTCGATCCTGTAATCCCCCAATATTTGGGCGACCTAATTTCTTGGACATTTATTGGACAGCGTGCATCTGAGTCAAATGCACATCGCACTCTCGCTAGTGGCCTTTCTACACCAGTTGGCTTTAAAAATGGACATGGAATTGATGGTATTGCAAATGCAATAAATGGAATTAAGACAGCACTTCGACCAAACGCATTTTTGGGCGTGAATGATGATGGGGTATTGTCTATCTGTAGGACAAGGGGTAATGATTATTCTCACATTGTTTTACGTGGAGATAGCGATCCAAACTATGGAAGCTTACGCATTGGTCAGGTTGAGGAAGCTCTTACTAAGGCTGGGCTTCCATCACGCATAATGGTTGATTGTAGTCATGGCAATTCTGAGGCAAATCCAGCTAAGCAAGCCTATGTGCTTGGTGATATTATGACACAAATAGAAAATGGTAACAACTCAATTGTTGGATTTATGCTTGAGTCATATTTAGGCTGGGGTACCCAGGAGCTTAAGCATGACAAGGATAAGCTAGAGTATGGTGTCTCGGTTACTGATCCGTGCATTGATTGGGAAACCACAGAGCAGCTTCTACGCGATGCTGCCGCTCGCTTTGCTGCATTAAAGTGATTTGTAGGCTAGGTAGGGGTGGCTCTCGTCTCAAGTCTCTCGTTGGTGGAGGGCGTCTCGCCGTCTGAGCGTCTCTCAGCACGGTTGTCTTATCGGCTAATTGTCCTTGCGATAGTAGCATTTCTATCCGTGTACGGATAGCTGTAGTTAATCAATCCTATTATTTGTGGTGCACCCGGCGAGGATTGAACTCGCAACCTTCGGCTCCGGAGACCAACGCTCTATCCAATTGAGCTACGGGTGCAAAATATTATTGATATTATAGCAAAAATATTGCTTAACTTCTAGCCATTTTGGTTAATAGGTTTTACTGTAATTGGGAAAGGGAAGCGGAGCTTAAGTATATTGTCTACTAATATTTCAACCCAATAAATTTCTGGCTCGTGTAGAGTAGGGTTTACAAAGCATTGCACTATGGTTGCAAGAGTATTTGTGTCCTTCATTGAAATTAAGTTAGGCTTTTCATTTTGAAGAACAATTGTTTTTTGGTCAGGAGCATAAATCCTTGTGTCTAGTGAAAAATCGCCTTGACCACAGCATAAGGATGTAACAATATGCAGCCGGTCAAGCTTACAAGGTAGTTTAGGTACAGTTATTGTGGGAATTACACCAATAAGCATTAGTTTACCGTTCATCTCACGGCGTACATCCTCACAAATAATGCAGCTTTGTATATCTGGGAAAATTTTCATGGTTTTATTATTGCACAAAAAGTTTCTTTGTTGGATAGAATGGGTCTGTTGTCGCACGGACACCAATCTTACGTAAGCCTTCAGCATCTCCTGAGCCCATCATATGTGTAAGATGGACCTCGCAACCATTAAGCTCAGGAAGCTTTTCTATTGCTCGCTCTGCTGCATTGCTATTCGCAGCACAAATGCCTAACGCAACTAAAAGCTCAGACGCATCAAGACTCAAGGAAGAGCGTGCAAAGGATGATCTTTTCATTGTATGAATGGATTTAATATAATTTGCAGGTAAAAGATGCAACCAATCAGGGATGCCGGCTAGATATTTTAGTGCATTTAAAATCATTGCTGATGCTGCATGAAGAAGCTCTGTGTTCTTTCCCACTATTATTGTTCCATCCTTTAATTGGATTGCTGCAGCACAATAAATACCTTGGTTTCCTTTGTTTGGAAGCTTTGTTGCTTCTATTGCACCTTGGCGAGCTGCCTCTATCACAGGAAGCTCTGCTTCAGTAATAGAGAGCTTATTTACAAGAGATTGTGTTTTTTCAAGTGTGCTTTCTTCCGCTCTACCAATCATTACATCACAAATTGTCCGAAGATGGCGACGAAGGATTTCTTTTCTTGCAGCTTTACAAACTAAATCGTTATTGTTAATTGCAAAGCCAACTCTGTTTACTCCCATATCTGTAGGCGATTTATACATCTCTTCGCCAGATACACGCATTAAGAGCTCGTGAAGAATAGGGAATGCCTCAATATCACGATTATAATTTACAGCTTTAATTCCGTAAGCCTTTTCGTGAAATGTATCAATTAGATTTTCATCTAATAAATCAGCTGTTGCAGCCTCATAAGCAATATTAACTGGATGCTCAAGAGAAAGATTCCAGACAGGGAAGGTTTCTAGCTTTGCATAGCCAGAGTGAATCCCGGCTTTGTTGTCGTGATAAAGTTGATTGAGGCAGGTCGCAAATTTACCACTCATAGGACCAGGTGCAATTACTGCGACAACAGAGCGTTCTGTCTGAATATATGGGTTTTTACCACAGCCGTCTTCACTTAGGATTGTTTCAATATCATCAGGGTAGCCCGGTGTTACTGAGTGAAAAACAACCTTAAGACCAACTTTTTTCAGCTTGTTTGCAAATCCGCGAGCACCTTTCATTTTAGAATTATAGCGGGTCATTACAACGGTTGAAACATTGATATTGTAGCTTCTAACTTCATCAATAAGGCGAAGCACCTCATTGTCGTACGTTGTCCCAAAATCAGCACGATATTTACGGTGCTCTATATCGCCCGAATAGATGCAAACGATGACCTCAACTCTATCTCCAAGCTTTTGAAGCATTTTAATCTTTACATCGGGATCAAAGCCTGGTAACACGCGTGCTGCATGAAGGTCTTGAAAAAGCTTGCCACCGACCTCTAGATATAGCTTGCCGAAACGCTCAGCACGCTTCATAATTTCAGCACTTTGTTGTTCAATATATGTGGCATTATCAAAGCCAAGTTTTTTTGAATTCACAGAGAAACCTCAAAAATATAATTCCTAAAATATAATTAAAAAAGACTTTTTTAAATATCTAACTATTTATAAAATAGCCGCCCATCTTGTCGATGAGCGGTTATTTAATGAAGTGTTAGAAGCCGCCTTCTGAATCAAAAGACAAGTCACCGTCTTCATTTTGTTTCAAGATAGCATCAATTTCTTCCTGAGTAAGTGAAGGGATGATGCGGCGTGCATCTGAAGAGAGAGATGCTTGCTGCTTTATTGCCTTTGTGGCACATTCTCGCATGATTTGGTCTGCAATAGTATTGCCACTATCGTGTACATAGCAGAATACAGCAGCATTAAACAATTGCTCGCCTTCATCCTTGAACGCAATTTTTCTATTACCATCGCGACGAATGATTAGCTTGATTACTAATGTCTGCCAATCAGCATAAGTAAGAGAAGAGACTGGAATTTCTTTATTTGGCTTTGCATAGATTGTTTTTCTATCCTTAGAGATGCCAGAAATATCCAATCTTCTATAGCCTCCACGTAGACCAGAATTCTTATGTAAATCCTCTAGGATAAATTCGCGTAAGGAGATTAAGCGTTCAAAGCGTTTAACCACAAAGTTCAGCTCCTCAATTGATTCTGGTGTGCTTAGCTCTGTTTCCATGCGCTTCATATCTGAGATAACCTTTTGATATTCGAATTTATCAATTAGAGGTTTTTTATCTGCAAGAACACCAGCAATTCTATCCTTTTCTTCAGCAATTACAGCTTGGCGTTTTGCTTCAGCTGTGATTCTGCGAGTTTCTTCTTCTGCTGCTTCTTTAGCAAGACGAGCTTCTTCTGCTAGGCGCTTTCTTTGAGCGATAAAGCCTCTTGCATCTCTTTGAAGTTTTTTTAGACCGACCTTGATATTGCGTAAATCAATATCTGATTTTCTAATTCCTTCATTGATTGTTTTGATTGCATTTTCTAGATTTAGCTTTATTTCAGCTCTATTGTCTCTTGCGTTTTTGAGAACAATAATTGTTGATTTTTTAGGATCAAAAGGAGTGAGCTCATAATTATTTGCTTTTTCTGCAAGGGCTTCCGCATCGCGAAGATATTTTCTTATGTTTTTGACATAAGCATAAATATTTGCCTCAGCAGATTTATCTAAAACAGCACGAGTCTTTGCAAGAGCTTCGTCCTCTGCTGCATTTGCTTTTGCTTCCTCAGCAGCAGCCTGTGCTTCAGCCTCAGCGGCAGCTTGTGCTTCAGCAATCGCATCATCTTTTGCACCAGAAATTGCCTTAATAGCATCGTTGATTGCAGCCTTGTCTGCATCGTCTAGCTCAGCTAAGCGTTTGGTGATGTCTGGACCAAGTGTTGTGATTGCTCGCTTGATAATTTCCTCTTTAGTAGGTTCTTCGCCTTTTAAATCCATTATGGCAGTACGAGCCTTGCGTTTCATTCCTTCTGTTAATAGCTTTTCTCCAACAACCTTTGCGAGCTCTGGATTGTCGGCAATTAACCGAGCGGAAATATTTTCAATGGTTTTACCAGCAAGAGGATTCTTTTCTGCTGTTGCTTCGCTCTCAGAGTCTGATGTAGCCTCAGTAGCAGCGGCAAATTTTTTCTTTGCCATATTTAGTATTTGCTCATCGTTAGGCTCAGCAATACCTAATTCAACTAGATCAGCCTTAGCTTCGTCCAATTGCTCTTGAGTAAATTCAATATCTGCAGTAGCTTCTTCACCTTCTTCCTCGGCAACTGGCTCAACAGGTTTTGGTGGCTCAAAGTCTGGAAGTATAGGAGAAATATCTGCCGCATCCTTATAAATTTTTGCCATTTCTTGTAGAAGTGGCTCAACTTGTGCATCGCGCTGTTTTAGAACCTCAAGCTTGCGAGTAACCTCTTCACTTAGCTTTTCAAAGCTTGTTTCTATATCTGAAATTTCAATGTTAACTGCTGCAATTTCCTTTTTCTTGTTGCTATCTTTAATCACAAGGTTTGCGACAACAGCAATCAATACTATGACAAGAAGTGCAACAACAGAAGCAACAACACCAAAGATAATTTTTACAGTCTTTGCGTTTCCTTGCTTTGGTTGTTGAAAATTATCATTAACAGGTGGTTGGCTTGTTGTGCCTTGATTTTGTGGCAGAGTAACATGAATTTTTGGTGCACTGCTTTGGGTTGGTGGGTTTGATAAAGAAGCAGATGTAGATACTGCACCTTTAGTAATTACAAATTTCTTTCCAGATTTATGGGAAGCTGTTGGAGTAGAAGAATCAGCAGGAATACTGCCAGTTGCTTTTACTGCAGCGGTGTTACGTGTATTGATACGTTTAACTGGACCAGATTTGCGAACCTCTGGGATATTTGCCAAGTATGCTTTGATATCATTTATTAGCGAACCATAATTTGGATAGCGCATAAATAGGTCATTATACATCATTCGACCAATGATGCGAGATACCTCCGGCTCAATGTCTGGGCGAATAGATTCTAGAGATGGAGGAGGCCCCTTGAAGCGTGCTTTAATTACCTCTACAGCATCTGGTCCCTCATAAGGAGGTTGACCTGCAATTGCATGGTACAATGTGGCACCTAAGCTATAAATGTCACTGCGAGCACTATTTTTTTTCTTTTGAACCTTCTCTGGTGCAATGTAATATGGTGTACCCCAAAGCTCTGAGCTTGCTCCCTGAGATGCCATGCTTGCAATACCAAAATCTACAAGCTTTGCTTGCATGTTTTCATCAAATAAAATATTGTCTGGTTTAATATCGCCATGGAAAAGACCAACCTCTTCTGCTGCCTTTAGACCTTCTGCAATCTCTAAGCCTACACGTAAAACAAATGCTGGATCAAGCGGTGTGCCAGATTCAATCATAGCATCTAGTTTGTTGCCATTAACTAATTCCATTGCTAGGTATGGAAGCCCTTTTTCTCTACCAAAGGAATAAATCTGAGCGACATGTGGGTGATTTAGACGTGCTGCATTTTGTGCCTCATTTCTAAATGTCTCAAATAGAGCAGGGTCTTGACCGAGCTGCTTCTGCATGACCTTGATAGCAACTCTTCGACCAAGGTTTTCATCCTCAGCTAAAAATACAGTCCCCATTCCTCCAGAGCCAAGAGGCTTAAGCAAAACAAAGTGACCAAGCTTTGCAGAAACAATGTTCTCCTTAGCACATGATGTACAAGCTACAGGTGTAAAACGAGGTAATCCTTCAATATCAATCTCAGCATTGCAAAAAGCACATTGCATTTTGCTCATTGGATCGGTCTCGATTACAGATGCTTCAATATGTTGTTCCTCTTTATTGGGTTGTTCATCACTCATTTTAATAAAACCTCTCTTTATATTCGAAAAAGTTTTGAAAAATCATATTTAATGAAAAAACTGAAGATTAAGGCAATTTGGGGTTGCCTTTCCTTTTTGTAAGGGTATTTTACTACATTTTCTTGACAAAAACTAGCAAATAGTTGATTATATTTTGTTGTTAAAGGAATTTTTTTTTGTTTTATTTAATTTTGTTAGGAAGATTATGCATAGAATTTTGTTTGATTTTGATCCAATAGTAATTTACTCATTTGGTTTTTGTGTAGCATTAGGAATATTGACAGCATATTTGTTGATGGTATGGTTGGGTAAACGCACAGGATATACGAGTGAATTTTTGTCAAATTTTGTTTTGGTAATAATGATTTCTGCATTTATTGGAGCTCGCTTTGCATATGTTTGTGAGCATTGGACTGCTGAATTTAAAGATAATTGGCTGTTAGCATTTAATATTGCCAATGGTGGAATAATGTACTATGGAGGTATGCTGGGTGCTTGGCTTGGTGGTTCTATATATTTGCTTGTAAAGAAACGCTCCGTAATGGATGTATTGGATTTGACGGTTACGGTATTACCATTAGGGCATGCATGGGGTAGAGTGGGATGTTTTTTGAATGGCTGTTGCTTTGGAAGGGTTTCTGATTGTGCAATCGCTGTTCAGTATCCTTATCATTCAAATGTATGGTGGTCACAGTATAGCCAAGGACTGATATCAAAAGTAGATAGATTATCTCTTCCTGTGATGCCATCACAGCTAGTTGAGGCTGCACTAAATTTGTTGGTTTGCATTATTTTAGTAATTACATATAGGAGAAAGAATCGCCGCAGGGGGATGCAAATGGGGCTGTATGCAGTAATGTATTCAATAGTTAGGTTTTTTACAGAAACCTTGCGTTCTGATGAGCGAATGAATGTAGGTGTTTTTTCAATATCTCAGGCAATAAGCATTGGTTTTTTTGCTTTTGGTGTTTGTATGCTTATTTGGGTGTTTTTTATCCCAAAAGACACAAAAGAGAGAGAGTTATCCTGTGGCTCAAAGGAGTAAAGCACCAAAATTGAAAACTCTTTGAAGAGACTGATTCTAACTTAAATTCGGTAGTTATGACCGAAATCCTTGTATAACCATCCTTATATTTATTGGATTAGCTGTAGAACATGTTGTGTGAATATGCGTAGTAATTATTGTGCGTATGCACACAAATTTTATCGCTATATTCGTTTACGGCAAGCGAATCAGTAAGCTCGATATTGTACTCGCCCGTAATGTGTCAAAATAAAAGACACCGAACATGCCATTAATTTTCAATTTTTTAGGGATTTTGTTGAGAAATAATTTTGCCTTTTCTTATCCTTTCTTGCCATTCCCTCTTTTAATAGAACCATTTAAGAATTTAATGACGTACTTTCTGTCTACTCCTATTTCTTCACATATAGAAGAAATAAACCTGGTTTTTGCTTGTTTATTTAATTCTTTAAAATAAATTTTTCGCTTCAATTCAATGTATGTTTTCATGAAATTTTTAGAATATACTGCATTCATAGTATCCCATTATCTCATAGTGTCATCATTTGTGAAATATGGGCATTGAACTTATTTTTTTCATTTTCCCTTTCGGTGTCTTTTATTTTGACACATTGCACCCCGATTCCCTGACCTTGACTAGAATAAGGTTAATTTGCTAATATGTGAGCAATGATTAAAAATGTAAATTTAATTATTTAATTATATGTCAAATAGAGGTTGTATGAACAAAATTATTACAGTGTTAGCAGTGTTTTGTGCTGCTTTTATATGCAATGCACAAGATATTATCCAGTCAAAATTATTTTGTAATAAAATAGATATGTTTGTTTCTGGATACAATGGAACTACAGAGCTGACAGATTTTCCTGTTCTAGTTAGACTTTCTGAAGCTGGAATACCTGGCTTCTCTTATTCTGATTGTTATGAGGGAGGTGCAGATATTCGCTTTATTGATTCAGAAGGAAATTTAATTCCACACGAAATAGAATTGTGGGATACAACAGGTACATCATTTGTTTGGGTTAAAATACCTGCAGTTTCTGGGAAAACAACAAAATTCTCTATGTGCTATAATCTAGTGTCATCACTAGCAATAGATTTTATTCCAGAAGTAAATTCACAAGATGTTTGGAGCAAATATATTGCTGTTTTCCATGGTAATACTTCTGTTACAAATCCAGTTGATGCTACAGGTAATTCTTCTAGAGTTGTTCCTAATGGGGTTTCTCAATCACAGACAAATCCTTTAGTTGGAGCAAATTTATTTAAAGATGCAAAAAACACGCGTGGATTAGAGTTTTCTAATCCAATTAAAAATAAACTAACAACGGTTACAGAAGGTTTTACTTTTTCTGGTTGGTTTAATCGTAAAAAATTCGAAACAAGTATTCCTACAATAGTTATCCTATGTAATAAAAGCGATTGGAAGAATGCAGGTTTAATGGCATTAGTAGAGAAAGGAACATATTTTTCTGTAGCAGGTAAGCAGGTTCATCAACCAGCGGAAGATAATGGTAAGGGAGCTCTTACGGTTGGAGAATGGGGGCATCTAGCTTTTTCGTATGCTGATACCTCTGTAAAGTCGTACTTTAATTCAGAAAATATTTATTCCAATGATGCGGCTATAAAGTTAGCGGATGGTAATCTTGATTACTGGGCTGTAGGTTCGTATGCTAACGCAAGTAATAATGATGGATATTATGGCAACATGGATGAAGTGCGTTTCTATAAGGGTGTTGCTTCACAGGATTGGTTAACAGCAGAATATGATTCAGTTAATAATTCAAATTTTGTTACATATTCAGATATTTGTGAATTAGAGAAAGAATCTTATTATATATACCCTTCCTCTTTTATTATTGATGGAAAAGCAGAGTTTGGTGCACTTGTTGAAGTTTGTGATGAAAATATCGAGAACTTTACATTAAAAGCAATATATGGGGCATCTGAAAACGAGCAGACGGAGGTATTGCTTGGAAGCATAAGAAGTGGATATATATCCAAAACCATTGCATTTTATAACCCAGGTGAGTATTCTCTAAGTTTTGTTGTTTCATTTTTTGTTAATGGAGAAGAGCAGGTGAAAACAATTTCAATGCCTTCATTTAACATTTCCCCAGTTGATTTTTCACAGGGATATTATAAGGCATTTCATGCTACCATTTCATATAAAAATGAAGCAGCAAAGAATATACCAACTCTTCTTCGTATTTCAGAGGAGTCAATTTCTGGCTTTAAATATGCAGATGTTGTCGATAAGAAATTCGAAATCATTGATTCAAATGGTACAAAGCTTCCTTATGAAATAGAAGTATGGGATGAGGAGGGAGAGTCACTTATATGGGTAAATGTTCCTAATTTTGATGATGATGAGATATTAACAATTCGCTATGGCTCTTCATTTGAATTATTAGACTCTACAGCTGTTTGGGCGGAATATGCTGGTGTATGGCATTTTAATGAAACAAATAATGCAAGTATTTATGGATCTTATCCAAATTCTACAGCTGCAAAAGGAATAGATGGTGAATTAGCTGCTGTATCTGTAGCAGGTGAGCCAGGTGTGTTTGGTGATTCTGTTCTTATTGGAAACAATGTTGGTGGTAATAATGAAGCCCATAGATATGGTGGAGTATTTATGCCAGATAGTGGTGAAAATTCACCTTTGGACGTAGGCTCAACGTTTGCGATTTCTGGCTGGTTTAAGCATAGTGGTAAACCTCTTTATTATGACAATATGTTCTACAAACGAACACGCTCAAAAAATGATGAAGGATTTACTGGCGGATTTGCTATTGAATTAAGGGATACAAGAGAGCAGGTTGATGTTCGTGGAAATAGTAACACCTATACTTCTTTGCCATTTAAGTATTCTATAAAGGATTGGTCATATATAACGTTTGTTTATAATGGAAGCAAAGCATATGTATATCAGAACGGACAATATTTAGGATCAACAGGTATTGCTTCTGTTATTAATAACGATTCCCCATTATGTGTAGGAAACTGCGAGTTAGGTCGTGGAGAAGGAAAGGGTAATCGAAATTGGAATGGCTGGGTTGATGAGGTTCGTTTAATACCTGGAGAAATTTCTGCAGCATTTGTTCAAGCGGAGTATGCTGCAATGGCAGATGAAAATCTCATTACATATAGCGATGTAATGCGAATAGTAGGAGAGAATGTTATCATAATTAGATAATACAAAAAAAATGGGTGCCCTTAAATCAAGGACACCCATTTTTTGACTAATTTTAGGATTTAAGAAGAAAGTATTTTGCAATTAGCCATAAAATTATGGTATTATGTTACTTAAGTGATTTTTAAATCAATTATTAAGGGTGTTTTATGGATAAAAAATTTGGTAAGTTAATGGGTGTTGCTTTTGCAATATTTGTGTCTACAGCATCAGTAAAGGCTGAACCTGGTCTTATTCAGTGTGTTGATTCTTTTACAAAAAATCCTGTGGGTAAGGCTGAGAGATGGGCTCTAGATACGGATATTACAACTCTTTCTGCGGCAGACTATGACGAAAGTAAAAAGGATGTTACCTTAGGAACATTGCTTGGTAATATCAATACACACGAAACGGTGTACGGTGTTACTGGTAAGCCTTGGCGCTTGAATGAATATATGTATGCTTATTATGAAGGATACATGTATTTAACAAAAGGTAAAACATATAGCGTGTTTACTCACTATGATGATGGTGCTGCTGTTGCTATTGAAGGCGAATACCTCTATAATGGTAATCAAGGCTATGATTGTGAAAACTGGCCTTCCTTTAATCCATACACAGCAACCTATACTGGTTGGCATAAAATCCAAGCAATGGCTTTCCAAGGCTTTGGTGGCATAGGAAAAAGAAGAGATATAAGTGTGGTTTGTGGTATGCAATGGACAGATGTTGATCCAGATATTGCTACTAATGACTTAGACAATGTTGAATATTGGCATAAATTCGTAGATCCAGGTGATGGCTCATTGCTTGTCACAGAAGCACCCCCAAGAAATATCGCAGTTGATTCTTGGTCAAAAGAGGCTGCTGCATTTAACTTTTCTCTAAGCATCTCCGAGGGACATGAATCTATTCTTTATGCCTGCTATGGGGATCAAAATTACGGAACAAATTTGGCAGATTGGCCAAATAAAACTGAATATACCATTACTTCTAATAAACAAATAAAAGAGATAGAAATTCCTTTAGAGGCAAAATATGTTCAGTTTATAATAGTTACTTATGATGCTGTTGCTTATACTCCTTGCTATGATTTGTCTAGTGCAGGATTAACCCAAGTTGTCTCTCAGAGCTCTAACGTTCTCGATGGAGATAAGGTGGAAATCAATGCTTCCTTGCAATTTGCTGATAATATTGAAAGAGTTGATGCTTACGTAACATATTGGCTTGCAGGATCAGATGAAAAGCAAACTTCTGAAATAATATCAGTCCCTAATGGAGAGAAATTTGTATATATTCTTGAAAATCTTATCCCAGAAAAAGAGTATAATTACTCAATAACAATTGTAGATTCTTATACAGATGTAACCTCATCTCAGGATTCGTTCACAACGTTGGGAGCCAGTGATTTGTTGTCAGTAACCTGTTCTCAAGAAGATGGAAGATATTATACAATCACTGCAACTGTTGGTGAATTAGGCGCTGGTGATACTTATCTTATTCTTTATACTGCTCACACAAATATAACAGATAAAGCGAACGATTCTAAGCTTGTCTATTCCGAAGAGTCGGTTATGAAAATAGAGGAGAGCTCCTCATCTTATAAGTTTGAAAATGTAAAATCAGAGTGGGGCGATTATTTCTTCTATAAGGTGGCATGCTCTAATGAATGTGCTGGAATAATATGGGTGGATGAGTCTGTTGCTACAATGAAAAATATTACATTAGATACTGTCTCCAAATTCAAGTGGAATACAGACGTTTCTTATGGATATTGGACTAATTCTGTTAATTGGGAAAAACAGACTACTTACTCAGATTCTGTTATATATCCAGATTATGGAGCCTATGCATGCTTCGACAATTGTGGAGATGTTGCTATAACTTCTATTGTTACAAAAACAATAGGTGGATTGGGGAAAGACCAGCGTTGGGCAATACCAATGGCATTACATGCAGAAAATTTGGATATTACTTTTAAGGGGGAATATGAAGGAGAGGGACTTGCTCCTATTGATGATAATATGTTCCGTTTGTTTGTTAAATATGGGGACAATCAAAAAAATCTAGATATGAAAAGCAATTCAAAATTAACAATAGATAATATTTGGAGTTGTTTTACAGAAGATTTAAATTTCCATAAAGACACATATGCAACCAATTGCATGCTTCATGTAACTAATCAAGGCGTTTTTGATTGTCCAAAGGTTGTTCGAGCAAATAATCCAAGAAGTAGAATCGTATTAGATAAGCAGTCAATTGCTTATATATACACACTTGAATTGTCTTCTACAGATTCTGCATTGATTATTGATGATTCAGCTGTGCATATTTCTGCATTTTTATATCTAAATCATTGGTCATCATCAAACCACACAAAGGATGATGGTGGTGTGCCTCGTGTATTTTTCCGAGGAAAAAATCCAAAGCTTTTGGTAAAGGGTCAAATTCGAGTTGCTGATGATGCAGATAATGGTAGATATGATCCAACAAAGATTGCACGTCCTGAATTTATATTTGAAATTCCAGAGGGTGGTTATGATGAAGCACCTATTCAACGTTACCAGTCAACAAATAATAATTTCCTTTATAGTTCAAGTAAGACAAATGTGTTGATAAAGGTGGATGTAGAAAATAGTGATGCATATCTAAAACCATCATCAGACCCTGCAAAGCGAGATCATAAGCTGATAGCTTGGGATAATGGTTCTAATCCATATCCGCTTGATATAAATAAATTTGAGTTTTCTGAGCTTCCAGAACCAGAGAGGAATTATTATTTCTTTACATACGATAACACAGATGCTCGAGAGGGCACTTATGTAACAGGTGTCTGGGTACACCTTGATAAAGAGCAAGGAACGCTGATAATTATTAGGTAATTTGTTGGTAAAATTATTTTGAACTATATTTATTAAGAAAAGGATATATCTATGAAAAACAGAATGTTTGCAATTATTGCAGTAATCTCATGTGGTATGCTTACTGCAAATGCTGCTTGGACGATTGGAGCATCTTCAAACGGCTATCCTTATGAGATAACGGATGGCACTTGGATTATAGGTTGCTCAGTTAATGCTAATAATGAAATAACTGTTGGCTATAATAGAAATAATAGTGTTGTAGCAGGTGCAGGCAATAAGCTAGATCTTATTGCAGCAAATAATGATTTAGAAGGGTATTCAATTGTAAAAATTGGGCAAAGTGCTTTTAGTGGAACAGAAATAAATGGCCTTACAATTCCTAATACGGTAACAGCAATTGAATTTTATGGGTTTAGGTATGGTGTAAATGGTGTTGTAACTATTGAAGAGGGAAGCCAATTAGGAAGCATCGGTCAGCATGCTTTTAATGGTGCTCCAATTACTTCAATCAACTTGGATGTTTGTAAATCATTGAAAACAATTGGTCTAGAAGCATTTAAAGATTGCTCATCATTGGCATCAGTTGGAGGAGGAACGCTTCCTGATTCTATCGAAGTCATTAACAAGGGTGCTTTTTATAATTGTTCTTCATGGAAAGAAGATGTGGTTTGCTATGCTAGGTTAAAATTTGATAATGGCGATACCTTTAGAAATACCAGAATAACCTCATTAGTGCTTCCAAATGTATATGGAGCTATTGGTGGATATTTTCTTAGTGGAAATTCCGCAATTACAAACCTTGTTCTTAGTCAGGATATTACCTCTATTGGTGCAGAAATTATTTCAAGAAGCGGTAATGTAAATAATCTTGAAAATTTTGAACCAAAGGTTTTACCAAAGGTTACATCAATAGGAACTCACTTTTTGGGATATGCACCTAAAATTAAAGGAGACTGGAAGTTCCCTGAGCTGGTATCTGTTTCAGGTGACTCACATTTCCGTCAAACAAAGATTACAAGCTTTAAGGCTCCAAAATTAAATGTAATTCCTGGCTATATTTTTTGTTCTACATCAACTATTACAAATGCAGTATTTGGTTCAGAGGTAACAAGTATTGGTGCAACAGCATTTTCTGGTTGTTCAAACCTAGAGAGCTTATGCCCAACTAATTTTACTAAGGTAACAAGTCTCGGACAGGAAGCATTTAGCAGTTGTTCAAAATATACTGGTAGCTTAGACTTTAGTAAATCCTCTATAACAAGTATTGGAACGAAGGCTTTTAATTATGCTTCAAATATCCCAGAGCTAAGATTCCCTGCTTCTTTGACAACTCTTGGGCAAGAATGCTTTGGACGATTGAAGGATGCTGATATTTATTTCTATGGTTCCAGACCAACAACATTTGTAAATGGTGGTCAATTTTGGGCATATGGAGCAAAATACCGTAACAATATAATTATTTTTGAAGAATATATTGATGATTGGACAGCGGAGGATCCTGACGGAAAATATGTTTTTACTCCATTAAAGGAAGTTCCAGCAAGCGAGATTTCTGATGATTATCAATTCCCAAAAACAGGTAAGGTATTAGGTACAATTGCAGTCAAGGGTGCGGTGCAGTGGTTATCTCTCTTCCCTTACATCCCTACAACAATTATCATTAAATAAATTAGGACAACTATGGGCTGTGCAATGAATAAAATCAAGACAATTTGTGGCTGTTTTTGTTTAGCAATATTGCTATCAAGTGCATTTTCAGAGGAGTGTGCAACTATGAGTGGAAAAGTGTTGTTGCCAACCGTTAAAAAAGAGGGTGGTATGCCACTTATGGAGGCTCTTTCCAAGCGACAATCAATCCGCGAGTATGATTATTCAAAGGCAATTTCAGAGGAAATGCTTTCTGAGCTTTTGTGGGCCACCTGTGGTGTAAATCGTCCAGATGGTAAGAGAACAGCTGGTTCTACTTTGAATAAACAAGCAGTAAGTGTATATGTTGTTGTAGAAAAAGGAATTTATCTATATCTTCCACAAGAGAATGCGTTAGAGCTTGTTTGTGAGGGTGATTTTAGAGCACAGACTGGTATGCAGCCATTTGTTAAAGCTGCAGCATTAAATCTAGTTTTTGTTGGCGATGTGCAAAAGCTAGGTATTGATGATGCGGCTCACAATATGTTGATGCTAGGAGTAGATGCTGGTTTGATGAGTCAGAATACATATTTATATTGTGCATCAAAGGGTTTGGGAACTGTAGTCCGCGGTTCTATTGACAGAGAAGCATTTGGTAAACTAATTAATCTTCAGGCACACGAAAAAGTTTTGTTAGCTCAGACAGTGAGCTGGCCTAAAGAATAATTTATAATAAAGCCACACCATATCAGTTTGTGTGTGGCTTGTGTTCTTGTAATTGAGTTTTTAATATATTGTAAATTTATAGATAAACTTAAGGAAATATCATGAAAAAAGTTAGTTTGGTCATTGGATTGAGCGCACTTCTTTGCTCATCTATGGTTGCTAAAGCAGAAGCACAAGCAGGTCTTATTCAGTGTATAGGTTCATTCCAGAAAAATCCAGTGGGAGTTGCCGAGCGTTGGGCTTTGGAAACAGATATTCGTACACTGTCTCCAGAAGGTTTTGCAGATGACGCAAAGGATGTTGTACTTGGTACATTGTTTGGTAATATTTTAACTCATGAAACTGTGTATGGCACAACTGGTAAAGCTTGGAATTTACGAGAATATACATACGCATACTATGATGGCTATATGTACCTGACAGAGGGTAAAACTTATAGTGCATTTACTCATTTTGATGATGGTGCTTCTGTTGCAATCAATGGTCAATATCTTTATAATGGTAACCAAGGTTACAATAAAGAAAATTGGCCTTCTTTCAAGCCTTATGTAGCAACCTACACAGGTTGGCATAAATTTCAGGCAATGGTTTTTCAGGGTTATGGTGGCATAGGTAAGAGAAATGATATCAGCGTTGTTTCAGGTATGCAATGGACAGATGTTGATCCTGCAATTGCTACAAATGATTTAGACAATGCAGAATATTGGCGTACATTTGTTGACCCAGGTGATGGTTCTTTATTCGTCACAGAAATACCTACTCGCAATGCTCAGGTTGTTTCTTGGGAAAAGAATGCTTCTGCATATAATTTTTCTTTGAAATTGGCTAGTGGTAATGCAGCTGTTGTTTATGCTTGTTATGGTGATGAGGATTATGGCACAGATTTAGATGCTTGGCCAAATAAGATTTCTCTAGAAGTTTCTAGTGAGGAGCAAGTATTTAATATGAGTGTTCCTTCTGATGCTAAGTTTGTTCGTTTTGCTGTAGATGTTGTTTTTGATGTTGTTTGGACTTCTGTATATGATTTGAGCCAAGCTGATGCATCTCAGATTATTTCACAAAGTGCATCTGTTTTAGATGGTGATAAGGCAGCAGTAAGTGCTAATATATACTTCGCTGATGATGCTACATCAGCAGAGGTATATGTAACCTATTGGATTGAAGGTTCTGATGAAAAGCTGACAAGTGCAGTTCAGACATTGACAAAGGGTGAAGTATTCTCTTGTCAATTAGAAGGTCTTGTTCCTGACTCAAATTACAATTACACAATAACAATTTCTGATGATATTGGCAACCAATCAACAACAACTGCAGACACATTTAAGACACTTGGTGCAAGTATTCTTATTTCAACATCAGCAGCAAGAGTAGATGGTCGTCATTTTTATATAACAGCAACAGTTGGTAGCGTAGGTGCTGGTGATACATATTTGATTTTATATACATCTAGCACAAATTTGACATCTGATGCTTATGATAGCCGTTTGGTGTATGAGCCTGTATCTATCGTGAAGGCAGAGACAGAAAATACACAATATGCATTTGATGATGTTATGGCAAAAAATTGGGGTGACTACTATCACTATAAAGTTGTTTGCTCTAATGAGTGTGCAGGCGTTATTTGGAAATCGGAATCATTGCCTTTAAATGCAGATGAAACCTCAGGAAGAGTTATTGATTCTAAATCTACTTACAAGTGGGTAAAAGATTTAACATACGGTTATTGGACTAATTCATTTAATTGGAGCAATACATATAAGGGTGATGCATTGGGATTCCCTCAGTATTCCTCTTATGCTGATTTTACAAGCTTTAAAGGAACAGCAGTAACATCTATTGTTACTCAAACAATAGGTGGAATTTACAATACTAATAATTGGGCAATAACTTTGAATTTGTCTAAGTCAAATTTAGATGTTACTTTTAAAGGTGATTATGGCACAGATGAGCTTGCTCCAATAGATGATAATATGTATAGAATGTTCATAAAGAATGAGGTAAATCTTTACGAAAATGGAAAGGTTACTATTGATAATGTTTGGTTCTATAAAGCAAATGGCAGCTTTAACTTTCATAAGAGTGCTACAGCTACAAATTGTATGCTGCATGTAACCAATGCTGGTGTCTTTGATCTTCCTAATGATGTTTTCCGCGCAAACAATACTAATAGTAAGTTGTTGTTTGACAGTAAATCTGTTGGTTACTTTAGTACACTAGAGCTTTCTTCATCAGGTACCGAGCTTACAATTGACGACTCAACGATTTATATTTGGAATTATCTATATATGAACCATTGGTCATTGGCAAAGCATACATATGATGACGGCGGTGTTCCTCGTGTAATCTTCAAAGGCAAGAATCCTCGTTTGTATATGAGAGGTAGCCTACGCATTGCAGATGATGATAACAGTGATGATTCTAAGCTGGCTCGTCCTGAATTAGTATTTGAAATTCCTGTTGGTGGTTATGGTGAGGTTCCTCTTCAGAGATATGACAATTTTAACAACTCATTCCTGACATCAACAAGTAAGACAAATATCTTGATTAAGGTAGATCCGGAAAGCCCTGCATATACAAAACCATCAAAAGAGAATAAAAAATATGATCATCAGTTGATTTCATGGGCTTCTCCAAATAAGAATCCATTGACACTTGATTTTATTGAGTTCTCCGACTTGCCAAATCCAGCAGTAAACTATTATTATTGCACATATGACGGCACAGATGCTCGAGAGGGTGACAATATTTCAGGTATTTGGGTTCACCTGGAGCCATCATTTGCAACAACAATTATTATAAAATAGTAATAGTTAAGAAATAATATTGAGGGGGCTGTTGCAAAACTCAAAAGATTTGCAACAGCCCCTTTTTTGCAGATTCTCTTAGATTAAGAATTTAGGATATTCAAAAATGAAATTTTTACCAAACCTCCCCACGTTCATGTGCGTCAATATATATTGCCTTTAAACGTGATAGTGATTAGGGAGGAAGAATGGTAAGAAGAGAGAGTTTGGCTCAGGTCCAAAGCAAGCTCTTATAAATTCCTGGTTAGATAGCTCTTTAGATGGCAGGCGAGTGCCAGGACGAATAATAGGCTTGTAGCATTCTAATAGTTTCTCTTTATTTAAAACCATAAGAGATTCGCAACAAGAATTCATCCATGCACAATTTGCTCTTGCAAACTCACAGAGAGGCTTATGGGTGTGTGGTAATACAAGTCTTATTGATGTGTACGCCTTGCTTGCTTCAACAATAATGTCACAAATTGCAGAAATATCGCCAGAAACTTCAAGAATTTGATTCCATTTACCTGTAATCAATGCCCATGCTTTAGGATCCCCGGTTTCTGAATCGTAAACAACCCATAAATCAGGAGAACAACGCTGGGCTCTCTCAAGGATGCCCTCTAGGGTGTCCTCAATAACATATGCTTCAGCATTTCTAAGTTCTATAAATTTGTCATTAAGAATATCGCTAATTTGCTCATATTTTACACACTCTACCTTGCTTTTTGTTTGGTAGAATCTTGTTGAAGCCTTGTCAAAGCCGAAATTGAAGGAAAGACAACTAGTCTCAAAACCAAAATGACCATAACGGTCGTGCCGTCCGCCAAGCCATGCAAGGGCATAACCTTTCTCTTTATATGTGTTGAGCTGATATTTTAGCAGTGCACTCATGTAGCCTTTGCCTAAAGCTTGTGCAGCAGTAGACACTTGCCCAATTCCTATGATTGGGACCTTACAACCGGCAACTGTCATCTCGATTGGATAAGCCCCAACACAAGAAAGTATCTCGTCAGTAGCCTCGTCTTTGATAAGTGCGTGTGGTGCCATCTTTTCAGCAGTTGGTATGAATATATCTGGATACATTTTGTTAAATTGTGGCATTGTGGCTTGGCCTCTACCAAAAACTGAATTAAGAAAGTTGACAAGTTTATCGCATTCTTCTGCTTTTGCTATCGTAATATTCATAATATAATACTTTGTTTGCTATTGGTTGTTGAGATGACTTTGGGTTGGTTGTACTTATTTTTTGATATACTTACTCGCTAAGTCTTGCAAGCTGTTCAATTAGGAGCTGCTGCTTCTCCTTTGTAAAGTTGTCATAGTGCGGTAGGCTATTTATGTAGTCATTCAGCTTTCTTGCATTACAGATACCAACTTCATCGATTTTCAAAATTTCTTCATTTATTGTGTTTGAAGCAAAGGCTACAATTAGGTGCACATATGTGTCTGGATCAACATATTCCTCAAGAATATGACCTAGTTGTTTTGCCTCTTTTCGTACTTGTTCAATTGGTGAGCGGCTTGGGGATATACCATTAAGCTTTATTGAACCCGCTTCAACCGTAACATCTCCAGTCCAATTCTTTGTTTCAACTAAAATAATTCCAGCTGGTCCAACAATAATGTGGTCGAAGTCTGTACCACTAATTGTCCCTCTTATGCCATTAGTTGGTACACCATGGAAAATACTCCAGCATGATGGTAGCATTGATAATTCTCTGGCAACGATTTCTTCCCCTCTGGCACCTTTAAGGAATGCTCCAAAGCTTTTTGCAGAGACATCGTACATCAATGCACCGAAAATGATGAGGATAACTAGTACTAGGTAGTACATTTGTGATGACATTATTTTGCCAGTGACATTACCAATAAGTAAGCCGATAAGAAAAATAATCAATAAGAAAGGAAGGAATAGCTTTAAAATGGCTGTAAAGCGTACTCTTGAGCCTGGGCTTCCATATATGTTTGCTAAATTTGATTTCATTGATTTTGCTCCATGTGTGTGTATTCGTTTTTGTTATAGATATAAATATTAGATTGTAGTTAAAATGCGTTGCAATAATTTTAGCGCTGCTAATGTTGCTTGTTGTCTAACCTCAAACCGAGTCCCATTAAAGCAATGGCGTTCACATTGCACTTTGTCAGAATATGCTGCAGCAATATACACTGTGCCACAAGGATTGTTTTCATCGCCTCCTGTTGGCCCAGCATAGCCAGTTGTAGCGACTGCTGCATTACAATCAAGTGCAGCTATAGCACCAGACGCCATATTTAGTGCAGTCGGTTTAGATACAACTCCAAATTCAGAAATTATCTCCTCTGGCACAGATAGAAGCTTCTTTTTGATGGCAGGATCGTACGCTACTATCCCTCCTTTAAACCAGGATGAAGAGCCACTGATTTCTGTGCAAGCTGCAGCAATCATGCCACCTGTGCAGGATTCCGCAGATCCTACGACGATATTTTTTTTAATGCATAGCTTGCCAAGCTCTTCAGCGGTTTTAAGAGTTTGCTCGTAAATCGTTGTCATAGATATTCTAAAAGCTTCCAAACCAAATTTTTTCATCACGCATTGCTTCTTCTTCATTTCGGCTAGCATGAACAACATTTTCTATCCCATCAACAGTAATTTCAAGTGCAGCAGCTCTATCGTAAATATATCCTCGAATAGATTCTTCTGTTGCGGCAGCAGGATTTTCTGTGCCTATGACATCATAATTAAATGTATCCCATGGGATGTCAAACTCCACCTTTAATGCCATTACAAACGCATCTTCAAGTGTATATGGCCGTTTGAATGCATAATAAAAACCATTGAGTACAAAAGCATCAATTTCATCAAAGTACGAGACATATAAATCTGGGTTTAATTCCTCGGCACCATATTTTGCCCATGCTGATAAGAATTTTGACTCGTCTTCAAATTTTTCTAGAGCCATTGCTGCAGAGAGAATTTTCCCTTCCTTGGCAAGCGTATCCCAATCCTCATCAAAGTGTTCCTTGAAAAGTGCCTTATCTGCATCATTGACTTTGACTTTTGTGAGTGATGAGGCTAAAGCATTAGTAGCAGTATCACCATAATATGCATCTATTACTCCAAAACATATTAAATCCTCTCCACGCATTGGACGCTTTTCAATAATTTTAATTTTGTAATCATCAAAAATATCCTCAATATACATTGTAGCGGCTTGTGATTTTGCTGTTTGTGGTTGTAAAATAACGATAGCTTTATTCATTTTAGTTTTCCTAGATAAAGAGCCTTCCTAATGGGTTACATAGGCTTATGCGTAAAAGACATTTCGCCAGAAGCAAATGGAGCAACTGTATGGCCATTGCCTCGTAGCTTGTACTTATAAGTTAAAAGACCTTCTACACCTACTGGTCCACGAGCATGTATTTTTGAGGTGCTAATACCAACCTCTGCACCGAGACCAAATCTAAAGCCATCTGCAAAGCGTGTGCTGCAATTCCAAAATACATCTGCAGAGTCAACCTTGTTCATAAATAACTCAGCTGTGGCAGAGTCTGATGTTATGATGCAATCTGTGTGACCAGAACCAAATTTGTTGATATGTGTAATTGCTTCATCCAAATCGGCAACGATTTTTACGGAAACAATGTAGTCCAGATATTCTGTCTTCCAGTCCTCATCTGTGGCAGGGTCGCATTCAATTATTGCTCTGGTTTTCTCACAACCACGTAGCGTTGCATGCTTTATTTCAAGCCCCTCCTTAAGCTTTGGTAGATACTCAGCAGCAATTCTCTCGTGGACAAGTATTGTTTCAACGGCATTGCAAACTGCGGGATATTGACATTTTGAATCAATCGATACTTTGGCTGCTAGGTCTGTATCTGCTGCGTGGTCGACATATATGTGGCAAATTCCATCGGCATGACCCATTACAGGGATTTGAGTGTTGTTCATCACATATTGGACAAATGAGTTTGAACCACGAGGAATAATTAGATCAATATATTTATCCATCGTGAGGAGTTTCTTTACATCGTCACGCGTAGCAATAAGCTGAAGCCAGCCATCGGGCAGGATGCCCTTTGTTGCTTCAGAGATTACTTTATGTAAAGCAGTGTTAGTGTTTATCGCTTCAATGCCTCCCTTAAGCACGCAAGCATTAGCACTCTTAATGCAGAGAGTAGAGATTTGGACTAATGCATCTGGGCGCGATTCAAAAATAATACCAACAACACCGAGAGGACAGGAAACTTGCGAAAGAATAAGCTCTGGTGCCAGCTCTGTTGATTTTATTGTTTTGCCAACCAAATCTGGAAGCTGGCAAAGCATTTTTATTCCTTCTATGCAATCGTCAAGCTTTGTCTGGTCAAATTTGAGTCGCTTTAATAGTGGAGCGTCTAGCCCGTTCTCTTTTGCCGCTGAGAGATCTTCAGCATTAGCAGCAAAAATGAATTTTGAATTTTTTTGTAGATTAGTAATTACAGCTTCAAGAGCCTGGATACGCTGCTCTGCAGATAGGGTTGGAAGCTGTATTGACGCTGCTTTTGCTGCAGCACCGAAATTGTCTGATGTGTCCATTGGTAAAGAATTTCTTAAAAGTTACAAAAGCAAGGTTTAATCCATGTGAAATACCTGAGGTAATGGGATTGAGACAGGGGAGTTATCTGGATTTACTTCCATTATATCTGCCATATAATCCCACCATTTTTGTACAATTGGGTTTGAACCCAGGTCTTGGCTGCCACCCTCACCAGAAACCTTTTGAACGGCAAATAGAGTTAACGTCTCTCTGTCTAGAAAGATTGTGTAGTCGCTGACACCCGCATTAGAGAGTAGCTGTTTTAGTTCTGGCCAAATAGCATTGTGACGGCGTTCGTATTCAGCTTCATAGCCAGGCTTAAGCTTCATTTTAAAGGCTTCAATTTTCATAATAAAACTCCTTTTATTCTACAATCAAAGTTAAATTTATTTTTTAAGAGCAATGTTTAAGCACTAAGGTGTATTCTCCGCACTGGGCTGAAGCATTTGTCTCGCCAGAGAATAGGGTGGAAAGCTTTTCCTTTGAGGCTACATCACCATCTACAGCACACCAGCCTTGTGGCAGAGTGATATGTGCAGCTGTGTTTGCTGGCACACAGAATGACCAAGATAAGCATTCTCCGTCAATTTTCCACTCACTACGAATTTCACCATGCATTGATTCATAGCAAGCCTTTGCAAAGGTTAATCCACCTCCAGGTGTTGGGGCGAGGTTAAATTCCTTGAATCCTGCTTTAGATGGGTCGGTGCTAATTACTGGTGCTATTCCACAAATTGTCTCAAAGAACCATTCCCCAACCGCGCCATAAGCATAGTGATTAAATGAATTCATACCCACATCACCAAAGCCATCCTTATCAGACCAGCTATTCCAACGCTCCCACATTGTGGTTGCCCCCTGGGTTACAGGATACAACCAACTTGGGTATGTTGTTTGGTTTAATAGCTCATACGCGACATCGATTCGACCTAGCTTGGTTAGTACTGGCAATAAGAGCGGTGTGCCTACAAAGCCGGTGCTTAGATGCATTCCACGCTTGTTGACAATGCTTTCAATTAGATCTTTTTCGACAATCTTGGCTGAATGCTCAGGAAGTAGTTCAAAGCCTAGTGCAAGAAGCATAGCTGTCTGGGATTGCTCAATAATGCCACCATCCTCTCGTAGGAATCTAGTTTGAAATGCATGAAGAACGCGTTCAAGTAGAGCAGTGCGTTTGTTTGCCTCTTCTGTGTCACCATTTATTGTGGCAATTTTAATTAAAAGCTTAATCATACCCGCCATATAAGCAGTGCATAGATATTCCTTAGAAATTGGATCATCAGCGTTGAGCCAATCGCCATAGCTTGTGTTTTCCACAATTAGTCCACCATTTTTATTTTCTATTTGCCAATCAATCCAGTGAGCCATATTGTGGTAGTATTTTGAAAGCAGCTGTGTGTCTCCATATTTTACATACATAAGCCAAGGACAAATAATACCGGCGTCAGCCCATGCTGTTGATGGTGAGCTAGAAGGATTAGGGTTCGGGCAAATATCTGAAAAGCATTGGTTGCTTTTTAACAAATTTGAGTTTAGGTCTTCTATCCACTTGCGATAGAATGCAGCAGAGAACATATTGTATGTGGCTACATTCATAAAAACCTGTGTGTCTGCTGTCCATCCCTTACGCTCATCTCGCTGAGGGCAGTCTGTAGGGATGTCAACAAAGTTGCCACGCTGACCCCATACGATATTGCTATAAAGCTTGTTGATAAGCTCGTTTGAGCATTCAAATGAGCCTGTTTGTGAAAGATCAGAATAGATTACTTCAGCAGAAATATCATCCTTTGTAAGCACACCCATCCATCCAGAAATTTCTAGGTATCGGAAACCATAAAAGGTGAATTCTGGCTCATATACCTCAATCTCGTGAGTGCCAGTAGTATAGATGGTTGTTGCGGCAGCACTTCTAAGGTTGTCGGTATAGACTGAACCGTCAGAGCGAAGCATTTCACCATGCTTTATGATAATTGTTTGACCAGTAGTTGTATTACGGAGCGTAAAACGCTCTCTGCCGACTAGATTTTGGCCAAAGTCAACAACCCATGTTCCATTTGGACGTAATGTCAGGCTTACTGGTTTTAGGGATTGCATGTGCCGGACGTATGTGCCACGCTGCCAAACGATTTCAGGCTTTTCAATGTCTCGCATTAGGCGAGCCTTCCATGTCTGTCCTTTGAAGCCAGGCAGTTTCCATTTTGTGTCCTCACGCCATGCTTCATAGGTTTCGCCATGATAAATATCACTTAAGCGAATTGCTTCGCTACAGCCATCTACATTTGCCATTTGGAAGGATTCGTCTGTGAAAATAGTTTCAACAGAGCCGTCCGTATATGTAATGCGAAGGTTAGCAATAAGCAATGGCTTTTTGCTTTGATACCCGCCGCCCCAGCAATAGGATGGAACACCACAATACCACCCTGGTGCAATAGTAAAGCCTAAACAATTTGTGCCTTGAGAAATAGTGTTAGTAACATCGTATGCTTGGTATTGAACTCTTGAGAAATAGTCAGTCCAACCAGGTGCAAAGCTAGCATCATCTGTTCTTTTGCCATTTATATAGCTAGCATAAAAGCCTAGACATGCTACATACAATCGAGCTGAGGCAATTGGTTTGTTGATAGAAAATTCTTTACGAATATTTCCTGTAGAAAAATCCTTTGAATTATGGAATGAAACCCATTCACCCTGCCACGAATTAGAAATAAAACCAGTCTCAAAAAATGCTTCATTTGTGGCTTCGATTATTGTGCCAGGTTTATTGTCGATGAGTGGCTTGACTTGGATAGAAATAAAGTACCGCGTAAATGGTTTAAATGGCTCACCATCATACTGAATATGTGTGGTGCCATCTGTTTCAATAAATCCAGAATCCCATGCAACATTATTGCTTGAATCCTTGATGATAATTCTTCTTGCAAGCTGTCTAGAACAGCAGCCTTTAAGCTTGTATGAGAAGCGAGGCTTCGCTTCATCCATACCAATTGGGTTTGTAAGATATTCTGTTTTTATATCGTAGATTTTAAGCATAGTATTGCCCTAGATTAAATTGTTCTTATTTGCAAGCATTCTTCCATTAAATGCACGCTTTAATGTGATTGGGTCGGTGTAAATAATGCCACTGTCTGCAGGAATACCAAAAGCAATGCGAGTCGTTTTTACACCAAGGGTAGAAAGCTTTTCCGAAATGTATGCAGCTGTGGCATCACCCTCAACATCTGTGTTGATGGCGAGGATTACCTCCTTGACTCCATCTTTCTCGACGCGATCAAATAGCTCCTTTAATCGAAGGTCTTCAGGGCGTATGCCAGTCATAGGAGATATTCTTCCATTGAGGGAGTGATACACTCCATTAAAGGAGTCTGCTTTTTCAATTGTTAAAATATCATCAGCATTTTCAACGACGCATATAACCGATTTGTCTCTAGTGGAGCTGGAGCAAATAGTACACGGATTAGCATCAAAGGTAGTAATAACACCACAGCATTCGCAGGTTGTTATGGATTCCTTTACACCTTGTAATGCTTTTAGAAGCGGCTCAAGAAGGAGAGTCTTTTCGTGTGCTATTGCTAAAGCTATTCGTTCAGCAGAGCGCCTACCAATGCTTGGAAGGCGAGATAGTGCCCGAATAAGCTTTTCGTGTTGGTCTATGTGGTGCATATAAGTCGAGAAAATGCGAATAATTGTTTTATACACTACTAGCTATATTGCTATGAAAAATCGGTAGCAATATAACTAGAAAAATTGTGGTAATATGGATTACATTCCACCGAGTAGGTCACCAAGGCTACCCATCTCACGCATAGCAGATTGGGTATACTTGCCAGCCTCATCCTTAGCTAGCTTTAGTGCCTTATTGGTGTTGTCTAGGATAAGACGCTCTAGCTTTTCAAGCTTGTCTAGTGCAACTAGATCAGTATCAAATTTGATTTCCTTGATAGTCATATCGCAGGAAGCCTTAACCTTGACGCCACCATTCTCGTATTCAACAATCTTGTTTTCAAGGTCCTTTTGAACCTTTTTCATTTTATTGCGAAGTTCCATAGCTTGTTTTGCTTGTTGGAAGAAGTTTGCCATTTTTATTTTCCTTTGTAGTTTTGTATTGGCTAAGCCAATGATTATTTTTTGTTTTTTAAATTAATTTTTAACGCCCTTAATTGTGCCGTCGAAAATAGATAGAGCCTCTAGAACTAATGGATTTTTTGCGACCCGCTTACTGAGTGCTATGTTGCTTTCAAGATTATCCATTTGTGAGCCCTCGTTTTCTGGGAATGCATCAGGCACATTGTTGATAGCAGGAGCAGGAGATGTGGCAGCATTGGGTTGAGTATATTGGCTAGGGATATTTTTACTTAAACTATCGGTAGCCTTATGTTCAATTGGTCGCTCAATAATAGGTGCCTTTGGTGTAGGGGCAATTATGGGGCTTGCTTTAGTTATGTCTTGCCTCACTGGAGATGCTGTTGTAGCAGCATCTCCACCTCCTAGCTCTAGCTTCATGTTAGTAAGCTTTTTAAGGATTTTTTCCAAATCAACAACTGAGGCTGATTTTGCACTGCGAATTAGTGCTGTTTCTAATAAAATTCGAGGGGAGAGAGAAAGGCGTAGCTTACTGTCTAAATCTATTAAATTTTCGGTAATAGAAAGAACTGCAGCTGTATTTGTGATAGCGGCTTGTTTTTTTAGTGTCTCAATTTGAGCATCTGTCAAATTTAGGCTTGAGTCATAACCGCCCATTTGAATAAAGATTAGAATATTTCTAAAGTGGGCGATTAGCTCTGCAGTAAGTCGGCGTAAATCTTTGCCTGAATTATCAAGCGATGAAATAAGGTTAATAATTCGCGGAATGTCTGAAGTAATAACGGCCTCAGCAATCCCCTCAATCGCTTCTCGAGAGACTAGCCCGAATACGCCCAGGACATCCTTTTCTGTAATATTTGTGCCTGTGTATGAAATAATTTGGTCAAGCGCAGATTCTGCATCGCGCATGCCTCCGTCGGCACCACGAGCCAAAGCATAGATGGCATCATCGTCTATTGTAATGCCTTCTGCATCTGAGATCTTACGTAGCTGACCAAATATCTCAGGGATGGCAATACGCCGTAGGTCAAATCTTTGGCAGCGAGAAACAATTGTTCCAAGAACTTTGTCTGCTTCTGTTGTTGCAAAAATAAATCGTGCATGGGCAGGGGGCTCTTCAATTGTTTTTAGGAGAGCATTGAATGCTTGGTTAGTAAGCATATGCACTTCGTCAATATAGTAAATCTTGAATTTTCCAGAAACAGGAGCAAAATTTATTGTTTCTAAAATCTTTTGATGAACGTCCTCAACCTTGTTGTTAGATGCACCGTCAATTTCGATGACATCTAGGTTAATGCCAGCATCGATTTCCTTACAGTTGTTGCATTGGCAGCAAGGTACAGTTGTAGGACCTTTTTCGCAATTTAATGCTTTAGCAAAAATACGAGCAAGGGTTGTTTTACCTGTTCCTCGAGGACCGCAGAGCAAATAGGCTTGTGCAAGTCTATTTTGCTCAATAGCATTTCTCATGGTTTTTACCACATGGTCTTGTCCAACCACATCCTCAAATGTTTTAGGACGCCATTTTCGTGCAATAACTTGATATGACATTTAGATGCTCCAAATTCGTTCATTAATTCATTGTTATTATACCATAATATAAAAATAGAAACAAATGGAAATTGATTTTTTGAGGTGAGTATGTGAGTTTTTCACCCAATTAGTCTAAAATTCAGAAGTTGGATACTAAATTTATCAGCATGGAGGTATATGCTTGGGAATTGGCTGATTTTATGCATTAGTGGCTTTATGGGTGGATGCTTTAGGAGATTCTAAAAACACAGTTTTTTTCTGCTTTGGGTTGAAAATATTAGTTTAATGTGCTAAAATAAAAGCGAATTTTAGATGTGCTGTCAGTTCGTATTTGCTATATAAGTTGACAGTAAGAGGAAAGTATTATGAATAAGGTATATCATCGTATAGACAACAGCTCCGGTAGCGTTATCAATTTAAGAGCACAGGGTGTTCAATATCATGAATTGGCAGAGGTTTCTTCTCGCGGGAATACATCTCTTGCCCAAGTAATTAAAATTGATGGGGATAGTGTCTCTTTGCAGGTTTTTGCTGGTGCACGTGGTATTGCTACTGATGCAAGAGTGCGCTTTTTAGGGCATCCAATGCAGGTTCCTTTTTCAAGCAATTTGCTAGGGCGAATTTTTGATGGCGGTGCCCGCCCAAGAGATAATTCTCCAGAGCTTACAGAGAATATGATTGATATTGGTGGTCCATCTGTAAATCCTGCAAAGCGTATTATTCCACGCAATATGGTGCGTACAGGTATTCCGATGATTGATGTATTTAATACATTGGTTGAAAGCCAGAAGCTGCCTGTATTTGCTAAGGCAGGCGAGCCATATAATGAGTTACTCGCACGTATTGCACTTCAGGCTGAGGTAGATGTAATTATTCTTGGTGGTATGGGCCTAAAGCATGATGACTATTTGTATTTTAAGGATACACTAGATAAAAGTGGTGCATTATCTCGTACAGTAATGTTTGTTCATACTGCTGCTGACCCAGTTGTAGAGTGCTTGCTTGTCCCAGATTTGTCTTTAGCAGTAGCTGAGCAGTTCGCAATTGAAGGTAAGAAGGTGCTTGTGCTTTTGACAGATATGACCTCCTTCTCTGATGCTTTAAAGGAAATTGCTATCACAATGGAGCAAATCCCATCAAATCGTGGTTATCCAGGCGATTTGTATTCTCAGCTTGCTTCTCGCTATGAAAAGGCTGTTGATTTTGAGGGTGCTGGCTCAATTACTATTTTGGCGGTTACTACAATGCCAGGTGGCGATGTGACCCATCCTGTCCCAGATAATACTGGGTATATCACAGAGGGGCAATTCTATTTAAGTGGTGGACGCATTGAGCCTTTCGGCTCCTTGTCTCGTCTAAAGCAGCAGGTTAATAAGACAACCCGTGATGATCATAGAACAATTATGGATACTATGATTCAGCTGTTTTCTCAATATCGCTCAACTCTTGAAAAACAGTCAATGGGCTTCCGCATGAGTGCTTGGGATAATAAGCTCTTAAAGTATGGCGAACGCTTTGAAAATGAAATGATGGATATCACAGTAAATATCCCTCTAGAAAAAGCATTAGATTTAGGTTGGGAAATATTGGCAGATTGCTTTGATCCTGTTGAGACTGGTATTCGCTCCGAAATTATTGAGAAATTCTGGCCTAAGAAGGATTAATCAGCTACTTGGGAGCTAATATATGGCTAAGGTAAAATTAACAAAAACAGAGCTAAAAGCCCAAAAAGAAGCCTTGTCTAGATACCAACGATTCCTTCCGATGCTACAGCTTAAAAAGCAACAGCTTCAAATGGAAATTGCCGGTATAAAAGCAAAGGCAGAGGAGGCAATTGCTCAGCGCGAGAAAGTGCTGAATTCAGTAGCCTCTTGGATTGGTTTGTTTTCTACTGATTCTGTTGAGCTTCCTGTTGTTTTTGATGGAATTATTGAGAAAACAGGTAATATCGCGGGTGTGACTATCCCGCTTTATGCTGGAATTAAAACGCATCGCCCAGAGATTGATTTGTTCTCAACCCCAGCTTGGATTGATGAAGCAGCTGAGGTTGCTGCAAATTTAATGGAATTTAATGCACAAGTTGATATTTATTCTAGACAATTAGAGCTGATTTCAGAGGAGCTTCGCACAACCTCTCAACGTGTTAATTTGTTCGAAAAGGTTAAAATTCCAGAGTGCAAAGAAAATATCCGTGTTATCGGAATTGCTCTAGGTGATGAGCAAACCTCTGCTGTCGCAAGAGGTAAAATCGCTAAAGGTAGAGGTAAAAACGAAGCTGCTTTGCTAGCAAATGATTTGCCAGAAGCAATAGTAACAGAGGAGGAGTGGGTATGATTGTACCAATGAAGCATGTTACTGTTCTCTGCCTTGAGTCAGATAAAAAATCGGCAATTTCTAAGCTCTCTGAAGCTGGTGTGCTACATGTGAATATCAGTGTGACAGACACAGAGCCTATTATTAAGTCAACCCAAGAAATCGCTTTTGCCAAGCGTGCAATTGCTTGTATTAAGCTGGCTTTGGCTGCTGAGGATGAGGAGCGCTTTGAGCTAGAACTTCCTCCAGCCGTCGCAGCTGCTACTAGCTTTGGTGATACTTCATACTCAACAAATGCTATCCTTTTGGCAAATGAAATGGCTGACAGTTATATCTCTGCTATGCAAGAAAAGCAAGCACTTGATGCAATTATTGCCAAATATTTGCCGTTTGGGGACTTTAATCCTTTTACTGTAAATGAGCTAACCGAAAAGGGTGTGCCAGTTCGCTTGTTTGTAGCACCAACGAAGACAGATTTTGACGCGTATAAGTCGACTGCTGTATGTAATATTTTAAATACAACAGCTGAAGGTGTTTTTGGTGTTTTAATCGGTGAAGGAGAACTACCTGAGGGTGCTGTTGTACTTCCAATCCCTCAAGAGCCACTAGCTCGCACTATTGAGCGTGTTGATGCTTGTATTGGAAAAATGAGTAATGCGGTGGATAAGTTGGTCGCTCTGAAACGCCATCTCGCAGAGATTGAGCACGATTTGAAATGCCGTAACCAGCAGAATGAAACGGTAATTGTTTCTGAAAATATGCAGGAGCTGGGGGCTAATGTTGTCTATCTCACAGGCTTTATCCCTGCTCGACGTAATGATTTAATCGTAGGAATTGCAGAATCAAATGGATGGGGAATTGTTGTCCGAAATCCTAATGAGGGAGAGCTTGTGCCAACCCTCCTGGAGCCACCAAAGCTATTTAAGCCTATCACCAAATTGTTTGGTATGCTTGGTATTCTTCCTGCATATAATGAAACAGATGTTAGTGTTCCATTTTATGTGTTCTTCTCATTGTTTTTTGCAATGCTAATTGGTGATGCTGGCTATGGGTTGATATTGCTTTTGGGAACTATGTTCGCAAGCTTTAAGCTTAAAAAGCTGGATAAACTTACTCAGTATGTAAAGTCTGTGCTAACCTTGATGTATGTGTTTGCTGGCTCTACTATTATTTATGGCGCATTGAGTGGAACATATTTTGGTATGCCGCAAACAGTGTTGCCTGAATTCCTGAAGTTTAAATCAGTAGCATGGCTTGGTAATCAAGATAATATTATGCAGCTTTGCTTGACAATTGGAGCTCTGCATCTCATTATTGCTAGGGCATGGAATGCGGTTGTTCTTTTCCCTTCAAAGAAGCTGTTGGCTGAAGTAGGGTGGTGTGGAGTAGTTGTCTCAATGTATTGCCTTGTCTGTGGGATTATTATTCAGGGCTTTACTGCTCCTAGCTGGAATACATATTTGCTAATTGTTTCTGCATTGCTAATCTTGTTCTTTATGCTTGATAAATCAGAGCTAAAGGAGAATGGAGTGTCTCTTGGAATGCTTCCATTGAATATCATTAGCTGTATGGGTGATATTATTTCTTATATTCGCCTGTTTGCAGTAGGATTAGCATCAGTAAAGGTTGCTGAGAATTTTAATCTAATTGCAGCAGATTTAGAAATGAGCTTAATTTTCAAGATTCCAATAATGATTGTGATACTCTTGCTTGGTCATGGAGTTAATTTTATTATGGGAGCCTTGAGTGTGCTCGTGCACGCTGTTCGTTTGAATACACTTGAGTTTTCAAATGCAAAGGGAGTTTCTTGGTCTGGTATCCCATATAAGCCATTCCACAAGGAAAAGTAAAGTAATTTAATAATAAGAATAAGCAAAATTTAATACAATAACCTTATTGGATATAACCCAATAAAAAAAGAAAGTAGGAAAAATATGAATCCAGAAGTAGCATTAGGAGTAGCAGGAGCAATCGCAGCAATCAGCTTTAGTGCAGTTGGTTCAGCTATTGGTACAGGTAAGGCAGCAGCAGCAGCAATTGGTGCATGGAAAAAGTGCTATGCACAGAATAAGCCAGCACCATTCCAGCTATTGTCATTTGTCGGTGCACCTATCACACAGACACTATACGGAATGATTTTGATGTTCTCAATGATTAGTGTTGTTAAAGGCAATCCTGTTCCAGGTGCTGGTCTTGCAATGCTTGTAATTGGTATTGTTGCTGGTATTGGTATTGGCGCTTCAGCCGTTTTTCAGGGCATTGCTGGTGCTGGTGCATCTAATGCTCAGGCTGAGACTGGTAAGGGCTTTACAAACTACCTAGCTTCAATTGGTATCGTTGAGACAGTTGCTATCTTTGTAATGGTTTTTGCACTAATCGGTGCTGGTAATTTAGCTCAGGAAGAGGCTGCTGCTGAAGCTGAAGCTCCTGTTGCTGTAGAAGCTCCTGTTGCAGTAGAAGCACCAGCTGAAATCGCTGAATAAAATTTTTTCTATGAATACAATTCGCCTAAAGCCCGCAGAGTGCTGTGGGTTTTAGGCTTGTGTTTATCTTTTTTTAATCTCTACATAATTTTTAGGAGCTCAACCTAATGGATTCACCAAAAAAGCAAGGTAAAGCATTGTGTATGTATTCTGGCGGTCTGGATAGCCAGCTGGCTATCTGCGTTCTTAAGGAGCAAGGCATAGAGGCTACTGCACTTATATTTACTAGCCCATTTTTTGGCGACCCCAGAGACGCTAAACAATCTGCTGAGGCTCTTGGTGTACCTGTGATGCTCGTAGATTTTACGGATGATTTGGTTGAATTAATTAAAGCACCAAAGCATGGCTTTGGCTCATGTATGAATCCTTGTATTGATTGTCATGCACGTATGATGACTCGTGCAGGTGAAATTATGGATGAGCAAGGTTTTGATTTTGTTGCTACTGGCGAGGTTATGGGACAACGCCCAATGTCCCAACAAAAGCATGCTCTTATTGAAGTGCAAAAAACCTCTGGAATAGGTGATCGCGTGCTTCGCCCTCTTTCAGCTAAGTTTCTAGAGCCTACAGCCCCAGAGAAAGAGGGTATTGTTGATAGAGATAAGCTTCTCGCCCTCGAAGGAAGAAATCGTAAGCCACAAATTGAGCTTGCAAAAAAATATGGTATTAAGAATTATCCATCTCCGGCAGGTGGCTGCAAACTCACAGAACCACAATATTCTGCTCGCCTTCGTAACATAATGAATAACGAGGGGCTAGATGATAAACGCTTAATTAAGCTCTTGAATTATGGACGAGTTTTCCGCCTTCCAGGTGGTACTCTAGTTTTTGCTGGACGTAATAAGTCCGATAACGGGGCGATTCGTGCAGGACTACGTGGTGCCGATATTTTATTCAGATCTTTCTCGGTTGTAGGTCCGTCCGTGCTCTGTGTAGCACCTAAATGTGATGAGGATGTCGCATTAGCACAAAAAATTTGTGCTGCTTATGCCGACCATAAGGGTGCAGCAGTTGTCGGTGTTCGCTGCTTTAGGCCAGCCCGTAAGCCTGAGGATTTACAAATAGCTGTTGTTGATAGAGAGCAGCTTATTCCTTATATGATTTAGTTTTGCAGATGATTTTAGAGGCTGTGTTATATGGAGTTAGCCTTGCAATGGATGCAATGGCTGTGTCTGTGGCAATGTTTTCTGTCCGCCACTCGCGTTCAGCAATCTGGCAGGCGCTGTTAGTGTCGCTTGCTTTTGCACTTTTCCAATTTATAATGCCTCTAGGAGGGAATTTCTTTTGTGGATTGCTGCCTCTTGAGTCTATTTCAAAAATTGGTAAGCTTTTAGCATTTGGTTTGCTTTTATTCTTGGGTGGTAAAATGATTTTTGCTAAGGAGGATTGCTCTGTACCGCGATTTGGTTTTATGGTAGTGCTTTCGCTGGCTATAGCAACAAGTATTGATGCTCTTTTTGTTGGTGTTGGCTTTGCTCTTACTAATAATGCTTTTGTTCTTTATTATTCAACTGTTATTGGAATAGTTACATTTCTGATTTCTTTATTTGGTTGCTTCCTAGGTAGTGTGCTCGGTGTCCATTGTATGAGTAAAAGTATTAAACTAGGTGGAATCGTGCTTGTTTGTATAGCCATTAAGCAACTCTTTTAATTGTTTGGAGATTTTTTATGAATACAACTCCTAATAGCGAAAGAATTCGTATATCTATTTTTGGTCGACGTAATGCAGGTAAGTCTTCATTGCTTAATGCTATATTAGGGCAAGAGCATGCTATTGTCTCGCCCGTTCCTGGAACAACAACTGATTTAGTGCAAAAGGCAATGGAACTTTTGCCATTAGGTCCAGTATTATTGGTTGATACACCAGGGCTTGATGATGATCAGGAGCAGCTTGGTGACTTGCGAATTAAGCGAACACAAGAGGAATTGCGTAGGACAGATATTGCAATTGTTGTTACTACAGCTTCGATTGGTGTTGGTGATTTGGAGAGGTCTTTAATTTCGGAGTTAAGGGCACGTGCTGTGGCATTTGTTGTCGTTGTAAATAAGCTTGATGAAGAGCCTTTGTCTAAAGACATTGCCACAAAAATCGGGGTAGAATTAGCAGCACCATTATTTATGGTTTCGGCTAAGACAGGTGAGGGCATAAATGCATTTAAGGAGGCGTTAGCCCAGCAAAAACCAGACGAACCAGTCAGTCAGCATATCATTGGCGATAGACTTCAAGCAGGTGATATAGCTATTTTGGTTACACCTATTGACAAAGCAGCCCCAAAGGGTCGTTTAATTTTGCCACAAGTTCAGACAATACGTGATTTATTAGACTGTGGTTGCAATGCCCTTGTTTGTCAGGTGCCAGAATTGGCAAATATGCTTAAACAGCTCAATACACCACCAGCAATAGTGATTACAGATTCACAAGCTTTTGCTGAGGTTCAAGCAATTGTGCCAGAGGGAATTTGGCTGACTTCATTTTCTATTTTAATGGCACAATATAAAGGGAATTTTGAGCTACAGAAGCGTGGTGCGGAAAAGCTTGATTCTTTAAATGATGGAGATACAATTCTTATTGCTGAGGGATGTACACATCACCGTCAATGCAATGATATTGGGTCGGTAAAGCTTCCTGCCTGGATAAAGAAATATACTGGGAAGAGCTTGAATTTTGAGTTTACCTCTGGAAATGGATGGAGAGATGATTTAAGTAAATATGCTCTAATTGTTCATTGTGGTGGATGTATGCTTAGTCGTCGAGAAATGCGTAATCGACTTGCTGCAGCAGAGGATGCAGGTGTGCCAATTACAAATTATGGTATAGCTATTGCCAAACTTCAAGGCGTACAACCTAAATTTGGCAGGTAATCGATAAGCATCCTTATTTTGTTCAGGATAGCACCGCAGTCCTAAGCAACAGAATCATACAGGTAAAAAAAGAAGCACGACGAAATTTCGCCGTGCTTCTTGTCAATGATTAGCTAAATGTTAAAAATTATAGCTTATCGTTTGAGCCTAGTACCTTCATGATCTTGTGAATGTACATCTTCTTCATGCTCTCACGAGCAGGAGCAAGATATTGACGTGGGTCAAAGTGACCTGGATTCTCAGCAAAGTGCTTGCGAACTGCTGCTGTCATTGCTAGACGTGAGTCTGAGTCAATGTTAATCTTGCAAACAGCACTTTTAGCTGCCTTACGTAGCTGAGACTCTGGGATACCAACTGCGTCAGGTAGCTTACCACCAAACTTGTTGATTGTGTCAACTTCATCCTGTGGAACGCTAGAAGAACCGTGAAGAACAATTGGGAAGCCAGGAAGCTTCTTCTCAATAGCCTTCAAAACCTTGAATGCTAGAGGAGGTGGAATTAGCTTGCCTGTCTTAGGGTCACGTGTGCACTGCTCAGGCTTGAACTTGTATGCACCATGTGATGTACCGATTGAGATAGCTAGAGAATCGCAGCCAGTTCTTGTTGCGAACTCAATAACTTCCTCTGGCTTTGTGTATGTTGATGCCTCTGCAGAAACCTCATCCTCAACACCAGCTAGAACACCTAGCTCAGCCTCAACTGTAACATCATGCTTGTGTGCATAGTCTACAACCTTCTTTGTTAGCTTGATGTTGTCTTCGAATGATAGATGTGAGCCGTCAATCATAACTGAGCTAAAGCCAGAATCAATGCAGCTCTTGCAAATTTCGAATGAGTCACCATGGTCAAGGTGTAGAACGATCTGTGGCTTCTTGCAGCCTAACTCCTTAGCGTACTCAACAGCACCCTGTGCCATGTAGCGTAGGATTGTGCCGTTAGCATAGTTGCGAGCACCCTTAGATACCTGCATGATTACAGGAGATTTTGTCTCAACAGCTGCCTGAACGATAGCCTGCATCTGTTCCATTGTGTTGAAGTTAAAAGCAGGGATTGCATATCCGCCCTTAACTGCCTTAGCAAACATCTTCTTTGTGTTTACCAAACCTAGGTCTTTGTATTTTACCATAATGTATTATTCCTTTCTAATTAGAAAATATGTGTGGTTAAATTTTTTCTTATGTTCTTATTTAAGCGTCGACTCAACTCACAAAAAAATAATTACTGATATTATATATTAATTTATCGATTTGTTCAATAGCTCATTTTTTTCAAAATAGTGCAAAAGAGTGCATTTTGGGTCTTGTTGACATAAATATTTATTTTGGAGCAGAAGAGCTATGTGCTATTTTAACTCCCGTGAGAGCTTTTCAATCACATTTTTGTCGCTCTCAAGAAAATTACGATCATGAGAGGAGGTCTTGAAAAGATTAAAATACTCGGTTGCTTTTTCTTGGTTATCCAAAATTTGATAGATTTCGGCAAAGTGTAGTAACAACTCTGGAGGAATTTTTTCATGTCCAATTTTCTTAGCGAGTTCCTCTGATTGCTGGAGGTATTTTAGCGCTTCTTCTGCGTCGTTGGGGTTTGCTCTAACTATGCAGACGGCTAACGTATCAAGAGCCTCAAAGGATAATTCAGATATTTTTTCATTATGTTTCTTTAGCATATCTCGCCCAATTATATATTCACCATCTTCCATCAATACGACGACAAAGTCATTGAGATATACCTGAGAGATGGTGTTCTTTAAATAGGCTACTCCTAATAATGATTTTGCTTCCTCAAGTTTTCCGGAAGCTAAATAATAATTACCAACAGCATAAAGAAGAAAATCTGCTTCACGGAGCTTGTGGTTGTAACTGTTCTCGATATCAATATTATGAGTTAAATCAATAACATTTATCCGATTAGATGCATCGTCAATAGTTTTTGTTAAAAGAAGAGAAAAAGCATAATTGTTGTATAGATAGCCTAAGGTAATTCTATCATTTCCTTTGTAAGACACTATTGCTTCTGTTGCAAATTGTTTAAATTCTTGCAAATTATTATTGAGTAATGCTTCGATAGCCTTCTTTGACGTTTTAGTCCAAGTAGGTGCTTGTTCGCCTTCTTCATTCAATATCAAATCAAGAGTAGGGACCTGCTTCTGTGGTGAAATAAGACGTGTGTCGGCTAATAATGACGCAATAGCAGCCAGACGATTATATCCATAGAGCTCTAGATATTTATCAGCTGCTAATTCTATTTCGATTGTATTGCTATCAAGTATTTTCTTTTCTAAAATTAAACGATGCTTTAATTTGTTTTGTGTATCTGGATTGTTAAAAATATGTTCGATTAAGAAATTTTTGCTATGTTCAGATGTTTTAGTATATGTATTTCTTAAAATAGAATAAATAGAGAATAGATTTTGAGGTGTACAAGCTGAAATTTTTTTAGGGATATTTAGTTTTTCCAATTTTGCAGTAGTATCCTTTGATGGATTAATCAAAGAAGGGAATGGGTTATAAGACAAAGAATCTTTTTCTTTTTGAGTTAATTTGTCAAAATATAGATTATATTCTTTGCTGTTTTCTGGAATACCTTTTATTATCCAGTTCCAATTTAAGTCAAAATAGTGTTGAGGAGCATAAATATATCCATTTAAAAATACCTTTGCCGCATTATCATAAAAAGAATTTTCGCTTTGTTCTTTTACTACCATAAGTAAGGCTTGTTCAATAGATTCCTTATTTTGTGTATTTATTTTTTTCTCTTTTAGCAGAGATGCGAGGTTTAATATTGAGGAAAAATTGTTTGAGTACTTAGAAGATAAAACATATAAATTGTGAGCAATTTCATATTCTTCGAGCAGAATGGCATTCCAAGCTAAGACATTAGCAAAATTTGAAATGGAAAAGTTGATGGCGATGTTAACTTCACTTGGTGAGGCATTATCCCCTTCACTGTTGAGAGAAAATGTTGCTTCTTCAACTCGTTGTACAAATTCTTTGAACTCATTAACTGCATTGTTTAGATAGTCTTTTGTTAATTTATTGCGATCAATTAGGTAAATACTGAATTTATCTATAGTGGGGACATAATTGTCAAAGCTATAGCAATTAAGTGATGTAAAGAGAGCTAAATCTTTTGAATCATATTTTTTTACATAGTTAGGGATAAACGAATTTGAATTGATAAGTGTTTCTAATAATAGCTCCGTATCATCAAGTTTTATTATGTCATTATAGATTGAATTTTGTTGATCATCAGTTAGGGAAGTAAAAACTGCCCAATCAAGAAAGATAATTTCAGAACCAAGCTCTTCTGCTTTTTCTTTTAATCTTTGTGTTGCAGAAAATTCTGGAGGTAGAACAACGATTTTTTTGCCTTCAATGGCTTCATAAATAATATCAATTAAAGCATTATCGACTTCTTCACTAGCACGGGTTGGGGTAGCAAAAATAAATAGAGAGAGAGCGACGAAAGAGAATAGGTGTTTTGTGAATAGCTTCATATTTACATAGTCCTTTTTATCAATCAATTTTTGAGAGATTTATTTAAAGATATAATACCACTAGTCAAAAATATTTTCAATAACAGTTTATGTCAAATTTGGTTTCGGTGGTCTCGATGTCTTGCGTCTAGCGCCAAGTGGGTCAATGTCTGGCGTCCCGCGTCAAATGTCTCACCGTCTTGCGTCTAACGTCACCGTTGTCTTGTTGTCTAATTGTCCTTGCGGCAGTGTTTTGTTGTGACGATAGACGTTAAGTGAGGAAGCGACAGGATGTCGCTTCCTCATAATGTTTTAGCACTTTATGCTTCATGGTTGCTTAGTGCAAGCTCAAGCTTGGCTTTCAAAGAATGACAACCAGACTTGTTTTCTAGCTTGCTCAATATGTCTCGAAGAGTTAAAACAACTTTTTCTCGTATTGGATACTCCAGTTTATTTGCTATTAGTAATGGTGCGACAACTACAAGAGCGACATACTCGTTTAAATCAGAAAGTTGAAGTATTAGCTTTCTAGAAAGCTCTAAACCTTCATCCGACCAAACTAATGCATTGTTAGCAGTAAAGCCTCCATACAAGGCTCTGCTATGTGTTGGATGTGCTGCGGAGAAGTGCGATGAACGAGACTCTTCTTCAATCTCAGAAATCGTGTCAATATGCTCGCCACTAGAAATTATTCGCAAAAATGCACTATAAGCTGCTATGTGTGGTCGGCATAGATTTCCAAGCTCAATAATTACAGGTCGTCTATATTTTGAATTGGTTTTGTTTAATGCTGCCGCATAATTTAATTTGTCTGTAATATTTGTGGCAGAGTGAAATGCTTCAGCAATAGCTCTAGTTGCAGAATCTGTTCCAATAGAAGCAAGTAATTGTGCAATTGCTGACCTTAATGCTCTTTGAGGAATTAAGTGAGGCAGCTGAGAGAAGCATGGGTTTGCTTCGTCTTGAATTGCTATTTCAGATTTTAGTGCTTTAAGTAGCTTTTCTTCTCCAATATGCATAGCAACAATTTTCCGTAATTCCTTTGCTGCTAAGTGCCGTTTATTGGGCATATTTAGAAAATCATTCGACAAGAAGCTTTCGCCAATTGTAAGTAGGCGTGCCTTAATTAATGTGGCATTGTCACCAAGTAATTTAGGGAATAGGTCTAGCCAATCCTCGCTAGGTGCTATGCCATTAATGAAATTGATACATTGTTGGTCTGTATACATATGCATCAGCTCCGCACGAAGCACTGGATTGCTTGAGTGGAGAATTGCTGCTTTCATTGCTTCTTGGGAAAGAGATGTAATAGAGAGTCTTCCAAAAAATGGGAGCTCTGGATGGTAATCAATAAAAGCGAGCTTTGTGTAATCACAGGAGATTGTTGGTGTGTTGGTGTGTATAATGCCATTTGCACCTTGTGTGAGGGTGAGCACTGTATCTTGTGTTGGACCGCATGGTGAACCATCTGCTGCACAAGGTGTAAATGTCATTGGAATGTGGCATATAACTCCTTCTGGAATTGTCTCTCCGCAAAAAAACGGCTTGGCAGAGTGAACAATCTTGAGTTTGGAATTATCGTTAGTGTCTAGTTCCCAGCCGAGAGAAATTACTGGATATGTGGCATAATTCAGCCAAAAATCAAGAATAGAATAAATATTGCAATTAGTTGGAGCTTCCTCTGCAATACATTTTAGAAAATCTGCTGTACTTGCATTGCTGCCAAAGTATTTTTTAAAGTACTTTGTTGTTCCTCGCTCATAAGCTTCTTTGCCAATGATTTTTGATAATATATCTAGGACCTCTGGTGCTTTTACATAGGTAGTGCCATCAACAACATCATCTGGATGATCAAAGCCAGTGCGAACAATTTTGCCAGCAGCACCAGTTTCGGTTTCAAAAAGAGGTCCTCTAGATGGATCGCGAATGCTATCAAGCTCTTGAAGGCGCATATATGCAGCACCAAATACTTCCGCTTGATATTCTCTTTCAATATTAACGGTGAAAGCTTCATTAAGCCACATATCAAATGGGGTAGCCATTGTGACATCGCTACCACAGTGATTATGCTCAAACTCATGAATAATTACAGCATTAGCGTATACGAGACGCGTATCAGTGGTCCATTTGTCAATGATAGCTGCTTCTGTAATGATTGTGGTATTGCCTACATTTTCCATCCCACCAAAATTAGACTTTTCCATGCATATTGTTCGATAGCATTCACGCATATATTCATAGTCAAGTCGTTTCGCTTGCCATAGAACAGCAGCCTTTAATATTTCTAGTGGAAGTTTTGCACCTTCTTTTTTACCAGGTGGAACAAGGTATTCGAGTTTAATATTACGTCCATTAGGGAGAGTTACGAAGCTATTGATCTCATCCCATGTACCTACAGCTGCCACAAAAAGGTAAGGTGGCATAGGGATATTGTTGATGTATGTAATTGATTTCCGCTGAGGATTAGTTGGTAATGGAACAGGGACTCCATCAGGATTGGTTTCCTTACAAACATCACCATTACTTATCAGATGTGTATAGCCAATAGATGCTTCAAGCGTTGTTCTCCAAGTACATTTAGCACGGCAATCATCAACAAAAGGCATAATTCGCTGGAAGCCCCATTGCTGACATTGTGAAATAATTTGAGGAGGAGCTCCCTCAGGCGTGACATCATAGTATAAGCCTTCTAGTATATTGTCCGTTGGGCGACATATTGCTTTTAGTTTTAAATAGAAAATTTTCTTTTCGCCAATAGGGGAAGGAAAGAAAATGTGAAGCTTATTTTCTTTCTTGTTGTATAGAAATGTGGTTGGAGAAAAATCTGCAGCAGTGGAGTCTAAAAGAAGCTCAGCAGAGACAATTGTCAAATCTTGGGCATCTAATACTAAGGTATCACAAGCACTAACAGGGGCTTTAATAGTTAGACACTCTTCTCCCTCTACATACTCATTAAAAAACTTAAGATTAAGCTCGGTGTGTAATATTGTAAAAGGTGGAGTAGGGAAATCCTTTAGTTCAAATTTATACATGGATAAAAATCTCAATTTATTGATTGGGGTTTAAAGAGGTAAGTTATTCAACACAATGAAGAGAAAATGTAACCGCAGCAGCATCGATTAGAGGCATTTTTTTCTTAGCATGAGCTTCTCCCCATGGGTCACAGTAAAAAATATATTTGTTATCAGCAGATATGCCGATAATTAGCCGAAGGTGTCCACCATTAGCCGTAGGTATAAGGTTTTCTTCTGGTGCAATTCCCAAAATCATGCCCCAAAGAATTGGTTTATCGGCTTTAATAGAGCTACGGATAGTATTGGCGAAATTTCTCCGTTCGAAATAAGTAACAGTTTGGCGTAAGATGTCAATATCGGCATTTTTAAATAATTCAGCCACATAAATATTGTCATTCGCATTGATTTGGAGTAATGGTTTTGATTTTTTTATTGCCAAAACATTGTATCGATTAACAACATTGCGAAAGTGGTCAATATCATAATGGATTAGAGGAGAAATTTGGACATTCAAGCCTTCTTTGTGGGCATTTACGGCTTCATACATTGCTGCAATATCAGTGCCAACATCATTCGAGGATTTCGCCCATTTGCCAATTGTGGCTTGGTCTACCAGCTTATTTTTATATTCTAGTGCCATAGCGAGTGTTGCTGGTGCACAGTACCCAGAGCCTTGTTGTTTGAGCATAGGAATACCTATAATACGAATGTCATTATTGTCAGGAATAAAGACTCTCGCATTAAGAGATATTAAGGTTGTCGCAAAAGTAACAATTGCAACAATTGTCTTATGGTTACAGGCGAAAAACATATTTTTGTAAGTGTTTATTATTGTAGCCTAAATCCGGCATTGACTGCCGAATTTAGGGAATAATTTAACTTCGGGTAATTTGGAGTCCAGTGTGTGAAATTTCAATATCGACAAATCTAGCTCTAGCATTAGGTGGATTTGCTGTCAGTTTTTCACGAATTCCAGCAGCAGCTATAGAATCCTTTGCAAGAATAAGCATATAACCACCACCACCGGCTCCTAACAGCTTGCAGGCTGGATTATATTGAGAAATTGTAGCAATAATTTCGTTAATAGCTGGAGGGCATGTGCCTTTGTCAAGCTCTTGGTTTAATTGCCAGCTGCGGCGAATGCCCTCTTCAAAGCTAGCAGTGTCATTACGCTGTAACGCATTGGCAATAAAATTTGTATTTAATGCAATATCGTTAATGATTGACATTGTTTCAGCTTTATTCAAGAATATCGATTTAACAATTTCAGAAAGAATGTTTCGTGCGACACGTGTAATGCCAGTGTAGTACAGCATCGCTCTTCCGGAGCGAATTGCTTCGGCAAAGACCTTTTCTGGGAGCCAACGAACATCTGGGTGTTGCGTTAAATCAGCATTTGTTGTTGTAAGCTTGAGGCTTGGGTAAATACCGCCGACCTGATCCTGCCAGCCACCACCAGAGGAAAGAATCTGCTCTAGTACGGAGGCTCTAGCAAAAATGTCATTTGCGGACCAATTATGGCTGCAAACCTCACCCAAGACACCCAGGATAGTTGCAGAAAGAATACTGCTTGTTCCCAGACCAGAGCCTTTTGGAATTGCAGCAAGCATAGAGAGCTCAATACCTCCACCAAATTCGGTTTTGAGCTGTTTCTCCAGTGATTCATATCCACCTAATGAGTGGAAGTTGGGGTCAAAGCCAGCAAGGCGTAATGCAGCACGAGCAATGCTAAAGCCACCAAGCTCAGAGGTTGATGTTAACTCCTCATAAGTCTTGATTGTTTCAGCAATTCCAAGATCAATACTTCTGATAACAATATGTGGCTCACTGCAAATACGCACAAAGGTTTGTATTGGAGGCTGACCATTAAGGTTTACTGCAACATTTAGGACATTGCCACCATTTTCAATGCAATATGGAGGAGTATCAGACCAGCCACCTGCAAAATCTAATCGAGCAGGGGAGCGTCCCCAAATAATTTGGTCGTCTAAAATATTTCTTACAGGTCTGACTTTATTTAGAGCCATATCATCAATCATTAGCTTACGCAAAGTATTGAATGCTTTTGATGTTAGCTCTTCATTATTTTCTTTTGCGGCTTCATACATATAGGCATGTACAAGAGGCAGAGTTGATGAGCCATTCCCTTCAAGCTCATTAAAAGGTATTTTTATTGGTAATTTTGAGAGAGCATCAAGATCAGTAATTTGGAAAAGCTTCTGAAGCTCATTTGCAGAGAGCGAAGAGATTTGTTCAGAAATAAGCTTTTGACGTTGTGCTGTGCGTTTAGTTAAATCGCAAGCCTGGACAAGGTCTGTTGCTGAAACTCTTTTTGATTTAAGCCATATTTCACGGGCCTCATTATCCTGAGGATTCGTGGTAAACCATGCAATAAGCTTGGACATAATTTCGGGCGACTCAATGAGTGGGAAGAGAGGTATATTTTGAATATCTCCTTTGATTCCAAGGTCAGCAATATCTAGCCCACGCAGTTTGAACCAATCAGAAATTGGGTCGCCAAGGAAGAGTGTTGAAGCATTGTTAATATCACCCTTAAAGGTGTCGTCAAATCCATAGATGCGAAGTACAGAACCTTCAGAACCAATAAATCCGCACATATCCAAGCATGCTCCCAATGGAAGCTTAACATTAGGGATTTCGCAGCTCACACCAGTAATAACATTTGAACCAGAGAATTCCCAGCTCTCAGGTATTATTGAATTTTCTATCCACACCTTGTTGTAATTGCTTACGTCTGCCTTAACGATAGAATTAAGGATTACAGCGTCTTGGTTTTTCTCTGTTGGAGCATGACCAAAGGCCCTACGATATTCTGCCGGATTTGATAACTGGGCAACAGAGCTTAGAACACTACGATTTGTGCCGAAGTGGAAGAATTTTCCGCTATTAAGAGGTAGAACAGCACAAGAGAGCTGATTTATCTCTGGGTCGACACTTTGAGCGATTTCTCCAAGTGCTGTACCAAATTTATCGAATAATTCATAATAGTCGCATTTACCATTATTGAATTCTTCTTTAGTTATGTCCCAACCACATTTCTTCATCAATACTTGAATAGCTTTTGCACTGAATAGCCAAACACCGGTGTCGAGAAAATAATTGTATTTAGCGGAAAGCTTATTTATCTCTTCAACAGATGGCTTTTGAAGAAAGAATGTAAGCTTTTGTGGATTATCTACAGGGCAAAAAAGAACGCCATGATTACGAGCTTCCTCTGGTGATGCGGCGATACCTGCAATTAAGACATCAACCTCTGGGAATATAGGCATTGCATCTGGCGAGGTAACAAGTGTATCGCCACAAGCAACAATCATACGATATGAGCTAGGTGCGTGACGAACGATATGGCGGCAGCTGCTTTCCTGCAAATTTATGAGTCGTTGATCTGGGTGCTGTCCCTTAAGAGAAGGGAAAAGTGGCAAAGGAAGCATAAGCTTACTTTCGGCTGCATATGCAGGGAGTCTACGGCTTTGTCCACTTCCGTGGATAATGAGTTTTCTCGATGTGTTAAGCCAATCAGTAAAAGAGATAGTGCTATCGCTTCGAGTAGATAGCCATGCTTCATAAAGAATGTTTGATGTTCCGCCACCACTTCCGAGCTGAGAGCCCGGTGGATCAGATGCAGCAAAGATAATATTTGCTCCAATGCTGCTATAATTTTGATTTACTGCTCCTGGTGGTACAGAAATAATAGTCTCGATTTTACCATTCATTGTCGTCATCCCCGTTCTCATAACCATCATCGTCTCCCCAGAGATTGTCTTCATCTCTAAAGAAATCATCTTGCTCATCATCCACATTATATTCGTCATTACCATACATGGTTCGACTATGAGGACTGAAATGCTCTGGGTCGTCACTATAATCATCAAATCCAGAACCATATTGCTCAGGATTTGGACCCTCGCTTAAGCTATCAATAGTGATAGGGTAGAAGGTCTTCTCATCGTAATCCGGATGTTCATCTGTAAGTTCGATTTGAAAAATCCATTCGTCGACATCAATTTTGTTAACATAGAAAAACTTAAAAGGAATGTCTTTTTTTACGTATTTGCGTACAAGCATATCCTCATAGATGTCAGTGTCGAATTCATCATAGTCGCTTCCATCAAAATCCTCAGGGATATATTCTCTGTCATACAAATCATCAAGCTCTTCTGAGAAGAAGAAGGAGAACTTCATTTCATCCTCAAAGCATATCGAGTCGAGAATTGCGATATGTAAATCGTAAAGGTTAGCATTAGTGGTTACATCAATATACCGCACGCATTTGTCATCTAGCCAAGGTCCTTCCATACAAGTGATGCGTAGACGTAAAACGCTTGGTGTGTTAGCCACGACTGGTGCAGCAGGCTTTGCAGGAACTGGCACCTTTGCAGGAGCTTTAGGCTTAGGAGCCTTAGTTGCCTTAGTTGCCTTAGTCGTTGCTGTCTTAGTTGTAACTTTTTTGGATGCTGTTTTTTTCTTTGTGGTTTCGTTTGTTTTCATATGAATATAAAAGGTTGTAAATAAAATTTTGAATTATAGTTTAAAGCCGGCATTTATCAAGAACTCAGGAGTAATTTTACTTTCTGGTGATGGTGGAGTTGTTTTACTAGCTTGGGTAGCATATCTGGCAAGTACATCAGTCTCAAGATTTACATAATCTCCTTTGTGCTTCTCTCCGAGTGATGTATCCTTCAGCGTTGTAGGGATAATGCAAACCTCAAATTCTGTAGGGCTACATATTTTTGCAACAGTCAGGCTAATGCCGTTAATGGCAATTGACCCCTTATACACGATTTGCTTTAAGATTTCTTCATTAGCCTTGATTCGTATGGAAATATCTCGTCCATTGGGAATTATTGCAGAAATTGTTCCTATCCCATCGATATGACCCTGGACTATATGTCCACCAAATTTTGCATCAGCCTTCATTGCACGCTCAAGATTAACTTGTGAACCAGGTTTTAGTTTTGCCAGTGTTGTTACATTAAGGGTTTCTTTTAAAATATCCGCAGTAAAACCGTATTCGCTGTGTTCAACAAGTGTTAGGCATACACCATCTACCGCAATGCTTTCACCAACCTTATATGGGTCATTTTCCCATGGTGAGCATTGGATATTGATACAATAACCACCATTTTTAGAAGAGATGCCTTTAATTAGTCCAATTTTTTGAATAAGTCCAGTAAACATAATTTTAGTAACAAATTTGAAACGTGTTTAGATTAAATTGCTCGGTTTCATTACAAGCTTTATATCAGAGCCAATTTTAGTTGTTGAGCAAATTGTGAAGCTAGGTGCTGTGGGTAGATCAAAAGGGAATGAGCCAAAGGTATGTTTATCTGTTTTACCAAGAATTTTTGGAGCGATATACATAATGAGTTCATCAACTAAAGAGGCGTTAATTAGTGTAGAAGCGAGTATAGCACCACCTTCGCAAAGTATGTGTAGCAACCCCATATCACCAGCTTTTTTTAGTAGATCGGTAAGAGAAAGACAAGGGCGGGATGCTGAAGCAAAAGAGAATTCAGTGGGGATTACCCAAACAGTTGCACCTGTTCTTTCTACTGCCAAGCGGTGCTCTAATGGGCAAAGCTCGCTTGTTGCATATATGGTCAGTTTGGCAAAACCATCTGTAAAGCATTTTGAGGTTAGTGGCACTCTACCCGTAGAATCAAGGATAATTCTATAGCTGGGTTGATTTTCGCCATCTTCACCTTCGCGTAAGAGGGAAGGATTGTCTTCACAGGCGGTATTACACCCAACAAGAACGGCATCAGCTTTTGCTCTAAGGCGGCGAACATCTTTTCTTGCTGCTTCACAAGTAATCCATTTTGATTGGCCAGCATGATCTGCGATGGCACCATCCAGGGATTGTGCCATTTTGAGAGTTAGAAAAGGGAGACCTGTTGTAATCCATTTAAAAAATGGGGCGAGCTGGTACTGTGCTTCTTTTTCTAAAACACCAGTAGTAACCTCGATTCCAGCAGAGGTAAGGATAGAGATAGCTTTCCCTGCGTGCTTAGGATTTGGGTCTAGTGTTGCAATTACAACACGCTTTGGTTTTGCTCTTAATATAGCTTCAGTGCATGGAGGGGTGCGACCAGTTGTTGAGCATGGCTCTAATGTAACATAAAGAGTAGAACCTAAATATTCATGCAAAGGGAGTTTTGATAGGGCAGAAGCCTCTGCGTGTGGTGCACCGGCATAGGCATGATAGCCCTCAGCTATAATGACATTATTTTTTACGATAACACATCCAACAGGAGGATTAGGGCGAGTATGACCTAGCGCTTGAGCGGCTTGCTCAAGTGCTTTTGACATATAATGTTCGTCTAATTGTAGTTGTGTGCTCATAAAATAAAGCGATTTTTTTAATTTGTTTATACTCATAGAGTATAACACAATAACCCATTTAAACAAAGAGAAATATTTTATTGTGAAGATTTTGGCACGCCAGCAGGATTAGAGAGAATTAACGGAATTGCTTACGTGCATTCGTATGGTAAAAGCAGTGCTGTTTGCTTTCGCCTAACGCGGACACACATTGTATGCTTTTTTGCGAAGGCACGGAGAACTGAGCATACGCAGTGTGATTTTACTGTGGCTAGCATTTTTGCAAAAACCTAGTGCTTTTTTCCATAATGAAAAAAGGTGAGACCCTTTCGAATCTCACCTTTAAAAATAGTTCTATATGTAGCTGAAATTAACGGACTGTTATTTTCTTAATTACAAATAGAGTTCCAACTAGTAGTACAACAGAAATTGGGAAAACAATAAACCAATTGTGTACAAAACCAGCTATTAGGAATGAGATAAATGATACTGATGCAACTGTAATTGCATAAGGTAGCTGTGTAGATACGTGGCTAACATGGTCGCACTGAGCACCAGCACTAGACATAATTGTTGTGTCAGAAATAGGTGAGCAATGATCACCGCAAACTGCACCAGCTAAGCAAGCTGACATACCAATGTATAGTAGTGGACTGTCTGCATTAAACACAGCAATTACAATTGGGATGAGAATACCAAAGGTTCCCCAAGATGTACCTGTTGAGAAAGCAATAACAGATGCAACAACAAAGATTACTGCAGGTAGGAAGTTTGCTAGGTTTGGTGCTGCATTAGTCATAACATTCTCAATGAATACCTTAGCCTCAAGAGCATTTGTCATGTTCTTTAGAGAAGCTGCCATAGTTAGAATTATGATAGCAGGAACCATTGCACAGAAACCCTCAGGTAGGCATTTCATTGCGTTTGATAGGTTGAAAATGCGACGGCAGATATAATAAGCGATAACAATTATAAGAACAATTGTTGCTCCCCATGGTAGGCCTACTGTTGCATCTGTATTACCAAATGCATCAACAAAGCCAACTCCTTCTTCTGCAATGCCACCAACATGTAGAAGAGCAGCGACACAAACAACAACTAGGAAAATGATTGGTGCCACTAGGTCGTAAATTTTACCTTTACCCTTAACGGCAACAATTGTTCCACTTGTTTCGTTTGGCTTAACTGTGAATAAATCATCATTCTCTTGAGCATTCTTCTCAAATCTACGCATTGGACCATAATCAAACTTCATTAGAATGATTGTCAAAACGAAAATAAGTGTCAAAAGTGAGTAGAAGTTGAAAGGAATTGATTTGCAGAATAAAGCAATACCACTATAGCCAGTGCCCTCAGTATATTCTGAAACAGCAGCTGCCCAGCTAGAAATTGGTGCAATCATGCAGATTGGTGCTGCTGTAGCATCAATAATGTATGCAAGCTTTGCTCTAGAGACCTTTTTAGTGTCAGTGATTGGAGACATAACACTACCAACTGTTAGGCAGTTAAAGTAGTCATCAATAAAGATTAATATACCTAGGAGGAATGTGCATAGTTGGCTACCAACACGAGATTTAATGTGTGTTTTTGCCCACTCGCCAAAAGCATAAGCGGCACCACTTCTGTTTATTAGATAAACAAGAGAACCAAGAATAACAAGGAAGATAAAGATACCAGCAGTCTCACTTACAGCGGTAATGAGTCCATTGTTAATTACAAAGTCAATTGTTGGAAGAATAGCAAATTCGTTAACAAATAGAGCACCTACGACTATGCCGATGAATAGGGAAGAGTAAACCTCTTTTGTTATTAGAGCCAATCCGATAGCAAGGAATGCTGGGAACAAAGCCCACCAGGTTGCGTTAAAACGGGATTTCTTTGGTTCCTCAGGAGCTTCTTCAGCAGCAGCAGGAGTCTCAGCAACAGCCTCTTCAACAGCAGCAACTGGAGCCTCAGCGACGGTTTCTTCAACAACAGCAACAGCTTCCTCGACAGCAGCAGGAGCTTCAGCAACGGTTTCTTCAACAACAGCAACTGCTTCTTCGACAGCAGCAGGAGCCTCTGTTATAGCTACAGGTATAGTTGCTTCTTGTGCAAATAGATTTGCTGAAAAAGCAAATAAAATTGCCATTGCTAATAAGTGTAATTTCTTTTGAATTTTCATGTTTGTCCTTGTTTGTTAGTTTTAAACTGCGATTAAAGTATCACATAGTACTTCTTTTTTCAAGATTTTTTAACAAAATTAAGCTTCTTGAATAAAAAAACTTACATTTGCATCATCAGCATCATAAGTAATGCACCAATATTTTTCTCAAATGTCTCGTATTCCATTTTTTCTTTGAGTGGTGTAAATGAATTTTCAATAAGCTTTAATGACTGAATGATTTTTGCCTTCTCGTATTCGCTCTCAGAGTCAGATGTGTCTATTTTAAACTCATCGGAAATGTCCTTAAGTATTTCAAGCTTTTCCTCGTGGTTAAGCTTGAAGCAAATCATTTCCTCATCATCAATGTCTTCATATAACTCCCATTTACCATTATTCATTCTTAAGAACAAAGGAGAATCATAATAATCCTTGTAGGTTATTGATACTGTAGCTTCATCTACCTTTATGAAGGTAAGGTCATCTGCTGATTTTGGCCCACCAAGGGAGAAAATATACATGCTCAAAATGGCTGAAGCTGATTTGTCAAACTTGGTGATTAGTTTTTCAAAAGCATTGTGCTTATGGAGGTCCTCGAATTTAATTTGAGAAGTGGTTTTTAGTGCTTCAGAAATGGAATCTACTCCCGAATTAATTGACTGTGTATGTGCATCAATGGTTTCTTCTGTTGTAAATTCCTCAAGCTCATTTATCTCTTTGAGTGAGTCTATTATTTGTAATGAAATGTTGTCTGACTGGATGTCTATTACTTCTGCAAAACTACCTAATGTTTGCATTGCTTGATTGTAAATATCTTCGTCTAAATTTTTTGCAGCGGTATTAACCACTTGATTTAAAAATTCACGATCTTCAACATAATCTGAATTGTATAGGTAAGTAAGAACTTCCCCTTTATCAATCGCATCAAAAAATGATTGGACCTCAGCTTTCGCCTTTTCTTCGATGGTTTGAGGTTTTTTTGAGCAACTGGTGACAAGTAATAGTGCAGATATCGCTAATGTCGTAGTTAGATATAGTTTTATTTTCATTTTGTTTCCTTTTGTTGAGTGGTTATCCCAAGTAAATTGTCAATCTTGTTTTCAATAAAATAAATGAATTTTGTTTTTAAAAGCCAGCTATCAATTAAAAGTCTTCTGATATATTCAATTGAAGCAAGTGCTAAATATAGAACAATAGTTAGAAAAATACCAATAAGTAATGTATATGGACCACCTCGCCATGCGTTTACATCAAGGATTTCAAACCATAAAAAATTATAGAAAAGAGGCTGCTGGTGAATTATATAAATAGCGAGAGTAGGGGCTGCTAAAAAATTGATAATTTTGTTGGTCTTTAGCTTTGTCTGTAAAAAGAAAGAAAAACAACAAAAGGCAATAAGTATGTTTATTGGACTCTTAAAATCAACAATGCAGAAGGCATTGATTTTTTGCAAAAAATTAGCAATTGATGGAGAAAAACATGAAGTGACTAAGGAAAAGTGTAATGCATTAAGAATTAAATATAATCCAACTCCTATAGCCAGACAACACCATTTGTTAATCGACACGAATAGCTTTGTAGTGTGCTTGATGTGTGATGTAGCAAGAAACAAAAGCATAAACCAAATTGTGTCGAGTATGTAGTTCATATTTGATTGATCAAATAGTGCTACGCAAAAACAATTTACCCACAAAATTAGAGCACTGACTATTAAAAATGCTCGTGTTATGTGTGTCGGGATTACCTCCTCTGCCTTTTTTAAAAATGGTATTGCCAAAAGTAGAGTTAAATATGCAGAAATAAACCACAGAGGACGACCGAAAAATGGCAAATAGCAAATACCAAGTTCTATAGCAGAAGCTCTTCCTTCTAATAGCCCCAGTAATAGCAATGTTGTTGTTATCGCCCAAGAGTAAAAAACCAATTGTGTATAGCTTCGAACCCAAGCCTTACCAATCTTTGTTGCATTATCACACAAGAAATAGCAACTGATTAATACAAATACATTTACAGCGATGCGCCCACCATTCGATAGAAAGAGAAACCAAAACCTATCTTCTGGTACAACACTAGTGATTATTCTCCCTTGTTGAAAAAAATGGGTGCAAACAATAGAAAGCATCGCAAGAATGCGTGCGAGTTCAATAGATGAATTTCGTTCTTTAATTGCCATAATTTTTGCTTGTACTCTATTTTTGGGTTAATAATGCCACACGCAGAAATTCAGATATGCCCCATGCTTGAGCATCACAGCCTCTTCCGTAGTGAGGAGTATCACCATCCATAATTTCAGGAAGCTGTCCAGCACAGTCTTTTCTCATAAGCTCTATTCCAGAAGCGATAAGTGCCTGAGCAGTAGCTTTTGCACTTTCACCATATTCCATATAAAGAGCTTCTGCATAGGATGGGAATGGCCATGTCCAAGCAGTACCATTATGATATGCTGGCTTTCTTCTTGTGTCCTCATCACCCTCGTAGTGACCCCAATAAGGATGAGCTGGGTCGTTTAAGCAATTCCCGTCTCGACAAATTGGGAGTCGGTACATTGTTTCGCCTGGAGCTAGTGTGCGGATGCCACCAGGGACAAGTAGTTTTGCTGAGGTTCGAATGATTTGGCGGCAAAGCACATGGTCAGTAACCGCTCCTAGTGTAATAGCAAATAGCTGGTTGCAGCGCAGATGATCATCTGCCACACAGGTGCGAGCGGCTCTAAAGGAATCGCAATGTAAGCAGTCAGATAAATATCCCTTATCCTCAAGCAAGAATAGTTCATGAATTGAATTTCGAGCTTGCTCTTGGAGCTTTGCCCATGGTCCTTTTGTATCAATAGACTTGATTATATCTAGGGTTGCAACCCATAATGCTTGAATCTCAATTGGATAACCTTGACGAGGTGTACCCGCTGGATAATTTGTATCCATCCATGTAAAATGAGATGGACTATAAACTAGTCCAGACTCTACATCTACTTTGATTCCATTGTGTGTTCCATTTAGATAACCATTTGCAATGCTTAAAAGAACATCTGCAACAGTGCGATTGCCACATTTTGCTTTAAGAACTTTGTTCCTGCCGATTTGTTTTATCAAATCATTTGTTGCGACAGCATACCAAAGCTGTGCATCTGAGGTGTCTCTGTTGGCAGCATTATTTCCATTGATCATATTTGGAAGTGTTCCACCTTCTTCAAATTGACCAAACTTGCATATAATGTCCAATGCCTCTTCATAACGCTTATCAGCAATCATTCCGCGCAGTGCAATAAAGGTGTCGCGTCCCCAATCTAAAAACCAAGGATATCCAGCAATAACTGTTTTCAGTTCATCTCGTTTGACAATAAAATCTCGCAATGCATTTGATAATGCAGAGGTTATATCAATTGGCTCAAGGTGTTTAGGATTTGCAGATGCCTTTATTTCTGCTATATCAGCAGATGGGGTAAGGTGTTCTTGTGTATTGCCAGTATACAGTGCGGTGTCAAGTGAGATGGCAGAAGAACCAACAATCCGTGTGCCAAACCAGCCAGGGCTATATAGATCAGAGGAACCATCTTGACCGCGATTTGCCTCATGAGGATGGCTAATCATATAATGCCACTCTGGTTCAATTGTAAATTCACCATTTGAAATAACCATATCTAATCCAAGACCATTGCTTGGAAGGAATGAGTAGCCATTAGGAATATGCTTGATAGCATTTCCCCATTCGGCTTCAGGTCCACTAAATGCCTTTGTTTTACAATGGAAGCTGCGGCTTTCAATGTATGGTCGCAATACAAGAGATACCTCATTTGAATCTTCAAGCATATCTAGAGTGCCATTGGCTTTTTCTCTAACAAAGCAAATGCGAACCTGATTTTTATCTTTAAGTAGCTTTAGCCCGATATTGAGCTTTATAAAGCGACCTGTTCCAACTGGTACATGAAATTCCCATTGTGCAGCACCAGAGCCAGCATCACACTCAAAGCTTTGTAAGCACGAGCTGTCTACTTCTGTAGAAAAGCCTTGGTTAATTATCCACATTTTGCATCGTGTAAATAATATATGCCTATCACATGGCACATCGGGGTCTGGATTTGCCGCAAGTATTGCATCGTATTGGCTTTGAATGTCGCCCCATTTAGCTCTAACGTGTGACATAGCACCTCGCCCATTTGTTAATAATGCAACAATATTCTCATTAAGAATTTCTTCACTTGAATATGTTCGCTTAAGTATTGCAGGGGAGTTACTTGAAATTGTGGGTAGCAGGCGAAGCTCAATATAGATTCGTTTTTTAGCTTTTGCTGAAGACAAATCAAGCTGAAGGCGAGCATTATGGATGCTGTTTTGATGCTTTTTCATTGGAGAAAGGATAACAATGTATTTGCCATTGTCCAATTGAATAGAGCGAAGATTTGCAATAAAATCACCATTAAGTAAATCTACGCAGCACCTAAATGGTTCGTCAGCCTCTATAATCATAAAATGCTCTGGCGGTACCATAATCGTCCTATTTTGATCGTCAGGAATTGAGCAATGAATTATAGGTGGCATAGCATCTGCCGGCAATAAATTAGAAATAAACTTTTCGGGGTCTGCAGCTAGGGTTGCTGCCATTCCTTCTACAGATTCATTAGCCTTGAGTGGATTATTGTTTCCATGTATTGCTTGACGTATTCGTAGAGCTGAAGCTCTAAGCTCTTGGTGACGAACCATCTCGCAATAAAAGGTTTTAGGCATTTCCTGCAGTTTATTAATTTTTGTGAGATAGGTCTGGTGATTGGTCAAGCAAAGTACTTCACCTGGCTCAAGGGTAATAGAATGAGTGCCATGCTCAAGAGAAGCCCTGAGCTTTATTTCTTTCCCTTCAAGTAAATCAATGCATGTGTCAGGATTGATGTGGAATTCGTGTGTGCCCCAAGAAACATTTTGCTGATTTGTTGCATCAAGATTTACAAGCACTAATACCTTTTCATTGTTATCAAATTCACGCTCTCCATCAATATCATTTGAGCATGCAGGTGTGCGGACAAGAGCTAGAGAATTGCCTGCCCCATATTGCACCATGCCAACGGCAGCACCAGGACCGAATGCTGGATGATTTGATATTATGCAGTTAAGTCTACTTAGATGATGAACTTGGTTGCTTTCAGCATCCCAATTAAGAGCACTTGCTCCATGGACATCTACCTTTTGAGTTGCAAACCACTCAACACCATTTGTGATACCGAAGCAACCTTGGTGTGCACTTAAAGCTGCTAGGGCAGTGCGTAGCTTTGCATAAGCATTAGATTTTGCTGCCATACGGCAGTTGTCATGTGTTTCTGCAAAGTTGGTTAAAGGACCAGTTTCATATGACATTTTAAGTGCATTTGGAAGGTAATGCTCAAATGCCGAGCGGTCTTCTGTTTGGAATAACTCTGAATAAGCCCAATCAAGCCCCTCATCAGAAATTAGCTGACGTGTAACAGAAATCTTGCCACCCAGACCCTCTAGTAGAAAGACAGTGTCTGGGAAGCGACGCCTTACGCGGGCTACAACATATCTCCATACTTCTGCAGGAACCATATAGCCTGCATCACAACGGAAGCCATCAACGCCTTGACCGCACCAAAATTCAAATACACTAGCAATAAATTGTTTTAATTCTGGTTTGCTATAATCAAGCTCAACCAAGTCTTCCCATACAATGCCCCATGCACCAGGCGAGTGGAAGCAGCCATCATGATTGCGTTTAAACCATTCTGGATGGTGAGTCTGAAGTGTAGAAGCCCAGCCAGTATGGTTTGCGGGAAGATCCAAAAAAATGCGTGCACCATAGGAGTGAACAGCATTAACAAGCTCACGAAATTGGTCTAGTGGTGTAGCACTTGTGTCAAATTCAGCCAATGCGGGGTCAACAGCAAGGAAATCGGTCCCAGCAAATGGAGAACCATATCGCCCCATTTTTGCATAGGTTGTTGGAGTTGGGTGGATTGGTAAAAGCTGAATAATTCGGAAGCGTTCAATATTAAGAATTGTATCAAGCTTTTTAATTAAATCGCGGAAGGTGCCTGAAGGCGGTATAATTGTCCATCCATTACGATCATGTTCTGTAAGTGCTTCTGAATTAGGAAGAGGGTTTTCTTTTTTTGAAACAAAAGCAGGGTGGAATTGTCGAGGGAATGCCGTATAGACAGAGGTATGAGCAGCTGTCCATGCAGGAGCAGTTTTAATTATAACATCACCACCTTCTGGCCAGTAAGGTTTTTTTGAATTTGTAGGGAAGAAACATGTTTTCGCTCTAAATGTACCTATGTCTGCAAGTGGAATAGTTATAGAAAACTCGCATGGTGCAATTTTATTCATTGGAATATCGCTCCAATGGTGTGCTAGCATAGGTCTGCCTTGGTCTGCGGCAGAAATTACTTCTTTACGATAAGCTTTAGCACCGCCAAGTGAGGTGCGAAGCACGGCATGACCAGATTGATGATTTGATACAATTAGCTTAAATGTTATTGTGTCGCCACAATGAGTTAAAATACATGAGCCTGGAGCTGGAATTTGTTTCATATAAAAAAGCAAATAGAACTTAATTTAACGATAAATATATAATACATAAATTTTTGTGTTATTTTAATAAAATTGCACTGATTTTTCAATTGATTTTATTGGATTTATGGATTTCTCTATATGAATTTGCGAAATAGGGGTGGGGTAGCTGTGTTTGCACTAGCTCGTCTTAAAAAGGAAAAAGCGTAATCTCATATTTAGTCGTCACGCACGAGTATTATGCAAAGTATATTTTGACAGAGTATCAAAATATACCAAAAATTTGTACTGAAACCATTTTTCAATTGACTTATCTAAGGCTAGATTGTAAAATTAAGGGAAATTTTTAACCTATTTATTTTTATAGAGGTGGCATCGCAAACACACAAGATCAACTAATATGCAGTAGAAAGATAAAGGTCTTATTTATGGGGTCTGCTCAGCTTTCTTGTACCTTTTTGACTGCATTAATACATGCGCCAGACATAGAGGTCGTAGGCGTCTTCTCTCAACCAGATAAGCCTCAAGGAAGGCATTTAACACTTAAAGCTGGTCCAGTTAAGGAGTTAGCTCTTGCTCATTGTGTGCCCGTATTTACACCTCAAAAAATAAATGCACCGGACTCCATGCAATCAATTCGAGATTTAAATCCAGATGTTATTGTTGTTATGGCGTACGGACAGTTTCTCAAAAAAGAGCTTTTAGATTTACCTCCAATGGGTTGTATAAATTTACATGTCTCTATACTTCCAAAGCTTAGGGGTGCCGCCCCAATCCAACGTGCTATACTTAATGGCGATAAGGAGACCGGTGTTACTGCGATGATGATGGATGTTGGGATGGACACAGGAGATATTCTTGATATCATCACCACTGAGATAAAGTCAGATGATACGAGCTATACGCTTGGATTGAGAATGGCTATTGAAGGCTCTGACCTTATGCTTAATGTTCTAAGAAAACTGAGGTTAGGTACAGTTACCAGAACACCGCAAAACCATAATGAAGCAACTCATGCACCTAAAATTTTAAATTCAGAAAGCTTAATTGAGTGGAGCTCATCAGCAGATTATTTAGATAGAATGATACGTGCATTTAATCCAAAACCATATTGTCACACTTTTCTTCCTCCTCAACTAGATGCTCAGCCTAATGAGCCGGGTGCATTGCTTAAGATTCTTAAGGCTAGAGTGGAGCCTCGCCCGCAGGGAACACCAGATGATGTAATCCCAGGTACTGTGCTTTCTCTTAAGAAAGGACCACTGATTGCTACTGGAGAGGGTGGCGCTTTACGTATTCTTGAGGTTCAAGTTGAAGGTAAGCCTCGTCCAATGAGTGGAGCAGATTTTTCTAATGGCTGCCGAAAAAAGCTTGATGTTGGCTCTCGATTATATCCTGGTATCAATGCAATTTTAAACCCATAAGTCTTAGTACACATAAATCCATTAACTTTGTGAGTTAATGTAATTATTTATTTGATTTTGTTTTTGATAAACCTTTTGGTTAATAATTTGTAAAATAATTTCTCAGAATTATATTATCGATTTATAAATGATTTCGGTAATGTATTTTGTAAGCAATTACGTTACCATTAAGAAATAATGCTTACTACAAAAATTAAAACAAATAAAAAATATGGATAAAGAAATTAATTCTGACGCCGAAGAGATGGATGTGTTTGATGAGAATCAAACCCATACAGATCACAACCATTGTTTCGTAAATTGCGAATTAGAAGAAGCTTTCCAAAATTATATATTACCTTCTGTTAAAGAAGGAGATATACTTGGATGCTCTCCTAATCAAGTTTCTAATTCACTTGGTGACGAAATACCTAGCGAAGTAATTATACGATACTTAGGTATAGAAGATGCTCCAGTGAGGTTGACTTGTGTATTGGCATGTGAAGTAGATGAGAAGCGTTCTCATATTGTTTCTTTTTTCCCTGAAAGTGAAGGTGTAGAGGTGGAGGTAACTCTTACTGAAATACATGAATGGGCTACGGGGATAGAAGCAACTCTTGACGGGGAGATCCTGGGCGAAGAGGGTCGCGAGATTTCTTTCTTTGATACGCGATATGCTGAACACAAAGGTAAATACGAAATTGGTAAAAAATACAAATTTAAGTTTTGTGCATTTGCATATTCTCTACAATTCCTTCCAGAAGAATATCGGGAAATACGAATAGAAGGTAAGGACGCCGAGGAAAGACGTAAAGAAATGGGTGAGGAGCCCAAATATGATTCAGATGGCAATCCAGAGCCTATTGTTTACTCTATGACAAGTGCTGTGGCTTGTATTTCTGGATCAAACGCATATCCAGATGATTATGAATATCTTTCTCCAACATATAGTGAAATAGAAGAGCTACAAGTCTTTGACTTGTCTTTTATTAAGGTTGATATATGTATTGCTCGTGCTGTAGAAGTAGAGGAAGAAATCGTTGTACCACTAATAGCAAATAAATCCATTGTTCAGGATATCCCCAAGAAGGGCGATTCTATTTCTGGACATTTATGGTTGCAAGGTGTATGTGTTGATAAAATCTAATATTGCTGAATACAAAATCAGTTGTTAGATTATATAAATCAAAGGGCTGTCACAAAACAAAAAAGGTTTTGCGACAGCCTCTTTATTACGACGAAAGACGCGAGACGGTTGAACGACGAGAGACGCGAGACGGTTGTGCGACGATAGACGTGAGACAGCCGAAGACGCTAGACGCGAGACGGCGAACGAACATGAGACGTTTAGACGATTTGACTCACCATCGCGTTGACACGCGACCCTTCCTGCGTTGACACGCACCCTTGAGACAAGAGACTAGAGACTTGAGACATGAGGCACGGACACGAGACCCAAGACAATTAGACAGCGAACAGACGCGACACAATCAGACGTTAAGAGCTAATTGTTATTAGTCACTTTCGTTCATTGCTTACGCTTAACACGGAGATTTGTCCAAGCAATCATTCTAGTACCCCAAGCACCCCTCCGTGTCTCCGAGCCTCGTTATCCTCCGTGTTTCGCCGAAGGCTCAAGCGAGAGCGACCACCTTCTTGTTGAACTAGTAAGAAATCCTTACTAGTTGCCGACTCTTCCAATTCACCTGTTTTATATATACTTTTAAGGTGCATTGTTATATTCTGTGGTGTGACATTATAACGCTTTGTTTTTTACAAAATTTTGCACTTCTATCTTGTTTTTAGGTTAGATTTATGACATATTATCCACCATTGAGAAAACACAACTTTGATTGGGATTTTATGAATAATTTCAACCACATAATTTCAAGCATTGAAAAATATCTTTGGGAAAAGCTTTATTGCGAGAAAACCAGTCTCTTTTACGATAGAATTTGTAAAGGAGACGACCGCTTTGCTGAGCTTCCCACGCTAGATGAAATTTCAAAGCAATTCCCCAATCCTTGCGGGTGGAGCACTGGCATGGAGGACTGCTCAATAAATGCTGGTCACATGCTAGAAATTCTCTCCCTCCAACATACTGTTTCTTACGAAAATATTTCCACAAAAGCCGAATGCGTAATCAAGGGAATACATTTATGCCAATCCGTGCATGGCAAGCTAGGATTCCTTGTACGTGGGGTTTCCCCATTTGACAAAAAGAGCTGCTATTTCAATAGCTCACGCGATCAAATAACAATGGTTGTCGGAGGCTTATTTGACATCTACAAGGGAGTACCAACCCTACCAGCCAATCAAAAAGAGCAAATTAAGGAAATTCTATTCAACATTGCTACATATACAAAGCACACTGTAACAAAAGAAAACAATTATAGTTATCTAAGACTTGATGGAGGCAAAGCCGTTGTTTCTGATTTATGGGATTGCGATGTACACGAAATGCTACGCCTCCCGATGATTTATGCAGCAGCAGGAGAAATCTGCAAATGCAAAGACTTTTCTCTCCTTGCATTGAGCTATATGGAAGAAGGATTAAAGGCATCTGAAGCATTCGATAAAGAAAAATACTTTTGGGATTTTCCTCTTGTGCAAATGCAGCTTTCTCTTCATATCCTTTTGCATTGCCCTACTCTCAAAGCATACCATAAGCGCATAGAAAAGCTTATGAAGAATGTAGCATTTACCGCGAAGAGGGAATTTTTAAATGTATTAGAACGCTGCGAAGCCTATACTGGTGATTGGAATGCGTATTGCAATAATTGGAGAACTTTACCTATGTATGTCACTCCTGCAACGATTGCCGAAAATCCGCATAACACTGTCTTCGATGGCTATACCTATCTAAATCCTGCCTACAATACGGATTTTGCAATTATTGTTGAGTATCTGCGTTCTCTCGGGAATTATTTGGTAGCTACAATGCTTGCACCAGAAACAAGCCTAGATCGAGCAAACATAAATCGCCTTACAAACTTTCTCTCTAAGCTTAATTTTTCAAAATGTACACACGCTGGTCCATTCTCGCTCTTACATGGTCTATTACTATTGTGTAAGAGCACACAAAAACAACAATCGTAAAACTATTTTGCCCGCAGCTAAGACTTGCGGGCAAAAAGATGGCAGATAACCCCTGTTCCTATACAATGCACCACTTTTGAGGGGCATGGCGCATCCATTCCCTTAATAGCCCTGTGCTTTTAAGGGAATGGATACAATTTTAAGGGGATTTATCACTTGAGCCTGAAATAGGTGGTATTTTTGCCGTTGCCCTCACGCGCAAGCTCCCCCTCGGCAACGAGCTTCCGAAGTGCGCCCTCTACCGAGCTGATACTGAGGGACGGACAAAGCTCCATGACGTCCTGCTTCTTGAAGCGACCGACCTTATTCATCGTGGCGCGTCTCACCATTTCAAGAGAGGAAAGCTTGGTTTCCACAAGTGCAAAGCGGTCTTCAAAATCACGGTACGCGGAAAGGATCGTACCGAGCAGATATTTGATGAATGGTACGGTATCCGCTTCTCCCTCGTGCCAGCCTTGCTGCGACTGCCCCAGGGCATCGTAATACAGATCTTTGTTCTTTGCAATCTTGGCTTCCAAGGAGATATACTTCCCAACGTAGAATCCGTTTCGGTAAAGGAGGAGCATGGTGAGCAGACGGCTCATTCTGCCGTTGCCATCATTGAACGGATGGATGCAAAGAAAATCGTGTATAAAGGTAGGAATGGCAATGAGAGGCTCAAGCTCCATATTGCCGATCACACGGTTATATTCGTTACAAATGGCTTCAAGTGCCTCTGGTGTCTCAAAGGGGTCGAGAGGTGTAAACAGCGTTTCAGTATGTCCGTCGGGATAGGTTGCGCTGATATAATTCTGTACGCTCTTGGTTCTGCCCGCCACGGGATTGTTCATATGGCTGTAGAGGATCTTGTGAAGATGAAGGATATAGTTCGGTGTCAATGGGATGGCATCAAAGCTTTCGTGAATGATATTCAAAACGTCTCGGTACCCGGCAATCTCCTGCTCATCGCGGTTTCTCGGTGTGGTCTTCTCACCCATCAGCT
>CALDQE010000044.1 GCA_937911295.1 uncultured Verrucomicrobiota bacterium
TTGACACGCACCCTTGAGACACTAGACTAGAGACTTGAGACATGAGACACGGACACGAGACACAAGACAATTAGACGGAGAACGGACATGAGACAATCAGATGTCGAAAGCTAATTGTTGTTAGTCGCTTTCGGTAATCTCACTGTCTGAGCGTCTATCGTCTAATCGTCCGTTCACAGTCTCACGTCTAACGTTGTTTTAACCGTCTATCATCTAATGCTTTAATTACCAATTTGGTTTGCAAATTACAATAAAATTTCCATTGGTTTTAGTCGGTGCTATTGGTTGATATATTTTTTAATATTTGATAAACTTACGTTAATTAAAACTGAAATTATTTTAATATTTTAAATTGTGGAGTATATATGTATAAAAAATTGATGGTTACAGCATTTGTAATGATGCTTTTGCAAGGTGTTACATTTGCCTCTATGTATGCTACAGGCGGTACAGAGGTGTATATATCAGGTGATGATACTGTAGCACATATTTTTACAGAGAATGGTACATTCGTATTAAAAGAAGAAAAGTTAGTCCGCATTCTCTCTGTCGGTGGCGGCGGAGGAGGAGGAGCTGAATGTGGTGGTGGCGGTGGCGGCGGTGGCGTCGTAGAGCAACACGCTGTTATTTTAACGCCAGGAGAATATTCTATTATCGTTGGTGCTGGTGGTTTAGGCGGCAAGCAAGGTGTAGATTTAGGAAATGGTATGCAGCGTGGAACAACAGGTGGAGACACTGTTATTATTGCTCCAAATGGGGAAGAGTTAATCCGTGCCTATGGCGGTGGTGGCGGTGGCTCTTGGTCTGTTCGATCTGGTGGAACTGGTGGCTCCGGTGGAGGAGCTGCAGCTAATGGTGCAGGAGGATCTTGTATAGACCCATCTCAAGGTAATTTTGCTGGAAATGCTAATGGTGGATCGAATAGTCTACCAACAGGTGGAGGCGGAGCAGGTGAACCTTCTAAAAATATTTCACTCAGTAGCGGTCAGTCTATAAGTGGTTCTGGTGGTGCAGGAATTATTAGCGACATCTCTGGCACTGCAGAAATGTATGGTGCTGGCGGTGGCGGTGGTAATTATAACTATGGCAGTGCTACTGATCAAGCTCCTGGTGGTGACGGAATAGGTGGCTTTGGTCAAGGTAATACATCTATTTTGACTGGTAATGAAAAAGGTCGCGATGGCTTCGGTGGTGGTGGCGGCGGCGGAAGTAATGTTACTACATATATCGCAGCTGATGGTGGTTCTGGAACAGTTATTTTCAGACTTTCTGCAACTGATGAAGTTGCACAAGAACCATCATTTCTAGTTTACGATAAGATTGCTTCTGTGGACCACATCAAATTTATGATTTCTGTTATCGGGGCGGGTGCTTCTGCAAGTGATGGTAAGGTGTCTATTTACGCACAGGTTGCAGATAGTATTGATGCTTGGGATGAAGAAACTGGAGCATTCTCAGGTACAGAAAAGCTTGTTGCTTCAGGAGTAGCAGGTGGCAATGTTGATGTCATAGTGGGTGGACTTCGTCCATTACACGATTATGTTGCACGAATTATTATACGCAATGATGCTGGTGATGAATCTATATCTGAACTATTTTCTTTTTCAACTATTGCGCTTATAGATAGTCGTTGGACATATAATGGCGTTGCTGGACAGTCAGGTCTATACCAATACTTTTTCTCAGATAGTGGTTTTAACGATTTAGGAAAAGAATTTGATGAATTTACTCCAGGTTTAACAGTTCAAATAGGTGCAATTGCTGCTGGTCTTTCAAATTCCCATTCTGATGGAATACATGGAACCAAATATGTTGACTCTGAAGATAATACTTGGTCTGTTGGTGCTTATATGTCGTATGGATATGTTGGTTATATGTTCATGGAGGAAGGTGTTACATATAACTTCTTTAAGTATTACTACGATGGAGTTCGTCTAGAAATCGATGGTAAAGATCTTATACGCAATACAAGCTACGATAATATAACAATAGCTTCTTATACAAGTGATCGTGCTGGATGGCACCGTATTCGTCTCTGGCTTACATCTCCAGGAGGAAAGAACTTCGGTGTTCCTAAGGCAGGGTGGTCAATTGGCTTAGGCTATAACACCAATGGTGTGACAGCTGTAACAGGTAAGCCTGGTCCAGATTGGTTGCCTATGGAAAATACAGAAGATTATGAATTTTTGCGAACATTTCCAAAGGGACGCATGCTGGATATTTCTAATTGGTCGGTGGATCAAGACAATAATAGTGCAAACTTTAGCTTGGATTATGGAGAAGCATATAGGAATGCAGAGCTTTATGCAGTGTATGGTCCAATTTACGGAGGAAACACACTAGATGGTTGGGCACATGTTGAAAGCCTTGGTGTAATTGATACTGCTTCAGGGAGCACATCCTTTACTCTCGATGATATATCAGACCTAGTTTGGTTTAAATTTGTTGCTGTTGATGAGGATGGAATTCATTCTTGGAGTACAAGCAAGTTTATTGACTTTACTAACCCATCTATTAGTATCTCACAAATTGAACATTCTGGCGATAAGGCAACAATTTCTGTTCGTGTTGATTCTGTTGGTAAAGGAGATTTTTCTCTAAATGTTTATTGGGGAGAAAATGCAGATTTATCAGGAGCATCTGTCACAAATATTGCTGTGACAAGTCCAGGTGTTTATGATGTAGTCGTTGATGTAATTCCTGGCTCAACATTTTATGTTAAGGCAGAGGCTGAAACCTCAGAGGGAGGCAAGGATTCAACATTGGTTGACTCATTTACAACCCTTGCCGCTGCAAGTATGGGTAATTTTACTTCATCGGTATCAAATCATAAAATAACCTTCTCTGGTAATATTCTAACTAAGGGTGCAGGAAATACAACAATTACACTTTGGACAGGAGATAGTCCAGATACTCTTTCCCCTGATCCAGAGCCTGTTACCATTAATAGCCTTGGACAATTCCTATTCCATCGCATTTTCCCCGGTGAGGAAAAAACGATATATTGGAAATTTGTTTGTGAAAATGTTGCTCTTGGAGGAACAAGATGGGAGTCAGAGTCTCCTGTTTATAGTGCTAGGACCTCTGAATCAGGTATTGAATATACTTGGAAAGCAGAGGTTGCTGATGGAGATTGGACTAATACAAACAATTGGGTTTCAACTAAAGAAGGTGCTTTGGGATATCCGAAATATAGCGGTACCTTAGCTAAATTCCCAAACAATTCTACAAATAGAATACATTTGGTTGGATTTATTGGAACAAGAATAAATTTGGGCTTTTCTAATAGTCATATAACTATATATGGAGATGGAGCTGATGCTTCTTACCTATACACTTATGACAGTGCGGATGCTTCTTTAAATCAATCTGTGTTACGCATAGATAATATGACTCTTGATGAGTATGATATGTTTGACTGGGTTTTTGGAGGTAATAGTTCTCTGTTTGCACAAATTGAGGTTGTTAATTCAGCTCGTTTGAATTTGGGAGGTAACTCATGGGCTATTGATGGCAAGAAATCAAACATCTTCGTTGCCAATGATTCTGAATTTTATTTTGGAGATTCTAGTGTTCCTAAAACAAATTTAGTCAACAGGGTTGCCGGAGAGGGACTACCTGTTTTCGCAACTCAAGGGGAATGCTTAACAATAGAGGGTAGGGCTTCTTTTGACAATGTATTGTTTGCAACAATAAATGATAGACAGTCTCAAACTATTCGCCTACGTGGTGCTTCAGCATCATTAAATGTAATTGAAGGTGGATTTGGTGATTCAAATATTTCTGGGACAGATAAGTACCCCCTTTTAAATGGAAACAACCCATTAACAAAGGATGTTAATGTTGTCTTTGAACCAGAGGGTGGCAATTATACAAATGTTGTATCCTACATGGTAGATGATGTTGAATATACTGAGAAAATTCCTCTAACTTCATTTGCGAATAAAGATAGGGCTTTTGGTGAGATGGTTTTGGAAAATTCAACTGGAAAAATCTTTGTTTCTGTTGATACTGGATCAATGAAAGCATCTACTAAGAGTGTTAATCAGCATTTGATTTTGTGGAAGAGCGGAATCGACACTTCAAGAGTTGAGCTTGTGCAGGGAGATGGCTATGAGCTTCATTACACCTATGGTTGGCCTTCTGTTGCTACAGAGCCTACTGAAGAAGGAGAGCTTCCTACAGGTGTTTGGGGTAGAGTGGATGCAATCTCATCAACAACTATTATTGTTTATTAAGAGAAGCAGTAGTGAAAGTAAATGCGTGTTAGGCGCATTTACTTTCGCAAATAACACAAAAATAAAAATAAAAAAACTGTTGCTTTTGTAGATTTAAGTGTGATACAATATGCACGTTTTACAACTTTAAGCGCCCATCGTCTATCGGTTAGGACATGAGGTTTTCATCCTTAAAAGCGGGGTTCGACTCCCCGTGGGCGCGCCAGTTCGAGTTAGAAAGCTCGGGTGGCGGAATTGGCAGACGCGCCAGCTTGAGGGGCTGGTGGGAGCAATCTCTTGCGGGTTCAAATCCCGCCCCGAGCACCATTATTTTTATAGGAAGTCATCGATGATTATCGATGGCTTTTGTGCTTTTTCTCCTTACCTCCGTACTCCGTGTTGAGCGAAAGCAACGAGTGAAACGATTAACAACAATTAGCCCTCAACGTCTGATTGTCTCGCGTCCGTTCGACGTCTAATTGTCTTGGGTCTATTGTCCGTGTCTCACGTCCCAAGTCTCTAGTCTAGTGTCTCAAGGGTGCGTGTCAACGCAGGAAGGGTCGCGTGTCAACGCGATGCGGAGTCTAATCGTCTAAGCGTCTCACGTCCGTTCGCCGTCTAACGTCTCACGTCTCTGGTTGTCTTACGTCTATCGTCGCTCAACCGTCTCGCGTCTTTGTTATAATGAAACACGCTGGCGCCCTTGCTTTCGCTTCTAGGAGCGCACGTAGCATGGTTTTCCGGAGTTTTGGAAAACAGGAGGCAGAACTGTTATATTCATACTCCGAGCCTCCGAACCTCCGAATCTCCAAGCAACGAAAGTAACCCGTAAATATTGCTTTTTAACAAAAATGAGGGTGGCGAACCACCCTCATTTACCAATTAAATTTAACGCGTATTCGTTTTCTTAAAGCAAAATTGCTTTACATAATATCAGCATGATATGCCTGTAGGCTCTTTACCCTACCCTCACTATCACGTGCTGCACGAATACCCTGAGCAGCAGCCTCAACAGCTGCAAGTGTTGTTAAATATGGTATCTGATACTTTAGAGAAGCCTTACGAATTGATGCATCATCAGCACGAGAATCGCGACGTCCAGATGGAGTATTGATTACAAGAGCCACCTCACGGTTCAAGATTACATCAAGAACATTGGGGCGTCCCTCATTGATCTTCTGAACAATCTTACCCTCAATCCCGTATTGAGAAAGCCACTTAATTGTGCCCTCAGTACCGATTATTGAGAAGCCAAGATTTACAAATGCGCGAATTGCAGATACTGCTGCTTCCTTTTTCTCTGACAAGCTTACAAGCACCTTATTCTTGATTGAGTGAACTGGCAACTCAGAATATGTTGCTTCTTGTGATTTAAAGTATGCTAAGCCAAAGGATGAAGCCAAGCCAAGTACCTCACCTGTAGAGCGCATCTCTGGTCCAAGAACAGGATCAACCTCAGGGAACTTGGAGAATGGGAATACAGCTTCCTTAACGCCATAGTGTGGGATTACACGATGCTTCAAGTTTAGGCTCTCTAATGTTGCACCAAGCATCAATGATGTTGCTGCTTGTGCCATTTGAATATTGCAAACCTTTGACACTAGTGGCACTGTACGTGAAGCACGTGGATTTGCTTCAATTACATATACCTTGCCCTTTTCAATTGCATACTGCATATTCATTAAGCCAACAACATTCAACTCCTTAGCAATTGCCTGTGTATACTTAAGAATGGTTGCCTTATTTTCTTCAGAAATTGATACTGGAGGAATTACACAAGCAGAGTCACCAGAGTGGATACCTGCTAGCTCTATATGCTCCATAATTGAAGGGATAAATACATTCTCACCATCTGAAAGTGCATCAGACTCACACTCCAAGGCATCCTGAAGGAAGCGATCAAGTAGCAAAGGACGATCTGGTGTTACACCAACAGCCTTCGCAACATACTCACGAAGCATTTCCTCGTCATAAATCACCTCCATGCCTCGACCACCTAGAACGAAGGATGGACGAATCATTAATGGATACCCAATCTGATTTGCAGCCTTGATAGCCTCATCAAGATTTGCAGCCATATCTGATTCTGGCATTGGAATACCAAGCTTATCCATGCGGTGACGGAATAGGTCGCGATCCTCAGCAATATCAATTGCATCAATACTTGTGCCTAAAATCTTCACACCAGCATCAGATAACTGACGAGCAATATTCAAAGGTGTTTGACCTCCAAACTGAACTACAACACCTAGAGGTTTTTCCTTGCGATAAATCTGTATTACATCTTCCATAGTTACTGGCTCGAAGTATAGTTTATCGCTTGTGTCGTAATCAGTAGAAACAGTTTCTGGGTTGCAGTTTACCATAATTGTTTCATAACCCATAGAACGCAATGCAAATGCGGCATGGACACAGCAATAGTCAAACTCAATACCTTGACCAATTCTGTTTGGACCACCACCAAGAATCATTACCTTCTTAGGATTATCTGTTACTGGTACCTCATCCTTTTCTCCATTATATGAAGAATAGTAATAATCTGTATCATTTACACCACTTACAGGAACCTTATGCCATGTCTCAACAACACCAAGCTCCTCACGACGTGCACGAATGCTTGATTCCGAGACAGATAAAATCTTTGATAGATAGCGATCAGAGAAGCCGTCCTTCTTTGCCTTAATCAATAGCTCATCGCTAGGTAGTGTGCCCTTAAAGGTTAATAGCAGCTCTTCTAGCTCAACAAGCTCGCGCATCTGCTGGATAAACCAATCCTTAATGGCGGTTAGTGCAAATAACTGCTCATTCGTTGCTCCCTTACGAATTGCCTCATACATAATGAATTGACGCTCGCTAGATGGGAAGCGAAGCATATCCAATAGCTCATCAAGTGTCTTTGAATTGAAATCCTTTGCAAATCCTAAGCCATGGCGGCTATTCTCTAGAGCACGAATTGCCTTTTGGAAGGTTTCCTTATATGTCTTACCAATAGACATTACCTCTCCAACTGCCTTCATTTGTGTGCCAAGCTTATCCTCTACACCACGGAACTTTTCAAATGCCCAGCGAGCAAACTTTAGAACGATATAGTCACCAGATGGAGTATACTTATCTAGAGAGCCATCACGCCAATATGGAATCTCATCAAGCGTCATACCTGCAGCAAGCTTTGCTGAGATTAAGGCGATTGGGAAACCAGTTGCCTTAGATGCAAGTGCAGATGAGCGTGAGGTACGTGGGTTAATCTCGATAATGCAAATACGTCCTGTCTTTGGATCGTGAGCAAACTGAACATTTGTGCCACCAATAACTCCAATAGACTCAACAATGCGGAAAGCCTGCTCCTTTAGACGTGCTTGAGTCTCTTCATCAATTGTTAGCATTGGTGCAGAGCAGAAGGAATCTCCTGTATGAACACCGATTGGGTCAATATTTTCAATCATACAGATTGCAATCATTTGCCCCTTAGAATCGCGGACAACCTCAACCTCAAGCTCCTCCCAGCCAGCGACAGACTCTTCAATTAAGCACTGAGTTGTAAGCGAAGCTTCCAAGCCACGGGCTGTAATTGTGCGAAGCTCCTCGACATTGTAAACCAAACCACCACCAGTTCCACCGAGAGTATATGCTGGGCGAACAACAACTGGGTAACCTAGCTGAGAAGCAATTTCCTCTGCACCCTCAACTGTGTGTGTAATTTCGCTACGTGGGGTATCTATGTTAAGTGCGCGCATGGTTTCCTTAAAAATCTCACGATCTTCACCGCGCTCGATTGCCTCAAGATTAACACCAATTACGCGCACTCCATATTTCTCTAAAATTCCAGCCTTTTCTAATTCAAGAGCAAGATTCAAGCCTGTTTGTCCACCCAGATTTGGAAGAAGAGCATCTGGCTTTTCTTGCGCAATTATTTGCTCAAGCCTTGTAACATTTAGTGGCTCAATGTATGTGGCATCAGCCATTACTGGGTCTGTCATAATTGTTGCCGGATTGGAGTTAACAAGAACAATCTCATATCCGCACTCTCGCAATGCCTTACATGCTTGTGTTCCAGAATAGTCAAATTCGCAAGCTTGACCAATCACGATTGGTCCAGAGCCGATAATCATCACCTTTTTGATATCATCACGTACCATTGTATGAACCTCTTCTTATATCCAATATTTGTTTAAAGCCAAATTATCGCTGTGTTATCATTCAACTCGAACTAGCACAACATCTGCAAAGCTTTTTGCACCTCGTGTTATTACCTCGAGCTTAGAATCTGCCTGGAGAAGTTTAACCCCTCTTGAGCATACCTCAGCATCTACATAGCAAACCGAATCTTTTTTAAGCAATGCATTGTTGTATTCAAGTGAAAATTCCACTGGAAAAGCATTGAAATTGGAAATTGTTTTTTCTGCAACCACTTTTGTTTCACCTGTTAGATTTTCTATATAGTAAAGTCTAATAGTCAACTCATACGTAGCAAGCACAGGAATACGCTGCATACACGACACTGTACCTGTAAGAATTTTTACATCCAAAGGCAATGCAGCAGGTGTATTTTCTTGCTCGTAGGCTCTTCCACAAAGTGGGCAGGAAGTACAACCCCAAAATGCGAGCGAAAATAATACAAAAAAGACGAACAAAAAAAAAGTTTTTTTTCTCATTTTTAGACCTTATTTTTCAAAAATTTTGCGATAGCAAAGGCAGCTTCACATCCAGATGCAGCAGCAATAACAGCTTGTTTTATGCTCCCTGAGAGCAAATCTCCAGCCACAAAAACACCTTTTTGCGAGGTTTTAGATTCTTTTCCGACAACAAACCCATCCGAATCAAGCTCTACTAAACCATTTAGCCACAAGCTATTAGGACTTCTACCGCCACCCTTTGCAATAAACACACCTGGCACTTGTTCAACATACTCACCGCCAGTCTTTAGGTTACGTAATTTGATACCTCCGACATTTTTTTTGCCCTCCTCAGGCAAAATCTCAACAGCAAGGGTTTCGGTAAGAAGCGACACATTTTCTAGCACATTCACTCTTGATATTGCTGCCTGTGATGCAGTAAAACTTGAGTGTTTATTTATAACAAGCACTTTGTCACAAACACCAGCAAGGTATTCCGCATCAACAAGGGCAGCTTCTCCATCACCTACAACAGCGACAGTTTTTCCTTTAAAGAACATTCCATCGCACACAGCACAGTGAGAGACACCTCTACCCTCAAGCTCTTTGGCACCAGGAATCTCTATTGGTTTGGGGCTAGCACCCATTGCCAAAAGTACGGCTTCTGATTCAATGGTCTCGCCAGATGAAAGTCTTAAAGAAAAGCCTTTATTATTTTCTAGTGGGTTAATAGAAACAACCTCTTCGTATTCAAAGCGCACACCAAGAGCTTCTGCCTGATTATGCATAGCGAGCATCAGTTCAAAGCCCGATGTACCTACAGGAACTCCAGGATAATTATCCACGCGGGCTGCTTGAGCTAATAGTCCCATTGGACTTCCTCCTTCTACAACTAAAGGAGAAAGCCCTGCCCTCTGAGTATATATAGCAGCCGTCAATCCAGCTGGCCCCGAACCAAGAATAACTATCTTTTCCATAACACCATTTATTGCTTTACTCTATACCACTTACATCTAATAACCGAGACACTTGTTGGCTCACCCACGAATTGAATATCAAACGTTATACTTGGTTCTACTTTTAAAAGCCGTCTCGCTTATTAAATTAAATTATGTATAGCGTAGTACCTCATCAACTGTGGTGTAGCCATCAAGAATATTGATAACACCATCCTCACGCATTGTACGCATACCAAGCTCACGAGCTTTCTCACGAATTGCAAGAGTTGGACTACGATTTGAAATCATCTCGCGAATTGGGTCTGTTACACGTAGATATTCATACAAGCCCTTACGTTTACGGTAGCCAGCGTGATTACATTGATCGCATCCTGCACCAAACGCAAATTGACGTCCAGCAACCTCCTCTTCCGTAAGCTCAAGACGCTTCAAAATGTCTGGTGTTGGGTCGTAGAACTTCTTGCAGTTTGTACAAATTGTACGAACAAGACGTTGGCCAAGTACAGCCTCCAATGTTGAAGCAATCAAATATGGAGCGATATCCATATCAACAAGACGAGTTACGGCACCAGCAGCATCGTTGGTGTGAAGGGTTGAGAACACCAAGTGACCTGTTAAAGAAGCCTGAACTGCAATCTGAGCGGTCTCAAGGTCACGAATTTCTCCAACCATTATTACATCAGGGTCTTGACGCAAGAACGCACGTAGCACCTTAGGGAAGGTATTACCTTGTACTGGATTGATAGGCACTTGAACAATACCCTCGATATCGTATTCAACAGGCTCCTCAGCTGTTAGAAGCTTAGTTCCTTCTTTGTTGATACGGCGCAAGCAGGAGTATAGAGTTGTCGTCTTACCAGAACCTGTTGGGCCAGTAACAATAATGATACCATTTGGCTTTGTTACATCCTCACAAATTGCATTGTAAAGATATTCTGGCATACCAAGATTTTCCAAGTCAAGAGAAACTACGGAGCGGTCAAGCACACGAAGCACCACAGACTCACCAAACTGTGTAGGCAAGCAAGACACACGAAGGTCAATTTGTCTTCCTCCTACAGGAAGCTGGATACGACCGTCCTGAGGCAAACGACGCTCAGAGATATTCAAGCCAGAGATAACCTTGATACGAGAAATAACTGGTAGTGCAAGAGAGCGCGGTGGAGGTGACATTTCATACAAAGCACCATCAACACGATACCTGATACGAAATTCCTTCTCAAATGGCTCAAAGTGAATATCTGATGCACGTGCATTTACAGCCTGTTGAAGAACGATGCCCACGAAGCGAACAACTGGTGCAGAGCTAGATGCATCTGCCAAAGCTTTTTCATCAAGCTCAACATCCTCTTTACCTGTCAGCTCTTCAAAGTCAGAGAGACCTGTCATAAAGTTATCTAATGCACTTGATTCGTCGCCATAATAACGAGAAATACAATCGTGAATCTCTTTTTGTCGGGCTAACACGAAGAATATATCACGTGAAAGCACAAAGTGCAACTCATCAGAAACAATTGGGCTTTGAATAGAATCGCAAGCAAGCGTTACTGAGGTATCTGTAATTTCTACAGGAATAACATTGTACATTCGAGCCACATGACCAGGAACAACCTTTAGAATTTCTGGCAAAATATCTACACCCTGTAAGGTTGCTACCTCAAGGCTATGATACGCCGCCATTTCATTCAATAGGTCATCCTCTGTTACATAAGAGCCATCAACAATTAAATCGCGGATTGATTTACCAGAAGAGAGGTGCTCTGACATAATTTCATCACATGTGGCAGAGTCTAACAAACCACTAGCTTGGCATACCTCTAGGACTGGATCTGTCTGAAAATTATCACTCATTTTATTTAAACTCCCTTTCAGGCTTAGCCTTGCATTTCCTTAAGCTTATCAACTTGAGTATCAGGATCACGAGACTTAGAAATCAAATCTTCATAAGAGATGCGTCCAGCAAGGTGCAATTGCAACAGATGAGCATCTAGAGTCTGCATACCGAATTTAGCACCAGTCTGAATATCTGAAGTAATACGGTGTGTATTTCCATCGCGAATCATTGCTGCAATACTTGGTGTATTTACCATAACCTCAAATGCTGCAACTCGACCAGGCTTATCTACACGAGGTAATAGCAGCTGAGAAATAACAGCCACAAGACCACCAGAAAGCTGCATACGGACCTGACCTTGCTGATCTGTTGGGAAAGCATCCACAATACGGTCAACTGTACTTGCTGCACCAGTGGTGTGCAGGGTTGCAAACACCAGGTGACCAGTTTCTGCAGCAGAAATAGCGGCCTGCATAGTCTCAAGGTCACGCATTTCTCCAACGAGAATTACATCTGGGTCTTGACGTAAGGCACGGCGAAGAGCCTCAGAGAATGAAGGAACATCGGCACCAACCTCACGCTGAGTAACAACAGAGCTCTTATGGGTGTGGTAATATTCAATTGGGTCTTCGATTGTAATAATATGACAAGCACGCTTTTCATTTATGTAATTCAACATACTTGCAAGTGTTGTGGTCTTACCAGAACCAGTTGGTCCTGTAACAAGCACCAAACCACGAGGCTTATAAAGAAGCTCTTCAATTTGAGGTGGCAAGCCAATTACAGAAAGAGGAAGCAAATCATTAGGAATTTGACGCAAAACAGCACCATAATTGCCTTTTCCCTTAAGCACACTCACACGGAAACGAGCCTTATCACCAAAGGCCAGACCAAAGTCTGCACCACCATTTTCATTTACTTGGCGAATCTGCTCTTCTGTACAGATACTACGAACTAGACGCTCTGTATCCTCAGGCCTTAGAGGAGGAGTTTCCAATGGAGTCAAATCTCCATGAATACGTAGCATAGGAGGAACTCCGACAGTAATATGTAAGTCAGAAGCATGCTCCTCCACTGCAAGCTCCATCATAGAATTCATATCAATAAAATTTTCTTCTTCCATTGCCTTAGTCCTCATCACCCATTGTTACACGCAAAACTTCACTAACTGTTGTAATACCAGCAATAACCTTACGAATACCATCCTCTCGAAGAGTACGCATTCCCAATTCACGTGCACGAGCACGAATTTCTGTTACGCCAGAATTTTCAAAAATTAAGCGCTGAATTTCATCATCAACCTTAAAGATTTCAAAGATACCTTTACGTCCCTTATATCCACTTTGAGAGCAGCGCTGGCAGCCAGCACCCTTATACAGCATAGCAGACTGAAGGTCATCAACATTTAAGCCAAGACTCCGAAGCTCCATTGTCTCTGGAGTATACTGCTCACGGCACTCTGTACAGATTGCACGAACAAGTCGCTGAGCCATAACAGCACGCAATGCTGAAGCAACCTGGAATGGCTTAACACCAATATCAAGCAAACGAGTAATAGCACCAGGAGCATCATTTGTATGCAAGGTTGAGAACACCAAGTGACCTGTAAGAGCAGCTTCAATAGCAATTGACGCAGTCTCAAGGTCACGAATTTCACCAATCATCACGATATTTGGTGCTTGACGCAAGATTGCACGCAACGCAGCTGCAAATGTCATACCAATATCTGCATTAACATGTACTTGGTTAACACCTGTCATTTGGTATTCAACAGGGTCTTCTACAGTGATAAGCTTTCTATCTGGCTTATTTATTTGACCCAAGCAAGCATAAAGTGTAGTAGTTTTACCAGAACCAGTTGGACCGGTAACCAACAAAATTCCATCTGGCAAGCCAATTAACTGCTCAAAGGTTTGCTGGTCATCAGTCATAAATCCAAGCTCAGGCAAGCCAAGAGACAAATTCTGCTTATCCAAGATACGCATAACAATACTTTCGCCGTGTCCAGTAGGAACAGTTGACACACGAAGATCAAGCTCTCTACCCTTAACCTTAATTTGGATACGACCATCCTGAGGGATACGTCTTTCTGAGAGCTTCATATTTGCCATCAGCTTAAAGCGCTGCAAAATAGCACCCTGTAAGCGCTTTGGTGGAGCATCTTGTTCACGAAGCACGCCATCAATACGATAGCGAATACGGAAGCGTTTTTCCATTGGCTCTAGGTGGATATCTGATGCACGGGAAACGAATGCACGCATGATTATCTGAGCACAAAGCTTAACAATTGGGGCATCTGCCTCACTTGCTTGAGAAACACCTAACTGGTCCTCAAGGGCTGAATCCTCTTCATCTGCACCATTCCCTTCTCCAGGAACCCCTGCACCTCCTCCTAATTCATTATAGATATCATCCATACTTGCATCCTGCTCAGGATAAAGCATGGTCATCATAGTTAGAATTTGCTGACGAGGTGCTATAACCGCCTCAACATTCTTATCTAATGCATAACGAAGTCCGTCAAGAGTTTCAAAATTCAAAGGGTCTGCCAGTGCAACAGTTAGTGTTCCATCAGACTCATACAATGGGACAACCCTAAACTTTCGGGCTATATCACCTGCCAATAGAGATCTGGTAGCATCTCCCATATCCGCCTGAGAAATATCTACAAACTCCATTCCAAATGCCTGTGCGACATACGAAAGAACTATTTCCTCCGTAAGTTCACCGCTCTTAAGCATAATATCAATCACAGACTCACCTTCACCTGTAACGCTAGCAGCAGCAGCATCTACTTGCTCCTGTGTTATAACATTATTTTCTAACAGAATCTGTAATACATAATCATCATTCGAGGTCACTTAATGCACTCCTTTTGAATTAAGTTAGCAAATCAACATAATCGCGAATAGATATCTAACCAAGCAAAAAAAGCATATAAATATCTATCCCATTTTTTATTTATTATACCTCAAACATGGGTCATATTTCAACAAAAAACAACATTTTGGTGCATGTGAATTATTTACCCAAGCAGTCTCAAATCTGGCTTTTGGATATTGCTAGAGTAAAAATCAGAAATTCAACGCTACTTCTAAGGATAATTATTGACACTACTCTATTTTTTTGCGAATATGAAAACATACAAATAAAGCTTAGTAATTTAATTAAATTTAGGGATTTGTATATGTTAAAAAACAAATTTAATTTTGGCTTAGGCATAGGTGGATGGTTAACCAATTACAAGCGCTTCAATGTTTTACCTACACAATGGCGCACTCCAATCACCATAGGTGATTTAGAACATTTTGAGTCATATATAACTCAAAAAGATATCAATTATATTGCTAGCCTCGGGGTTGACCACATTAGACTCGGCTTTGATCAAATTGTCATTGAAAGTGCTATTGGGGAATATCGCGAAGAAACACTTAAACACATAGACAATTTCATCAAATGGTGCGAAGAAGCAAATGTTTTTCCTATCTTAAATCTACATAAAGCAATTGGCAACTATTGTGACATAAAGGAAGAAGTAACTCTTTTTGACTCTAACGAGCTTCAGCAGCGATTTATCAACCTATGGCTAATGCTTGAAAAACGATATTCTGCCAAACCCAATATCGCTTTTGAATTATTGAATGAGGTTCGCGATATACCTCCTGCTCTTTGGAACAGCTTACTTGATAAAACAATTATGGCATTACGAACTTTAAATAAAGAGCGAATTCTAATAATTGGACCTACAAATTGGGGTAGCCCAGCATTCCTAAAGCACCTAAATGTCTACGATGACCCAAATATAATTTACACATATCACTTCTATGAGCCAAATGAATTTACACATCAGCGCGGGGTCCTTATGGCTAACACATTGTACTACAATCGCGATATGCCATACCCATGCGATGACATTGAGCGTTATCGCGAATTTTATCGCCTAGTTTTTAATAGGCAAGATGCATATAAAGAATACAAGAGCGTTGACAAAGAATACCTAAGAGTCATGATGCAACCCGCCTTTGATTGGGTGAAGACGCATCCAGACAAGACATTATGGCTTGGGGAATTTGGAACTATTAGGCACTGCAAATTAGAATGGCGTATCAATTATATGCAAGATGTAATGAGCCTTGCAAAAGAGTATAACATTGGCTATTGTGCTTGGAATTATTTAAGCACACCAAATGATGGAAATCGGTTCAGTCTTGTAGATGACGATACCCGTCAGCTGCTACACCCATTGTTGATTAACCTAATCTAAGCAATCAATGCAAAATTTAGGCTAATAGGCTTTGCCGTTAAAAGCTTGAACAAGCCGCAACCTCAATGAGGTTCGTCGATTTTGAACCACAAAATTCTTTATTGCATGGGACACCGCATACGGCTCTCCAAGCACACAGACAAGCTTCTTGCCACGCGTTATTGCTGTATACAATAAATTTCGCTGCAGCATAACATAATGTTGTTTACTCAATACAACAATCACTACTGGGTATTCACTTCCCTGAGACTTGTGTATTGATGTCGCATACGCATGCATAAGCTCATCAAGCTCTATTAAATCATAAGAAACAATATTGCCATCAAAATCAACAGTTAATTGATTGTTTTCTATATCAACCCCATTGATAAATCCAATATCCCCATTAAAAACATCCTTATCATAATTGTTGCGAATTTGCATCACCCGATCGCCAATTCGATAGAAATGCCCCAGCTTTTGTAAGGCTGGTCCATGTGGATTTAATGCCTCTTGCAAAATGCTATTTAAATTTTCTGCCCCTAAAGTATTCTTTCTCATCGGGGTTAACACCTGAATATCTTCTAGAGGTGAAACACCAAACCGCATTGGTATTCGATTGCTAACAAGCTCCCTAATCATTGCTACCGTCCGATCTGGCTCCGTACATTTTATGTAAAAGAAATCTGTATCGTGCCAATCTGCTGGTTGAGGCTCAAAAGGACGCCCATCATTAACATTATGAGCATTCTGAATAATTGCACCACCCCGCTGCTGACGGAAAATCACATCAAGCTTTGTACATGGAACAATGCTTGAAGCAATAAGGTCACGAAGCACATTACCAGGTCCAACACTTGGAAGCTGATCTATATCTCCTACAAATACAACAACAGCATGAGGAGGGATAGCCGACAAGAAATCCGCAGCAAGCACTATATCAATCATTGAAGATTCATCTAAGATAAACACATCACCTTGAAGCTTATTTGAAGCATCATATTCAAATTTATCTTTTTGCGGATTATATTTCAAAAGGCGATGAATTGTCTGAGCCGTAAGCTTAGTTGATTCAGACATTCTTTTTGCAGCACGTCCTGTCGGAGCCACAAGTGAAATCTTTGCTTTCTTAGCTGTCCAAATATCACAAAGCACACGAATAATTGTTGTCTTACCAACACCAGGACCACCAGTAATAATTGAAACCTTAGAGTCAAGTGCCATCCCTAATGCATTGCGTTGCATAACAGAAAGCTCTAAACCACATCTCTGAGAAGCCCATTTAATTGCCGCTTCAACATTCGTTACAGCAAATGGAGAGCGAGCAGAATAAAGTTGGGAAATATATTCTGCAACACGCACCTCCGCAAGGTATAAATCCCTTAAGTAAAGCTTACCATCATTATGAATAATTTGTCCACCTGAGACTAACTCATTAAGCGATGTCACCAATATTTCCATCGGTATGCCAAGATACGCCTCTGCCTTAAGCAATAGCTCTGGCTCATCACAATAAACATGCCCTTCTTCCTCTGCCTCCTTACGAAGGACAAAGGATATACCGGCAGCAGCTCTTAAAGGAGAATTCTTCTCCACACCGAGATTCAATGCTATCGCATCTGCTTTTTTAAAGCCTATGCCCCAAATATCATAACAAAGACGATACGGATTTTCGCGAACTAAAGCCTCTGTATTTTCTCCATATTTTTTATAAATTCTTGCCGCAGTGGCTGCTCCAATGCCACTTGCTTGGAGAAAAATCATCACATCTCGCATCCCTTGTTGCTCGTCCCAAGATTTCTTGATACGCTCACGAGTAACCCTACCAATCCCAGCAACCTCCTCCAATCGTGCAGAATGATGCGAAAGAACATTAAGTGTCTCTGCACCAAAATGGTCAACTATTCGCTTCGCATTTACTGGGCCAACACCACGAATTACTCCACTTGACAAAAACCGAATAATGCCAGCTGGTGACGTTGGAGAAGAATGGGCAATCGTTGTTGCACTAAACTGTAGTCCATATTGCTCATGGCGTATCCAGTGACCAACAGCCCGAATGCTTTCTCCCTCCCATATTGTCATACACTTACCAACAACAGTAACCTCCTTTAATCCATTAACTCCAGCCCCATCTAATCTTAACTGAATCACAGTATATTGAGTGTCGTCACTATGAAAAGTAACTCTTTCCACTGTGCCAGTAAGCTCTGTTTCTTCACCAGTTATTGGAACCCCACGGGCACGCTCACCAGTTGCACTAGTTAATGGATTTTTGTTACGTTTGCGGTATTTGTATTTATCATTTGTGTTAGCCATATGTCTTTTCCTCTATGTTTTAATAATCAATGTCTTTGTGAAAGCTCAACAAATATCTAATGTACAAGCGTCAAGAATTATTTCTTATTCGGGCGCATACGCTTAGCTAATAGGAACACATCCTTTAATTGCTGTGAGGTATGTGCTTTTTTCCAACTCTTTGAAAAATCAGGGTCGAGAATTGCCTGTGCAATCATTGCTAAGCTATGAATATGACGATTCTTTTCATCGGGTGAGCAAATTAAAAATACAACTGTTTCTATTGGCAATGCATCTTTAGAGAAATTCACACCATTCTCTACCTTTACTAAAAGCATTGCAAATAAATTCTTTTCTGATGGCAATGTAATATGTGGCACAGCTACTCCTGGTGTTATAACTGTACTTGCCATTCTCTCGCGCTTAATTAAAAGCTCATGCAAATCTCTTGCTTTTAGCTGTGTATATTGAGAAAAGACATCTGCAGCAATCCCAAACAATTCACGTACTGAGCGGCAATTCTTTAGCACCATAGCTGGAGCCTTTTCAACAGACTCATCGAAAACATCTATTTCTATCTCATCTCGAGAGCGCACCACATCGCGAAGCTCTCGCTCTAGCTCACTAGTTACTATCTCATTTTGAGTTAAGCGTCCTAACAAGTGAGTAAATGCTGTATCTCGGCGAATATTACGTCCGTATATATAATAAAGCACCACACTACCCAATACAATAAGCAGAGCTAAATGTATTGAAGTTGTACCCATTCGCAAAATGAGCAAGCTAAATAAAAAGATGCAAAGCAAAGGAACTACAGGATAAAGTGGTGTTCTAAACGAAGGACGATAATTCAACACACCACTCTCGCGCAATATTAAAACTGCCGAATTTGTAAGAATATACGACAAAATAACAACTGTTGATGCTACCTGAACAAGATGCTCTAAATCCAAGAACTGGACACCGACCATCAAGCTACCTGTAAGCAATAGAGCTGGTACTGGTATATTATTTTTACCCATTACAGCGGCAAAGCGTTTTGGCATAAGACCATCGCGAGCCAATGCAACTGGATAGCGTGCCGCCCCCATAATTCCAGCATTACCAGTGGTAACAAAAGCTAGAATTGCACCAACTGTCAATATCCAATAACCCCACTTTCCAAAATAAATTTTTGCAGCTTGAGCAAGCGGCTCGTTAGAAACCATCAATTCTTCTGCTGGTACTACACCAATTGTTACATACATCAATAATCCATAAAGAATTGTAACAACCACAAGTCCCCACAAAATTCCTAAAGGCAGGCTTCGCCCTGGTTGACGAACCTCCTCTGCGACACTAATTACGCCGAGCAAACCACCAAAAGCAACAAAAATGAAGCCCGCCTCTTTGAAAATATCTACAACATTTTTGCCTTCAAAAAACATTGGTTTTAACCATTCTGTCTGAACATGAGGGAGGCCCAAAAATCCATATACGACCATAATAGCAAGAAGGAAAAACACCATAACACGCTCTGCCCAGGCTGCTGCTGCAGTACTCAGCAAATTTATTATCAAGAAAAATATCGTAATAAAAACGCCACACCAGACAGGATTTATTGATGGCACATAAATGTGAATAATTTGGCTCATGCCATAAATAGCAAAGGCACTTTTAAGTGACAATGCGGACCAATTAAGCACACCAGAAATTGTTCCTGCTAGTGGTCCTAAGCTCCGTGTGGTAAAATAATAGATACCTCCAGCTCGTGGCATTGCTGTAGCTAATTCAAGAACAGCAAGAATACCTATGGTTGCTAATAAACCACCTACGATATATGAAAAAATAATAGCTGGACCAATATGAGAGAAAGCGACACCTGGCAACAAGAAAATACCCGCTGAAATCATTGCTCCTACAGCTATACAAAATACGTCAACCAATCCCAATGTTTTTCTTAACTTAAATGACACAATATATTCCTCCATTACCGAAATCATATTTTTGTTGAATTTTATCAAAAACCCATAAATATAATCAACAACAAAAAACATTGAGCTAGCTATTACTCAGTTTGTGTTTTTTTGTAAAAATAAACGTGCGAATTAAGAATTGGGGAAAACGAAGGTTTTTTATTCTATTTATGTAGCCAATATATTAACACAAAGCAATGTTCCGAATTTTAAGATATCTGATTCAACTATACGCAACTATCTAAAAGAAGGCAAGTTAGGAAAATTAACATATAATGATGTACTAGTTATAAAACACGGCCCCCGAAACACCAGACTACTTCGCCCAGTATTTTGGGGCAAGAGGTGGCAATTTATTGACTGGAGCAGTCAATAAATTGCCACATTGAGCGGTGCACTATTTGCAATAGCAAAAACAGTGAGTCGCCTAGCTTACAGCTTTTGTGCGATAGCACTCGCCTCAAGCTTCCCGTCTAAAAGGCATTTCGCTGTATAAATGTGCTAACTGATTTAGAAAACACTACCCAACAACAATATCAACGACAACCCTTGCCTGCTTCTTGGCTGCAAGAACCTTTGTGCCATCTATTGTAGCCTTGCCCTCTGCTATTGTCAAAGAGATTGCACCATTTGGCTTATTATTCGTAACGCGAAGCACATACTCTACCCCGCGGTACTTGCGAATAATTGTGGCCTTCTTTACATGCTTTGGAAGGCGTGGTTCTATGGTTAATCCATCATACTCCGCACGAACACCACACAGCCATTGAGATAGGAATACAAAATTCCATGCTGCTGTACCTGTTAGCCAGCTATTCTTTGCTTCACCATGACGTGATGCAGCCTTACCAGCAATCATCTGTGCATATACATATGGCTCTAGCCTATGTATCTCACTTATATCCTCTAGATAAGAAGGTGCAATCTTTTTATAGTATTCCCATGCTCTATCAGGACGCCCCGACGCAACCTCACCAATCATAATCCAAGGGTTATTATGGCAGAAGATACCAGCATTTTCCTTATAGCCTGGTGGATATGAGGAAACCTCACCTAGCTCTACATGATACTCTTTATATGGTGGGTCAAGAATTACAATACCATACTTTGTATCAAGATACTTTTTAACACTATCAAGAGCCTTTATTGGTAGTCCTTGATCTGCTCCTACCTGAGCCATTGCTCCAAAGCCCTGTGATTCAATAAAGATTTTACCATCCTCACATTCCTTTGAGCCAATCTTGCGGCCTGCATCGTCATAAGCACGAATATACCATTCTCCGTCCCAACCAGTTTTGCAAATCTGCTCAACCATCTTTTGAGTTTCTCTTATTGCAAACTGAGCTTCTTCCTCATTGCCCATTGCTCGTGACATTGCAATATAATCTGGAGCAACATAAACAAACATTTGAGCAATCATCACAGACTCAGCATTCTTCCCATCCTTATTTGTGCAGGTCTGGAAGGAATCGTTAGGATCCTTTGAGAAGCAATTAAGGTTCAAGCAATCGTTCCAATCCGCTCGACCGATTAGTGGCAAGCCATGTGGTCCTAAATGCTCTACAGTATAATGGAAGGAGCGGCGCAAATGCTCGTATAGCGTAGCCTTATTCGTTGGAGAGTTATCGAACGGAACCTTTTCCTTCAAGAACTTAAAATCACCTGTTTCGCGGATATAGCCACCAACACCAAGAATTAACCACAATGGATCATCATTAAAGTTAGAGCCAATATCAGCATTACCTCGCTTTGTTAATGGCTGAAACTGATGATATGCTGAGCCATCCTCAAATTGCGTTGCTGCCACATCATATAGACGAGCACGTGCCCTCTCTGGCATTTGATGTACAACTCCTAGCATATCTTGAGAGGTATCGCGGAAGCCTATTCCACGGCCAATTCCGCTCTCAAAATAGCTTGCAGAGCGTGCAAAGTTATAGGTCACAACGCATTGATACTGATTCCACATTGCCATGCGATCTAGCTTTTCATCTCCAGTCTTTAGAGAGAAATTCGCTAGCTGGTTATCCCAAAATACACGTAGCTCCTTCATTGCTTTATTTACTTTTGCCATTGAAGAGAAACGTTTTTGCAGTTCAATTGCTTTTGTCTTATTGATTGCCTTAAGCATTGGGTTTGTACGTAGCAAGCCCTTCTCTTGCTTTGTAGCCCATTTATCTGCCTCATCATTTTCTATATAACCAAGAACAAAAATAAAACTTTTTGACTCACCAGGTGTTAGCTCAACCTTAATGCTATGAGAAGCAATTGGGGACCAACCATCTGCAACGGAATTTTGTGGTTTTCCAGACAAAACAGCCTTAGGCTGATCGACGCCATTATTTAAGCCAAGAAAAGTCTCGCGATCTGTATCAAAGCCATCTATAGGTACATTAACAGAGAAAAAGGCATAATGATTTCTTCTTTCGCGATATTCAGTTCTATGATATATAGTGCTACCTAGTACCTCTACTTCGCCAGTGGAGAAATTGCGTTGAAAATTTGTTGTGTCGTCTTGAGCATTCCAAAGACACCATTCAACGAAGCTGGAAAGAGTAAGCTTCTTTTGTTTTTTACCACTGTTTTTTAATGTAACAGCTATTACTTCTGCATTTTCACCATTAGGGACAAAATCAACAACCTCAGCTATCACAGAATTTTTGCTGGAGATAATTTTTGTATAGCCAAAGCCATGATGGCATTCATAAGAATCAAGGGGGGTTCGCATTGGTTTCCAGCCTGGATTCCAAACGGTCGAGCCATCTTTGATATAAAAGAAGCGTCCATTATTATCGAGAGGAATATCATTATAGCGATAGCGAGTAAGTCGACGAAGTCGGGCATCCTTATAGAATGCATAGCCACCTGATGTGTTAGATGTTATTGCGAAGAAATCTTCGTGCCCGAGATAATTGATCCACGGATAAGGAGTTTCAGGAGTTGTAATTACGTATTCGCGTACACTATCATCAAAATATCCAAAGCGCATAACTTTCCCTTTCGTTATAAATTTCTATAGCAACAACTGTTTGCCTTTGTTACAAGATATTATAGCTACGAAACTTATAACAAACAAGAAAAAACAGAAAATTTCAGAGGCAAATATCGAATCAATTTCTGTCAATATTTCTATTCGGACACAACCCTGAACTCAGTAGTTAGATCACGAAATTAAGCTAAAAATTAAATGCGCCTCAGATTGTTATCCGTTATGCGAAACCACGTTTACCCCTGAGCATTCTTGCTTCAAAATGCAAATTGCTCAAAAAATTTAATAACTGCTGTTGGATCACTAGGTCCATGAGGGTGATGCCCTACGCCTTCCTTAGGCTCTACGACAAATGGAATACCAGTCCCCTCATACCGACGAACCAGCTCTATCGCATTTTCCTCAAACGGAACACATAAATCAGCTGTGCCATAAGCTAAGTAGATTGGCTTTCTGGCTGCAATAAGTGCATCAAGCTTATCAATAGGATGCTCTCGATATAGCAATAGCTCGCGTTTTGTCATTCCATGAGCCTTTTCAAACTCCTGCCACATTGACTCAGTTGTCTCAGGAGCATAACCTAGCCCAGCAGGACAGCTTAAAAAATTCATCACCGGAGCATCAAGATACAAGCCACGGATTAGGTTTGGGTTTCTTGCTGCAAGAAGAATTGAAATCATTCCTCCACAGCTCATACCAATCGTAATAACACCTGGCTCCAAATCAAATTCATTAAAAGCAAAGAGAAGAAATTTTTCTTGATCTGCAAGCTCAGATTCTGTTCCCCAGCGATTTCTATTCTCAAGGAACAAAAAAGTATAACCCTGACGCACAAACTCGAGCTGAAGCGTTGGGAAAGCCCCAAAATACTCTGTTTTAAATATGGCTCGCCCATTTCTATTTTCTTCCCTTGGAAGAATTACAATAGCCTTTTTCCCTAAAAAAGTAAACTCAAGCTGCTCAAAGCCTTGATTATCATAACGGACAAGATTTTCTTCTTTTAATGTTTTCATAAATATTAACCTTTATACCTAAAAAACTAATTCATACTTTATTAGGCTAATATGTGTTAAATTTCCTATATAACTTCTTACAACAATGCCGCAAGAGGCAAGACCTCTCGCGGCACTAAATTTGTTAAACAGTAATTTTTATCAACCGCAAAAATTATTTATTGAACAAAGAATAAGCAATACCCATTTCTAGTCCGCGAAGCTCAGCAATACCGCGCATACGACCAATGCAGGAGTAGCCTGGATTGGTTTTCTTATTCAAATCATCAATCATTTGATGACCATGGTCTGGACGTACCGCAATAGAAACACCGCGACGCTGCTCTACCTCAAGCAATGCTTTCATTACACCATACATATCAACATCGCCCTCAAGGTGGTTTGCTTCATGGAAATTACCCTCTTCATCACCTTGTGTACTGCGTAGGTGAACAAAATTAATGCGATCACCAAAGCGACGCATCATATCTGGCAAATCATTATCTGCTCGCACACCAAAGGAGCCTGTGCAGAAGCACAAGCCATTTGACTTATTTGGTACTGCATCAATAATTGCTTGGAAATCATCAGCTGTACTCATAATACGTGGTAAGCCAAGAATTGGATATGGAGGATCATCCGCATGGATAACTAGACTTACCCCAGCCTCATCAGCAACTGGGCAAATTTCCTTCAAAAACTCAATCAAATTACCACGTAGTTTCTCTGCATCAATATCCTTATAACGGTCTAGTGCCTGCTGGAATTGCTCAATTGTAAAGCTTTCCTCTGAGCCTGGCAAACCTGCAATCATATTGCGAACAAGAGTATTCTTCTCATCCTCCGTCATTGCATCAAAGCGTTTTTTTGCTCTAGCAATTTCTGCCTCTGTATATAATGCCTCAGCACCTGGTCTTTTCAAAATAAATAGCTCAAAAGCGACAAATGCTGCCTTTTCAAAACGCAAGCCCTTTGAACCATCTGGCATTGTATAAGCCAAGTCTGTTCGTGTCCAATCAAGAACAGGCATAAAATTATAGGTAACAACCTTAACACCACATTCGCCTAAATTTCTGATAGACTGTTTATAATTATCGATATAGCGCTGGAACTCACCTTCACGAGTTTTGATATGCTCATGAACTGGTACGCTTTCAACAACTGACCAAGTAAGTCCGGCTGCTTCAATAATCGCCTTGCGTTTTTCTATTTCCTCTTTAGTCCAAACCTCACCATTAGGAATATGGTGTAATGCATTAACGATACCTGTAACACCTGTCTGCTTAATATCTGCAAGTGTGATAGGGTCATTTGGACCATACCAACGCCATGTTTGCTCACATAAAACTGGTTTCATAAATTTCTCCTTAAGAAAACAATAAATATCTATCTACAAAAGTGTAATTATTTTATCACAATTTCCTTAGTATAGGCAATGAATTATTTGTGGGGGTGAAAAGACAAACTAAATGCGCCCCATTTTGAGTTTGGTGTTGCATATGCTTTATCCAGCGACCCTTTTTCGCGTCTATTGTCTCCGCGTCTTTGCGATTAACAATAGCAAAAACGATGTGCCACATAGCTTACGCCTGCTGTGGAATATAACAAACTAGTAACAAGACACTAGCATTAAATACTATATTTCTACTCTAAACTGAGACCTCCCACAAAAAATAAAAACCCCGAAAACCTTAACTTTGAAAGGCTTTCGGGGCTTCTTTAAAAATTATTCCCACTCAATCGTTGCAGGTGGCTTACTTGTTATATCGTAAACAACACGATTTACTTCTGGAACCTTATTTGTAATTTCCTCTGAAACCTTCTCTAACAAGTCCATTGGGAGCTTTACAAACTTAGCTGTCATAAAATCTGATGTCTTAACGGCACGTAGAGCAACTGTATATGCATAAGTACGTGCATCATTTGTTACACCAACAGAACGATTTGCTGTAAGCACAGCAAAATACTGACTTGCCTGTCCCTCAAGGCCATTATCTACAATCGCCTTGCGGAAAATAGCATCAACCTCGCGAAGTATATCAAGCTTTGTCTTTGTTAGCTCGCCAATACAACGTACGCCCAAACCAGGACCTGGGAATGGCTGGCGCTTTGCAATTGAATCTGGCAGACCCAATGCTGTAGCTACCTTACGAACCTCATCCTTAAACAAATACTTAAGTGGCTCAACAATTCCCTTGAACTTAATATCATCTGGCAAGCCTCCCACATTGTGATGAGCCTTAACCTTCTTGCCACCATCCCAACCACTCTCAATAATATCTGGATAAATTGTTCCTTGTACAAGATATTCTGGCTCACCAGCAGCACGTGCCTCTTCCTCAAATACACGTATAAACTCTTCACCGATAATCTTGCGCTTTGTCTCTGGCTCCTCAACTCCAGCCAAACGCTTTAAAAAGCGCTCCTCTCCCTTAACATGAATAAGATTTACACCAAATTGCTGAACAAATACTCGCTCAATCTCATCTGGCTCACCCTTACGCATTAAACCATGATCTACAAATACACTTGAAAGCTGATTGCCAACTGCCTTATGTACTAGCAAAGCACAAACAGAAGAATCTACACCTCCTGACATTGCTAAAAGCACTCGCTTGTCCCCAACCTGCTCACGAATATCAGCAATTGCTTCCTCAATAAATGCCTCTGTTGTCCAATCACGATTAATTTCATACTGGGAAAGCTTTGCATCCAAAATCTCTGCAGTAATTTCACTATCATTTAAATCAATAACCGGAATATTAAAACCACCCAAATCAGCAGCAGGCTCTTTACCCAAAGTAGCTTCACCACAAGCCTTACCACGCTGTAAAACAATTGCTTTTGGACTCTTCTCCAAAATACGCTCTGCACTAGCAGAATAAGGAAGAACCTCACAATAAATATTTAATGAACGAATTTCTTTTGCAGCTGCTTGACTATTAATAGCCCCAAAGTCAAGAACTACAACCATATCATGTTTGTTTTTCATACGTCTCCTTACGTTAAGTGTCGGCATAACTTCACTGACAATTTGGAAATAATACCAAAAAAAATTATGCACTTTCAATAAAAAATATTTGAAAAAACACTTCATTTCCATGTATGTTTTTAACCCATCCATAACTGCTATTCTTTAAAGTACCACACAAATAATATATATAGACACAACACTTTAGCTTTACCTCTGCCCCAGCACATATATAAATGAAGGACAAAATCACTAATATGCACCCTACAGACACCTATTTACTCCAATATTCGATAAAATATGTGCTATATTCGTAGGAAAATTATTAAGAAAGAGGACAAGCACAACTAAGTTTTTCGCCAAATCTGTCTCAAACTAAGCGCTCGGACATTTATTTTACCTGCGTGATAACAAAATATTTGCATTATTACCTGCAAATAGCCTAGATAACCCTATAGGTACCCACAATCAATTCTTACTTGTCTTTTCTCCTCTTTTTAGGTAAAATCTTATCAGAAAAATATTTATGAGAAGAGTTTCTTTACGATGAGATTTTAATTATGCAAGCTGATGAAAACCAAACACCAGAAATAAATACACAAGAAAGGGAGCCCAATAATCGTTTTCCCCTATCTAAAGCTCAAATTATAAATTGGGTAATCTTCTTTTTTATAGGTGCTTGTATCACACTATTGTTTTATTTCTTTGGCAATGACTCAGAAATACAAATTACAAAAGGCAGTCGCTCCATTTTTTATTGGGTATATTTCCAATGGGGTCATGAACGATATGCTGGCAATTGGATAATTCTTGTAGTTGCTGCTTATATCATCTTCAGCAAACGCACTGAGCTATCAGAAACTAAAGCTTCACCCTCTATTTTAGGATTACTCGTGTTCTTAGGTGCTATCTTAATGCACATTACAGGCTATCGCACTCAATTCCCACGTATCTCACTAATAGCGACAATACCAGCCTATTGGGGATTGATTTGCACTATCTGGGGTTGGGATATTGCTAAAAAGCTTCTCTTCCCTGCTGGCTATGCTCTTCTCTGCTTCTCGGCATCATTACTACAAGACTTCACCATGCCGCTGCGTCTATATTCATCTGCATTGGCTGATGTTCTGTTGGATGGTATTGGAATTGAAACAATTCGTGAAGGCACAACAATTCGTAGCTCAGCTGGTGGCGGCTTTATCTTCGACGTTGAGGATGCTTGTAGCGGCTTACGATCATTAACCGCAATGATGGCCCTAACTGCTCCTTATGCCTACTATACTTTACGCGGTGGAATGTGGAGAAAATGGGTTTTATTCGCGTTTTCAATCCCTTTAGCAATGGCTTCTAATGCCCTTCGAATCTTTACTCTTGCTGCCATCGCTGAATGGATAGGAACAGATTTAGCTATGATGCTCTATCATGATCTATCTGGCTATATCGTTCTAATCTTCTCAATCCTGCTATTGATAGCAACAGCTTCTCTTCTACAACCTCGAAAAACAGTTGCTGAACTTGCTGCAGAGGAAGATGATGAGGATAACGATAACGTAGAAGCTTCTGAAAACACAGAACCTTCTGCAAACTCAAAGGAGGTATAACAAATGAACAAAAAATTAATTATTTGTGCCTCAATTTGCTTTATTGTAACTATTCTTGCGATACTTTATCTTGGCTCCCCTCGTAAGCTTTATGGTGACCCAACAGGCGAGGTCACATTTGATATGCCTAATGAAATTGATTTTTATAAGGGTGAACGAATTTGGTTCTGCCATGTAAAGCAATGTGCTCGGGCATACACACAAACAGAATTAGGAAAAGAATATAATAAAGATGACATTTATTATTGTTTAGATTGCCTTGAAAAATTCGAAACCTTAACAAAAGGCACAAGCCAATACGACAAATTCTTCTCTGAGGTAAAATCAAAGGATGATTTTATCCTCAAAGATAGAAGCGTGGGCGAGCAAGCACTACTTCCCAAAGGCACACCTATTCGTCGCCGCAATTATAAAACCTACAATGGCACACAGCTTAACACAACCGCTGTATTTTCTGGACCAGAACGAGGAAGTATTCACCGCCCACAGCTATGCCTCCGTGCTGCTGGAGGACATATCTCAAATGAATTTTCTCATAAAATAAAAATTTCTGATAAAAAAGATTTAGATATCCATGTGATTAACCTATCAAATGTCTACACCCTTGCAAATGGACAAAATGAGGTTGTTCACTCTATTTATGCCTATTGGTTTTTCAACCCATTTAAGGAAACAGAAAGCCACACAACCCGCTTTTTATACACCTTATTCGATGGTGCTTTCTTAAACTATCGCCCACGTTGGGCATATGTATCTGTAGCCTTCGAAATTGACCCTAACGACCCTGACCGCTGGAAGACAATCCTACAAGACTTCGTTCCACGTCTTTACCCTCACCTGGAGAAATATCGAGAGCAAGAAAGAAGCAAGCGCTGGATTGAAACTACTCTTGATACATCTAACCAAAACTAATTTTAACAAGCCACACACAATTTTATGAATACATTTCCTACTTTTGTCCTCGCCTCTGGTAACGCACATAAGCTTCGCGAGCTACGCTGCATGCTAGAAATTGACGATTCTCAACTTAAATCAGCAAAGGATTTCCCTGAAATACCAGAGCCCATTGAAGATGCTGATAGCTTTATTGGCAATGCTCTTATTAAAGCTAGAGCATATGCTAAAGCAACTGGACTATGGGCTATTGCTGATGACTCTGGGCTCGAGGTCGACGCCCTAAATGGCGAGCCAGGAATATACTCTGCTCGTTATGCTGGCGAACAAAAAGATGACGAAGCGAACAATGATAAGCTTTTAGAAAAGCTTGTTGATGGCTTGCCACGCACAGCCCACTTTACTAGTGCTATTGCCCTTGTCTCCCCAGATGGTAAAGAGTATACATGCATAGGCATCTGTCCAGGTCAAATCATTTATGAACGCAGGGGAAACAATGGCTTTGGATACGACCCACTATTTTTACCAGATGGATACTCTAAGACTTTTGCTGAGCTTTCCGGCGAAGAGAAAAACAAATTTTCCCATCGCTCCCGCTCTGTCGCCAAACTTAAAGAAATGATGATGGAAATTTTCCCTGAATACAGGCAAAAAATCCTCGCAAAACAATAATAATTTCATCCTAAATAGTCATTCAGGAATTAAAGGAACACATTATGGAAAACCAAAACCCAGAAGCTCAAGAAGCTAAAAACGCTTCTAATACATCTAAGAAAAAAGACTACATTCGATATATTTTAGCAGTCATATTTTTTGCTCTTGCAATAACTCTATATATCCACGATGTCAACAAGAAAAAAGCCATCGCTGCCGTTCAAGCAGACATAAACTTCATTCACTATCTGGTTGAAGAAAATACCGTCAATAGCATTGATATGATTATTGATATTGAAAATGACTCAAAAGTCAATATCATGATTCCTTGCTCTGAAGAAGAGACCAAGGCAATCACAGAGGCTCTTGCTTTGGCTGAACCAACTGATTTTCTTGGAGAACAACGCGAAGGTAAGCTATTTACCATTTTCTTAAATTGCAATAATAATGCTCGCTTTTGCATTGAAGCAGCTGTAGTTGATGATGATCCAAGCAATGCATATGTTCGTGCAAAAAAACCAGTGCAGATTTCCGACAATGAAGAGAAGCAAGAAATTACATGGGCATATACTGCACCTGCTATTATGAAGGGCTTTGGTGATTTCCTAAATAAACTCTATGCTGAAAAGCTTCCTGAAATCAAGCGCCAGAGTGAATTTTTCCAAAACGCACTGGAAAAAGATGAAAACACCAAAAAGCTACTACAAAACGGTAATTCAGCCCCAATCATCCTCTCTCCAGCAACAAAGGAACAAGCTGAAGCAATTGTTAAACAGGTCGAGGCAATTAAAGAAAAGCAAGAGTCTGCTTCTATACCTGCTGATGAAGAGCAAACCGAAACAAAAGTTGAGCAAGAAGCACCAAAGGCTGAACCAACATCAGAGGAAACAATTGACGAAGCAACACCTACAGCTGTATCAACTCAAGAGCAATCTGCAAAAGAGCCTGAGAGTAAAGACCTTTTATCAACCTCTGTTGATACAGCAATTAATATTGCTACCACAGCTGGTGAAACCATCGCCACAACCACTGGGGCCGTTGCTGATGTTGGTGTAGCTGTTATTGAAGGCGCAGCAGATATCGGTGTTGCAGCAGTAAAATCTATTAGCGATGTCACAACAAACATAATTGATTCTGTTATTCCATCAAAGGATGAAACAAAGGTAGAAGAATAATTCTACTAAATTTTAAAATATCAATATCATAATCAAATAAATAGTTATGGAAAATCAATCTACTTTATCAAACAAACAAAAACGCCAATTCGCTTTTGTCACATTTTTAACTTTTGTTCGTGCTCCACTAATTTTAATCGCAGGAATAATGGCAATATATAATGCATTTAGCCCTTCAAATGCTATGCTATATTCATCGCTTATTTTGATGTGTCTTTCTGCTTTTACAGACTTATTTGATGGCAAGCTAGCTAGAAAATGGAATGTCACTTCAAAATTTGGTGCACTTGCGGATCCGTTAATGGATAAAGCTTTTTTTGCGGTTGTTTTTCCTTCAGCTACATTTATTGCACTTTATCTGTATTGCCAAACAAGATCAAACACACTTTTGATTCAAGCCATTATCCTACTCGCCATTGATGTCATTGCTCTTTTGCGAGACCATTGGGTTACATTTATGCGTGTTGTTGGTTCTGATTTTGGAGCAGATGTAAAGGCTGCCTTTATTGGTAAGCTCCGTACATTCATTGGTTTCCCAATCATGATTTTTGTTCACTGGTATCTTGGATGTCAGGCAATACCAAATGCAATAAAAATTGGACAAACAGTACCACAGGTTTTGGAGCTATCATTCCTAGCAATTACTATTATCTCGACTATAACGTACACAAGAGATTATTTACCATATCTACGCATGGCTGGTCCGCAAAATAAAAAATAAGGTATAGTAAATAATGAATAAAACAAGGGTTGCTATTTAGGCAGTTTCTGTGCTTTGCCATATACATTCTTAGATTAAACTGATGATGAGTTCGTCAATGGAAGAACAACAAGAACACACAACACCTCGCTATCGTGTCACTATTTCATATGATGGCACAGAGTTTAAGGGCTGGCAGAAGCAGCCAGGTCTTAGGACCGTCCAAGAGACAATTGAGACTGCAGTAAAAAAGCTTGCTCCAGAAGGAGCTGAGGTTGTTATTCATGGAAGTGGCAGAACAGATGCCGGGGTTCATGCTTTCGGTCAAGTTGCACACTTTGATTTAGCAAGAGAAATGCAGCCCTTTCAGCTTCGCAGAGCATTAAATCGGTGGCTTCCTTATGATGTACGCATACTAGATGCTGAGCGAGTAGACAACAATTTCCATGCCAGACGCACAGCACACAGCAAGGAATATCGTTATAGAATATACAATGACGAAGTTATGCACCCAATGTTTCGGCGCACTTGTGCACATGTTTCAAAAAAATTAAATATTGAGAAAATGAAGCAAGCGGCAGCCATTCTAATTGGAGAGCATGATTTTGCTGCTTTTACTGCAAATCCAAATCGAGAGGTAGAGACAACAGTTCGCCATGTCTACTCTATTGATTTTGTAATTGACGGTCCAATTTTGGAGCTTCGCTTTACAGGCAATGGCTTTTTATACAAAATGGTACGCAGCTTGACTGGTGTGTTAATTTCTGTTGGTGAAGAAAAATTTGCACCAGAATTTGTTCAAGTAATTATGGATTCAAAGGAGCGAACAGCTATAGTTGAGACAGCTCCAGCTAGAGGCTTATCGCTCTACAAGGTTAATTATCCAAAATCAGTTTAACCCTTCAATATCGTAATGGTGTGCAAGAAATAACATCTTGCACACACATTACCAAGGTTATACATTATTACGTTATAACCTATTCCTCAACAAAATAAGTTATTTACCATAATAAGCGTCTAAATATAGCTGCTTAATTTCACTTATTAGTGGATAACGAGGATTTGTTCCTGTGCATTGATCATCATAAGCTTTAACACTTAATTCATCAAGATTCTTAAGGAATGTTTCCTCACTAATTCCATTAGCATCGAACCATGGCTTCATTGATTTAGGAATATCAAGAAGAGACTTTAGCTCATCAATTTTCTCAATCAATGCAGCAATCAATTCATCGTCATCCTTTCCTTGTAAGCCTACATAACGAGCAACAGCAGCATAATCTGCCTTTGCATTTGGATATTGGTATTGAGGGAAGGCGGCTTGCTTGGTCATACAATCAACTGCATTAAATTTAATAATGTGATTGATTAGGAAAGAGTTTGCGAGTCCGTGTGGTACATGATACATGCCACCAAGCTTATGAGCCATTGAGTGGCAGAGTCCAAGAAAAGCATTTGCAAAAGCCATACCAGCCATAGCAGATGCATTAAACATATGCTCACGAGCCTTTTCATTCATTGGACCATTATTGTAGCACTCAGGCAAATTCTTAAAAATCAAGCTAACAGCTTCATTAGCCAAAGCATTACAATAATCGCTCTGCATACAAGATACACGAGCCTCGAGTGCATGGGTCAAAGCATCCATACCAGATACTGCTGTAAGCCCTTTAGGAAGCTTCATAACAAGCTCAGTATCGATAATAGCCATACTTGGAGTTAAAGCATAATCTGCTAGAGGGAACTTTTGGCTTGTCTCCTCGTCAGTAATTACTGCAAAAGGTGTAACCTCTGAACCAGTTCCACTTGTTGTTGGCACAGCAACAAGCATTGCTTTCTTTCCTAGTGGTTCAATTTTTACGATGCGTTTACGTATATCCATAAAGCGCATAGCAATATCTTCAAAGCTTACATCTGGTTGTTCATACATTAGCCACATAATTTTAGCAGCATCGATTGGAGAGCCACCACCGATAGCAATAATTACATCTGCTTCAAAGCTTCTAAGTTGTTCAACACCTTTGCGGACTAATTGGATAGTTGGATCTGGTGTTACATCACTAAATACATGAGTAACAATTCCCATACCAGCCAATGTCTCAAGCATTGGAGCCAACAAGCCAGAAGAATACAAGAATTTATCAGTAACAACAAATGCACGCTTCTTACCAGCTAAATCACCGATTGCTGTGCATAAACAGCCATATTTAAAATAAATCTTTGATGGAATTTGGAACCAAAGCATATTCTCTCTCCTTTTAGCGATGGATTTAATATTTAATAAATTCATAGGACCTACATTTTCTGAAACATAGTTACCACCCCAGCTACCACAGCCGAGTGTTAAGGAAGGATTTAGTGCAAAATTATATAGGTCACCAATGCCACCATGTGAGGAAGGAGTATTGATTAAGACACGGCTAGCAAGCATAATGCGGCCGAACTCGCGAATACGTTCTTCATTCTGTGTATTAGTATAAAGCACAGCTGTGTGACCTAATCCACCGTAACGAAGAAGTGCCTTAGCATTATCAATTGCTGCATCATAAGTATCTGCTTTATACAAAGCAAGTGTAGGCGAAAGCTTTTCACAGGAGAAAGGAACATCTTCACCGACACCTTTAACCTCAGCGATAAGCACTTTAGTTGTTGGAGGAACTTTGATTCCAGCAAGCTCTGCAATTTTCAATGCTGTTTGACCAACGATTTTTGAATTTAGTTTACCATCAATTTGAATAATATTACCAACTGCTTTAGCTTCTTTAGAATTTAGAATGTAACCACCGCGTTTTGTAAATTCCTTTTTAACATCATCGTAGATAGAAGCCATACAAGTAACAGACTGCTCAGAGGCACAAATCATACCATTATCAAAGGTTTTTGATAGAAGCACGCTGCTTACAGCCATTTGAACATCGCATGTATCATCAAATACGACAGGTGTATTTCCTGGGCCAACACCTACAGCTGGATTACCACTTGAGTAAGCTGCTTTAACCATACCAGGTCCACCTGTAGCAAGGATTAAGGCAACATCTTTATGGCTCATCAGGTAACCACTCATAGCAACAGTAGGCTCATCAATCCAAGCAATAATATTTTCTGGAGCACCTGCTTTTACAGCTGCATCAAGAACAATTTTAGCAGCAAGGCATGTGCATTTTTTTGCTCTAGGGTGAGGGCTGAATACAATACCATTACGAGTTTTAAGAGCGATAAGAGCTTTAAAGATAGCGGTAGAGGTTGGATTTGTTGTTGGAACAATACCTGCGATTACACCACGGGGTTCAGCAATTTTGATCATACCAGCAGCATCATCAGTATCGACAATGCCACAGGTTTTAAGAGGCAGGTATTTATTACAGATATATTCAGAAGCATAATGGTTTTTAATAATTTTATCTTCAACAACGCCCATCCCTGTTTCATCAACAGCCATTTGAGCTAGAGGAATACGCATATTATTAGCAGCAAGAGCAGCTGCTTTAAAAATTGCATCTACCTTTTCTTGTGAAAAATTAGCGAATTCTATTTGAGCAGATTTAACCTTAGCGACTATTGAATCGACTAATGTTTTCTCATCCATTGGGTTAATATTTTGGGTAATAATATTTTCTTTTTTCGCTTTCATATCTATAGGTACTCCTTATTATGTTGTGGGATTAGAACACCATCAGATGATTTTTTTTTATCAACTAGCGCCAAATTATAACATACTTAGACCATAAATACAAGCGACAATTAAAAAAAATATGCTATTTTTTTATCAACCAACACATATACGACCTTGAGATTAGAAAATCACTAGGGGTGATCCTCGCACGTCTATCAAACATGTGCAGCACGGGGACAACAGCCTAAATTCGTGTCCGAATTTAGATGAAGCAGCGCGAAGCGCTATGAAGCGGTGCATAGCACCATGAAGCATGCCTGCGGCATATGAAGCATTGCGAAGCAATATATGCTGTGGAAATATTTAAATTTCAGCAAGGCGAGGACGCCATGCTGCCCTATTTTATATATATTTTTACCTGATCTATTCATTATTCATTATTCACTATTCACTATTCACTATTCACTAATTCTGTAGGACGTTCACGTCCTACAGACAAAAAAAAGAGAGGCGCACAACCGATTTGGTTATGCGCCTCATAACGCCTGGCAACGTGCTACTCTCCCACGGGCGACTCCCGCAGTACCCTCGCCGCTGGGGCTCTTCACTTCCGTGTTCGGAATGGAAACGGGTGTTACATCCTCGCTATGGCCACCAGGCAAAAGTGTTTTGTTTCTGAAGAGCTTATTAGCATTGTTTTTTGCTAAAGAAACATAGAGCAAAATCGAGAGAATTTCTTTCGTGTTTTCAAATCGAAAATATGCACGGCAAGCCACACGGCAAATTAGTGCGGATCTGCTAAATATATTACTACACTTACACATTCCGTCTATCAAGGTCGTAGTCTTCAACCTGCCTTTAGATTCTTGCGAATGGGAGATCTAGTCTTTGGGTGGGCTTGGCACTTAGATGCATTCAGCGCTTATCCGTTCGGTACTTGGCTACCCGGCAATGCTCCTGGCGGAACAACCGGCACACCATCGATACCTAATTCCCGGTCCTCTCGTACTAGGGAATTATCCCTTCAAATCTCCTACGCCCACAGCGGATATGGACCGAACTGTCTCACGACGTTCTGAACCCAGCTCGCGTACCACTTTAATTGGCGAACAGCCAAACCCTTGGGACCTTCTCCAGCCCCAGGATGTGATGAGCCGACATCGAGGTGCCAAACGATTGCGTCGATGTGGACTCTCGGCAATCATCAGCCTGTTATCCCCAGAGTACCTTTTATCCGTTGAGCGACGGCGCTACCACTAGCTACCGCCGGATCACTAAGTCCTGCTTTCGCATCTGCTCGGCTTGTCTGCCTCGCAGTTAAGCCACCTTCTGCCTTTGCGCTCTATGGCACGGTTGCTGACCGTGCTGAGGTGACCTTCGAACTCCTCCGTTACATTTTGGGAGGAAACCGCCCCAGTCAAACTGACCCTCTGGCATTGTTCCGACCCCTGATTCAAGGGGATGGGTTAGACGACCGTCTTAACAAGACCGGTATTTCACTGGTGTCTCCACCAAACCTGACGGCTTGGTCTCCAAGACTCCCGGCTATGCTACACATGTCAAGCCAGTCGCCAGTGCCAGAATACAGTAAAGGTTCATAGGGTCTTTCCGTCCTGCTGCGGGTACCCAGCATCTGCACTGGGACTACAACTTCACCGAGATCCTCGTTGAGACAGCGCCGTGATCGTTACACGATTCGTGCAGGTCGGAACTTGCCCGACAAGGAATTTCGCTACCTTA
>CALDQE010000045.1 GCA_937911295.1 uncultured Verrucomicrobiota bacterium
AAAAAATTGTCTTTTGGGGGAAACAACGACAAGTCAAAAACGGCAAATGGCAACCTTATGGAGAAAAAGTGACTGTTGTATTGCGTAAAAAGAAAAATCCTAAATTGCTAGTTACAGATTTTTATAATACAAGATTTACAAAGACCAATACCTTAAATCAATGGATAGGTTTTGACATTAAGGAAAATGATTTTGTTAAACCTCATGGCAATGGGAAAGTGGCAGATTTTGAAATTTACTTTGATTGGGACGGAGAATGGGCATATTCTCCATCGTATAATGGGGCTATCATAAATATCAGATTTATTGAACCACATACAGGATATTATGAAGTTGACAAAATTTTAACAAGTGATTTTAAATGGCAATATAATGCTATGACTAATAATGTTTATATACAATCAACTAGCTATGGTTCTCGGCGATTAGAAAATGGTGAATTTGAAAGAAAATTATATGACAAAGGCACTTATTGGGTTGTAAGAAGTCGACCAGTTGTAGATGAAAAAGGAAATTTAATTTCCGCTAATTACTCTATATTTTACAATATTCAATTTAGTTGTAATGAAGACAAAACAGTAGGTATTCTTTTATCAAGAGTATTCAATCCGACACCAAATGACACAAATCTAGAACCCGTAGATATTCCAACATCAGATGGGATAAGAATTAGAACTTTTCCTGATCCAAACTACCCACCTCGTCTGGATTGAGTCACCATAATTGATAAAACTCCACCTTAACACATTATCAAGCACAACCACTTAAAAACCAACAACTTAAGTAAAAAATATTTTATGATTAAATCTACGAGTCCGAATTTGAACTAAAGAAGCATCTAGTATTTCGAGAAAGTCCGAGTTTTAAAGGTTAAGTTATTGTAAATAAATGAGTTACAAAAGACTGATTCTGACTGATGGATATGATAACAATGGCAATTTTACGCATTGCCATTGCCTTGATTAAAATGATAACGTGGTCGCACAATACACTTACGATGCATTCAGTAACACAATCGCACAAGGTGGCTTATTAGCTGACACATTGCACCATCGCGATTCACCCATGCAATCCTGTTTTACTGTGCGAAAGCATATAGACACACGTTATCACTATTTTTAAATTTCTATCCCAAGCTCAATCAATCGAGCCTGAATATTTGCTACAGGAATGTTTCGTACCTCAACACCAGATTTTACTGCTATTGCAGCTGCAATTCCTACCGATTGCCCCATATTAGCACAAATTGGCATTACACGGAAATTTGAATGAGCTTTATGTGTGCCAGAAATAATTCTGCCTGCAAGTAAAAGTCCATCAATTTTCTCTGGAACAAAGCATCCATAAGGAATTGTGTAACCCTTGGGTTGACTAAATTTATGCTGACAGCCATTTTCGTCAAGCCCAGCACCCTTCGTATTATGAATATCAAAGTTGAAGTGTGCTCTAGTAACAACCCAATCTGGGAATACCTTTGCCTCCATTATATCATCCTCTGTAAGAGTATATAATCCTTTGAAATGGCGAGTTTCACGAACACCAATTTGGGCAGCAGCAGAATGTAGATAGCAATTTTCATAGCCTGGTGCATATTTTCTTAGAAAATCTATAATTATTGGTATTTGCTTCCGACACGTGAGCTGTGCCTTAGTCAAATCCTCTGCCTTTGTGCCATCCACATTGATGACATTTGTCATATTACAAGTAACAACACCTGGAAGGGTTGATTTATAAAGAAGCACATGTCCAGCTGGTGCTGGTAAATTTGCACGAGCTAATGATTGAATCTCTCCAGCAGGAACATCCATTAAAGACTCAAAAGAGCCAGGGAAAATAGCTCTATCATAATCAACGCCACCAACCTTGAACATAAGTGTCATAGGCTGCATAATTGCATCACCCTCTCGACCAAGCTGATACTCTGCCCCTGCCCTTGCTGCAATATCACCATCTCCACTTGCATCAATGACTACCTTTCCCATCAATGCCTGACGACCGGACTTGCTTTCAATTATTACTCCTGTTATTTTATTTCCATCCATCACTGGAGCAACAGCAAATGTGTATAGTCGGATATCAACACCTGCTTCAAGAAGCATTTCCAGCATAACACCATGAAGCTTATCAGGATGAATAGTTTGGCGAAGCTCAGGTAATTCAGCTGAACGAGAAAGAATTTCCTCATAGAAGCCACCTTGAGTATTACCTGTCCAATGACTCATTAGACCAGAAGTAGCAACACCACCAATTCCTCCACATTGCTCAATAATGCATGTTTTAACTCCTTCGCGTGCAGCACAAACAGCAGCTGCAAAACCAGCAGGTCCACCACCAACAACAATTACATCATATTCAGCAACAACAGGTGTCTGAAGAGATTCAGATATAGTTTTCATAAATACCCCTTAAATTAGTGTAAAAATACCCTTTTTACTAGTTAAATTTTATCATAAATCGTTTGACAAATGCAAATCTAAATAAATTTGTAGGAAAAAATCGCCGAAGGCATAGCGTCAGCTTGTTATTATTACAAAGACGCGAGACGGTTGTGCGACGTGAGACGCTAGACGATTGAACGACGATAGACGCTAGACGGTTGAACGACGTGAGACGCGAGACGGTTGTGCGACGTGAGACGTTAGACAACCGAAGACGTGAGACGATAGACGTTGAACGGACGTTAGACAATTAGACGATTAGACTCCGCATCGCGTTGACACGCGACCCTTCATGCGTTGACACGCACCCTTGAGACAATAGACTAGAGACTTGAGACATGAGACACGGACAAGAGACCAAGGACAATTAGACAGCGAACAGACGTGAGACAATCAGACGTTGAAAGCTAATTGTCGTTAGTCGCGTTGCTTGTTGCTTTCGCCCAACACGGACACACATAGTGTGATTTTTACGGAGGACAAGGGAGAATTGTGCCAACAATCATTCCAGTACCCCACATCACCTCTCCGTGTCTCCAAATCTCCGAATCTCCAAGCAACGAAAGTAACCCGTAAATATTGCTTTCGCTTGCCTGCGGCGCTTTCTGGGAAGTTAGGAGATACTAGGGGATTTTTTTGTGGAATTGGGTCGAAAGGCTAAGTAGATGCACCTCGTTGGGTTAAGGGTGCATTTAATTTATCCTGTTAGAACACAAAAACTTCTAACTCTTATATACTGGAGCTATGATAGAAACAAAATAATGGACATCTATGATTGTTGTAGCTCCTCTTCTAAATATTTTGTTAATACCTTGAAATCCAAATACTGAATACCTTCAACTCCATCATATATCATTTTTGCCAATTTACTATTGTAATAAAGCCGCATTGCTTCCTCCAAAGCTACGCCTCTACGTTCACTTAGACAAAAAATAATATCCTCTTCTAGGTGCTCTCTATAAAAATTTTCCAACTCAATTGACGTCATAAATCAACCTCATACTCATTAATAAATGTCAACATTGAATCAATTGCTTTCTGTGTAACAAATGCTGTTTGATTGTACATTGGATAAATGCGTATCTCTTGAATAGCTCTATCACGATTCCACACACCACGTTTATACATATCCACAACACGAAAAACCTTATCATCGGCAACATAGCCTCTTATTACATCATACTTTTTATAAATATCAGAACCATCACGGCAAGCACAAACAAAATCAATCCACTCCTCTAAATTGTCCGTTAGATCTAAAATTATAAAATCTGATTTTTCTGAAAACTCATATGAACTAACATAGCCACACTTTGTATTACTTAAAATCGCTCGTCTCCTAGACCAACGTTCTGCTTGTTCTTTTACACTTGTTAGATAAAAGGCTCTACCAAAATCCAGCAACCTCTCAGAATGTAGAACATCAGGTTTATCTACAATCAAATTAGATCCATGATAAAGTATCATATTTCAACACCCCTCATTTTTAGATATTGAAACACATCTTCTATAACTCGAGCACTACTCAATGTATGTAAAACGTCATAAAATGCAACCAAATAATTAGACACACAATCAGACTTCATTAGGCTCTGATATACGTGTGTTGTTGAACAACCTTTAATGTTCGCAATCTCATTAATAATATAGATTACAAATTCAGCCTCTTCTTGTTTCATATACAAAACCCAACACTGTTAAAATTTTAAAATCCGAAACATTTTCCTAATTACGTATTTATTTTATCATTATTATCGCAAATTCTCAATCATTAAGCAAAAAATTATTTTTTTTGTGTGAAAGGCTAAGTAGATGCAATGCCCTTGTGTGTTAGATGGCACATTTACTTTGTCCTGTAACCTGGGACTAGTTGTCTGCAATGTTTACTGGGAGATTGGGAGGATTGGTGTTTCGGGGGCGAGATGTGGTTGTAATAGCATTTGTCTGATTAAGTCATTCGTGTATGCACATTCGTGCAGTAAAACAGGAT
>CALDQE010000046.1 GCA_937911295.1 uncultured Verrucomicrobiota bacterium
TGGGATTTGCTTACACCCAGCTACAGTTTTAAATATTATTGCCAGCTAAAATTTAGCTCTATTAGAAGTTACCTGCACCCAATATTGCAGCAAAAGCTGCATCAAATTCTTCTTGTGTCTTTGCCTGTAGCAATGAAGCCAAAAGTCCCTTAGCCATTGAGCCATGCATTATAGCCCGCATCTTAAATTGCTGCCCCTCTTCTGAAGCAAAGTTAATCTCATTAAGCCCTTCAAAAATATCGTCAAAGTCTGGCTCAGCCAAATCCTCAGGTAGCCACTTGCCGCCTACCTTCTTAAACTCAACACACTTTCTGCAACCGGGCTTAGCTACGTCCCCGTCAAAGCAAACAACAAGATCACCATCAGCTTCTGTGTAAACAGCATATTTACAATCATTATTTCCACAAATTAGGAATAAGTATGAACCTAGCTTTGCATCCAAAAACTTGGCCAATGCTTGTGCATCTGGTTGTGCCTTGATATCTTCCAATGTAATTGATGCAAATCCAGAGAGTGATTTACCAATTTTTTGGAATGGTAAAGATGATAAATCTCGTGAACTAGAAACCTTAACCTGTTTTACAAATAAAGAATTTTCAATAAATTCAGACTTTGTCTCCAAAATCTTACCCAAAGAACCAGCAACTTCTGTTGTCATAGTCCAAACCATTGGGTCCATCTTTTCAGCAAATGTTTTTGCTACCTTTAAATAATTAAGCTGGTGAGACTCTGGAAGTGATGCAAATACTGTTGAAAAAAGTGTACCTTCATCAGATGCCTTTTTCCAGCTATCAACGGTTGCCTTTACCTCTGCCTCTGCAGGTGTCAATGCAAATGCACTAGCAGCAACTAGAGTAGCAAAAATTGTTGTAATTGTTTTTCTCATAATTTTCCCCTTTCTTGTTATTGAATTTACCCTATCTAATTTTGTGCCACTATTTTACACAAACAGAAAAAGCGCTGTCAATGGTTTTTTGTGAAACTGGCTTTGTAAACAAGCTAACCACAACAATAACCCCAGAAGACTCTCCGAACCTACGAGCCTCCAAATCTCCAAGCAACGAAAGTAACTCTCAATATTGCTTCCGCTTCTGGGAAATTGGGAGATGCTAAGGTTTTTTTTGTGCAATTGGGTCAAAAAAACTAAATGCACCCACATATGGGCTCGCTCCCCAAGCCACAAAAAAAATTGGCGCAATTAATTTTACAAAAAAACTGTAGCTGGGATTTGCTTACACCCAGCTACAGTTTTAAATATTATTGCCAGCTAAAATTTAACTATATTAGAAGTTACCTGAAGCACCCCATATTGTAGCAATAGCTGCATCAAATTCTTCTTGTGTCTTTGCTTGTAGAATTGGTGCTATCATACCATTTATCATAGAGCTGAACATTATAGCCTGCATCTTAATCTGAGAGCCTTCCTCAGAATTAAAATCAAACTGATTTATTACAGCAATAACTTCATATATGCCATCAACGTCTTCCCATTCTTCTGGGATCCATTTACCTGCAACCTTTTCAAACTCAATGCATTTTTCGCAATCGATTCCTGTCTCAGAGCCAAAGCATACAACAACATCACCATCTTCATCTGTTGTTACGATGTATGATGCCTGATTCTTTGATTTAGGGAGTTTACCAACCTTTGAATCTAAAAATGTAGCAAATGCCTTTGCATTTGGCTGAGCCTTAATTTCATCAAGAGAAATTGATGCAATGCTTTGGATTAGCTTTCCTGCGTTAGCGAAATCAGCTGCAGCTGGCTTTCCTGTTAATAGAGTGTCCTTTGCCATTGCACTATTAACAATAAAATCAGATTTTGTTGCAAAAACCTTACCCACTGTATCAAGAACACCCTTGCCTGAATTCCAAACCATTGGGTCCATCTTTTTTGCAAATGCCTGAGACAAATCATAAAATGCTTTTTGCTGCTTTGCTGGAAGTGCATCACATAGAGCTGTAAATAACTTACCCTGCTCTGCTGCATTTTCAATTCCGTCCAATGTAGCTTTAACCTCTGCCTCTGCAGGTGTCAATGCAAATGCACTAGCAGCAACTAGAGTAGCAAAAATTGTTGTAATTGTTTTTCTCATAATTTTCCCCTTTCTTGTTATTGAATTTACCCTATCTAATTTTGTGCCACTATTTTACACAAACAGAAAAAGCTCTGTCAATGGTTTTTTGTGAAACAGGCTTTGTAAACAAGCTAACCACAGGAACAACCACAAATGGGACAACCATCCCCATACAAGCACCAAATGATGCAAGAGATTTATCTAATGTAAAAAATAGCACTACTGTTGTTAAAATCCCAGAGCACATTCCTGAAAAAGCACCTATCGCTGTAGTTCTCCTCCAGAATAGTCCATAAATAAATGGAGCAAGAAATGCACCTGCTATTGCTCCCCATGAAAGAGACATCAGTGTCTCAATAAATGAAATACGATGTGTTGCAATGAAATATGAAATCGCTATAAACAATGCTGAAAGAAATCGCATCAATGTTACTGACATACGATGGCTTACCTTTGGATCAACAACTCCCTTATACAAATCAATTGCTATAGCAGAAGAGGAAACAAGAACAATTCCAGATAGAGTTGACATTGAAGCAGACAATAGCAATACCAGCATTAAGCTAAGTAATGGCTTGGGTAAATAATTTACTAGCATTGTTGGGATAATTGTATCCTCAGGAGCAACACCAGGCTTAACATTTAACTCACCTAAATTATTAAAAAACAAGTGAGACATACTTCCTGTAAAATATGCTGCTCCACCAATAATTAACGCAAAAATTGTGCATACCACAGCCCCTTTAATAATAATGCTTTCATCTTTCACTGCATAAAACTTATGTACCATCTGTGGCATTGCCCAGCAGCCAAACGATGTCATCGCAACAAGGCTTGGCAGCAAATACCATGGTCCTCTATTTACGCTGCCAGCAGCTGAATGTTCTGCATATTTTTCTGAAACCATACCCACAGCAGAGACAACTCCGTCTGCAGGGCTTGCATCAGCCACAAAATATACAAGTGCTATTGCACCACCAAGCATAATTACACCTTGAATGCAATCTGTCATTGCTACCGCAAAATAACCGCCCAAAATCAAATACAAGCCTGTCAATGCAGCCATTATTATAATTGCAACATTAAATGGGACATTTGGGAAAACCCCAACCAATAATTCTGCCAATCCTTTATATACGCCAGCTGAATAAGGAAGCAAAAATATAAAAATAATCATCGCTGCAAATGGCTTCATTTGATACATATCATAGCGACGGAAGAAGAACTCTGGCATTGTCATAACATCTAAATTATGAGTCATGCGTCTTGTTCGCTTACCTAAAATTATCCAGGCTAGAAATGCACCTAGCACCGCATTGCCAATGCCAATCCATATACCATCTAAGCCTTGATTCCAGCCAAAACGCCCTGCAAATCCAACAAATACAACTGCAGAAAAATAGCTTGTTCCATATGCTAATGCCGTAACCCATGGTCCGAAGCAACGCCCACCCAAAAAGAAATCATCTAGTGTTTTAGTTCTACGCAAACCCCATACGCCAACGCCAATCATCAGCAAAATATATAGACCTATAAAAATTAAATTGTACATAAAATATCTCCAAAACTTTTGTTAATGCCTCAAATATTACTATTTTGAACATCAAAAAACAATATAATTTTATTCTTTACTTTATAATAATAAAGGAGTGTGTAAGCCACTACAGCCAGCACACCCCTTACCTAAACAATTATTTTATGCACTTATGGCTTTACCCAATAACCAGGAAGCTTTTTGATATCATCTGCTGGCTCTCGCTCATAAACGGATGAAGGAACCTTTTGCTTTTTTGGTAGAATATAGGATAGAACTGCAGCTGGAGGAAGAATTGTCTCCCATACAGTATACTCACTGGCTGCAACAGAATATTGCTCTACATTAGCGAATCGCCTAAAGAATGGCCACTTGTTAATGTTATCCCATCCATATACCATATTCTTCGCATCCATATTTACACCAAAATTCCATCTATATGGTGTAATTCCTGCTACATATTCTGGTATCTTATCTGCTACACTCTGTAGCTCCAAGAATTTAACTGGATATACAACTCCCATTCCACTAGTTAAGCATTGCCCATTGGGATTTGCTCCATTGTGAAAATCATTAGCCAGATAAACTGCATCTAAATATTTGCTTTCCCCTGTAAAGAAATGTGCTGCAATAAGAATTTGAGCACGACGGAATGGGTGAGAATTTCCCCAGCTCATTGTATGCACAAACTTGTGATCCGATGGATACCATGGCATGCGGTATGGGTACGCAGTTTCCAATGTCTCTAGTATGGAATCTGCTTCGTTAATTCTGCGACGCATAAAATCCTTGCGATATGGCTCAATTCCAGGATCAATAGGTTGATCTTTAAAGCCAAACTCCATAAAATCAAAAGGATTCCAGCCCCAGCTTGATTTATTGGTTTGCTTCTTCAAATCATCCAATCGTTCTACAACAGGAGCGAAATAAGACAAATCACCTGTCATAGCAGATAAATTTAATGCAGCTGTTAGGATTGGCTTAACTTCATATTTTTCTGGCTCTGTATAGACAACATCAATAGCATTCTCCGGAACCCATTTGCCAACATACCCCTTTAACTTCTGAACAACTGGTGGGTTCTTTTCTGCCCACTCCCAAGCACGCTTAGCACTTTCCAAAAGCTCCTGAGCCTTTTCATCTTGACCAGCTGCTTTAAATGCACGAGCTACTAACGCAGCAGTACCGGCATAATCATAGCAAGAGTCGTGGGTTGGTCTTGCAATAAAGTATTTATGATATTCACTATCTCTTTCTGGACTGTCAGTATCGCCACCAGGGTGTCCTGTAGTTTCAATCCATGTGCCAACGCCACCATCCTCTTGCTGTGCAGCTTGAAGATGCTTAATTCCCCAGTATGCCTCATCAAGAATATCTGGGATACCATTGCCAGATTCTGGTATTGTTAACTGCCCGTCAAAGAACTTATCTGGATTTATCAAATATGAAATTGACAATGCACGAGGAATAATTAGGTGCATAGGGCGGCGGTCATAGTCCGCTGCATCATGATATCCACCTGGAATATGAATTGGATTTTCCAAATCACATAGCTCCATGCTTGCCTGAATTGTTGGGAAATGATTAAATTTAACTGGCTTTCCTTTATTGTCTAATATCTCCTTCCCATCTGCAGGAGAAATGCACCAGCCATACTGACCTTGATCTGAAGGATTAAGCCCCCGATATACATTCAAATGACATGCCTCAGAAGGCCACTTTGTCCAAGGCTCCTTCTTTTCAATACCACAGCGTTTGTTGAACAAGCCTTGCATATGGTGCCCCCAAGCCGTCACTATTGCCTGATCAGAAACATTAAAATTCATACTTCTTCCCAAACCATCAACAGCAAGGTAATATGTCCCCTCTTTATTTAGTGCCGTCAAATCGATTTCAAGTACCTCTTCACCGACAAATGGTGTGCCATTCTTTTCTGGATCATCACCGCGTAATGTTAAGGTTCCGGTATATACAACATCATTATTCTTGGCATTTATTACCTTAAACTCTTTACCGGCAAACTGCTTTAATGGCAATGGCCCAGTTAGACCAAGCCAATCACCAACATAAGCAAATTTACGTGCCGTTGGAATATACCCTACCTGATTTACCTTAAATATTGGTGTAGGCACACTTGGATCATAAGTAAACTTTCCAGCCATACCTAAATCAATTTCTGTGCCTTTTTTCATTGTAGGCACTTTTACAAAGACATTATGAATTACCTCAGCTGCCTTTATTGAGAACTGAGAGCCATCATCTCGCGTATAACGTTTTGCACCATTAGCTTCTGGCCAATAGGAGCAAAAACCTGGTATCGTTTTTAGCGTTTCAGCAAATGGAGCTCTTACATTTTTCTCCATTTCTGCTTGAACCTCACGAAACAGTTTATCAATCTTCCAATTTCTTGGTTCATTGATAACCTCAGCAACTCGTGGCTCAGAAGCAAAAGCAACCTGCTCATCCTGGGTTATATCTGCTTGAACTAGAATATACTCAGGTGTTAACGCTGTAAGCTTCCACTCTGGTGCAGCCTCAAGCAACGTACCACTCCCAAGCAATGCAAGTGTAGCAAGCGATGCTTTCCCTAGAATTTTTGAATGTTTATACATATTATATTTCCCCCTAATTCTATAATAACCCACGCTATTTCAGAAGCAATACTGTACCAATAGGTGCAAAAAGTGGCTCAACTGCTCCCACATAATTTGGATAGCCTCCAACAGAAGAAGCAAATGCCCAATCAAGTTTTGTTGCTCGGATGCGATATTCATTCTCGTTTCCTATTTCTGTTGACATAAAGCGAGGTGCTACATCTAACTCAGCACAATCAACAGGGGATAGTGTAAACTCATATCCTTCCAACTCCTTTGTAGTTCCATCAAACCAGTTACTTGACATATAGACGTTGTTCTTGAATACTGTTTCAGGTCTGAAATAACATGAATATATTCTATTCTTCTTTGTTGAATTATCTATAAACATTGTTCCATTCTCTGCAAGGATAATTAAGTTGTCATAAATTTTAGGATACCAAGATGCCTCATCACTAGTTGTAATTGTAGTTAAGATGAATGAGGAGGAACCAACAACGGTATTGTGATGTATGCTTACATTATCAGCAAGTCCGTCCCTGATCTTTGTGATAAAAGGTTCGCCTGTTGATGTTACAAATTTATTATAAGAAATCTCTGCATTTGGTATTTCATTCCAGTTTCCTTCAGGATTGTTGGAATGTATTGAACGACATTCATACATTGCATTTGATGAAAATGTAAATGTTCCACCATAGCCCTTCAAAGGAGCAAACATCAAATAACAATTTGTGTAAACATTGTTAACAATAACAGGGTCCTTAGCTGTCCATATTGTATACAATTGCTTATTTTCTCCTGTATGACCTTCAAATACACAACCCTCTACGCGGAGGAATTCTCCTGGTGCTTTATCTTGCTCATAAGCATCAGATTTAATAGCATATGCTTTGTTGTCTCCGTTATAAGCACCATCTAATCGGAAACGACAATTTTTAACGGTTAAAAGCTTGCCATTTGCATTTATTATTCTGCCACCAGTTCCAATAGAGTTGCCTGGATAGGTTTCGTTCTTTTCTCCGTACCAAACAAAATCAAGCTCAGAAATAGTGACGCCATAAGCATTAAAATCAACATTAACAATATATGGATTAGGAGTAGCTTTATTCAATGTGTGGCTAACAACAACCTTTGCATTGCCATAGTCACCCCATGATTTGATAGTCACAAAATTTCTTTCTATGTAAATAAAATCATCAGCAGAATTTATTTCATAAACTCTATCATCACCTCCACGAACGAAGATTGTGCCATTTTCTGCACAAATCTTAGTTGCTTCTGTAATTGTCCTACAAGGGTTTGCCTCAGTTCCATTTCCTCCAGCAGCTGCCAATGCATCTACATATACCTTGGTTGACAAAATTTCTAGCTCGGGAATTGCTAATGTAGCAACAAGCTCCTTGCTGGTGGCTGTGTCAATTAACATAATAGAAGGGATATAAGTGCCTGGGGCTGTATATGTATATTTTACAACGGTATCATTTCCTATATAATCATAGATGCCATCGCCATCATAATCTATTTTTACAGTTACTGGTCCGGCATTTAAACTATATTCAACCTTAAATTCTATTTCGGATCCTGGAGTAAATGCCTCTGAAGATACAGAGAAAGAGGTTAGAGTAAAGAATTCACCAGGTTCACCCTCGTAAGCAATAGGTTCTTGTGCACCGATATATGCTGGCTCTGTTCCGTAACTAGAATTTAATCCATCAGCCCAAGAATAGCGCAAGGAATTTAAACGATAAAAATTCTCTGAAAAGATATCCTCTGTCTCAATAAATTCTGGAACCTGAGATAACCTCAAATTATTATCTGTAAATAGACCAGCAGAATCAGGATTTTCGGTTACAAGATTATATTGCTCCAAATCTTGGACCGCTGATCCACCATTAAAATCTGTAGACAACCAAACATTGTCTACAAATTTCGAACCAGCAGCAAAGGTTGTTGGATTTGTTTGTCCTACATCGCTTGAATATTCATTGATAATTGTGCCAAGTTCTCCATTAACAATGATTAAATTATTGTAAAAATTTGGAGTCCATGTAAAAACACTGTTTCCTCCTCGTGTTGTAACAAAAGAAGCATTTCCTACAAATGTATTGTGGTGGATTTTTGCTTGATCGAAACCGACATTTGACTTGTTGATAAAAGGTATATCTCCATCATTAACAAAAATGTTGTAAGCTATTTCAATGTCTTGGTCTTCTCTATAATTATCACCATTACTATAGAGTGGTTTGGTGACATTTATAATGCGATTAGAAATAAATTGCCCGCCGTAAATATATTGCATAGCCTTATAGCAACGTGTTGTATTCTCAAATATGTTTGAGATAATTCTTACTTGATTTGGAGATTTAATAACTTGAGAATCCCTTCCTCCAAAGTTCTTAAAATAGCAGTTTTTAACAGTCATGCCACTTGTTTCTCCGCGGTCGTTGCTAGCAAAAATACCAGATCCACCCCAACCACCGTTATTACTAGGGTTGTCTTGATAAAATTTACAGCTATCAACAACGCAATATTTAGCAAATATGTTAATAAGTATTCCACTCTGACCGAGAGATGTTCCAGAGTGTTTTCTCTCGTTGTCGCAGTAGCTATAGAACTCAAAGCCTGTAATTGAAAATTCATCAGCTTCTTTTTTAACTTGTATAACACTTGGATTGTTAGTATTAGAACTCAAATCTTTATCAAGATAAATCTTTGGTGCACCAAAATCAGCCCAAGCTTTAACAGTAAGGTTTGAAGCTGTAACAATGATTAAATCATCTGCAGTTGCGATTGTATATGAGCAGCTTTCTCCTCCCTTAACGAAAATTGTTGAAGGGATTCCATCTTGAGCAAATTGAGCATTGGCTGCGTCAACAGCTGCTTTGATTGTCACAAATGGGGCTGTTTGAGTTCCTGTAGCAGAATCTATTGCTGCATTTGAATCAACAAAGAAATCTGCTGCCAATGAAACAACACACGACAACACATACAAGACTGATAGAAATTTTTTCATAACTTTAACTCCCTACTACAATAGAGACAAATATTTCTCTAAAAATTTCATATATAACCTACTGCAACTAAATTTACATCCCACTATAAGATGTAACCCACAGTTAATAACATTTTAAAGAATTTCTCTTAATTTTGTCAACGAAAAACGCAAAAAACCTTATTTTTATGAAAAGCGTAAATTGCAAGATTAAATGCAAACAATCGCCACAATCGCTTCACCTCCCAATCCTCTGAAATGGGACCGATCTCCGCCATCTTAAGCTCTGTTCCTCTGTATTAAGAGAAAGCAGCACGTCAAAGTTATTATTGACAAATGACTTTCACTGTCTGATTGTCTCGCGTCTATGTCATAATAACACGCTGACGCTCTTGCTTTCGCTACTGGGAGATTCGGAGATTTGGAGATTCGGAGGGGTTTGGGGGAATTGTTGTTGATTACTTAATTGCTACCGCAAGGACAATTAGACGATAAGACAACGGTGACGTTAGACGGTCAGACGGTGAGACATTTGACGAGAGACGGTCAGACATTGAGACACCCTCCGACGAGAGACTTGAGACGAGAGACGCCC
>CALDQE010000047.1 GCA_937911295.1 uncultured Verrucomicrobiota bacterium
TAAATATGTCGGGCAACGGTATCGTTGCGGATTAACTATAAACTATGAGTGATGATTTATGAATTTTGAATTAGGATTTATGAATTTTGAATTAGGAGTTGGATGGGTTAGAAGTCACCAGACCAGCCATGCCCTAAGTCCCAATGCTCATCATAGACAAACTCAAAAAATGGCAATGCAAAGTGCTGATTGATCAACTCTGTCAACTCGTCTTGTATATCTTCCGCCCACTTGCCAACAAAAACAATGAACTTATCAATATTCCATGCAACACGACCTCGAGGTATCATCGTATAATCTCCCGTGAAACGAGTGGGTTTATGCGATGCCAAAGCACGGAAATACTGCTCTTTCCATACTTGACGATGCAATTTAGGATAATTGATAAAAGGTAATCCCTTATTAGCAGCCTCCTCAATCATCTTTGGTGTCAGCTCTTTCTTATACACACCAAAGAACTCGTGTTCTTGAGGGTCATACCAAAAGATACCCACTGAAGGCATCTCCTCATCAAAGGATTTCATGCTCGCCATTTGAGCCTCTTTTTGTTCTGGTGTTAAAGTTGTCATATTGTATTCATTAGAACATCGCGCGTATTCTAGCTGCTATTTTTATGCAAAAAGTCAAAGTATTTTGACCTTTGCGGTGCAAAGGTAGTGTTTTTTTTTTAGATGTGCAAATAAATGGCGACTTTTTCGCCATTTATTGGTTTAGTATACGGCACTGAGTGCCTACTGTTTGGAACATAAAAAGAAGGTAATCTTAATAAAAAGCACTTTTTGGGTGTAGCTAACCACTCCTGCTTTTAGACATGAAATTGACAATCGCAAGTGACAAAAAGGGAATTAAAAAATAATTAATAATTAATTATGCTGCAACAGCGCTTGCAACAACAACAAATCCACAGTTTGCTGTATTTAAGACGTTTGCGTATGTTGTGTAATCCGCTGGTGTTAATAATGGGGCATGGGCTGCTAATTTGATATTTGCAGCAAGAGTTGCATTATCAACAGAGAATGTTGTGCCGGCGGTTGATGTGTATGTGATTGGTGTAAATAAGGGACAGTATAAGGATGCTCTATTTGCATACTTCTCCGATGGCTCCAAGCTGGTTAAGGAGGAATTGAGTAATGTCATTTCTATCAACGAGGAATGGCTACCAGAGGTGGTAGAAAAGCTTAAAGCTAAGAAGGCAGCAGATAGAGAGCTGGCAGCTGTGATACTTGCCAAGTCTAAGGGGGATTACAGCGAGGAATTAAAGGCAGCCCTTGAGGTTGAGAAGTCCAAGAAGACAGCAGATATTATAAGAGGACTCTTAGGAGCAGCTGCTACGGAGGGAGAAGCTGGTGAAGAAGGAGCAAATGGTTCAACGCTTACAGCAGATTCTCTAGTTAAAGAGCTTCACAAGGGCAACAGAAAGCGTTCTCTTGCCTGGGCTTACGAGGCACCATATCCAGAGGTACATTTTACAGGAGATAATGCTGAGACTATAGCAGACGAGACCTACA
>CALDQE010000048.1 GCA_937911295.1 uncultured Verrucomicrobiota bacterium
TAGACTAGAGACTTGAGACATGAGACACGGACAATAGACCCAAGACAATTAGACGGCGAACGGACGCGAGACAATCAGACGGTGAGGGCTAACTTTTTTAATTCGTTGCTTTCGCCTAACACAGACACACAAAGTGTGCTATTTGTACGGAGACACGGAGAAAATGTGTCTCGTGAGAGTGTGTGTTTATAACTACTTTAATAGTAGTATTGTCATATCTGTTGCTATACGAATATCTATATGCTCATTAGAATTGCTTGAACCTCTACGAACTACTCGCATTAAATCCCATTTGCTTATAGTATCTTTTGTAAGAGGAGGTATAGCAGCTTCCGTATCTCTATTCCCATTTAAGATTAAGTTAAAATCTTGTATATTACCATTAGATAGAAATGTTATATTAATTACTGCATTTGTAAGAAGGGATTGGCTTTCTTGTAAAAATACATTTGTGTCGCTATATGAACACAAAACATAAGTATCAGTAAGCTTAAAGGCAAGCTCAGCTTCCTTTGACGATAGTATTCCGTCTAAAGAGTTGTCTTTCCCAAATGAAACCTCAACAAGATTTGAAATGCCTTTGCTGGATAAGACTTCTATATTAATTTCCCTGAAATTTTGAAAAGCAGTACCAAGTACAATGTTTGTAGAAATTTCTGTGTCAACATATTCTGAAATGGGAAGTGTTGGTAAAGACACATCTTTGCCCCAAACAATGCAGCTAAATGTGGATAAAGTAAGAACAAGAAGTTTCATATTGTTTGGCTCCATAAGTTAATTATTATATTTCCCATACCTCGTATTTTGTACATTTATTGGAAAACATATAATTCTACATAAGTATAGATTAAATTTACGGACAATATTTTACACAATAACTTAAATAGACATTTAGAAATACTCCATTATGGTTCCCAGATACCTATGCCTTGCTTAGGTGGCACAGGGACGTAAGCATTTATTTCTTCCTTAATAATTTCATCAGTAAGGTTAATTAAAGACTTTTCCTTTATTGCTGAATTAAATGCATCAAGGATTTTAGTTAGTTCACCTTTCTGCCATTCATTTAAGCTTGTTTCGTTTGTTTGGATGTATTCAATCATGTTCTTTCGTTGTATGGAATAGCGATATGAAGGTATTTTTTCACATAATTCTTGATCTAAAAATCGCCAATTGTACAAGTCAGAGGATAAATATTTGAGCATAAGTTTTATCATTTCAAACTTAATGTCAACTGAAAGCGTTTCATTTCTATCAATAGCATAAGAAAACTTATTATAAAACTCAGACCTTCGGATGTATGATGTCTCATCATTAAGTTTGATATATTCTTCAATTTTGGTTAGTGTTTTAGGTTCATATGGGTAAATTTGAAAAAAAGCATTAATTGCACTACTATATAAGTCTTTTTTTTCAGATATAATGATTGTGTCTAGATGTTGTTCTACTTTATTGCTTTGTGATATTTTTGGAAGTTGAGCAAGTACTGTTATGGGATTATATGAACTTTCGATAATATTGTTTGGTTTTTGATTGATGTATGAAATCAATAAATCTTCAGCTTCCACAATAGAAATATTATTTTTAGTAATGAATGATTTAAATTCTGTAGCAAAATCTGGAGCCTTAAAAATAATGTTCGTTCCTTGAATAGGTATTCGTACAATATTTATCGTAGCATTAAGAGTTAATGTTAAGGCGAATGTGCAGCATAAAAATATTAATTTTTTTTTCATTTAATTGTCTCCTCCATAAATTGTTAAGTTTCTTGTACCTTTTGTTTCAAAGCCGATAGGTGCTAGTGATTTATGGTATATTTTAGAACCAAGTTCCCGTTCATACCATATGCCATATATATCACCAAAACTAATATCTATACAGTTGCTTGTGTCGTTGGAATATCCATACATTAGCAGTCGTTCAATTATATCCCATTGTTTTTCTGTAGAATAAAAAAGAATTTCTTCTGTTCCGCTACAATCGCTAGGCATATATGACTTACTTATATTTTCAGTCACAACAAGATTGTTTTCATCAAAATAAATATCTACTAATTTACAAGCATGCCCAATTTCATGTCCCTGAACAGAATAAGAAGCACTCTTTTTAAGAATTATAATACCATTATTATGTAATCCGTCGTATTCATTATCACAAATATCATCCACCATGAAAATCTTTATGCCAATTTTATCTGCTAATATGTTAAACATCGTGTCATCTATATCAAAGTTACCTCGATTGTCGTAAGTAATTCTAGTCCAATCGCCATTCACCTGATTTGTTACAACACCAGCCACAAAATACATACCCACTTGCTTGTATATTTGGTTGACAACCTCAAGCCGATTTGAAAAATCTGTCTTCAAGTCTGTCATGTTTACAACATTCGTAGTGCTTAAATTATAGCATGCATGAATGGTATTTGTAACCATATTTACGACTTTTGTGTGTATTTTTGGTGTGGTAAATTTTGCTCCTCCTATGTCTAATGATAATGTGCAATCTCCAGTGGTGTTTCCTCGAACCACCAATTTTTCTAAGGAATTACTGATAATTGAGATATTGGAATTTGAAGCTGTCCATTTCGCACTTATATCTGTGTTATTAGCAAGTGATTCCGGTTCTATCCATGCCTTAAACATAGAATCCATACCTTTTACTACATAAGCAGGATTTATTACTCCATAAGTAGGGTCTACTTCATTGCAGATTAGTTCACAATAAACATTAATAACTTTAAGGGATGCAGTTGCTGAAACTTCTGGATAATCACTAAGTCTAGCGGTGATTATATACTCACCTAAGTTGTCCCCAGCAGAAACATATACTTTGTCCTGAGAATCAATAAAAGTATAACCAGAGTCTGATGGTGTATTACCATTATGAAGCTTTGCTCCCGTACTAGTGGTAGGTACAATTTCCCAATTTATGTTATTTATTTCACCAAATGAATGAGTGGCTTTTAGTTCAACACGTTCTTGCTGTGAACAAAGCATAACTATATTCGTAATATTGATGCCGAATGAGTAATCTATAGAACAATCACAACCATCATAAGAGCATTTACCATTAAACTGCATATCACATTTATGATATTCAATGTGAATATCAAATCTACCATAATCCACTTGATTTCCGAAGCTTATTAGACCGGAATAACTTTCTCCTCTGTTTAAAGAACAAGTTCTTTTAAATCGATTGTCTGATACATATTCCAATCCACTATCAATATAGTCTGGTATAGAAAAGTCAATTTCAAATTCTCTTGGGTAAACGCTAATGTCAAAGTATATTTCATCCGAATGGGCACAATAATTTTCCCCGAGAGCTTGTCCATTGACATAAACGACATGTGATAATCGGCCCATCTTTGCATGAGCTTTTGTTGCTTTGCCCTGAAAAATATTGCTTTCATCTATCACTTTTATTGGAGAATAGTTTTCTCCAATATTTCTCATTGTGTTGGGTTGCGATAAATGTAAGTCTATCGGTTCTGTTCCAGTACTTTGAAGTCGTACATTGATTAGCTCTCCTGCTGGTAGAGTAATAGCCCAAGAATTAGTTTCAGAAAGTGGTATTGTTAAATCATTGAGCATAAGAGAAGCACTTGTCCCTGCAGGAATAGGTGTGTCGAGTGTAATAATTATTGAGGGGGTGCCATCTGTGCACCATAATGGATGCGAAGCCCATTCGTCAAAATCAACACCATCTGGGACGCTGTCGTTGTTTTCGTCGGCATTAACTGGCGAGAAGCCATTTTGAACTTCGTGAGAATCACTTCGATTGTCTCCATCTGTATCACTATTATTACAATCAGTTTTGTAGATACATATCTCTTCAAAATTACTTAGACCATCGTTGTCTTCATCTATTAGAGATAAATTAGAGATATTTTTCCAATAAAGAGAGAACCCACCTTGTATAGACTTGATAATGCTGCATAATGGGAGTGCTGTTATTCCTTCGGTTGAAGAAAATTCATAGATGGTTGTGCATGTATGATTAGTGGCACTACAAGTATTGTTAAGAGCTATTATTTCATTAGTATATCCACAAGTAGAAATGCAATAATTCAAATTGTTATGATTTTTAATATATTCTGTTACTCGAGCATCATAGCGAGATATGATGTCTCCATTTGCTTGTATCTCCAGTTGGAATGACATATTTTCGTTAATTGCTCGATTAAGTAGCACATCTTGCCAAGTATAAATTATGCTACCATTTTTCTTTTGATACCAAAGCATTGGCTCGCCAACATCATCCCAATTATTCGTGGGTGGAATGCCTACAATTGTGTCAAAGACATTTAGTGTTACATCCCCGAAGGAAATCGCGCCTTGCGAATATATACGAGCTGTCTTATATGAATTTGTGCCGTGTGTGATGATTGGGCTATTTTGTTCATAAACAAACATATCGTCTGATGCTCCATACTTTAACCATGGAGTATACGCAACACCATTAGTATGGAGAGCAAAATTGTAAGAATCATCTGTTCTAATTCCAGTAAGGATAAATCCAGAGGCTTTTTGCTCATTAGAAAAGTCCGTAGGTAGTAAGCTTAAGTGTGATTTACTTGAATGAATTTCATTGGCAACAGTTGTAGAGGTTGCTTTTGAAATTGAGTTGTTATTGCTTGCGTGGAAGCTATTGCTGATATTATTTGGATCGCTCGTAGAGTCGCTATTGTCTGAAGGCTTAGTGCCTCCGTAAATGGTCATTACAAGAAAAAATAATAGAAAAACAATACGCCCGGCAGCTGATTGCTTCTTCAAAAAAGTCTTAATTTCTCTTGCTGGATTTATCTTGATATTTTTGCAAGCTAAGCCAACCAACACAAAAAGTGTTGTCCATACTAGAAGAATGATGATGCCAGCATAGGCTTTAATATCCATTAATTCCAAAATATCACCTTAATAAAAACAGGGTTAAAAGTTATTCTTAAGTTTCGATAACATACCCCAAAGAACAACCTCACAATTAAAATATATCATATTTCAGGAATTTGACTCAATGTGTTTTTGTTCCTTTTTTGATATATTACGGTCCTTGTGGTTTGCAAATAAACAGGAATATTATGTTCTGTATAGTTTGTTTTTTTACCCAATTTTTGGGGGTAATTAAAATCTGTAGAATTCTTTTTCTCAATGTAGTATAATAATTAAAAATATTTAAATCATTCTTGAGGTATATGTAATGAAAGCTCTTATAATTAAAAATGCAACCTTGGTTTCTCCTGATGTCCGTATTGATAATGCTTCTATTCTTGTAGAAGATGGTAAAATAGCTGGTGTGTATTCTCCATCAGACCCAATCCCCGAGGCAGATTTAACCTATGATGCAAATGGTGATTATGTCGTGCCAGGTTTTATTGATATTCATACTCATGGTGCCGCCGGTGCTGATGTGACAGATGAATCCCCAGAAGCAATTTATACCGTAGCAAAAGCTAAGCTGGAGGAAGGCTGCACCTCGTTTGCACCAACCACGCTTACTCTTGCCGAGGAAACCCTTGCAAAAAGTATGGAATATGTGGCAGAGTATGCCAAAACATCAGAGTTTTCTACAGCAATAGGTGTTCATCTAGAAGGACCTTATATCAATCCAGCGTGTCTAGGAGCACAAAATCCAGCATTTGTTCGTAAACCCGATATTGACGAGGTTATGCGGTTAAACTCAGTATTTAAGGTAAGCCAAGTATCATTTGCTGCTGAAGTAGAGGGCGGAAGCGATTTTGCAGATGCATGCGTAGCTAATAAAATTATTCCATCTTGCGGACATTCTAAAGCAACATATTCTGAGTTCGTCGCTGCAAATAAGCACGGACTCTGCCACCTAACTCATTTCTGTAATCAAATGACACCTCTTCATCATCGTGATATTGGTCTTGTAGGTGCTGGACTATTACATGATGATGTGATGATAGAGATGATTTGCGATAAGATACACCTCTGTCCAGAAATGATCCGCCTTGCTTTTGCTAAAAAGCCTTTGAATAAGATAGCTCTTATTACAGACTCAATGCGTGCAAGCCATTTGCCAGATGGCCCTTCCTCTTTGGGAGGATTGGATGTAATCGTAAAGGATGGACAAGCCCGCCTTGCTTCAAATGGTGCTTTGGCAGGCTCTGTTCTTAAGATGAATGTGGCGTTAAAAAATGTTGTCGAGGTAACAGGGCTTCCTATTGAGAAGGTTATCCGCACAACAGCATTAAATCAAGCCGAGGAGTTAGGCTTAGGCAATGTTCTTGGAAAGCTTGAGCAAGGCTACCAAGCAGATATAACAATCTTGGATAAACAGACCTTTGATGTTAAGCGTGTGTACATAAAAGGCGTTTGCAAGAAAAATGCTTAAAGTGATGCAGCTTAACCTTTGTCTTCTTTAGAAAAATGAAGCTTTCGTTGGTGTCTCCATATAAGCCGTCCGGTGATCAGCCTAAAGCCATAGAGCGAATATGCAATGGCTTTAGGTCTGGTATGAATTTTCAGACACTGGAGGGTGTTACTGGCTCTGGTAAAACCTTTACTATGGCCAATGTTATTAAAGAAATGGGTATGCCAACACTTGTTATTTCACATAATAAGACTCTCGCATCACAGCTTTTTGGAGAGCTAAAGGCCTTCTTTCCTAATAATGCCGTAGAATATTTTGTTAGCTATTATGATTATTATCAGCCAGAGGCATATATCCCACAAACAGATACCTATATTGCCAAGGACGCTGCCACAAATGAAGGTATAGAGCGCTTTCGGCTTTCTGCAACAAATTCCTTACTGACCCGCAAGGATGTAATTGTGGTTGCTTCTGTTTCTTGTATTTATGGCTTGGGCTCGCCTGATGATTATATGCTGATGGTTTTAGATGTTGCTGTAGGACAAGAGCTAGACCGAGATGCAATGCTTTCGCGACTCATAGAAATGCAGTATAAACGAAATGATATTGAAGCAGCACCAGGAAATTTTCGCGTACGTGGTGATGTTGTAGATATATTCCTATCCTATGAGAGTGATGTTGGTATTCGCATTTCTTTTTGGGGGGATGAGGTAGAAAAGATTTCAGAAATAGATGCTACCACAGGTAAACCTACAAAAAGTATGGAGCGGGTGATTATTTCACCGGCGAAGCACTTTGTTATGCCACATGAAAAGCTTGAGGCATCGCTAGCGAATATACAAGAGGAGCTAGAGCAGCGGGTGGCATGGTTTGAGCGTAATGGAAAGCTTCTTGAAGCACAGCGCTTGTCCCAACGCACTAAATACGATTTAGAGATGTTTCGTGAAATTGGCTATTGTCAAGGGATAGAAAATTATTCTAGGCATCTAACGGGTCGAGCACCTGGAACGTCTGGTGAGTGCCTTATTGATTATTTCCGAGGTGAATTTCTAACGATTATAGATGAGTCGCATGTGACCGTGCCACAGGTGCGTGGAATGTATAATGGAGATCGAGCGAGAAAGACAGTGCTTGTGGAGCATGGCTTTCGTTTGCCTTCAGCACTAGATAATCGTCCGCTAAATTTTGATGAATTTTCTTCGAAGCTGGGGAAGATTTTATATGTTTCAGCAACGCCAGCAGATTTTGAGCTTGCACGCTCGGAGCAGATTGTTGAGCAAATAATTCGTCCAACAGGTCTACTCGACCCATTGGTTGAGCTTCGCCCACTTGCTACACAAATTGATGATTTGATGGAGGAGGTAAGGGCTTGTGCTGAGCGTGGAGACCGAGTACTTGCAACCACGTTGACAAAGCGTACAGCAGAAGATTTGTCGCAATACTTACGTGATGCCGGTTTGCGAGTAGAATATTTGCATTCTGATATTGATGCATTTGAGCGTGTAGATATATTGACTCGTCTACGCAAAGGAGAATTTGATTGTTTAATAGGCATAAATCTTCTGCGTGAGGGGTTGGATTTACCTGAGGTTGCCTTGGTGGCAGTATTAGATGCGGACAAAGAAGGCTTTTTGCGTAGTACAACTTCATTGATACAGACGGCAGGGCGAGCTGCACGCCATGTAAGTGGCAGAGTAATTCTTTATGCAGATAATATTACTGATTCAATCCGTAATATGATGAGTATAACAGAGCGTCGACGGGCTGCACAGCAGGCATATAATGAGGAGCATGGAATAATACCACGCAGTGCCTCAAGAGCATTGAATGAGGATGCTGCAGCAAAGACCTTTGCTGCATTAGATATTTCTGAAGAGGAGCGGCTGGCAGTGGGAGAAGCTTCTGGTGCGTACGATTTAGCTGCTCATATAGAGAGACTGCAGCGAGAAATGTCTGAGGCTGCTGCTGCATTGGAATTTGAAAGGGCAGCAGCTATTCGCGATGAGATTAAGGCACTGTCAAATGAGGGCATTGCTGCCCAATCACCTTCAATTTAGGTGATAAGGGATAATTCTTGTAGATGTATACTTTGAAGTAGCAGTTTCAAAGCATTGCCCATATTCATATCAAATTTGTGATAGGAGCATATTGGTTGCTTCAAGTACCTTATCTACAGGAAGTGTGTTGATACAGTCGCAATTTGTGCATGGCTTGACACAGCCAAAGATTGAGCAAGGCTGACATGGAAGCTCTTGCTTTACCACTATGCCACAATCTGGATGGGGGCCCCATTTGCGACTGTCACTTGGTCCAAATAGAACGACAGCCTTTAGCCCTGCTGCGGCAGCTAAATGAGCAAGCCCGGAGTCTGGTCCAATTAGTAGGGTAGAGTGCGTCATCTCTGTGGCGACGTCATAAAGGCTTAAGTAACCGCATTTATTTATTAAAGGAATGTCCTTGCAAGCTTTTGTTAGCATCTTGGCTGCAGCGATATCCTCCTTGCCACCTAGTAGCACTAGCTCAAGCTCTTGATGCTCCCTAACAAGTTCTCTGCAGAGATAAGCATATTTCTCGATTGGCCAGCGCTTTGCCTCAACGCTGCCACCAACATGGATTAGAATACGCTTTTTTTTATTGCAGGAAGCTTGTTTCTGAAATAAAGGAGCGAGAAGCTTAAATTTTGCCGGAAGCTGTATGTCTCTACCTAATGCAGCAGATAGTAAACGTCCAAATTGGATATCCTCTGGTCCATCTAGGTCATAGCTTACAAGATGTGTGTATAGCCCCAGCCGGTTGGTGTTAATCTTGTAGCCAATTCGCATAGGTGCACGAGTTATGGCAGCCATTACACCCGAGAGATTATGGAATTGCTCGCTATCAATAACAGCGGCATATTTACGTTTGCGCAGCATACGAAGCGTTTGAAATGGGGCTTTGTCGTATGTGTACACCTTTGAAGTTGGTGTGGCTATAGAAAAGATTTCAGCATTTCTGCTTTCGCAAAGAATATCGATTTCACGGCTAGGGCATTGCTCACGCAACACCTTGAGCATAGGCAAAAGCATGATTGCATCGCCTATGCCACCTGGGCGAATAACCAATATAGGTCCAGCGTCAAGCTCTTCTAAATGACGATACTCAACCTTCTGTTGGGCATGCCTTAAAGAAGCACATAACAAAGGACCTATAATGCTGTCTGCATGCTTTAGCAATGCTGATTTTAAGCCCATGGCTTATTCCTTATGAGCCTAGATTCTGCAGTAGCAAAATCTAGGCGTGTTATATATTACTTGCTGGCCAAATATTCATTCATTGCTTTAGCAGCTCTGCGGCCCTCGCCCATAGCAAGAATTACCGTAGCAGCCCCAAGAACAATGTCACCACCAGCATAAATTCCATCAATTGAGGTTTTATTGTTTTCATCGACAACAATATTTCCTCGCTTGTTTACTTCAAGCCCACTTGTTGTTTGAGAGATCAATGGGTTTGAGCCATTGCCTACAGCAACAATTACGGTATCCATTTCAAGAGTGAATTCGCTACCAGGAATTTCTATTGGGCTGCGGCGTCCAGAGGCATCGGGTTCTCCAAGCTCATAGCGAACGCATTCAATAGCTTTGACGCGATATTGGTCATCGCCAATAATTTGCTTTGCATTTTCAAGCGTATGGAAGATGACGCCTTCTTCCTTAGCGTGGTGCACCTCTTCTGCACGTGCTGGCATCTCTTTTTCACTTCTACGGTAGATGATATGAACTTCTTCTGCACCAAGGCGTAGAGCCATACGGGCAGAGTCCATAGCAACATTTCCGCCACCAAGCACAGCAACCTTCTTGCCGTGATAATATGGTGTATCTGCATGTGCCTCATCATATGCCTTCATAAGATTTGCACGTGTCAGATACTCATTAGCAGAGAATACACCAACAAGGTTCTCACCAGGTATATTCATAAATTTTGGTAGCCCTGCACCTGTTCCAATGAATACTGCGTCAAAGCCATCCTTTTCAATCAAATCTTGAACGCGGCGGGTGCGACCCACTACATAGTTTGTCTCAACCTTTACACCCATTTTTACCAAATTATCAATTTCATTTTGAACGATTGATTTTGGTAAACGAAATTCTGGAATACCATAAACAAGAACACCGCCAGGCTTGTGGAAGGCTTCAAACATTACTACCTCGTGCCCCTCGCGGCGAACATCAGCAGCAACGGTGATACCAGCTGGTCCAGAACCGATTACAGCAACACGCTTGCCAGTAGCCGGTTTTACTGGAGCCGCATCCTGCTTGCCACTCTCACGCTGCAAATCAGCACAAAAACGCTCCACGCGGCCAATAGCAACAGATTTGTTTACGTCCTTTAATACTTTACCCATTGTACAATATGCTTGGCATTGCTTTTCTTGTGGGCAGACTCTGCCACAAACAGCTGGAAGCAATGAGCTCTCTTTGATAATTGCAATCGCTTTATCAAATTCTCCTTCAGCTGCTGCACCTAGGAATCCAGGAATATTGATTGCTACTGGGCATCCTTTCATACAAGGTGCATTTTTACATTGAAGACAGCGTGATGCTTCAAGCATTGCTTGCTTGGCGGTATAGCCTGTAGCAACTTCTCCCATATTGTGGCGACGAATCTGTGCTTCTTGCTCAGGCATTGCCTGTGGCTCAATAGCCATTTTTTCTTGAGGTGTCATAAGTAAAATCTCCCTTGTCTATTATGCGTGAATACCGGAGCGGCAAATATGGTCACGAGCACGCTCTTCCTGTGGCTTATAGGCACTTAAGCGCTTCATCATCTGGTCAAAATCAACCTGGTGAGCATCAAATTCTGGACCATCCACACAAACAAACTTTGTTTCGCCACCAACAGTGATTCTGCAGCCACCGCACATTCCGGTGCCGTCAATCATAATTGTGTTTAGGGATGCAACAGTTGGAACTCCGTAAGGCTTTGTTGTAAGAGCACAGAATTTCATCATTATAGGTGGCCCAATAACAATAGCCTCATCTGGCTTATTTGTTTCGCTTTCGCATAGCTCCTTTAATGGCTCAGTAACAAGACCTTTTCTTCCATATGAGCCATCGTCAGTAACAATAATTAGCTCATCGGCAATTTTGCGCATTTCTTCTTCCATTATGAGGAGCTCCTTATTGCGAGCACCCATAATAATTGTTACCTTATTGCCAGCAGCCTTCATTGCCTGAGCGATTGGGTGCATTGGTGCAACACCGATGCCACCGCCAACACAAACAACATGACCACGCTTCTCTACATGGGTAGGTTTTCCTAATGGTCCGAGTAGAGCAGGGAGGGAATCTCCTTCATTAAAGTTTGCAAGCTTCATTGTAGTAGCACCGACAGTTTGGAAGATAATAGTAATGGTGCCAGCTACAGGATCTGCATCTGCAATTGTTAGAGGAACTCTCTCTCCGTATTCAGTATTTACTTGAAGAATAATGAACTGACCAGCCTTACGCTCTGAGGCGATAAGAGGTGCTTCGATATCCATTCTATATACATTTTCAGAGAGCTGCTGTTTTTTTACAATTTTGTACATATTTACTCTGTCGTTTGATTGTGTGTATTAAGTGTTGATGCACAGCATCTATTATTGTGATTTTGCCGTTTAGTGTAGAATAAAAATTAGTTTACGCGCTCAACAACGATTTCTGGGTCAACAGTTACGCGAAGGCTTTCCTCGACATAGCCCTTAAGAGTGGCCATAGCATGAGGGCAGCAACCGCAAGCACCCTTTAGGCGAACCATAACAGTTTTGTCTTTAATATCAACAAGCTCAAGGTCGCCACCATCATTTTGTAGCATTTTGCGTAGAACATCTAGCTTCTCGCTAATTGTTTTGTGTAAATCTGAATCCATAACTGACTCCTTTGTGAATTTAATTGTAAATTGTTGAGTATGAGCGTACATTTGTAAACGCATCGAGAAAATATTAGTTTAAAATTTTACCAAAAAACAAACCAATTTACAAGCAATAGAAGTACACATTTGCTATTTATTTGATGAAAAAATGATTTCAGGTATTAAATTTCATAATAGGAAGGATGATACAAGGAGGTTTGTCATTTTGTTGAGGGTTGTGCTTATCCTTATTGTAAGTATAGTAGGCATTGTTTTCTGCATAGTGGTTTGAGGATTTGGGTCAACGCTTTGCCGCACACCACTACGAGAAAATCATTTGGTCACATTTTTGTGTTTGTGTGAAAAGTTTAGATGCATCCGAGTTTTATCAACAACTAAATGTTTTTACTTGTAAAAAAAACCAAAATATGGCATCATATGTCTGTTTTAGGTCGTATTTTCCCCGTAGCTATTTTTTGGTTACAATTTTGTTTACGGGCAATACGATAAAAAATTATCGGTTTTTTTATATTATAATATAAACACAAAAATAACGAAAACGAAGGAACAGCAATTATGTGTGAAAAATGCATATGTTCGGCAGCAGCCGAAAAATTCGCTGAACTGGATGCGTTTATCGCAGGCCTTAACCTTGATATGTCAAGCGAGCGTCGCCGCGGTAGCCTAATCCAAATTCTGCATAAGGCACAGCACATCTTTGGTTATCTACCAAGAGAAGTGCAAAAGCATGTCGCACAGAAGCTAGCAATCCCTGAGGCAGCAGTCTCTGGTGTAGTAAGCTTCTATAACTACTTTACAACAAAGCCAAAAGGCAAGTATGTTGTTGATGTTTGCTTAGGTACCGCTTGCTATGTTAAGGGTGCTGAGGGCGTACTACGCGAGATTGAGCGCGTTCTAGGTGTTCAGGCTGATACAGACCCAACACCAGATGGTCTATTCTCAGTTTCTGCTCTACGCTGCGTTGGTGCTTGCGGTCTTGCCCCAGTTATGATGGTTAATGGCAAGGTTTACGGTAAGGTAACTCCTGCTAAGGCAGTTGAAATTATTAAAGAATATCAGCAGAAGGGTTAAGCCACTATGAGTAAGCTAACATCTAAAGAAGAATTTATGGCAAAGTTTGACTCTTGCAAGGGTCTTCTAGCTTTGCGTGTTGCAGGTGGTTCTCTTGATTCCAAAAAGAAGGACATTCTATGCTGCGGTGGTACAGGCTGTCACGCATCTTGTGCTCAGGAAATTATGGATAACCTACGTGCTGAGATTAAGGCAGCAGGTCTAGAGAATGATGTAAATGTTGTTCAGACTGGTTGCTTCGGTTTCTGTGCTCAAGGTCCTATCGTAAAGGTAATGCCTGACAATATTTTCTATGTTCAGGTTAAGCCAGAGGATGCTGCAGAGATTGTTACAAAGCACATCGTAAATCATGAGCCAGTTGAGCGCCTACTATTCGTTGAGCCAATGCTTAAGCAGGCAATTCATGATTATGCACAGATGAGCTTCTATGCAAAGCAGAGCCGTATTGCTCTACGTAACTGCGGTCTTATCGATCCAGAGAAGATTGAGGATTATATTGCTAACGATGGTTATCTAGGTCTTACAAAGTGCTTGTTTGAAATGACTCCAGATCAGGTTGTTCAAACAGTGCTAAACTCAGGTATCTGTGGTCGTGGTGGTGCAGGCTTCCCAACAGGTCTAAAATGGAAAATTGCTGCTGGCGTTAAGGCAGAGGAGAAGTACATTGTATGTAATGCTGACGAAGGTGACCCAGGTGCATTTATGGACCGCTCCATCATGGAAGGTGACCCAAATAGCGTTATTGAAGCAATGGCAATTGGTGCTTATGCAATTGGTGCACAGCGTGGTCTAGTTTATATTCGTGCAGAGTATCCTCTAGCAGTTAACCGTTTGCAGAAGGCTATCGACCAGGCACGTGAGGCTGGTCTACTAGGTCAGAACATCCTAGGCACAGACTTCTCATTTGATATTGAGATTAAGCTTGGTGCTGGTGCTTTCGTTTGCGGTGAGGAAACAGCTCTTATCCACTCAATGGAGGGTCAGCGTGGTGAGCCTACAACAAAGCCACCATTCCCAGCAAATATCGGTGGTGGTTATTGGGGTTGCTCAACAAACGTTAACAACGTTGAGACATATGCTTCAATTCCTCAGATTATCGTTAAGGGTGCTGATTGGTATGCAGGTATCGGTAACTGGAAGCGCGAGCTAGATGAGAATGGTAACTTCGTAAAGACAATCTCCGGTAATGCAGGTACTAAGGTATTCGCACTTGCTGGTCAGATTAACAATGTTGGTCTAGTAGAAGTTCCAATGGGCACAACACTTCGCGAAATTATTTATGAAATCGGTGGCGGTATCTCAGATAATCGTCAGTTCAAGGCTGTTCAAACCGGTGGTCCATCAGGTGGCTGTATCACAGCAGAGAACCTAGATACTCCAATTGACTACATGAACCTAGGTAAGATTGGTTCTATGATGGGTTCTGGTGGTATGATTGTTCTTTCTGACAAGGATTGTATGCCAGCTATGGCTAAGTTCTATCTAGAATTTACAAAGGATGAGTCCTGCGGTAAGTGCACACCATGCCGTATCGGTACACGCCGTATGCTTGAGATGCTAGAGAAGATTTGCGATGGCAATGGTACAGAGGAAATGCTTGTTGAGCTAGAAGAGCTTGCTAATACAATTAAGGATACAGCTCTTTGTGGTCTTGGCCAGACAGCTCCTAACCCAATCCTAAGCACACTTCGTTACTTCCGTGATGAGTATGTAGCTCATGTACGTGACAAGAAGTGCCCAGCTGGTACTTGCTCTAAGCTATATACACTTACTATTACAGATGCATGTAAGGGCTGCACAAAGTGTGCTCGTATGTGCCCAGTAGGTGCTATTACAGGTACAATCAAGGAGAAGCATGTAATTGATCCTGCAAAGTGCATTAAGTGCGGTGCATGTATCTCTAGCTGCCCATTCAAGGCAATTGTAAAGGAATAAGGAGTTTTTATCATGGCTAATGTCACTGTAACAATTAACGGACTAAAGGTTTCCGTTCCAGCAGGCTCTACAATTCTTGAGGCTGCTAATAAAGTAAATATCCACATTCCAACATTGTGCTATTGCCCAGATGTTGGTGGTGGTGTAGCAAATAAACCAGCTTCTTGCCGTCTATGTCTTGTTGAGGCAACAGGTATCCGTGGCCCACGTGCTATTCTAGTGCCTGCTTGTGCAACACCAATTGAGCGTGATGGTATTGAGGTATTTACAAACTCTTTGCGTGCTATGAAGTCTCGCCGCACAGTTCTAGAGCTATTGCTTTCAGATCACTCTGGCAATTGCTTGACTTGTGCAAAGAATGGCGAGTGTGAGCTTCAGAAGCTTGCTCAAGAGTTCGGTATTCGTGAGGTTTCATACCAGGGCGTTCAGAACGAATTCCCAATCGATACATCAACAGCAATTATGCGCGACCTAAATAAGTGCGTAATGTGTCGTCGTTGCGAAACAGTATGTAACAAGGTTCAGACAGTTGGTGCTCTAACTGGTAATGGCCGTGGCTTTGCTGCTAAGGTTGGTACTGCTAGCATGATTCCTCTAGCTGATACTTCTTGCACATTCTGTGGTCAGTGCGTAAATGTTTGCCCAGTTGGTGCTATCACAGGCGTATCCTATGTTAAGAAGGTATGGTCTGCAATTTGCGATCCTACAAAGACAGTTATTGTTCAGACAGCTCCAGCTGTTCGCGTAGCAGTTGGTCAGGAGTTTGGTTTCAAGGCTGGCGAGCCAGTAACAGGCAAGCTAGTAGCTGGTTTGAAGGCACTTGGCTTTGATAAGGTATTCGATACAGACTTCTCTGCTGACTTGACAATTATGGAAGAGGGTACAGAGCTAGTAAATCGTGTTAAGGAAGGTAAGAATCTACCAATTCTAACATCCTGCTGCCCAGGCTGGATTAACTTCCTAGAGCATCACTATCCAGATCTACTAGATATCCCATCTTCATGTAAGTCACCACAGCAGATGTTTGGTGCAGTTGCTAAGACATACTATGCTGAGAAGATTGGTGTTGATCCAAAGAACTTGGTTGTTGTATCTATTATGCCTTGCCAGGCTAAGAAGTACGAGGCAGGTCGCCCAGAGTTTGAGCACGATGGCATTAAGGATGTTGACTATGTTGTTACAACTCGCGAGCTAGTACGTATGTTCCGTGAGGGTGGTATCAACCTAGCAAATCTAGAGGATGCTGAGTATGACAATCCACTAGGTGAGTCAACTGGTGCAGCTGTTATCTTCGGTGTAACAGGTGGTGTGCTTGAAGCAGCACTTCGCTCTGTATACTGGATGCTAAACGGCAAGAACCTAGAGGGTGATGCAATCAACTTCCGTGCTGTACGTGGTCTTGATGGCGTTAAGGAGGCAAAGGTTGATGTTGCTCCTGGTGTATCAGTAAACGTAGCAGTTTGCTCAGGTTTGGGTAATGCACGTAAGGTTCTTGATATGGTTCGCGCAGATCGCAATCGCTTCCAGGCAATTGAGATTATGGCTTGCCCAGGCGGCTGTATCAATGGTGGTGGTCAGCCATACATCAATGGTGACCGTAAGGCAGCACTTGCAGCTCGCATGGAAGGCATTTATGCTGAGGATGCAGGCAAGGAGAAGCGCCTATCACATGAGAATAGTGATATTAAGAAGCTCTACGAGGAATTCCTTGGTGAGCCAGGTGGAGAGAAAGCTCACCACCTACTGCACACTCACTATTGCTCAAACGCACGTGACTAAAAAACAAAAAGGCGTGGACTTACGGGTCCACGCCCTTTTTGTTTTTGTGGTGTATTCACGCGGTAAAATAGGATTGGTTCGCCTCCAAAAACAAATGCTTCAAGGCTTTTAGCCTTGCACATAACCTATGTTTCCGTTTTTCTATCCCATAGAGTCCGAAGAGCTTACGTAGTGTTTCAGAGTGGGGACTTAATTTGTTACCGCTACTCAGTGCTGCGGATAAAGGGAGAAGAACTGTCAAAAAATCGCAATGTGTAGTCAATAAAATTGTCAACCGTTTGATAAAAGGAAATTTGCATAATTAAATGAGTATGCAATTTTCCGTATATTCTTGCTTGTATTTCTACTTAGAAAAGAGTACTTTATTTGTATATTTGTAAAAGGGTTACATTCTTATGAAATTTAAATTTGATCACGATTTTCACATTCATTCTCATCTCTCTCTTTGTTCTAATGACCCAGCCCAAAATAAGGATAGAATTTTTAAGTACGCAAAGGATAATAAGCTTCATACAATTTGTGTGACAGATCATTTTTGGGATGATGATGTTCCAGAGGCAACAAACTGGTATCAAGCCCAGAATTTTGCTCATGTTAGCCAAAACAAGCCTTTGCCATCTAATGATGAAACCCGATTCTTGTTTGGATGTGAAACAGATTTTAATAAAAATTATACGCTTGGTATTGCAGACAAAACATTTTCTGAGTTTGATTTTGTAATTATCCCGACCACCCATATGCATATGAAAGGGTTTGTAATATCAGAGGAGGATGCTCAAAGCAATTTACGCCGAGCACAGCTTTGGGTTGAGAGGCTAGAAGCTCTAACACAAAGAGATTTGCCATTTCAGAAAATTGGTATTGCTCACCTATCTTGCCATTTAATCAATAATGCTTCTCGCAAAGATTATTTGGAAGTACTTGATTTAATCACATCCGATGATATGGAGCAAGTTTTTTCTAAATGTGCGAGGATTGGAGTGGGCATAGAGTTAAATATGAGTGACATGAGCTTTGAGGATTCAGAGGCAGATCAGGTGCTTCGAATGTACCGAATTGCCAAATCCTGTGGTTGCAAATTCTATTGTGGCAGCGATGCACATCATCCAGAAAAGTTTGATACAGCTGCGGAGGTGTTCAATCGAGCTATTGATTTATTAGGTTTGGAGGAGTCTGATAAGTTCCAAATTTAGTGGAATTATGGATTGTTTGTCAATTAACTAATGCAATTATATTTTGAACGATAGTTTTGTTGTGTATAGACAAAGTATTGCTTTCCACATAGATAGTGGATATTTTACCTGTAAAAGATTTGTAAATAAAATTTTTTTTAAAAAAAACAAAGTGTCAAGCATGTTGCTTTGTATGCCCGTCAGAGCGTAGACAAAAAGGACAGTATCAGCAGGGGGACTATTCTGGAAGGTGACATCTATCGTTTTTCTCGTTTAGATTAAGGATTATAGTTAATGCAAATATACAATACTCACAAAACATTGCAAACATTAATTGCATACTTTCCCATCTATAGGATACGGACAATAGAACGTTGAACTATAGTTTTTGAAAAGAGAACATTCACAGAATGTGGACAAGCCTATTGCTTATGCTACGTATTCCATCTGCGATTCTTCTCCGCATCTCGGGACCAGGATTACGCCACCCGTTGGCATAGTGACTGAGCTGCTGCAGATTTATGCCTGTTACATCGGACAGGGCCTTTCTTGTAATGAAGTTTTCGGAATAGCGGAGTTGTGCCCGCGTAGTAAGATTGTACTCAAGTTCGATGTCTCCGACAAACTCTGCAGGAAGATCATCGCCATCTTCAATCATCCACTCAATATGCTGGCGAAGAGCCTCTTCCATATCATTTTTAAGTCCCTCAAGAGTTTTATGAGTGACTACGCATGCAATATTTTCATTCTCAGGACATGCTGCAAAATTCTTATCACACCAGTCCACCTTTATCTTTACCTTCCCCATATACTGAAGTCAGGTTGTCATTTGTCTTCGTTCCAGAAAAAATCAGGCAAACACGGCATCCAGATCTTTCGACAGGCGGAGAAAACCTGACCTTATCTTATCAGCCTGGGCCTTGCGCGGCTTTGTGCCGTTTGTATATGCCCACAACTGTTTCTGGTTTATGCCGGTAATCTTTTCCAATGTAGCCAAAGAGAATATTCCAGCCTTTATGTAGTAATTCATAAGACTTAAGGCATCAATGGTATAATCGAAGGAATATTCCTCGTCCAGAAATTCCGGATATCTGAATCCTTCCTTTAATGCGGTTTCCTTATAAACGGCAATCTGTCTATGCATGTCAGCTTTAGCATCATTGATAGTCACGCCCATTCCTGAAAATATCTTCTTTGGCGGCGTTAAAAAACTCGATGAAAAACGTGTGATGAAGATTCGTGAGGACTTCCTCTCGTATTGGACACGCGTTTCTCCTTATCTCGGAGGGGAAAACGCTATTGGATCGCGTTCGATTTTCAAGTCGGGCGATGCTATTGAACGCCTTCGCTTGCAGCTTCGCCGCCATTCGGGTTTTATCGCCAACAATATCGGTGTCGTGTTGCAGGATGTAGGTAAGGATTCTCTCGCTTTTGAAATGTACGAACTTGTCCGTAAAAACATCGACCCGGACAATGTCTGCGCTCTTTTGAATGAATTTGAAATGGCGCGCGCCGGCGTTAAAGAAGCTCTTGCCCGCAAGAATGAAATCAATAAAGAACTTAAAGCGATTGTCGACGATCCTAAGCGCCGCTATCAGCTCTATTCTCTTTCAAGGTATTACGGTTACATCCGTTCTCCGGAAATCTTCGCGAGAATGGGATTTGCATGGGCGCGTTCCGGTCAGACGGGAAGTGCGATCGCTCAAGTTCGCCGCGCTATCAACTTTGTTCCGGAAGATCGTCAGGCGGGGCTTCTTAATATGATGGCTGCAATTTACGCCAACAATAACGATGCCCAGAAGTCGCGCGAAGTTTATGAAAAGGTTCTTGAGAAAGATGCCGACAACCACGACGCTCTTATGGGGCTTTCCCGCCTTGCTATGCAAAAGGGCGCATTTGACGATGCCAAGAAGTTCCTTTCAAAGGCTGTAAAGGTAGCCGCCAACAAGGAAACCTCCGGATTCGACAACGCCTTATTGAACCTTCTTAACGGTGACCTTGATGCTGCAAGAATGTCCCTTCAGAAAGTGACCGACCTTCAGCCTAAGAGCCTTCAGGCGTGGTCGCTTCTTGCAGGTGTTCTTCTCCAGCAGATCGATCAGGCCAAAG
>CALDQE010000049.1 GCA_937911295.1 uncultured Verrucomicrobiota bacterium
TGATGTGCCCAACGGCACTGTCATTGGCGCACTGACCGACGATGCCGTCGTCCAGCTTGAGAGCGAGTTCGTGGATGACAACGGCGTTATTGAAAACCATGCGCGGCTGCGAAAATCGCTGGAGGCGCGCGGATATGTATTTCGGTCGGATACCGATACGGAATGCGCCGCGCATCTGCTGCACATGCTCTATGACGGCGAAAGCGGAGAATACATCTTATATGAATATGTAACCAGCGATTCAAAATATCTCATGGTGGATACGATAAAGGCAGCCGCCGAGCATGTATACAGCAAAAATTATCTCAGCGGTGTTTATACAATGCTTTTCGACGGGTATGCAGACGATAATAACGGCGGAAACTTAGTCACCGCGAGATATCTTGAAAATCAAGATTGGCTCTTGAAATACATAGACTCGGAAATAAACAGCTTTAATCTTTTAAAAGAGGCCGGCCATAGAAGATACGATATGGAAAGCATGAGGATAGTTCGCCCCAGCACGGCGAAATACGTTAACGTTGAAATAGACTCGTATCTTCTTGAAGACGAAAACGAGAAAATGACCGTGAGACTGCGCTTTGTGCTTCAGGACGGAGAATGGTTTTTGGACAGCCCAACATATTAAAAAGCAATCGATATTAAAAACAAATTAAGAATATTGCGAGCTAAGATAGAAAACAAAATATTTGAAGTGTATTTTAAAGCCTTTCGTAAGGCTATGTATGCAAAGATATTGAAACCTGAAGACTATAAACAACACTATCAAGTGAGTTTGTGGTATACAGAGAATCATCAAATCATTAGAGGAGGCAAGTAATGACTACATTGTTGTTTTATATTGTCGTATTACAGTTCGTAATACAATTAGCCTTTTATGAGGCTATTAAGAATGTCGTTATTAAAACAACGACAATTTTACACAAATTTATTAAGAAATTGTGTAGTTCTGATAATAAAGTAAGCAAAGCATTGAATTTTTTGATTGGAGGTTTAGTAAATACAAATAATACCGTAAGAGTATTATCTGTACAGATGTTTGCATTGAATATACTAATATCATTATCTGTTGCTTATTTTAGTGGTGCTGGTTTAATCGTTGGTATTGCTAACCTGACAGCGTCTTGTATTTTAGGTGTAGTTATGTCTTATGATGTTTATAAGACCAAGAAATCACTTGTGGAGGCCAAGTGTAGCGTTGTAATATAAAAATCAAAATTAGAGCTATTTGCGCTTAATTAAACAGTATAGGAGGGAGTTGTATGTTTGATACCGATAATTTTGAATATACTGAATTTTATAAAGATAAAATGAAGTATGAAAGATTAATAGATAAAATAGAAAAAAATTTGAAGAAAGGGTATGTTGTATTAAAAGATTTTAAAAATTTAAGAAAACTGAGACAAAAATTATGTTTTCATAGATACGAAACATATGATACTTTGCAACGTATTTGTTGTTAATTGGAGTTTTAAATGAAAAAATAGAGGAGGAGTTATATGGTAGACGTTAAAAAGAAGAAATATTCGCAAGAAGATGTGATAAAAATGTTGTGGAATTTTTGTTTGAATCATGAAGAAGAATACCAAAGGAATAGATTGTGTTCTTTATTGAATAATAAAGATGTTAAAGATTTAGAGGAAACAAATTATCATTTGTTTAATTATTATAATCTTGGAAATGCTCATGAAAAGCATATTAAAGCAAGAGAATGGTTAAATAAAACATATAAATTAGATTTTTAATAGGAGGGATAATATGTATCCATGGAATTATATAATGAGTGATGAAGTTTTTGTAAAGCATAACAACTGGACTCGTGTGTTTCCAGAGCGCGAGTTAATGATTGATAAACAACTTGTTGATTCAATGAATAATATTTCTTACGGTGCATATGAGCGTGATGAAGACATATGCGAAGAAGAAGAGGAATGGTAATATGGGAAACAGATGTGTGATTACTACCAATCAGAATATACCAAATGATAAAAAGATTGGAATATATCTGCATTGGAATGGTGGGAAAAGCAGTGTAGAGGCTTTTCTTACTTACTGTAAGTTAGCAGGAATCAGAAATCCCATCAATGATAACTATGGCTGGGCACGCATGTGTCAGGTCATTGGTAACTTCTTTGGTGGCACATTAAGTATTGGAATAGATACATTAGTGAATTTAGACTGTGATAATGGTGACAACGGAATGTATCTGTTTGATAAAGATTGGAATATAGTTCAGCATTTGTATTCCGATTATGAAGACCCAGATAAATATGATTTACTTGGGTTTTTGTATGAAATAGATGACAAAATGCCTGCACGAGATAGAATAGGGCATAAAACAATAAAACAAATGATAGGAGACAACAAATGATCAAAAAGACTTACTTAAAGACGTTTGAACAAATTAATAATGCTCTATATGAAGGAAGAGTAGTGCATGTTAATGATGGCGCTTATTATAAAGCAACTTATACATTAGAATATGGCCTGCTTAAACTAAAAGACAAAAAAGGAATTGTTTATAACGCTGCTTTAAGAATTAATCCTACTCTTTTATATTGGTTTGAAGAGGAAGTGACAAATCCCGCTGTAAAACCTGAAATTGGTTTTGTGTTTGAGACCAACAAAGGTCATCAAGTGTATATCAATCTAAAGAAAGGAAATAAATTCTACGGTGCAGAGTTAAATGGCAAACAGAACTCTTGCAAAGTATTCAATGAAGATGGTCATGTAGAAAAACGTGATATATATTTAGTAAAAAAAGTTAAATAGGAGAGTAGCATCATGATGAAAAAGAACGACCAGGTTATTGTAGCTCCTGTAGCAAAAAAGGCTACTGAAGCCCCGAAAGCAGGTTGCAGATTAGTGACGTTAGTGTCTGCAAGACCTACTTTTACTCGGTATGGTGAACTTAGAGCCCATGTTGAGTTCGACTATAAAGGCTTTACGTTTGGACAATTCTTTGAATTAGATGGTAAAGCCTTTAAAAAGACTTTTCCTGATGGTATTAAAGAAAGTGATATCGGGAAGAAGATCTTTGTTGAAATTGAAATTGGATATGGTGAATTAAGTGGTAAACCTTATCCTAAAGTAGTGGGCAAAGAGAACGCCTAGAAGTAAGTGTCTCTGTTCTATCACCCCCTGCGTGCAAACGTGGGGGGTTTATATATTAATAGGAGGAATTAATATGATTTTTGATAGCAATAAATTATTTGATAACAGAGAATATTTATTGTCTTTATTTAGAACAATAAAAAACGCTCCAAGACTTGATAAAGATTCTTGGAAATATAAACAATTTAGTAATTGGATTGCTTCTGCTAGAAGAGAAGTAAAAATAAATACTAAGCAAGATTTAATGAAAAGTGTACGGAGAGCAGGCGAAATTTGTATTGGAAGTATGTGGCATTCAAATGTACCAAATATTAGGCATTATTGGGTTGATAGTGTAAAAAAAGCTATTAAATCTGGTCAAATTGATGATTTAAAAGAAAAGGGTATTTACATATATAAGAATAACAAATATTATCACAAAGATTGTTCATTTGAAATAGGAGATGAGATTTATAATAAAAGCGAATATTTCTTGCATAATGGACAAGCTTTGTCAAAAAAAGAATATATCGCTGCTTTTTATGAATATGAAGATTTAGACCAATGTTATTTGAAAAAAATAACAGATAAAACTTTTCCAAATAAGTATGGAGATTTTAATATCGCGGTTGAATTTTACACAAGAAAATTTAACAAAGGAACTTTATTTCAATATCTTTTAGCAAGTGGCAAAAGAAAAAATGAAAGTGCTTATAGATTAGATTTAACTTGGGATGAAGCGAAAGATATTAAATTTGTCGCCAACAAAGAACTTATTGACGCTATTAAAAAAGCAAAAGAAGCTGGAGATAGAATGGAATTTAAAGTTTTATTTAAAGGAGCTAGAAAAAAATCTCATAAGTTTCTTAAAGAGCTTGTAGGCCACAGATATTTCAATTTAGAAGAAATACCTAAAGTATTAGAAACAATAAGAGAAACATTGGCATTATAGGAGGAATTATGTTTAGAGAAAGAGCTGTTCTTTACGATTATTTGTTTAAAGGTGCTGTATTCGAAGGAATAAAAAGTATAAGACGTGCACATTATAAAAAAGCATTACCACTTTTTATAGAAAAATTTAAATATCTGCCTAAGTATGGCTTAGCAGATTATAAAGATTTTGGCGAAACAGCTGATGCAATAGCATGTTTATGTGCATATAATGATAAACAATATTATTTGTATAAAGCTGTTGGAGATAAAACTAAAATAGGTTATTTGTCTCGCAAACAATATAGAAAATTCATCCATAAAGTTGATAATGAAGATAAAGAAGAATGGCTTAAAAATAACGGAAGAATGGTATCTTTGTATAAGTTATTAAACAGAGCTATTGATGAAAATAAATATGCAAGATTATTAAATGTGTTTAGGACAAGTAAACATTTAAATGATGACATTAAAAAAGTAAGATTTGAAGAATTTGCAATGTTGTTGCATAATTATAATAATGGCTGTGTTATCAGCGAATGTACTATACAAGAAGCTTATGATATGGATTTAATTAGCTTGGAAAATGAAAGAGGCTATGGTAGAGGTAGCGGTGAGAGATATGCTACTTGTAGTTGTATGCAAGGAATGAACTGCGAACCATATTATAAAGCTTTTGGTGCAAAAGCATTCAAAGTGAATATTGAAGGCGTTGACGTAGGTCGTTTTTTAGTATGGGAAACTGCTAAAGGAAAGACTTATGTTGACCGTTTATATTGTAATGGTGCAGACGCGGAAGAAGCTTTAATAGAAATAGAAAAAAAGTTTGGCGATGAGGATGTCGTATATTATCCAAGTAGAATAGATGATGATGATTATGTTAAGTGCTTGGATATTGAAGCAATGGGAGAAGACACTTACAAGCCATATGTAGATTCTTTTAAAATAATGTTGTATAGAAAGAAAGAAAAGCTTTTGTTTCTTCAACAATCTCAAGCTACTTTGCCTTATGATAATTATGTAAGTAGCGGATCTTATCATCCTCATTTGAACTTTTGCAAATGTGGAGAATTGCTGCTTAACAATAATAAAAAGCTGCATGATTTTGTTTGTCCTTTTTCTACTGTGAAATTAAGACAGAAAAAAGACTTTATGAGAATATATCAAATTTTTGAGGAGAGAAGAAATGAACCTTTATATTAAATACAAAGACATTTGGAATAGACAAGAAAATGATCTTGAGTCTATTTATCATTATATTAAGAATCATAAATGGAGTATGGATTCTTACGGCAACATCACTGTTACAAGCAGTAGCAAGAAAGAAGTTCCTGCTTTCTGTTGCCATTTAGATACTGTACATAAAGACGCTCCTGCCATAACCTGCATTGATAACAATGTGTTGGTGTCGTTTAATGAGCATGGTGTCGGCGGAGATGACAAATGTGGTATCGTAGCATGCCTAGAACTCCTCCAAAAGGTACCATGCAAAGTCATCTTCTTTAGAGATGAGGAGAGTGGTTGTAGAGGTTCCTCCGCCTACAACACCTCCTCTCTCAAAGACAATCTATATTTAATTGAAATTGACCGCAAAGGGGCCAAGGATTTGATTTTTAAGTCTGGTGGGTATGAGTTATGCTCAGATCAGTTTAAAACCGCAATTAAGGCTGTTTTCAGCGATTATAAGGCAGCACAGGGTATTTGTACAGATGTTAATGTGCTTGGTAAAGCAAATATCAATATGATGAATGTTTCTTGTGGTTATTATAATCCGCATTCTGCAAAAGAATATGTGGTGTTGAGTGATTTAGAAAAGACTATCAAATACTTAGCTAAATTTGCTAGACTATACAAGTACAAAGAAGAATATGTAAGACCTGAAATTAAGATTGCAAAATATACTCCAAAATATGACTCTTATAGTCTTTGGGATAAAGAGTCTTTAGAGGAAATTAAATATGATGATGAGTATGTTAAGCAATATCTTAAAGAATTAGAGGAGAAAGGATTATGAAAGTATGTAAAAAATGTGGTAAAGAAATTGAAAGTGGAAGAGTGTGTGCTGAATGCAAAAAACTCACTGGGAAAGCGTCTTCCAAAAGATATTATGAAGCGCATAAGGACAGAGTTAAAGCTAGTCAGAAAGCGTATATCCAGAAATTAAAAGATACTGGAAGATATGCTGACTTATTAGAAAAACATAAAGTAGTCGCTAAACGCTATAATGAACGCAAAAGAGCCAAAAGACTTATTATGTCTGGCGAACTGCATAAAAAGATTGAAGGTCTTAAAATGAAGATTGCCAAACAAAAAGAAGAGTTGCTTGCTCTTGAAGCATATGCTGATAAATGGTATGCAGAGTTTGGTATTGACCCTAATATGGGTTGTATGGGATAATTTGTCTCCCCATAAGGCTGTGCACAATGCCTCATAATAATTGTGTCTAACCAGGTATGTGGTTTGCTTATTCCACATATACTCGTTCCGCTGGATGCAGCCTCTCCAGTCCTGGTGCAACGAGGCTTTTTTTGTCTATAGGAGATTTTATGAGCGAAGAATTGAATCCGTGTGAGTGTGGGAAAATACCTGCAGTTTTTGCAGTTCCAACATTAGTATTTAGCGCGTGTGCAGTAATGTGCGCCTGTGGAAAACAAACACCTTTATTTTTTGATAAAGAAGCAGCCATATCCGCTTGGAATAGGAGGAGTTGATATGAATGAGGATAAAGAGATTTTATTTTTAACGATATTAGCAATACTCACTATTATGTGTGTTCTTCATTACAATAAGTTAGACAAAAGAATTAAAATGGTTGAAGAATGCACAAAAAGTTGTTTGGTAGAAGAATGGGCTAATAAATAGGAGTTAGTATGAATATATACATACCTGAATATATTATTTTTATTGCTTTGCTTTGCATTTTCTTTTTTGGTGGTCTTTTTGCAGGAGTTGTTTTGTGCAATAAAGGAGATGAGTTTTTGAGAGAGTCAACAAAACCTACATACAAACAAGTTAATGATATCGCACGTATGCTGGATTTTAAAGTCAGCATACACAGGATTAAAGAAATTATTGCTTATTGGGAAAAAACAAAGTATTTATGACAACACCTACAAATAGGAGGAAATAGGTATGAAAGAATTTAGATCAGGGTATAAAAACAGAGAAACTAGAAGAAAAGAAGAAAAAAAGCCTCATATTTGTATAATAAAACGTAAAAAGTGCATTTGCGAACAGTTAAAAGGAAAATAGTTATGAAATATGAGTTTAAGATTAAACAAGACGGAATTTGGGTTGTTACAGGTTATGCTCCCTCTTTAGATATTGCTCTTATTGAATTAGCACGTTATCTTGCTACATACCAACAAGACGGCCCTATTGATAGTGTCGTAATTAAAAGAAAGGAGAATAGTTATGAGAAAAAAATACTTAAAAACGCCGGAAGAAGTTATTAAGGCTTTGAAGGATGGAAAGGAAGTTAAATCTGACTTTTCGGGTTATTATAAAATGATAGAAGGAACATTGTGTCATTTTTTTAAGAAGAATATATGGATGATTAACCAATGTATATGTTCAACAGAAAACCCATACATAGAAGAAGCCAAGCCTTTGAATTGGGAAGTAGGAAAGTTTTATAAAAATAGAGCCGGCAGAAAGCATATATGCTGTTTTATATTAAAGGACAAAGAAGGTGTTTACGCTGTAAAATTTGTTGACTTGGAAAGTGGAGATTTTGTTATAACCGACACAACAGGAAGGTTTTTAGAGAAGGCAGAAACCGAGTTAGACATCATCGGAGAATGGGAGGAATAGTTATGGCAGAGGAAAGAATTTTAATAAGAGTAATTGAGCCTGAATGTAAATTTAGGGAGTCTCACGAAACAACGGCAGGTGGACATACTTGGGTTGATTTTGCGTGCGGTAAATTTAAAAAATGGAAAGATTGCGAAGAAGATGATTTTATCCATTGTGAAAAGAAAGAACTTATCGGACTTTCTCGCCAAGAGGCCATTGAGCGTATGGCAAAGGCGGCTAAGAAAGCATACAGGGGATATTTTTATGTAGAGCCAAACCATCCTAACATATCAGATATGATGGAAGCGGCACTAAACGCACTTTTGGAGGAGAAAGATGAATAAAGATATTATTGTTATTTTTGTTATTGTAATATTACTTTTTGCTGCAATGGTTATGAAAATCCAGGAGAAAGAAGGAATAAAAGCGAACACTGAAACCGAAAGTGTTGGATATGGGATTGAAAGATATGACACAAAAGACGGATATGTGTGTTTTACTTATATCAAGTCTATTGATTGTTTAAAAAAGGAGGTGGATGAATGAAAGAGTATTTAGACTCGTTTGAAAAATTGGTAACTGCTCTTAAATTAGGCAATGTTGTATATAGAGAAGATTTCCATATATATTACAAAATGGTAAATGGTATTGTTTGCGCTTTTACTGATGAAGGTTGTTTGTGGGTAAATGCACAAATTTCTTGGAATGAAGATTATTCTTTTTACACAATAGAATAGGAGATTAAAGAATGATTACAACTGAAATGGTTTATTGGATAATAATGTTGGATAAAATAAATGAAGCTTTTCTTATATTTGCTGTCATATTTGGTTTTATTCTGTTTTCATTTACAGGATATGTGATATTAGACAGAGATGATTTCCCTTGGCATTATCCTGTGTGGGTAGTTTTGGAATTGTTTTTTATTTGCGGTGCTGTATTTCTGCCTAATACAAAACAAATGGCGACTATTTATTTGTTACCAAAAGTAGTAAATAATGAAAAAATACAGAACATCGGTGAACGCACTCTGGATACTGGGGATAAACTATTACAACTTATGCAACAGTATATTACTGAAAAAATGATAAAAAATAAGGAAAGCAATTAAAGGAGTGTGAATAGTATGACAGAATATCGTATTGTTAAAATATCTTACAAGTATAATCCAATAAGATATGAAATTCAAGAAAGAACAAAAGTCTTTGGCATACCTGTAACTATTTGGGAGGGTCTTGGGGCAAGTACGCCCTATGCGACTATACCTAGTTTTTCTTCTCTTGAAGAAGCGCAAGCGTATTTGAGAGACATAACTGATAAAGCAACTTACGAGGTATGTTAAATGAAAACACCGACTAAAGAGCAGATTGATTATATAAGAGAACAAATAGACTGGCTATCAATTCCTATAGAGAATATACCTATTATAGCAATAGAAATTTGGGAAAAGATTAGGAATAAACATAACTAAGGCAAGATTAGGTTATTCTAGGTTATTGTAAAAATCTACTATAAGTATAACAAAAATTTATGTAGAATTTCACAGATTGTATAGGGAGAAATAAATTTTTAAGGAGAGGGAATGAAGAAGAGACCGTTTGAAGGATATTATGAGATGCACGATGTGTGTCATTGTTCTGGTAAAAGATGTAAAAAGAAATATGATTGTTTAAGATATATGGCTAAAAAGGATGGAGTTTATTCTCAAACTACATTTAATCCAAAGAATTGCGACTATTTCTATCCGATGAAAGTGTGGGGAACCTATCTTGGCAGAAGGATGATGCTATCTGAGATTACAGACCAACATCTTATGGCTATTATTGTGCATTTATATGAAAGAAAAACCAGAGGAGATATTATATCTGGCAACTTTGATAGTATTATAGCAGAGTTTACTAAAGAAGCTATACGACGAAAATTGATGGAGAGTGTTTTATATGAATATTAAGATTGATTATGATAAGATAAAGAATGCCATATGTTGCTATGATTTATATAATGCTTTGGATGTAATAAAATATTTTGATGCAAAGCTTGTTACTGACACTAAATATATTTTAATGCACCCAAAAACAGGCCAAAAGATATTCGGCATATTGATGGACAATGCTATCAAAGGAAAAGATAAGCGTTTTAAAAGGGAGAATTTAAAACAAAGACGACATACTGTTTCTTATGATTGGCTTTCATATGCTCCTACAGAAAAGATGGATTGTGAAGAAGATGTATTAACATTGTGTTTAGAGGGTTCATATGAGGGAAAAATATAGGAAAAGCATATTAGCTGCTAAAACAAGGTATCGCATAAAACATAAAGAAAGACTTACTGCGGCTTCAAGAGAGTATATTAAAAGACCAGAGGTGAAAGCCAGATTTAAGGAGTATTATTTGGCGAATAGAGAAAAGATTTTAGAATATACTAGAAAGAATAAAGCTCTTGGAAAAAGTAAGGCAAAGCCAATAGATAAAAAGAAAAGGAGAGAAGCTTGTAGGAAGCATTCGGCTAGAAAGAGAGCAGGTATCTCTTTTTACATAAAAGATAATTATTATTATTGGAAAGCTGGGATACTCAGCAATGGACCTTTTGTTTATCGCAAAGAAGCAATAAAAGATGCAGAGGAGGCATTTGATTTATGAAGCAAGACAAATTTAATGAGAAAGTATGTAAAGTATGTTTAGATGTTGCTCATATGCTTAAAGAGAAGAATGAAAGTTATGGCAATTCTGCTTTAGATCCCGTAAGAGTATTTAGCAAGGCCTCTTCTGTTGAGCAAATATGTGTCAGAATAGACGACAAATTGTCTCGCATTAAGAGAGGAAACAATAAATTTAATGAAGATACTGTCAAAGATTTGATAGGATATCTTGTATTATTATTAATATCGGAGGATAAATAAATGGAAGTAAGATTAGTTGATTGTACTACAGATGCTGCTTTTAATATCACATATGCTGCTCGTACCTGTTATAACAGCCATGACAAAGATTCTTTGCCTACAAGAGCACAGTTTATTAAAGGTCTTATTAAATCTGGTCATGAGACTCCGCTTGAATTTGCACATACAATGTGGGAGTTTAAAGGCATTAGCAGAGTGTGTCAGAATCAGATAGTGAGACATCGTATTGCTTCTTACTGTGTTATGAGCGAAAGATATGTAGATGTATCTGAATTAGATTGTATTTTGCCTTATAACGTACTTAAAGAATATGATGGAGCTGTTGATTTTGTTGAACAAAGCAAGAAGATTTATAAATTCTTAATTAACTCTGGTGTTCCTAAAGAAGATGCTCGTATGTTGCTTCCTCAAGGGATGGCCACTAATATGTGCATGGATATGAATTTACGCAGTTTGAGACATTTTTTAAAGCTACGTTTGGACAAGCATGCACAATGGGAAATCAGACAGGTTTCAAAAGAAATACTTGAAACATGCAAAGAACGTTGGCCTTGGCTTGTGGAGGATTTAAATGAGCTTGGGTATAACTAAGTGCCTGATATGTGGTAAAAAGCTTTCTAATGGGCGTTTACGCTCAAAGAAACGCTATTGTAGTATTAAATGCAAAAGAGAATCTTTAAGAAAACAAAGAGAAGCAAAGCCTAAAAAAGATGGAATAGGTATGTGGAGAGCTCAAATGAGAGAGCTTAAAAAAGACCCAGTATCATTGGAAATCATTAAAAAATACAGAGCTTTGCAAAGAAAATTATATAAATATAATAAAAAGAGCAAAGAGAAAATAGATGAAACATGGTGGTAGGAGGTTGTTATGTGGAATGATTGTCCTGAATGCTGGAGTGCTAATACAATAAGAATAGAGAATCAAAAGGCTATTGCTTATTGTGAAGATTGTGGTTGTTGGTATAATATGATTACAGGAGATATATATGACAAAGAAGAGCATTAATAAGCTGGTAAAACAAGACTATATGGCTGTGAAGAAAGCTTGCAAATTGCAGCATGAGAACATGAAAAGTAATAACAACGGCAAAGAAGTTGAGCTAGAAACTGTTGAAGATGCTTTGATTGCTACTTTTACCCCTAAAGTTATGAAGAAATTGGCTACTATGGAATGTATTAGTTCAGAAGTGGGAGAAAATGGCTTTGGACAGATTCAAGTTAAACTTGTGTTCTCAAATGATAAATGTCTTAAGAAAGTTGAAAAACAAATGCAGATGATTGATAGCAACATGACTTTGGCTTTGAGTAATTTGAAAAATGCACTTAAAGGTAAAGTAGGCCACGCTTAGGAGGGACTATGGTAGGCAAGGAGAAATACGAGTTAGTAGAAAACAATCAGAATATTAAGAAAGAAGATAAAGAAAAGATATTCAGATTGTTTGATGTTGCTAATCGTATTGAATTTGGAAAGATTGGTCCAAGACAAGAGGGATATCTGCTTGAAGGACAAGGCTGGCCTAGATGCACTTCAGTGATGTCTATGGATGGCAACAAAGCAGGTGCTCTTATGGAGTGGGCTAAGAGAGAAATAGCCCAGAAGATGCACGATATGCTGATTGAGATGTTGCATTCTGGGAAGAAAATCTCTGACACAGATGCTGCATGGCTAGTAGAACAAGCCTTGAAAGAGCCTGAAAGACAGAAAGATGAGGCCGCTGACTCTGGTACTAAAGCTCATGATAATATTGAAAATTGGTTAAATGGCAAAGAACATTATGAAGATGACAGATTGACCAGATTCAAAGATATATGGGTTAAAGAAGGAATGGAAATTGTATGTACTGAGTTGCCTGTTGTGTATTGCAAAGATGGTCTTGGTTTTGGTGGCAGACTTGATATTTTGGCTTATGATAATGGTGACTTTTATATTGATGATAATAAAACATCAAAGTCGGTGCATCAAGGATATGCCTTGCAGTTATCAGCATACAAGGCTGCTGTAGAACAGATGTCTAAAGGAGAGATTCAGATTAAAGGTGCTAAGATTATACATTTGCCTGATGTATCAGTATTGAAAAAGTGGCAATTAGATGCGTATAATAAATTAGGTCCTTTAGTTGAATGTAAGGATTTGGACAAAGCTTTTGAGCATTATAAAGTGCTTCTGCAGCAATACTATTTAAGAAATAATAAATACTACTAAGGAGAACATGTATGTTAATATGTGTTACTAGAATTGAAAACAAGACGGACAAATTCGGTGAGAAGAAGATTCTTCACACTGACAAAGGCGAACAGTACAAAGTTAATAAAACCAATAAGGTTTATGACTATGTACAAGAACCTGGTAAATATGAAGTAAGCATGGGTGAGTTTAAAGGACATAGTTTTATTCAGTCTGCTAAATTCATTGAGCCCGTGCATGCTAATCCCGCTACGGTAGAGGCTAAGAAGGTATCTGTTGCCACTGGCATTCCTATTGACAGAATCAATATGGAAATGGCTAAACAGCAAGAAATTAAGCTACAATGTTATACTGGTATTGCTAAAGAGATTGCTATTCATAATGCTACTATGGCTAAAAGAGAAGTTAAAATGAGCGAAGTGATGAGTTTAGCTAAAGACTTCTTAAAAGCGCATGATATCATCATTGATTTGCATAAGAATGAGCAGTTACCTGCTATTGGCAAACCGTGGGATGAAGATGTTAAGGCTTTAAACGAAACATTTGATACTATCGATGTGGAGCCTCAGAAAGAAGATACTGAATTTGTTGAGCCTCCGTTCTAATTTCCGCCCTGTGTCTGCCATGTGGTGTATGGGGAGTCTGCTGATGGCTCCCCTATATTTTAGGAGGGAATATGGTCCCAATACCGCTAAGTAGATTCGTTATTATGAGAATAATATCTAGTCTTAGCTTTATAGCATCTGCTATAATAGTGTTTATAGTGAAAAATAAAATAGAGGAAAAACGATATGAAAAATTTAACAAAGAAATGGTACCTACTTCTCGTAGAAGATGAACTTAAAGAACCGATCCAAGTGACGGTATCACAAGAGAGATTGGTGTCTTCTGATGTAGCAAGAGCCATTCTTGATACTTTACCTGACGGAGAATAACTATGGTCAATTACGAACGCTGTAAGAAATGCTTGCAGTATTCTAAAGGAACTTGCTTAGTGCTTAATGTAAATGTACGTAAGTACGGTAAGCCTAAGGAGTGTTCTTTATGATTGTCCTACATTGTGAGCTGAAATCTTCTAAAAATAGTAGAAGAGTGGTTAGGCTTAGAAATGGAAGGACCCTTGTACTTAAATCTCAAGCTGCCTCTGAGCAGGATAAGTTTTTTGATAAAGAGCTACCTGCTCATGCAGAAGAATGGAAAAAGATGATTGAGGGCCATTCTTGCCCAATTAAAGTGGGATTTTATGTTTACAGGCAAACAAAAAGAAGATGGGATTGGATGAATATTCTTCAGGGTCTTGCAGACGCTATGGTAAAACATATGTATTTGGAAGACGATGACGCTTATCATTTTACCCCAATTTTCTTAGGTTGGGATGTTGATAAAAACGATCCGAGGATTGAAATCTCCGTCGTGAAATAAAAAAGCACTTGACAAATTGTTTTTTGTATGTTATACTATTAGTACCTCTCCCAAAGGCTATTTAGTATAAAAAACAATCTGTTCTATTCATCATTCCTCCTACAGAAAGATGAGTAAGCCTTAAAAACCACCCTACTAAATAGCTCATGGGAGAGTTAGAAAGAAGGGTGGTTTTTTATTGTTAGGTGTGCTTCAAAAACACCATCAGTGAGGGGAGTTAATAGACACTCCGAGCCAGGAACAAAAGATCTAAAACAAAATAAACTCACTGTAAAGATAGAGGGACGCTAGAACGGGCCACTGTTGTTGAGTGTGTACCTATTACAGAACTTCCAAAGGGATAAGGATGAAACCTACAGAAATAAAACAAAGATCCTTTGAACTGAGTGTTAGAGTAAAAGAGTCTATCTTATTACTAGCTATCTTTTAGATATATATACTATAAAAGGCATTATAACTACATATATCTTGCACGGCCTGCAGAAAAACCTCTGTAGGGACGAAAGGAGAAACTATGTCTTGGACCAGAGCACCACGATCTTTAGACAGATTAGAACAACAAATAAAAGCTTTTAATGCAGAAGTGCGTGAGCGCGAACTAAGCGAGAAAAAAGCAAAAAAGAAAAGAAAAAAAGATAAAATTGTTTTCCCAATAATGATGCGTTTAAGAGCGATGTCATCAGCAGAACGGTTGGAATTTTTAAAGGAAGAAGCAAGAATCAAACCATGGGAAAAAGCTAGTAAGCGATATAAAAGACTTCGTAGAGTTCGTTTTTCTTTAAAAAGCAAATATTGTATCGTCTGTGGAGCTAAAGCCAACTGTACCCATCATGTTAAACCTTTAATAAATGGTGGAACAAATAAAGATAATAATCTCGTTCCATTATGTAATGCTTGCCATGAAGAAATACATCCTTTTATGAAAGATATTAGAGAGCGAGAGAAATCAATTAAAAAAATGCAAAAAAACAATCCTGCTTATACTCCTCCAGAGATTAGACAATAATAAAGCCCAGAGCGAGGGGGGTTTCTCTGGGCTGAGAGTAGCACAACACAATTTTGGTTAGCTGCTACTTCAAATCTTTACAAACTTCTTCTTGTGGGTTACACAAACAATAATGAGTTAAGATTGCTCTTGCATTCTGATAGCTCATATTCTCATCTAAGTAATCAAACTCAATATTGCAAAGAACACTATTTACTGGTTTTCTTACGTTTGATGGAGCGCACGCGCTTAACAACATCAGAATCAGACTTGGCAGCAATAGCCTCTTTAACTTTCTTAGCATGTTCTTGTTCCTGAGCGATATGCTCAATCTCTTTTTTTAACTCTTTATTTTCTTGAGAGTTAGTACCTACTTTAAAAGCCAAATAAATACAAGCCAATAAAGCGATGAAAGAGAAAACGTTAGCGTAAAGAGAACTCATTTCTTTTTTACTTCCTCTTTGGTAATGAAAGAGCCGTCAGCATTGCACAGAGACAAGCTTTCTAATACTTTAATAATTCTGGCTAACACATTATCATCTTTTTGAGACGGAGTCAATTTGACGATAGCAGTAGCCAAAGTAACAATAGCACCCAAGACAGCTAGTAGTCCAGTGATGTTAGTTTTGATCCAGGTTAGAATTTCCATACATTCTCCTTTACAACAATATATAACACTACAATAACATTTATGATTGCGTTTGTCAAACAGAAACACTATTTAGTTAAGCAAGAAGCCACCTTCTTGGCGTTTTCTAACACATCCCTACTACTTGTCAGCAAAGAGTATTTCCAATCGTTATAAGCCAGATTCTCTCTTTTCCCACCAATGGATATATGCAGCCATCTGCTACCTTTACTATTTTCAATAATAAGTTGTCCATATTTAAGATCACTGCACATAATATCAATAGCTGCTTTATTTAAATCTCTTCCCTTTGGAACGAAATCAATAGCCTCACAGAGAGCATGCTGGGATGTCGGAGACCCTCCGATTATACTATTTAACATCTTGCAGCGATAAGCCGAAGTGATAATTAAAGGAGCACCAACGATCTCTCGCACTCTTTCTGCAAAACCAGCCAGCATATATAACTTACCAGGCTCTTCTTGCAGGATTTCTTCTTGATGACCCATATAAGCCAATTCAGATGTGTACAACAATTCTTCACTTGTAAAATGAGGTGTTAATTGCATAAAAACCCCCTATCGGTTAAGATAAGGGGATTATAACATATTTTTATGTTATCTGTAACGATTATAGCCATCATTACGCAATTCTCTGTCTCTTATATCATAAGACGAGTTGTTGAGATACCCCACAGCCCCTTTGTGATGACGCGGGGAACCGTAGTCGTCGTCGTCAAGGTGGTGACGAAAGGATTGCCCTTGGCTACTTTCTAAGATGCCATAGATTTTATTTTCATATTTTTCATAATACGGAGGGAACTTGCGTTTAATCTCCGCGAAAATTTCATCAATAACATCCCAGAGTCTTTCTTGCTGAATAGGCGAAGCATATTGCATAGCTTCATACAGTTTTTTCATTCTCATCTTTATTCTCCTGAGTCACTTTGTTAAACATATCGGTTGCTTTGTTAGCTACCTTATCGCATATTTTCTTTCCTTCGCTGGTGAACATTAGCCAACCAGTAAGTAATCCAAAAATAAATTGCGGTGGCATACTAACCTCCGATTAGCTGAGGCAATACAAAAGTAGTCTTGCACAGCTTACTGATATTCATTAATGTAAAATGTCCAGGGTTAGTACCTACTCTTAAGCAATATCTGACATTAGTTCTTAATTGATCAGACATTACGCTATTGCCACAAGGCTTTTGCAAAGGATAAGTACCAGTACCGAAAACAATATTTACAGGTACTGCAGTTCCGTCAGAAGGAATAGGCTGCGCGATACACAAACCAATACATTGTCCATTATTATAGGTCGTTGTCGGAATTGTGATATTTAAAGCAGTGGTACCATCTAACGCTACAGCGGTGCTAGTTACAAGATAGCAGCATCTTTCTTTCATATATTCTCCTAAGGGGGGATAATACCCCCCTATTTATAATTAGAGTACAGAAGCATTGCAGCCGCAACCACAACCTGAATGGCTCAACGCAGAAGCATATAAGCTAAGCGGAGACAAAACAGGCGTGCAGGAAGCACCGAATGCAGTGATATCAGGCTTAGGCAACATTTTGCATTTGATTTCAGCCAATTCTTTATTTACCACGTCAAATTGAGCATTGGTATAAAGTTTGGTCTCCAAAGCAGAATTGATACGTTGCGCTTCAGCCAATTTATCACGAAGCTCTTGATACGCATAGAAGTCAATCTTAGCACGAGTAGCATCGCCATCGGCTTTGATAGCAACTTGCGTAGCAGCAGTGCCTTGCTCTTGCAAGAACTGAGTACGGGCAGTATTAATAATTTCAGCCTTTTCAGCGTCGCAAGTGGCTTTGTAGTTTTGGAAACCGAAGTCGGCAAAGCCAATACCACCGAGAGGATAGGCACCAAACGGCAAGCCATTTCCACATCCGCAGCCATTGTTTCCACCGAAGCCATTACCCCAGCCACGGCCTCCAAACAAAGAGAACAGTAAGAACAGTACAATTACAATGCCCCACCATCCGATTCCAGAAGTTGTTTCGTTCATATAATCTCCTATAAGTTTTTAAGGTCATTTTTATAAGACTCCAACGTACCAGTTTGCACTGTTTGACCATTAGAAAGTTGTTGAATGTCTTGTTGTATTTTATTCATATCCACATTACACATCTGGGCTATAGACGACACAACAGGATTTTTAGCAAGCCCTCCTGTTTGTGGAAGAAATCCTTTAGGCACTCTTAAGTCATGTAATGCTTTCATAGCATCTTCTAAAGAGTTTACCTGATGATTAGCTTTATATTGCTGCAGAGCAGCTATGCTGTCATCTAAAAGCTGCGCCTTCTCTTTAGGCAACAAGCTCTTCAGCATTGGAAGTATTAGGTTTAGATTCATTTTCATCTTTCTTTTTCTCCAGATTATCAATTCTGTCCATCAAAGCTTTTAATATTTGTGTTTGTTCTTCTTGTATCTCTTGCATAGTCTTTTCTTTTTTCAAGATTCCTGCCTCTACAAGCTTTTCTTTGTATCCAGCAATAACTTTAAGAGCATCTTGATATTGAGACATAGTGACGCCAATCTCTTTTACAGGTCTACCAGCATAGTCTACCTGCATTAGTTTTTCGTTTTCAACAGATACCAAGAAAACATTTTGTTGGTTCATAAAAAATACCTCCATATAATTTATGAAGGTATCTTACAAAAACATTGTTGTTATTTCACCGACAATCTACCCACAATTTTTCAGCAGGATTTCGGAATAGTAAGCGTTATGTTTGGAGGAATTAAGAATAGCCAACACTCTCTTTAATGCTTTAGCTCTCAATCGCTCAAAAGAGCGTTGTTCAGTAAAGCCTAAGATAGTAGTGGCTTCTTTAGATGAGTAACCCCCATTATCCATAAGGGTTATTGATTTGCGTTGTTTGTAAGGTAGTTGGCAGATGAAAAGCAAATGAGCCCTATCTTCTCTGTCTAATACATCCCACAGTCTGTGATAGGACTCTATTGTAAATTTAACGTTTTCTTTTAGGGTTTCTTCCGCCATTCTTAGCTCTTGCTGCCGTGTTCATTCGGCGTCTACCAATTCTTACTCTTGAATATGTTGCCATTATTTGCTTCCATTATTAATTAAATTAAATAACTCTGAGTTATTATCAGAAATATTTTCAACTTCTATATATGATTTAGTATTTTGTGTTTCAAATTCAAAATATTTATAAATACAAAATCCAAACACTGCAGCCATAGCAAAAGGAAATAGCAATAAAAGAATAAAAATAATGTTTTTTGCGTTAAAACCAGCCTCTAAACGCATTTTCTCAATCTCGTAGGTCATGTCTAGGCGTCTTTCTTCAAAACCTTTATAAACAGCCTTTTTGAGCGATTCTAAGTCTTCTTTGATCTCGCTAAGATCTTTCTTAAATTCCTGCATTGTTATTCCCCTCTCTTGAACGCTTTAAACTCTCCTTTGATGGCAGCTAAGATTTCTTTAATCTCAGACATCTCTTCTTTGAGCTCGTAGATTCTATCTCCGATACTTTCAGTGAAGCTGTCTGCTCTATGCTCCAACTTAGTTACTCTGGCGTTTAAACGCTCAATATCTTTATTAATCAACATCACATCTGGTTTTACTACATCTTCACGAAAGCTTCTTTTCAGCCATAAGAATAAGCCGAATAAAGCCAATATCGCTACGATAGTAATTCCATCTAGATAAGTGAATGTTTCTGTCATATATGAATAGTAAGTTATTTTTATGTTGTTTGTCAAATCAATAAATACCCCGATATTATTCTCCGTCGGGGAGCGGAGATGTGTGCCTCAATTTGGCACATCATAAATTATTCTGTTTCGGGGGTTACGGTTATTTCTGCGTCATAATAACCATTTTGTGCGTTGGAGTAATGCAAGCCATTTCCTGCCACATAATAGATTTCCGCTCCGTCTAACTTCTTCGCTTTTTTAGCAATAATCTTTGCTCCATCAAGCAACGTCACAAAGGTATTTGCGGCTCCCCCTCTGGGAAGGATTGACATAGTTGTATTTCCAAGCAACATATAATTGCCATTAGCATCTAAAAATCCGCTATAATTCAAACCATACTGTCCTGGTTGCGTAATATGGATTTCCTTGTTAGAAGTTACAGTTCTTGTCGCTTTGTTATAAATAAATTTCTCATCAGGCAACATATTTGAAAAAGTAATCTCTACCGTTTCTCCTGTATCATTTATTTGTGCTGAAATTGCCATTGCCAGTCCAGTTCTTGAGTTCCCCAGAGAGCTAGTCCATTCAATAGGAAAACACTTAAATTGGGCAGGAGTAGGCGCGGTACCTATCATTTGGTCAAATTCGCAAAAATAGAGGTTATAAATATCATACGCTCCTAAAGAGTAGTCAGACGTAGCTCTAGCTGTCATTGCGATAAAATAAACAGCATTGTTACTATGCAAAATATTGCAGTGTGCGCTTGTAGAAACTGGGCTGACATTTACATCTAGGGTTGCCGTAATAGTTCCATCTTCAGCCAAATGATAGCTCCATATATGTATTTTTTTGGTCAAACCACTTGAAGTTAAAGACAAGGAATACACTTTGTTATCTTTAAGAAAGAAATGGCCACCGCTTGTATATTCTTTAGAAGCAGTGAAAGAGAACTCTGTCGCTGTTGCGACATTGTACAAGATTAGTGTAGCTGATTTACAAAATGCTATTACGTTCCCGTCATCACTTACAGCAATGAAAGACGCATAACTTGTACTAGAGTTAGTGCTTGTGGTAGTAATGATATTTTCATTAACAGCCTCAAAGCTATCAGCATTAATTTTGTACAGATATAAACTGGTACCGCTATTTCCACGCAATAATAAATAAGTATTGTTCGCGCTCACACACATAGTAAAGTATGTGCTAAAAGAGCTTGAACTGGCATCTATCGGTGTTTGCAAAGAAAAAGAAGCTGCGCTTATTACCTCGCTAACAGAGGAATAAACCCCGTCAGGGATATAATATAACTTGCCGTCAACAAACAGAATAAAATCTCTTTTATTAAACAATTTTATAGCGCACAGCTGAGACGTTGTCCCAACTGAATCAGCAGCAGAAGCCCAAACTCTAGCTTTAATGTTTGTTACATTGCTTTCTACATTTAGATTATTTACTTTGTCCACCATACTTATAATTTCTTCTTTGGACTCAGTAGGCTCGCCTTTATTAGTTAAGACTTTAGCCAATGCAATTTTCCCTTGTGCATATTTGGTTTGCAGTTCCGTCAAAATGGCAGCTGCATTTTCTGGGTCGATAGACGAACCGCTACCGCCACCTGCGATTATATTGTTTCCTTGTCTAATACTCATATATTTCTCCTATAAATTATATCTTAACTGACTAGCCAATTCCTCAATCTCTTGGGCTTTAGCTTTAGTGTAATCAGAGTACAGAGACCCTTCGGCTAATATACCTTCTCTTTGCCAACGGCTCATACCGTATTCTTTTTCCAATAATACTACTTGTTCTTCCAAGGTAGGCTCTTTCGGAGCAGGATTAGCCACAATGAAATACTGCCCGCCAATCTTCTCGATATAAGCATTGTTTTGGTTACACCAAATAGCACCCTGCGTATAATTTTCTTTGGTTAAGATTTGTCCAATTTCCATAGTTATTCTCCTTGCCCACAGGCATACCAAGTGAAGCCAATACTCCTATCAACTTCACTGAATCCAAAAGCACGCGCTAAAAAACCTGTGGTAGTTATATCTGTAACACCCAAACATATAATCCAAGAGGTAGACCCTCCACGAGAAGCACTTATCCCATTTCCAGAAACATATATACTTGAATTGGAAAAAGGCTTTAAAAAAGAAACATTAGAAATTTTTTCTCTTATTTCCGCGTATGTTACATAGCCACCCTGCTCAATCCACCCCGATTTATACACGCGATACCAATTCGTGCCGTCGTTATAACTTTCCACTACATAATCAATATTCTCAGATATGTTACCGAGGTTAGTATCAGCTTTTCCGCTTAAATCTACTTCAGGAATAATCGCATTTACAGCCGTCTTGCTAGGCTCTGTGGCTACAGTATAGGCTTTGGTTGGGGGAGTGAAAGATTCGGTATAACGTACACAGTCGGAAATCCGAAGTTCGTCAACTGAATGATTCGTAGCTGTTCCAGAACTGATAATAGAAACATATTCATCAGAGAATGGGGAATCTAATAAAACTTCCATTACTTTGATACCGTTAGCCCAAACATTATATTCTGTACTTTTTGTTCTTTGTATGGCTAAATGTACCATTTCATTGGAAGGGATTTGGAAATCAACGGAAGAAATCTCTGTCCATTCCATGCCTGCGCTCGTAAAATTACCAAAAGTTATTTTATTATTGTAAAGTCTAAATCCATTTTTCTTCAAATAATAATTTTGATATACTGCGCCTTCTAAAGAAATCCAAATAAACCCTGTATCAACATGAAACCAACCGTCTAAAGTTATTTCGTTTTCCGAGTATCCAGATAGTAATAAATTTCCGTATGTAAACTTGGCTCCTGATGTCCCAAATTTATATATCTTTGTGTTATAACCATTAGGATAAACATTTTTATTTCCTACGACGTCAATACCGTCCCCATCAAAATGCCATACAGCCAGAGTATGCTCATCTATACCGCCTTCAGGGGGTACTTTAGTAAAGGTTACATTCTTGCCAGCAATAAGATTGTCCTGCGTATATACATTGTCGGGTACAGAACCACTTCCACTTCCTTCCACATTTACTACAGTAGAGGGCATTACAAATACTTTATCTCCAGATTGGGTAGTAGTGAATCTGGCATTAAAAATCCAACGGAATCCGATATCTGTTGAATATTTCATTATTTGCTTCATTTTTCCAACAGTTATATTGGCAGAAGTGTCATCATGAAGAGCATTTACAATCTTTATAGACTCTCCATTATTATTAATTACAATTTCAATGTTTTCATCTAACTGCCCATCAGCCACAACAGCAGGGAATAATAAATCAATTTCGTATGAATAACCATTCTTGATTTCGTATGGAGTATCTATATCAGGTTCAAAAGTTAAAATATTCCCAGAAAGAGTGCCATCAAATCCTAATTGGACAACTCTACCAACACTCTCATACACTTTCTGTGCAGTCTTAAGGGGAGTCATAGCCTTACTGTCATCAAACGCTTCTAAGGCCTCTTCTTGGCTCGCTAAAGCCACAATACCTGCTTGTTCTTCAGTAGCAGGCAACACAGAAACAGAGCTACCACCTCCGCTAGTACCTTCATCATCAGTGATATAGGCCAACCATTCAGGATGCTCAGTAGCAATATTCTGTGCTTCATGTTCTGCTTTTGTACCAATCCAATGAAAAATAGGTTGAGTGGCAGTGTCTGCTTCGTTTTTGTTTTCTACAGCCTTTGCTACATCTGCTGATCCAGAACTTCCTCCACCTTGCTCAATTAACGCTCTAATCTCTGGGTGCGCTTCTGCATCGTGATTATGAGCAGTCAAAGACCCAGCCGAAGCAACTACTTGTCCTGCAATTCTAATACTCATTCAAATTCTCCTTATGCTTTAATAACTTCAACAAAACCATTATTGCCACCTGTGCCTCTTACAAGCCAGCTGGGACCAGATAAATAATACTCGCTATCTGCATTTCCACCTTTACCATAGCTTGAATATTTGGCTCCTCCACCTGTAGCGTATACGTCTATGTAAGATGATGTAGACTGGACTCCAGTATTAGTGAAATAAGATCCACCATTATTACCATTAGATGTCAAACCAGAGCCGCCAACTCCAGCATTAGCAAATCCGCGACCACAATCCCCTCCAGTGCCACCTCCGCTAGTCCACATTCCGCTAGGCCCGCTAATATAAGAATCTCCGCCAGATGAAGCATAAGCAGAAGCAGGAGAACTAGGTCTTTGGGCAGCATTTGAGTTTAACATAGAAAAAACGCCATCTCCGCCTTTTCCTACACTAACAGAATATACCCCTGCAGTTAGCAATACAGCAGCGTAATAATACCCACCAGATCCTCCAGCAGCCACAGAAGCTCTCCATTGGTTAGCATATACTCCCCATCTATCAAGCCATGCTGCGCCACCACCGCCTGCACCTACTACTCTTACATTATAAGTTCCTTCATCCTCAATGGTAAATTGAGATGTACCAGGTGTGCTTGATCTGAACACAACAGTTCCAGTCGGCACATCTACAGAAGGAGCCTTTCTGGTCCATACGGTAGTTCCATTTAATTGTAACTGTTCCAACTGATTACCATTAAATAGAACATTGTTAATATTAGTACCGTTTAGTAATAAAGGCATATTTACTCCGTAATAATATTTAAAGTACCAGTACCAGAAGTATAAATAAGTTTAACAACACCAAAGGCAGTAGCGGATGCTTTCTGTGCGTAGAGCACATTGTCAGAGAGCAACAACCCTTCACCAACAGTAAATTCATCTTGTTTGCCTGAAATAGCTGCAGCATGGGCATTAATTTGTTGCTGTAATTCGCTGTCTTTGGAGTCTATATCTTCTCTGAGATCCATTTCTGTATCCATCAATTCTTCCATAGTGGCAAAGGCAGCGTCATTTTGTAATTCAGAGGTCTTGGTAGGCACAGTAGGGATATCTGCCTTACTAGCATAGTCTTTAGTAGTCAACACTTCTTCTATAGTCTCAGGCACAGATTCTTTTGTGGCATAGATGCTTAGGTCAGGGCTTTCAGTAACATATCCCATGTCATTAACAAATGCTGAGACGCCAGTAGGTATTTGTGCTTTGATTAAATCAGTTAATTCCCCAGCGTCTACATAATCTCCTGCAGGTTGTTTGCTGTCTAAACCAGCAGCCAAAGCATCATTAGTGGCATAATCGCCGACAGGTTGTTTAGTGGCTAAAGAAGACTCTAATACAGCATTAGTTACAAAATCATGCTCAGTAAGGTTAAGATGCACTTCAGCATCATCTGTAATATGAGCAATAGTGGTAGCAGGAAGTCTGTCTTTAATGGCATTGTATTCAGATAAAGTGCCCTGCCAGAATCCCATTACAGTTCCTTTATTTTCATCTTTAACCGCAACGGCAGTGATAGTATTATTGGCGTTTCTTTTAATAGTAGTTCCGTCAATACCAAAAGCACTTTCAGGGACTTCGGCAGAAATAACATGCCCTTCAATCTTAATGTTCTTGCCAGGAGTTAATTTATCTTGCTTAGAGGCTAATCCAGTTTTAACGTCACCAGCAAGCACTTTAGTCTCTGTGAGAGCCTTTTGTGCTTCAGTATTGGCTTCTGTTGCTTTCCTTGCTTCGGTCACCGCTTCTGCAGCACTTTTCTTAGCTACTTCTACTTCTGCTTGTGCTGTTTCTAATGTAGTGTTTGCTTCTTCAATCTTTTGTTCCGCGCGTTCAACAGCAATTAAAGCACGTGATTCTGCCTGCTGAGCAGCTAATAAGATAGTGTTTAATGCGTCAATATAATATTGTGCATCTAATTCTTCAGGATTAATAGTTTGTGCAGGATTAAATTTAATAGAACGAGAACAACAATCAGCAAGTTCTTGGGAGATTCTTGTCAACTTATCTAATGCACGTTCAATATCTTGTGAAGTAAAAGACTTATTAGCGGAACTTTCACTCTGAGTAATATCTGTTTGACGAAGGATAATAATATATTGCCCTTCTTTCAAAGGCTCTACTGAAGATCCAGGATAAGGATATTCAACCGTCTTTTGTTCAAAGTCTATATCATATTCTTGTTTAGTAAGTTTAGTAAGTTTATTCTCTTCCTTATTGTAGAAATAAGGGACAATTTCTTCTTCTTTCGCTACAGAAAAATTAATAGGGAACACGGTTTTAGTGCCAGTTCCTTCAAACACCTCTGATTTAACTAAAGTATTTTCAATCATTATCTACCTCTTGCCATTATACTAGCTGGCACATAAATTTGTTTATCTTCACCGTCTTCATTAAGATTTTCTCTCAACGCATCTGCTTTTACTGCATTTGCATATTGCATAAGAGCTTGAGTCTTTTGCATATCTTTGGTAATAGCCATACAGATTGCTGCAGCTAAAGAGGTATACATGCAATCACCAAATTTAGATGAGAATAAATCCATATTCTTAATCTCTTTGATATATTCAATGGACATCGGCATATCATAAGAGGTTTCAATGAATTTATTTCCAAGTGCAGGTAAGTATCTCAAATTCCATACAACAGGATTCTGTCTGAACATCTCTCTGCCAGCAGGATATATATCAATAATAGTTGCACAGTTAGCAGGCAGGCTGTAATATCGTTTTAATGGGCCATAATCGCTTTCTGTGGGGTTTTTCCAGTCTTCCCCTAGTCCAAGTACCTCGCGCTGTTCTAAACTGATAGGAAGCAGCATTTCAACCGTTGTCACATCAGTCCAGTGCCCACTTTCTAAAACAGAACGAAATACAGAATCAAAATGTAATCTGCATACTCTTCCTGCTAAAGAAGTATCATCATCATAACTATTAATAGGCTCTTCTCCAATCAGGAGCAAAGCTTTATTGCAAATTGTTGTTTTCGTTTCCTGTGCCATTGTTTACCTCATTTTCATTAGTCTGCATTTTTTTATCACCAAATGTAAAGTTAGTAAAAAACTCTTTAAACTTATCAAGGAAGCTGGCTTCTTCTTTTGGGACAGACACCATCTCTTTGCTAGGCTCTTGTTTTTGTACCTGCTGCGTCTTATCTTCCGTCTTTAGTGGCAGATTTTCAAAAACAGTAGTCATTTGACAAATCTGTTGCTGTTGTTCAAATACTTTGCCTTTTGCAGAATCAATAGAATCAAGACATCTAACTATTTTGTCTGTAGTTTTCTCTCTTCTCCATTTCCCATAATATGTGTCTTTATTTTCTGGAGTAAGAACAAAAGAAGGGTCATAAATCATCTTTATGGCTAAATAATGTCTATTATAACGCCCATCTTTTCCTTCTTTGTCTGGAGTTCCAACTTTATCTGGATCAGACCAAATAGGATTAGGCATATAAGTCCCATCTGATTTGCTTATTATTGCTCTTGCTATTTTATCCCTGTCTTTTGTATCTATAGCTTTCATAAGAGATCCAACAGCAGCAGGATTCTTATAAGAATTTTTAAGATTACGAGTTCCACCTGTATGCTGCAAGACAAGAATAGCATCTTTTAAATAAGGATCAAGTTCTGAAAAAGCACTTCCGCTATTAGAATCTCTGTCTAATATCTTAGTATTGTATGCAGCTATATACCCAGCGATTTCTCTTGCATCTTCCTGCGTCAGAGTTTTCATTGTATGCTTAAGCAATCTTTCAGGAATAACTACATTAAAGTCTTTTTTAAACTCTTTTAAAGAGGCCAATCCATCTTTAGTTATGCCATAGAAAGTAGTAAAAACCTTTTTCTTTTTTTCTCTACTCGTCTTTGGACCTTCTACGCCTTTCCAATGGCCCTCTGCAGCCCCCAAAGAATCAAGGGCTTTTTTTGATATATATTTATTAATATCTATAACTTCAGGTGCTTCAGTTTTTTTCATTATAATGCTCCTAATTCTTTTTCAGCGTTTTCTCTTTCTTTATAGACTTCAGTCATATCAAACAAAGCCTGTTCAGTCTTGACATTGAAATCTCTACCGCCAAAGAACCACCAATATGCAAATTGTCCAAAGACAGGGACACTCTTAAAAGTATGTCCTTTATACTCTTTGAAGTTGGCAGCTCTATACACATCTTTGGTAATATTATCAACTATGCCGAAGCTAGGAGATGCTACCTCAACAGCTGCACTAAATAAACCTTCTTTAGCAGCGATAGAAGCGATATATTCATTGACCATAAAGAACTGAGCAGGAGTCCATAACATAGATTCAAGTACATCTGTTTTTCTGCCTCGCATTAAGTTAGTGATAACATCTCTTGTTAATCCTACAAAAGCACAGAATAACATAAGCTCTGCGAGTCCTCTTACAGCCTCTTTTCTACCACCAGCAGCATCTAGGCTTAAATAGAAGTCTCTTAAGAACTCAATCTGTCTGACAGCCACAGTACCGAACTGGTAACACAATTTACCGATAGAACCAAGTTGGTTATAGAAAGCAGGTACAGTTAGAGCATTAATAGGCTGAGTCTTTGATAGCATAGCCCACATTAAGAACTTAACATCGTCAGACATACTCTCTGGATTTATTCCAGCTTTTAATTCAGCCAGGACTCTTGATCTTGTATCATTTCTCTCCTGCACAGCACCTTCTCTCTGTTCAGCTGTTTGGCTTGAGAACATCATATACTTGGCAGGAGGGAAAGTGTTATCAAGATAGTACATGGCTCTTTTGTAATCAACAGACTCTGGATCACTATTAAGTGACTTCTTAAACCATTCAGAAGCAGCATTAATAATAGTATTCTTTACAGTCACATCCACTTTTTCGAAGCCAGTATATTTGAATACCGTTTTAGTAGCTTTAGAGATAACTCCTTCACCTTGAGGTCTTAATGCCTCTACTGTGCTCTGTGCGTTAATATCTCTGATTTTAATACCAGAGCCATTTATTGCTTTGGTAATACCATCAAAAACATTCATAGGCCCAAAAGAAGCAGCTGCAACACCCAAGTCCTGTATTTGGTTTACGGCATTGATAGGGGACCCCAATGTAGTTAGTTGGTTAATCCCTCTTATAGCCTTGAAAAACTCTTTATCATCTTTGTGGCGTTCAGCTAGATAAGACATCTTGGTCTTGAAGTTTTCAATAGCTTCCATATGAGCTTTGCCAGCAGGTGAGGTTTGGTACTCAAGCAAGAAAAAGCCTACTTTACCAGTGCCTTCTGTTACAATAGGATTACCAGCAGCATCATATGTTACAGGGCCAACAAGATTTCTCATCATTATTGTACGATATGCAGAATCAAAATAGTCACTTAATGTGTCAAACATGTCTTCATAATACTGCAACATAAGAGCATCATGGTTAAGAATCTTTCTGTGCAAGAATGAAGTAACTTTAAAATCATCTGATTTTCCTTTAAGAACACCATTGATTTCATTGACGATATCAATTTTAAGTTTTTCTTCTTGTTCTGGAGTTAGTTCTTTGCCGTCAAGACCTTCTTTAATCTCTTTGTAGGCTCTATTAATAATCTTAGCTACTTCAGAATTTACATTAGATTTGCCAAAATACTCAGTAGAAAGACCTTTGTAATCTTTAACTTTCAGAGGGAAATAGTTTTCAACCCCAAAGGCTTTAGGGTCTACTCCAGCTTTAATCAAAGCTTTCTTCACTTCGTCTAATCTTTTTACTATTTTATCCCAATCCTTACATGCTTCTTCTCCGAGTCTTTCAACAAGATATTTTCTTGCATAAGAATAAGAATCAGAAGCAGAATTAGAAAGAGGCAATAACATTTGAATAACATTCACTTCTTTTCCACTCCCACGATGTTTCTTGTTATGCGAATCTATTTTAGTGGTTAATGCTGCTATTTCATCTTTAGCAGCTAAAGACTTCTCGCTAAACTCATAGAACTCTCTTCTTAAGATATGCACAAGCTCAGGAGAAACTCTGGAAGCAGCCGTTTCAAGCGATTCAGTGAAAAGTTTAAGCACTTCAAAAGGAGCTTTATAAAGCTGTTTCCAATCCACATTTTTAAGGTCCTGTCTTATTGTAGTAGGCAAACGGAATCTGGCTGCAGCCTTTCTTTCGTTTTCATCAGTCATAAAGAAAATATATTCTTCTGAAGGCTTGCCTTCTGCAGTGGATATGGCTTGTTTAGTTAAAGGAAGTTCTTGACTGGGCGTTTTCTCAGAAACAACATCCATAAGGGCATCAAAAGATTGTGCTTTAGCCGCTTGAGCAACATCAAAAGCAATACCGCGTAAAGTTATCAAATCTCCAGAAGCGGCAGCTAGTTCAGCAGCAGCTTGGAATTTATCTCCATCTTTAAGAGGATGAAAGCTAATAAAATCCTTGATAATCTGCAAGCTTTGTTCTATGCCTAATATTTCTTGCACTCCCTCTTTCTGTTGCAACAAAGCAAATCCTTCAAGATCATATGAATCAGTTATTGTTGAAGAAGGAGTTAAATTATTGACTATTTTGGCAGTCTCAGTGATAACATCAGCTTTTTGTTGTTTGGATAATCCGCCACGATCTTTTCTCTTATTAAAAAGGCTGGCGTGGATTTTATCCATATTAGTTTTATGAGAGGCCACAAACTCACTAAAGAGAGTCTCTAGTCTGGGAGTCAATGCTGCACCAGTAGCTATATAAGTTTGTAAAGAATCAACAATAGTTTCTTGCAGTTCTGTTTCAGAAAGTTCACGGCCTTCTTGTTTCATTAATCCAATATAGGTGTCCAAGATTCTTTTAATGCCATGATTTCTTGGCAGAAGTCCAAATCCGTCTAATCTTATAGCATCATACAACACTCTTGTGATTGAAAAGTGTCCAAATTCGTGCAAAGCTGCTCCAGATAAAGGATCTTTAACTACAAGCATATTCTGATACGGAGCATAAAATCCTTTGGCCTTACTGGACATTAAAATAGTATTATCTTCATCTTCTAACTCAGAAAATAAGTCATTAAGTTTATTCAAATCCTCTTCAGTAGGAGCAGGATATCTTTCGCTTAATGCTTTTGCATACATGGCTTCGACATCGCCTTCTATATTTTGTTTTAAACCAAAAGCAGCATTAATCTCGGCCTGTGTTGCTCCTTTTCTTCTCATAATAGCCATAGCGAGGAAATCGTTATTGCTTAAAGGATATGTCTCAGATATAGGCATAAGAGATAGAATAGTTTGTTCTGCGGATGCCACAAAAGAAAGAGAAGAGGCCGTCATAGATCCATTTTGGTCAATATCCGAGCTGCCATACATTCTTTTGCTTATTTCTGCAGAATTTCCAATAGGGTCTTCCAACAGGCTTACAATGCTATCAGCAATAGTTTTTTTCTCTTCCAAAGATATATTTCTATAGCGAGTAGTGTTTTCAAGCACAGAAGAGAACGGCTCTGGCAATAAATGTCCCATACCGTGCATTGTCGCAATTTGAATGTTGAGCATATTAAGGTCTAAAGCTGAAATCACATCAGACACTTTAATGTCGGGATTGAGGAATGTCGTGTCAAAAAGCAATCCTTTTAAGAAACTAGCTGCGGCTTGGCCTTCAGTTCTTGGGAGTCCAGCAGCCTCAAAGCTATCAGCTATTGCGATTTCTGCTAATTGCCATTGAGCAGCATGTTTAATAGACCAATCTTCGCTAGTTAAATTAGCAGCAATTTCTTTGCTAAATCCTTGTTTGGTAAGAATTTCTTGGATTTTTTTATTGTTTTCAATGACAGCCTTATTGCTTTTATCAATAAAGGTTATCATATTGTCTACCAAATTGTAGAATTTCTGTTCAATAATACCAGTAGTGTTTTGAGCGTTGTATTGTAATACTACAGCCTTGAAACCATTTTTAAGTTGTTGCTCTGTTATATTCGGATTCTTTGCTTTGACTCTTTTCTCATACAACCGCATCATTTCTTCAAGAGCTTCTTGTGCAGCAATTCTTGAAGCTTCTTTTTCCATCTGATAAGAGCCTTCCATTGTGGACTTGCCTTGGTTTGCTGCAGCAGTCTCGGCGGCTGTTTGAATAGCAGGAGCAGGAGTTTTTTCTCTTATCTCTACGAGTTCTCTCGGCTCCCCTAATCTTTCTATAGAGTGAGTTCTTTCTTCAGGCACAACTTCTTCTACTGTCACTCTTTCAGACATAGGAGTAAGGTCTTCCGTGACAGAAGAAATTTGTCTGTCTATAGCCTCTTGGGTACCTGCTCTTACTGCTTCTTGAGAGAACCCTTTAGTCTTTTGATTATAAGCATTTAATACTGCATCAAAATTTAATGCAATCGCTTCTGCATTCATTCTCATGCTGGAAAAAATACCACCACCGATACCACCAGCAATGGCAGACAAACCGATCTCTTTCATGATTTCGGTGAAGTCATTATCATTAAGACCAAAGTATTTAGTAATAACGTTTTCTGCTAAAGTCTGAGAAGTTTCTTGTAAAGATTCAGGGATTACGTTTGCTAAGATATAATTTCTAATCCACCCGTCTTTTGCATATAAACGGTTAAAAGCCTTAAATCCAGCGAACTCCAACCCAGCCTCTGCTACACCAGCATAAAATCCAGCAGCGTTAGCTGTATCTAAATCTGCTCCTTTCAACAAAGCCTGAGTTCTTATAGAGTTATATTGGTTTAAGAAAGAAGGAGCCATAACAGCTCTTGTGCCAACGACAGATGCAGAAGCCATAACAGCAGGTGCAAACTTCATACCAAGACGCCCAGCTAATTGGCCAATAGTGGCAGTAGCACCGCCTGCCAATCTACCAGTTACCCAATAAGCAGCCAATGAACCAGCTATATCACCGCCCATATTGGCCAAGAAACCGTACATGGTGCTGCGGTCGCCTTCATTATTAGCAATTTTCATATTGTCTAAAAATTCAGAGCGTTCTCCCTCATATATCTGTTCTACAGCCATACGCCATTCATTTTCTTTTCTTTCTCTCGAAAGGTCTCTATAGCGAGATACAATTTTTCTTGCTTCTTCAGATAAGGGCTTTCCATCTGCGCCGACCATGTTGTCAAGCTTCAAAAGATACCCTTCTTCTCCTATATCTTCATATGCTTTGTATATGGCATATTCCGCATTTTTTTTGTCTTGGCTGTTATCATCATATTGATTAATAAAAGATTTCCATCTCGCTTCTGCGAAGTTATGTTTTTGAGCGATAACGCTATGCGCGCTATTAATAAAGACACGGCCAAAACCTTTACCAGCTTGAGCCAAGGCATCAGTAGCAGAGTCCCAAACAGTCACGGGGACAGAGCCAATATTTCTCCCTTTAGAAAACTCTGGTTCTATGGCCGCATATATTTTTCTAATATCATCTTGATACTTTTCAATATTTTGATATTTATTTACGTAATCTTCTTGAGTCCCAATAGCTCCTTCTGGGGTAGTCATTAATGTGGCTGGTTTTGCTTTGCCGGCACTATCATAATTAATATTAGGCTTACCAAACGCATCCCAAGAGATAATAGGAGCTTCTTTATTTCCACCAGCAATAATATTCTGGAACCCACGAGTAGTAACTCTTGCTAAAGGATTATAAGTATTTTGTTGTTCTTGATTTTCTGCCATATAAACCTCATTGGAAGTCTTCATTTAGTTCTTTATTGTTTTCTAATCTTCTGTTTATACCTTCAAAAGCATATCCAGCTAATTCAGCCTGAGCAGTCATGGCCTTATAAATTTTTAAAGGGTTTACTGCGCCTTCAGCATAATTAAATACCTGTTTAGGCAACCACAAGCTATCTCTAGTACCAAAGAACTGTTTAGCCAGTCTTTTTCGCATATCTTCATTAATATCGCCAACATTGCTAGCGACAGATTTATCTATGCCAAACTCTTTCAACATACCTTCAGGAAGGCCTACTGCAAAAGCAGCTGCTATATGAGCTGCCATCTCTTTACGTTGTTTATCGGATAATTTGCTATTGGTTTGGTTAAGATCAAATCCGATTCCTTCCAAATATTTTTTAGCAGCTTCCCTAGCTATATATCTCGCGGATGTATATGCACTGTCTCGCATAGTTTTGTCTTCTTCATTAAACAAAAGCTCTCGCCACCAAGGGACATTCCCCATTTCTGTAATCATCTCGCCTATATTCATATCAAGAACTTCTTTTACTGTAGGGTCTTTGCCTTTAAAGAAAGCCTGTCTTTCGGTCACGTTGCCGTATTTACCTTCTCTATCAAGACGTGCCATTTCTGTTCGCAGGAAACTTATTGCTTCATCAAGAGTATTATTTGTACCAGTATCCGTGATATAAACGCCAGTATTTAAAGCAGCAGCTTCTTCCTCTGCCGTTTTATATATTTTAAGTTTTCCTTCGCCATCTCTTACTATCTGTCCTTGTTGGAAGCCAATCTTCGCATTTTTAAAGGTAGTAAGCTCATCTATCGCATCTTGCAAAAGAGTAACATTGTATTTATTGGCATCATCTTTTATCCCTGCCATTTCAGACAAAGATTCTTCAGAATACATATTTTTGAACTTTTCAATAGAATCAGCTATTCCGAGATTAAAGAATATAGACGCAGCCTCTCTTTCAATTTCAGCGTTAATATCAGAAATCTGTTTTTTCTGATCTGCATCAAGATTGCTTTTTTCTTTGTTCGTTTTCTGTAAAGAAGCTAATAACTGTTTTCGTTCTAATTCTTCCAAGTAAGGGAAATTTTTATCAACGACATATTTGTCGGTGAAAGCTTTATTTGCAAACTTTTCAGGATTAGACAAAACTTCAACTTTAAGCTGGTTTAAAGAAGCATCATGCCCAAGAGCGACACGGTCTGGTTCTGGAATTTGCCCTTTGATATCTTCAATAAAACGCATAGACCTACGATAATCGCCCTGTCTATTTAACTTTTTGACTACCTGACCAGCAAACACAACGCGCTCTTCTTCTTGACGGGTTCTTACATAAGTAGGATCAGACGCCATACCTTCTCTTAAACAATCTTTTAATACCATTTCATCTAATGCAGCCGTAGCGTCATAGAATACTGCTTTATTGTCAACAAAAGTATTATCAAATTGAGCAAGATGCAAAGAACTTAACGCTTGCTTAGCTGCGTCAGAAGATTCTTTTTCGGCCTCCATGCGTTGACCTTCAGTATATAAAACAAACTCATTTTTATTGCTTGTATTAAATGAATTTATTTTATTTATTGCGCTATTCTGTACGTTGCTGTTCAACCCGCCCAATCTATTAATAAATTCAGAATGATATTGAGAGGCTTTCTTTTTATATTCAGACTCAAAATTTACAGCATCAAGACCTTTCTTGGAGCGTAATTCCAAGTTTAAATTATTCATTTGTGTGGAGTATAGGGTTATAGCATCATTAGCAGTCATCTCTTCTTGAGCATTTGAAAATTGTTGAATGCCCTGGATAGCATTGATGGTTTGTTGCCCAATCTGTTGGATATTTTGAGACAAATCCACAGCTTTGCCTTTAGCGGCTCTAGGAGCCTGAAATTGTTTGTTAATACTTCCTTCAGCGATAGGTATAGCCATATATATCTCCTAAACAGGGCTCACGATAGGGCCTCTATATCCATTTGTTCTTGTAGTAGTTTTTATAGACTCATAATAAGGCTGCAAAGCACCAAGGGCTTCAGCAATCTTTTGCTGTTTCTTAGCGTTATGTTGATAAGAGCCATACATAGCTCCTGCTTGCAATGTACCAGTAGCAATGCCTGTCCAAGCCGAAATCTTGGCTCCTTTTGCAGCAGCTCTTAAAGAAATAGCATTCATTAAAGCCTGTTTCTCAGACTCTTGTCTTTGAGCTGTATAAGATTGGTTAAGAGAATCAACAGCGGCAGCTTGCTTTCTTACAGTATCAGCCAACATACGGACATCTCCAGTTGAGTAGTCTGTAAAGCCAGTTGCAGCCATAGCTGCTTTCTGAGTACCAGAAAAAGCAGAATATTGAGAAAAAATATCTTTTGCCTGAGCTCTTAATTGCTCTTGTTCGTAAAGACCTTGCTGTCTATCTGCTAATAAAGCCAATTTTGCTTGAGTTTCATACGCTTTTGCTTGAGCTTTATTAGAGAAGAAATTACTCATCATGCCTACGCCAAGACTAGCCAAATCAAAAGAATTGGTTTTTAAAAAATCTCCAAAAGAAGGTTTAGTGATATTATTTAAATCATTAGCTGCCATATTAACCTCTTAAAACATATTTAATAAAATTTTTACCATTAATTACAAACTGACAGAATGGGATAAAGCCAAAGAAGCTGTTTAGCTTGTGCGCTTCTTCGTAATCCTCTATTGTTAGAACAGAAAGGCCCTCAGGAGCGATTTTTAATGCTTCGGCTAGTGCTACCCTGCAACCTTTAACAAAAGCTGTTTTATGGGCATCTACGGCCTTTGTAGTTAATAACCAGATAGGATTCATACCATCAGACATATCCCTTTCTCTGGCTATGCCACAACAGCCAAGCAATTCATCTCCATAAAAAATAGACCAGTTGTGGCTGCAGGACACTAATGTTAAAGATAAATGAGTTTCAGCATCTATCTTAAACAAATCCATAGTAACCTGCAGCTCAGCCATATCTTTCTCTCTGATATTTGCTAAAAGAGCAGCACCGTCTTTGCTATATTTTCTGACGATGACTTTATTTTCCGCCATAGTCAACCTCAATGCCAGCATTCAGGATTTCAAATCTAAACGGCTCTTCTTGGACAAAAGATACTCTGCCAGTGCCATCATAACGACAAGGGATTAAAACACTCTTCTTACCAGAAGTAAGTTTGTTCTCGTCATCTATGCTGGTTGTTACATCTTGCCACTGGATTTCCATCTTTTCTCCTTCTTTAACGCCAACTTTGAAACCTTTGGATTTTCTGTATATAAAATGAGCTTTAAAAGGTCTCTTTCTATTATATACAGTATTTCCACCCATTTGGTCAACTATTATTTCAGGACCTAATAATGTGGCTTCTGTTTTGTAAGGGAATCCTATTACAGCTGAATCATAAGTTCCACCTAATGCAACTACACCATCTTTTCCAACTTCTGTAAACTCATAATGCTCTTTATCACCAACGATTTTGGTAACATGCACTTTAGTGGTCTCTTGTAACTCCGTTTGCACTTCTTCCATAGGGCCTGAAAGGAATACTTCATAACTATCCTTATAAACATCTTCTGACAAGCGTTCAATATGTTTGCCTAAAGAGTCAGAAACAGCAATATATAAGTCTTCTTTATATCCATTAGGTACTACGCAAATGTTCGTGATAGTGCCTCTACCGTGGCTCCATTTGCTCCAACAAGCGATTTGCTGTTCTGGCAAAAACTTAAACACAAAGATATTGCCGTTTTCTGTCAGAAACAACACCTCATGGCTATTAGACAAATACTCTATGGTTTTAATAACTTCACTATTAATATTGTCTTGCAGCAATATGGATACGTTCTCTGCCTCATAAGTATCTGCATCAAATACATATCTCATAGCGCGTACAGTATTTCCACTCTTATCAACAAAGATTAAATGGTTACCAACAACAGAAGGCAACGCTTGTATAGATCCATGGCTTGAGAATTGTTGCAGGTTCTTATCTTTTTGAGTCAATGCTCCTTCAGACACAATATTAAATTCTCCACCGCCAGTAAATACAAAGAATCCTTTAAGCAAAGAGATATTTTGAATAGTATTGACCTTATAAGATAGCAAACTCATTGTTACTGGATCATCATCAGCCAATTCAATAGGCTCATAAAAATCATAGAAATCATTAGTTTTAGAACCATATAAATACCAATCTTTAGCGATGATTAATCTATTCTGGTATAACCCAACAGCCGTAGGCCAACCTTTTGCATTAGAAAAAACCCCTTCTCTCCAGTTACCAGTAGCGGCAATTTCGCCAACATCATTTTTAATGCCTTTCACATATGCTTTTGTCTTATACAATTCTGTGTTCTCTTTAGTAACAAAGTCAACTATCCGGAAATACGAGATAGTTTCATAAGGATTTGTTTTTAGTGTCCAAGAAGGCCAAGCATCGCCGTTATAATCTTCCATGGTTACTACCATTTTAAAATCAACGCCAGCGGACCCATCTGGTTCTATTTCCCCTGTTACATTGACGTTTGGAGTGCCGCTTTCCCAGTCTCCGCTGCTAACACGATAAAATTCTTTCCAGCTGGCTTTCTTATCAACAGAATAATATAGCACACAATGGCCTTTCCACCCTCCAGAAGTAATAAGCCCCCACGAACCATCGGTGTCATCTAAATAAACTGTTTTTTCGTTATCTTTATTAACAAAAACACTCTGCCCAGATACTCTATGTCTAATGCCAAAAACATCACCCACTTCCTTATCAGACCAAAAGTCAAAAGTTGAAGTGGCTATACGATTTGCACCAGAAGACCCTGCTTTCGTATAAGTTAATGTTCTTAAAGGAGCATATTCTGTCACTAAGTCATAAGAATATGTGGTCCCATATTTTTTAAACTTTAAACCCCTATTAAAACTACTGGCAAAAGCACTAGAAACATATTCCGTATACCATTTATTATTAGTAAAATTATTGGTGATCTCGTTTGTTAATTCTTTATAAGAATCCATGTTGTAATCGTTTCTCTCTGCGTCCTTCGCCGCTAATGCGCTTACAGAAACAGTTTCAAATTGCCGCCCCAATTCTGCAACAATAGGATCTGCATAATAAAATCTTATTGGAAATCCAGATTTTGTAATACCAACAGGATAGTCATCTTTACCTTTTTTTACAGTAGGCTCTGTAGAGACAGCGTCAACCGTTAAAGTCATCTTGACTAACGGCGTTTCCCCTGCGTAATACAACTGCATGGTTTTTTCTAATTCAGAATACTTCCTAACGCTTATATTATATAGATTGTTTTCTTCTATATAAGCTGCCAATTCAGAAAGAGAGTAAAATAATCTTGTGGTGGTTAGAAAAGTTACTGCAGTAGTATTTTCATCTGATGTTTTTAGCTCTCCAGAAAGAGTACATCCAACAAAAAACGGATAGTTATCTCTGTATTTAAGGAATACATCAAAGGTGTTAAACGAAGTAGCGTCTGAAGCCTCTATATTGGCTATTGAGATAGTTTTGTTTTCATCACTATTTTCGTAGTCAAGAGGCATAGCACCATTTTTAAATTCAAAGTCCTTAAACTCCCACTCAAATCCTTGTTCATCATCTTTAACACGCCGAAGTTCTTTAATCCCTTGAGTACCATCGCATATATAAATAACATCTGCCGATTGTGTGTATTTTAAATCCTTGCCAGGAGTAAGACGCAATTCGTTCTTTAATTCGTAAGGAGTACCAGGATCTGACGGGATGCCAACCAGCTGTCCATTTTTGTAGAAACGCAATATATCAGAAGACATCTCAATAAGATAAGAGTTATCATCATTAAATTGGAAAGAAAGTAATCTTATATCTTCGTTTCTATCATTTTTCTTGGTATGTGCAATACGCTCAAATCCAGGTCTATTACCAAAAGAACCTAAGTCATCAAAACGCACATTGTCAGCGACAGAGAACCATTTGCCAAAACGTTCCATATCTGTACGGTATTGGCAAGACTCTCCTACTAACCCACCTAAAAAAGAATTGTATTGTTTTGTAGCAACAGCCATCTTATTCCCCCATATTATTTTTCAGAGAAAGAATTTGTTGTTCTTCTTTGCACATTTTTACATATGCGTCAGGGTCAATAAGCATAATATCATTAAAGATTTTCTGGCCTACTGCTTGTTTGCCATTCTGGAAAGCAGCAACATTGCCTTTCTCATTGAATGCGCTTTCAAATGTTTTACAAAACCCAAGCAATTCAGCCATATAGAATCTGAAATCTTGATTTTTAATCAAAGAGGAGAGCACTCTGCGGTGCTCTTCCTCTAAAAAGGATTTGAACTTCTCTGCTTTCAATTTCTCTTTATCGGCGTCAAACATTAGAAACCTCCAGGCATAAGACCAGCTTTTTGTCTTTCAAGCTCATCTTTGGGGTCTGGGGGGATTGTCCCCCCCTGTTGCAATACCTGTTGCCCCAACATATTGTTTTGCTTGATTTCGGCTTTAGCAGCATCTTTCATCATCTTCATCTGTTCAGCCTGCATTTGGATGTCCATCATAGCTTGTTGCTGTTCAGCTTGAGCTTGTCTAATTTGAGCCACTTCTTCTTCAGAACGCAAGAAATGAGCATTACCAAGTCTTTCAGCCACATCAATGATGATTTTGTCTTCATTAATATAATCGTTAGCACCAGGTTTAATCTGAGCCAAAGCAGCGATATATTGTACCAATTCTTGAATAGAAGATACTTCAGCCATGCGTTGAGCTTTAGCAATAGAAGACACAAATTCCAATTTAAGGTCTTTAGCACTAAATCCAGCTTCTTCAAACAATCCACGTCTTTCACAGATGTCTAGCACACGTTTAAATACAGCATCTAACCCTTCTTTAGCCTGCAAATAGATAGGAGCCAATAATGTCATCTGCTCAGACACAATAGCATTTGTTTCTGTAGCTGTCATAGTAGCTCTGTCTTTCTGAGCAAACAGCATAAGGATCTGGGCGTAAGACATTTTATTGAGCTTATCTAAAATTCTTGCACGGCTATCTTCAAGCTCTCCAATATAAGAGTTTACTCTGAATATTTCAGCAGCTACTTTAGCAGGGTCTTGGTCGGTATAGAAACGAGCACCAGGAACCAACGCTTTTTTGCCTAACGAAGAGTGTAAAGCAAGAGCAGGATTCTCAAGATAACTCTTATTCATAGCAAGACATCTGACAGTATGCTGTAGCTCTTTCATATCTCCAAGCATCTTTTCGCCAAGGCCCATCGGGTAAATGGTTCTTAAATTCTTTCTATCCCAGCAGAACACAGCAATAGGATTGCTTACAAATCCACTCTTACGCAGGATATTAAATCCACCTTGCCCTTCAATCCAGTAAATATCAACATACTTAAATCTATCAGCCACAAATCCAGACTTATCATTCTCACAGATAAGATGTTTAACAACAAAAGCTTTCATATAATCGCCCTTATTGTAACATTCCTGTACTCTTTCAGGGCATTTGTCATATCCGAACTCAGCTACGAGTTTATCTGCGGTAAATAACATCTTTCTAGCTAATTTTGTATGTCTGCCGTTTTCATCAATTCCTAAATAGCATTCCCCAACAGTCAAAGGGTTAAACATTATAAAATCCCAATCTCTTTCTTCAATAAGCATAACGCCAAATCCGTATCTTACGAACTCATTTAATACGTTACGCATAGCAGAATAGAAATTGGTTTTAGCAAACAAGTAATACAAAATCTCTTTAGTGGTAGCGCAGTTTTCAGTAATAGTCTGAAAGTCCAAATTTCTTAAGTTTTTGTTAGTTTTATCAACAGTAATATCAAACCATCTGGTGGCAGGGTTAATCAAACCACCATATAATCCAGCCACAGTTGTATCAAGATAAGTAACGGGCTCTGCATCTAACAGTTTTTTATAATCAATACTATCGTTTTCAAGATTGTCGGTTCTTTCAAATAAGCCAGTACCAGGAGCTAATAAGTCCCTAATATCTTGATAGACATTACTCTTTTTACGATAGGCCATTTCAAGGTCTTTCCAAATTCTTTTATATCTTTTCTCTTTTTGCTCTTGGTCTTGCATATTATACCTCTAACCTAAAGCGGTTCCACCAGTAGCAGTAGACCCTTTTCTCGCACCAGCTAATAAATTGTTTTGTACCGCGCTTCTAATTTTAGCAGCGGTATCGATCTTTTTTTGCTCAGTCTGGCTTTCTGGAGCTTTAGACATTTGCATTTTCGCTAACTTTTCTTGTTTTTTAGCGGCATCTTTTTGTGCTTTTGCAGATGCAACCCCTCCATAAGCGGCAGCTCCTAGTGCACCTATAGTTCCAATAGTACCAGCGTTAGCTAACAACCAAGCTCCTGCAGCGGCTAAACTTGCCATAATTTCACCTCTATATCAAAAAATAGTGGGGTAGATACAAAGACCCACCCCACCATAAAACAAATATGCTTATTTGATTAATTCAAGCATATCAGGGGCGATGTAACCATCTTGTTCGACCATCGGCACATAACCAGCAGTCAAACCACCAGTTTTGCGACCAGTGCGAGAATCAGTTGCAACGGCTTTGGGATTGCCAGTCACAGTGGCGTCAATTTTTACGAATTTTTTGATACCAGACGGCAAGCTGAAAGACATCAGCCCTTTAGCAATTTCTTCTTCAGTGGCAGTGAAGACTGCCAAGGCTTCTGCTTCTTCCAATTCGGCTTCAGTGTCGGCAGTAGCGACAGCAATGGACAAAGCAGTCACTGCACCATTGATCGTGCAGAACAGTTTACCACGAGCAGGTCCGTTTAATTCTAACGTGCCAGTCGGCTCAGCGAGTACAGAGTTTTCAAAGAATAATAAGGTTTTATCGGTAAGCATTTATAATCTCCTTAAGCGATAATAGCTTCCTTGTGATGGATAGCATCTTCAGCTTTGATGTGGATACCGTCAATTACGAGGTCAGCAGCACCATAGCCTTGGTTACCAGAGGAGGTCATGTTATTGTTTTGGAACACAGTAACACCACCAGCAGCCATATAACCAGAGCGCAACAAGTCTTTTACTTGGCGAGAGGCATAGCATACCAATTTGCAGTTATGAATATTTTTAATTAAACCTAATGTTTTCATAAAAGCTTCATAGAGGTCAATTTTGGCTTGTTTGTCAGCAGCGACAGCAGCTACGTTGATGTTGCACAAGCGGGCACCGTAACGCCAATCTTGCACAGCCATACCCATCAACATTTCGTATTGTTCTTTATAGCCAGGATACGTTCCGCCATCGGCATCTTTCAAGTCAATAGGACCATTTTTGGAATAGTCATAAACTTTGATACCAGCTTGGGTTCCTTTCGGGTAGAAAGTATAGATCTTGTCTTTACCCCAACCCACGAAATAAATAGAGCTGTTGGAGGCTGCTGATGCTTTCTGAGCAGCAATTACAGAAGTTTCTTTGGTGAAGTCTACTACTTGACGAGAAGCAGGTACGTTCTGGTCCAAAGAGCTGTAGTTAGCAGCGAAACCTTCAAAAGTACGTTCATCTTCTTTCAAAGAACCATAGATGATTTTATGGGCTTGTTCTTCAGCCATACGGTCCAGCTTTTCAGAAGCCATGGAAGCACGTACTTCAGCAACTTTACCACCTTTTTCAGCGACGGCTACGTCGACTTCAGACACGGCGGAAGCACGACCGTAGGTTTTCTTTACCATCGTGGTAGAGCCTTTAGTCGGTTTCACACCTTCATAAGCGCGACGCCACACTACTTTAGAAATACCGTTTTGTACGGCAAAGTGATGACCGTCATCGCTGTTAGATTCAATCGTTAAAGCGTCGTGCAAAATTACGTTGTTTTGATCCAACACTTTCGCAACAGCCGCTAACTTACCATCGGGACCAAACATTTTAGCATGGTCATATAAGTTAAACACTTCTTCAGCCATTTTAATTTTCTCCTAATTAATAGAAGTCTGCTAAGGTTTTCTCTTTAGCAGGAGCGGTTGCATTAGCATTCACAGAAGGCTTTTCAAGGAGCTGTTCGCCGATACTCTTTAAGAACGCTAATGTGGCAGGATGCTTTTTGGCACCTGCGAGGTCAAGTAGCTTGGCGAACTCTCCTGATTTATCAAGCTCAGTAAGCACACGAGCTACATTAGTTTCTACGTTTTTCAGATTGTCGCCGTACTTCTTTTGATTCTCAGCTTCCCATGATTTCTGAAGAGCTTTAAAGTCTTCTTGCTGCTTGCGAGTAGAATCCATCTGCAAAGTAGCAATTTCTTTGGCAGCTTCAGGGGAAATCTTGTGTTTCAAGGCAATCTCTTTGAAAGATTTAACGCTATCTTCATTGATAGAGATGCCATCTTCGGCTTTAAAACCCAAATCAGCATAAGAATCAATGGTTAATTCAGGTTCTTTAGACTCTTCTGCTTTTTCTTCCGTTGCTTCAGGTTTAGTTTCTTCAGCAGCAGGAGTTTCGGGTTCAGTTTTAGTTTCAACCGTTTCGGTAGTAGTTTCTTCAGCTTTAGTCTCTACAGCTTCTACGGTTTCTTTCGTTTCTTCGGACATAAATCCTCCGTTAGTGTTTATTTATAATTTTTAATATTAAAATGTCAAACTAATAGTTCAAAGTATCATATGTGACGCTATAATCACGCTCGCAGACTTCACAATATGCACTAATGCGAGATATGTGCATTATTTTGCCACATCTGATACATTTGTTTTCGTTTGAGAGGTCAGACAACTTGGTCTTTTTGGGACTAACTTTCCTGAGGTTGTCATACAAACAAGCTTTACTGCAAAATTTCTTACCATCAGGAATCTCTTTGCCACAATTCTTACAATGGTTCATATACCTCCGAAGACATCATAATCTTCCATAGTATCAACGAAATAATCGCCAGAGTAGTCCAAATCACGGCCTCTAGCGTCTCTGACTAATTTATCCTTAAATCCAGCGAAAGTAAGAGCTAATGCGTCTGCAATATCAGGAGAACGACCCAGCGTTTTACGTATTTCATCCTTAGAACACAGATAAATAGGTCCTTCATCTGACTTTCTGAGGTTATATTGAATTGCTTGCAGTTCTCTTTTAAGCTCCACTACATCAGGGTCTTTAGAAGTGCCTAGAAAACCACCAGAAACCAGCCAATCCTTGACTTTGCCATATATTTCGGCTCTTTTATTGCCAAAATGTTCCGCATCATTAGAACGGCTACCAAAAGCAACAGGAATAACATTTTCACCCATTTGTGTTGATATGGCAAGCACACCCTGGCCATAACCAATATCGCAATATGCCCTAGATGCGCCAAATTCGTGTTTAAACGCGAGAAAAAGGTTAGCCAGCTCTAGTTGGTCTCGGATGCCCTTAAAAACGCGTATAGCGAGGATTTTGGGTCCTTGGCGTGCAACTGCACAAGCAGAGTCCTTACCACCACCACTAGGGTCAAAACCACAAACAACTTCATATTGGTTGTAATATTCTTCAGGAGGCTCTTGCTTCTCACCATATATCATATCTCTGGTAAAGAATGCTTTAAATCCAGCGGAAGCATCAGGATATCCTTCCCAAACCTTCTTATATTCTTCTAAAGAGAGTCTTTTTCTGTCAGTTTCACGTTCTTTCAGGAAAGTATCGGAAGCAAAAGGGTTGTCGTCTACTGTAGCATATATAATAATACGATCTTCGTCTTCAAACACTTTATTCTTATATATATCACCACAGTCATAGCAAGCAAAGAGCCAGATAGGGTCTTCTTCAAGCACACGGTTAAAAGAAACGAGGATTTCAGAGCCTTCTTTACGAATAGTCTTAGACACTACAAGCAAAGAGTCCATAGTGCAGGCTGCAGCCTCTTCAATCCAAAGAATATCAAAGTCTTCGTAAGCCTTCAAACCTTCTTCAGAATACTGTCCACCGTCGCCTCTAAAACCCTTAAACATGAAATAAGCACCTGTGGCGGTGCATCTTATGTCATCTTTCGTAATATCAAAGTAATCAGCAAGACCATATTTATGAATTAACTCAACAAATACATGGTGTACGGACTGAGCAATAGACTTCTGAGTCTCTCTGGCACACCATATACGGATATTCTCTTTCATAGCACGAATAAGAATATATCTGGCAATAGAGTGCGTACGCCCAGCACCACGACCACCAAAGCATGCCTTTAAACGTTTCTTCTTCCAAATATGCTCATATATAGGAGCCAGTCTAATTTCCAACTGTTGTTGCTCTGACATCTATAACCTCATCTTTAGGCTTCTCTTTACCATAAGCTACATTAATCTGGATAGGAACTACATTCTGAGCACTAGGCTTCTTCTGGGCTTCCATGCGGATCTCAGTCAAACGGTCAAGACGCTCAAGCTCTTTCTGTCTGACTTCAATCATCAGCTTATCTCTTGCCGTTTCACCCATACGAGTGCGGTCAGGCTTATCTGCAATCTGCATCATCTGCTCTTGCAGCTTCTCTACCCTAAACTCTCTACACTCCTCTTCCATAGCAGCTATCTCTGGATACTGCTGACGCCATTTATTCCATGTAGTATAAGAACAAACACCTTTAATAGACTTAAGCAGGCTCTTTCCTTTGCGTAACTTACGCCAAACCTTAGTCAACTGCTCCACCTTGGGAGCACCTTGAAATATACCCTTCTTCTCCGCCCAAGCAGCAAGCTCCATCTTACGTAGACGCACTTCATTCTCCACTACCTCTTTTACTATCTCTCGGTCAGTGGGAACAATAATCTCTTCCTGCACAGGCTCTATAAAAGTTTCCTCGTATCTGCTATTAAGCTCATTAATGTCCATAACGCCATCATATAAAGGTTTTTGCGATTTGTCAAGGGGTAGATTGGGATTGGTACCTAAAAACGCCTGGATGGTACCGTTTTGAAAGAAAGAAAGGGGGAGGAAGAAAGAATGCTTTTTGTTGGAAAAGGGGGGTTGTGTGTGATATAGTGGGTTCCCTATTGGACTGAAACGAGGCTCAAAACCATTTTGCCGTACCCCCTGCATAAAAAAAGAATGCTTTTTTACCTTTAAGTCTTTTATATAAAATAAAATGTCGTTCACCTTTTGCCCGTTGGTTCTGCGGTATAGCAAAATAAATCCCCCGCTTTTTGCGGGGGTGTTTTTCATTTGATATGCGCTTTTATCTCTCTTTCCCATTGTTTTAAAATGTAAGTTAAAAGTGCGGTACACAATAGAAAATAGAGCATTATTTCCCCCCCTTAATAACCTTTTCAGCTTTTCGGCTGTCTAATAAGTCTTGCACTTCAAAGAAAACAATGTTGGGAACGGATACGGTTATTTTTTTCCCTGTATATTCCCCTTTTTCGTCTTTTTCATCAATTAAGATTTCAGCACGCACAAAACGTGCAATAAATAAGCTAGATTTTTCTAAATGAGCTTGCCTGATTATTTCGTTCCCGACGTATTCATTTGTATTAAACTTATAAATAGTACCGCTTTTGTCGGTTAAATCGTCTTTTAATACTTGAAAATAAAACCGTTTAAAAGTTTTTGTTTTTACTTGGTTTTGCTCATGCTCTGTGCGCCCTTTTACTTCAATTTCTTTACGCACACTTTCGGCTTTTGTGATAAAGATTTTTATATCTCTATCAAAAGCTAACATAGGCACTTCTTGGAAGTCTAAAAGGCTTCCGCTTTGCTCTACTACTTCCCCATTATTCAATTCATCATTATAAGCATTTTCTTTTTCGTTCATATTATCATTCCTTTTTTTGTTAGATTATAGCAAGGTTACCCTTGCTACCTTTACAGTATAGCATTTATTGATAGGTAGTCTAAAATTTGCCATTTTATGCCCTTGCTGTATGGTATATAAAAAAATATCTCTCTCCCCCCCTCCGCAAGTGACTCTAACCCTAATGGGCGATGGACTAGAGTTCGGAGGTCTTTTTAAAAACGCAAGCGACTGTAGTTCAAAGGCCCTCTTTGATGCCAACGGCATGGTGTAGCGATCAATACTATCGCATTGTGCTCACTGCCGTTCGCTGCTACTCGCTATCGCTCGTACGCCATCGCTACTTACTTTGTTTTATGATATATATGTGTATAAATTATATTTTGGGTATTATATTATGTATATTAAAGTTATCCACAGAGTTATCAACAGGGCGCAAATGATCTCGCCCGACGAGAAACCAAAAGTTATCAACAGGTGTGGATAAGTTATCAACAACCAAAACAGCTATATAATATATATATTTAGATTTATAAATAAATATATAATATATAAATAAATATAAATATAT
>CALDQE010000050.1 GCA_937911295.1 uncultured Verrucomicrobiota bacterium
AAACGATTAGCATAGCCCTCCTTTGTCCTCCGTACTCCGTGTTGAGCGAAAGCAATATTTAGAGTAACTTTCATTGCTGGAAGATTTGGAGGCACGGAGGTTCGGAGTATGAATGTACCATGTTGACCTACAGCTTGCCTAAAAGCATTGAGTATGTATTAATCCTCCCAATCTCCGAATCTCCCAGTAAGCTCCGCAGGCAACAAGTCCCACGACCCCAGAACAACATAAATGCAACATCAAACACACAAGGGTATTGCATCTACTTAGCCTTTTGACCCAAAATTAAATAAATAAAAAAAGTTCTTGAATTAGTGTAGTCGGTTATGCTACAATGTGCGCATCTTTTTTATGAGATGGTGAGTGTAGCTCAGTTGGTAGAGCTCCAGATTGTGGTTCTGGCTGTCGCGGGTTCGAGCCCCGTCACTTACCCCAATTTCTAAAACCTTCGCAAAATTTTGCGGAGGTTTTTTTCTTTTATGGTTCATTATTCCTAGAAACAGCGATTAAATTTTGTTAAAATAGTGAATAGTTAAGTAACTATAAATTTTTTATTTTTTGAGCAATCATTAAAAGCGAGAATAAATTATGAATGATGCACCATATAAAAATCCAGCTCTCTCAATTGAAGAACGAGTAAAAGATCTTATGGACCGTATGACTCTTGAAGAAAAAGTCGGTCAAATGGTTCAGCTTCCTGTTTTTGACGATGTTGTCAAAGCAGTAAAGGAGCAAAATATTGGTTCAATCCTGTGTGGTGTAGAAGAGGACTTGTATGAAGCACAGCGTGTAGCAGTTGAAGAAACCCGTTTAGGTATTCCTCTTTTAGTTGGTATTGATGCTATTCATGGGCATTCTATGGAGCACAATGCCACAATCTTCCCAACGCAGCTTGGAATGGCTTGTGCATGGGACGAGCAGCTTTGCGAGGATGTTGCAAGAGCAACAGCAAGAGAGATGGCTTATACTGGATGTCATTGGACCTTTAGCCCAGTGTTTTGTATGGCTCGCGATACTCGTTGGGGCCGTGTAAATGAAACCTTTGGCGAAGACCGCTACATAATCGGTAAGCTTGGTGCAGCGATGATTCGTGGCTATCAAGGTAAATCACTTTCAGATCCAGAAAGTGTGGCAGCGTGTGCAAAGCATTTTGCTGGTTATGGTGAAACACAAGGTGGGCGTGAAGCATCCGAGAGTGATCACTCAGAGCGTAAAATGCGTGCAGTGTTCCTTCCTCCTTTTGAAGAGGCAGCAAAGGCAGGTGTTGCTTCATTTATGACAGCATATCAAATTATAGAAGGCGTTCCTTGCACAGCCAATGATTGGCTTCTAAAAACAATTTTGCGTGATGAATGGAATTCTGATGCAATGGTTGTTACGGATTGGGGTAATTGCTGGAGACTACACGTAGAGCAATTTGTTACTCAGAATTCTAGCGAGTCATCTGCTGTTGCTACTAATGCAGGAAATGATATGATGATGACACCTAGTGATTACTATTGGAGAACACTAGAGAATGTTAATGCTGGCAAGATACCTATGGAGAATATTGATGCTGCAGTAAGACGTATTCTTTCTCTAAAATTTAAGCTAGGCTTATTTGAGAATCCACGCTATTACGATTTTGAGAAATCCGCAAAGATTATTGGCTGCGAGGAGCATAGAAAGCTTGCTTTAAAGGCAGCAGAGAAGAGTGCTGTGCTTTTGAAAAATGATAATTTGCTACCATTGCGTCGTGATGCAATTAAGCGTATAGCTGTGATTGGGCCTAATGCAGATGATGATTTGCAGCAGCTTGGCGATTGGTCTCTAGGTGCAGGGCAAATGCAGGGAGTTATGCAGCGTCATGAGCGCCGTATGACAAAGACACTTCTTGATGGCATTATGGCAGAGTATAGCGATAAAGAGGTTGTATATGCACGTGGTTGCTCCGGGCGTATTACCAGCTATAATCCAACAGAGATTGCTCACGCAGTGGAGGTGGCAAAGTCCTCAGATGTTGTAATTCTTCAGGTGGGCGATCATTTGGATTATATTGGTGAATGGTGTAGTACAGCAACACTTGAGCTACTAGGTGGACAAAATGAGTTGTTCGCAGCACTTAATGAAACAGGAGTTCCTGTGGTAGTAGTCTTCACCGGTTCTCGCCCTCTAATCATTACAGAGCATGCAGAAAAAGCACGCGCAATTTTATGTATGTTCTCACCAGGTATGGAGGCAGGCGAGGCAGCAGCAAATATTATTTCTGGCAAGGTAAATCCAGAGGGTAGACTTCCAATTACATTCCCACGACATGTTGGTCAATTGCCAGTATATTACAATCAGCCAGCTGGTGCTCACCAGGCTCATTATGCAGATATGCAAGGAAAAGGTTTCTTTGGCTTGTATCCATTCGGCTTTGGAATGTCCTATACCTTGTTCCAGCGTCGTTTCCCTAAGCTTGAAAAGGATGTCTATAAAGCTGGGGAGAGTGTTAAGCTTTCACTTCTAGTTCGCAATCAGGGTAATTTTGAAGGTACAGAAACAATTCAGGTATATATGCGTGATTGTGTTTCATCAGTCTCATGGCCACGCAAGAATTTGATTGCCTGGAAGAAGGTTACGCTAAAGCCACGTGAAGAGAAGCTCGTTGAGTTTGAACTACCTTATGAAAGCTTTGCAATTGTTAACCGAAAGTGTGAGACAGTTGTAGAGCCAGGAGATTTTAATATCTTAGTAGGTAGCTCATCAAGAGATTGCGATTTGAATACACTTAAGTTTAGATACGAATAACCTAATGCTTTAAGCTCCCATCCCTTTTTTAGCAGGAGGGAGAGGGCTTTCGGATAATAAAAAACAAATAGGGAGATAGCATAATGGATGTAGCATTAGCAACTGATTATTTTACATCAGGAGGAGATCCTGAGCTTCCATTACGGTATATTGCAGAGGCACGTGAAAAGGCTGGGCAAGGCTTTACGCACTTACATTGGTGCCATCAATGGAATACAGACCATTTTTATACTTTTGATGAGATGGTTTATATAAAGCGCCTTTTGCAAAAGTATGATTTGAAGCTACTCGATATTCATGGAACAGATGGTTCTATTGGGTGGGGACCATTATGCTGTTGGTATAATCCTCAAGAGGTTTATCGTAAGCAGGGTGTTGATATTGTAAAGAATCGTATTCAGATGGTTCATACACTTGAAGGGACTGGCACTGTGATGATGCACATTCCGTCAATTGGTAGAGGTGATTCTGAAGAAAAGATTGCCGAAGTATGGAAGCGAGTAGATGCACTGAGGAAATCTCTTGATGAGCTTATGCCTGTATGTGAGGCTCTGGGTGTGCCTTTAGCTTTAGAGAATATGGCTCTTGATACATTTGAGGTGCTGGAGAAAATCTTCTCTGAATATCCGGCAGAGCTTGTCGGTTTGTGCTATGATGCTGGACATGGAAATATTGACTGGAAGGATGGAAGTGAAGCAACAGGTATGGTTGACTTAGAGCGTAATTTAGATCGCCTTCAAGCACTACATTTTCATGATAATGATGGTAGTGGGGATAAGCATCAGCCACCAATGTATGGTACTATTGATTGGAAGCGTTTGTGCGATAATGTTCGTAAATCAGCATATCCTCGCTGTTTTAGCTTTGAGATGGCAGAGGGTAATACTCCATTCAAGGATAAGCATATAGAATTTCTGCAAGATGCTTATGAACGCTGTGTGAAAGTCATTTCATTATAATTGTAAGGTTAGGTGTCAGATATTATTTTTTATCTGACGCCTTGTTTCTATTTGTATCAAATTTTTAAGAAATATAATTTAATGGATGTAAAAAATGATTTGCATCGGACCACTAACGCCAGCCCAGAAGGCTAGGTCAATTAAGGGTATTTACTACTTCAATATGGCGAATGGATTCTCCTACATGTGTTTAGGTGAAACCATTATTTTGCTTTTGGCAATGGAAATTGGAGCAAATGATATTGTTGTAACAATATTGGGTAGTATGCTTAATTTAGGGTTTACACTTTTGCCTCTTGGTCGCTATTTTACAGCTCATTGGGGAGCTGCAAGGACACAAAGTATTTGCTGGGTTTTGCGTAATATAGCAGCTGTTTGCTGTGCTTCTTCAGCTCTATGGTACTATTTAAAAATACCATATTTACCGTTGATAACACTTGTCTTAAGTGCTTATGCCTTTTATGGACTTCGGGCTGCTGGTGTGGTGATGACAGTTCCGTTGCTTGGAGAATTAACCTCAGAACAGGACCGTGGCACAGTCATCGGTAAGGCAGGCTCTTATTTTTACATCTTCTGCTTTGCTGCATTGCTTCTTTTGATTATTCCTATATTGACCTTTAAACCACATTTATGGACCTTGACAGGGCTTATATTGTTTGGTTCTGTGCTGGGCGTATTTGCATCTCGTTTTATGCTTATGGTGGATGAAACGGAGGTTTTGCGTGACTCAGCAAAAAAACCAATTTGGTCTGAGATGCATATTGCTTTAAGGAATAAACCATTCATGAAGCTCGTGTTAGTAAATTTTACAAACAACGTATTCCTTATTTTGATGCTCCCAATATCGGTTGCAATCATAAAGCGTGTTTTTGAATTGTCTGATTCTGCTGCCCTTTGGTTTGCATTGTGTCAATTTGCAGCTTCTGCTGTGTTTTCAAATTTTGCCGGGAAACTTAGTCGAAAGTATGGCCCGCGACAGGTTATGTTTGTTTTTTATTTCGCTCTAGTATTGCTCTCAATATTATGGATAAATATGCCAAATAAATTTACTGCTATTTTGTTGATTATAGCTTTTATCACTAATGGAGCATGTAATACAGCATTACCGAATTGCACACAGCATTATTTTCTACATGTTGTGCCGAAAGAAAATTCTGTGGCAGCGTCAATTTTACAGGCAGTTCTTACCGGTGCCGCAGGAGGATTAGTGGGGATGGCATTAGGCTGGTGCATGATTAAGTATTCAAATTCTATATTTGAGCCTTATTCACTTGAGTCATACAAGCTTTATTTTAAATTATATTTGCTATTAGCCCTTCCAGGCTTATATTTTATTTACAATATGAAGCCGCTACCAGAGGAGAAGCGTCGTATATATTTCAGGCTTCCACGTTTTGGGGGGCATTAATTGGGATATGACGCATATTTTAAACAGTTTTTTAGTTGATTAGAATTTATGAATTGGCTTGTTTTAGTTCTTTTATCTGCAATAATATTAGGTATATATGACATTACGCGCAAGCATGCTGTAAAAGATAATTCTGCTATATGCGTATTGCTTTTTGCGTCGATTGCTGGTGCAATATCATTTACGCTTTATGCTTTGGCTATAGGTGAATTTACATCTGCTTTAACGATTGGTAAATTTGATTTATTGCTTATATTTTTAAAATCATGCATAGTTGGAGGAAGTTGGGGTTGTGTGTATACAGCGATGCGTAAACTACCAATATCACTTGCTGCGCCGATTCGTTCTACAGCACCTTTGTGGACATTTATTGCAGCAATTTTTATTTATGGTGAGGTGCCGTCGTTGGTTGCAGGTATTGGGATGCTCACAATATTTATTGGATATTATGCATTGTCAGTTGTTGGTCAGCTGGAGGGGTTTTCCTTTAGAAACAAATCAATGCTTTTGATTGTAGCGGGGACATTGCTGGGGTCTACAGCAGCAATTTATGATAAATATTTATTGAATAATTTGCAGATTTCACCACTTAAGGTTCAGCTATATTTTTCATATTTCTTGGTTTTAATATATTTCATAGTATGGATTATTATAAATCGGGTGGCAAAGGTAGATAAGCCATTTTATTGGCGTTGGACGATACCTGTTACTGGAGTACTTTTAATAGCATCTGATTTGGTGTATTTTCAAGCTGTAAGCTTGCCAGATGCACAAATTTCAATTATATCCTTGTTGCGTCGTTGTAGTTGTATAATGACATTTATTGCTGGGTCATTTATTTTTCGGGATAAAAATGTGCTCAAGAAGCTTTTTGCATTGTGCGTGGTGCTTATAGGAATAGTACTTTTAGCGATTGGGCGTTGATGTACTTGTCGGTTTAGGGGGGCTATATTACCAGACTCTGGGGGCGGAGACACATCAAATAGCGAGTACTATGGTATAGGTTGGGGGTGGGTATGGCACTCCAAGAATACCTCAATGCACGACCTCTTGCCTCAGTAGCAGTATTAGTGGCTACGAGCGATGCAAGGGTGTTTTTTATAGGTTGATAAAGGTGCAGTTTTTTGGTATAATTTCAGAAAAATCATAAATATTGGACGATAAAAATGTATTGTTTTATCGTTATTCGCATTAGAGAAGGTTTTATGTAATGAGTATTTTTAAGAAAAATGTTAAAAACGGAGATAAAAGTAATAAGTCATCAAAATTGGAGGCAGGGGATGGTTCTTATACTTTATTGCAGCATCCTATGCTGCTGCAATTTGGTATAGCACTAGTCGTTGCACTTGTTGCATTTATTGGATATAGAATTACAATTGCACCTATTGCTTTACCTGGTGAGTCTTCTGAGTATTTACCAGTAATTTCAGATGCATTTCCTCGTTTTACTTATAAAAACTATATCTGGCAGAACTTTCTTAATGTTTTATTCCATATTGGTGGCTCTCTTGAGTTTATAAATAACATTTGCTCAGTTATTTCTGCACTAGCAATTGGTATGGTTTATTTGGTTGCATCTTCTTTAATGGGATTGTTCTTAAATGGTAATGCTATGGGCGGCATTCTTAAAGCAGATAATCCAAATGGGCAGATAAACGTAGAGAGAACAACCTGGCGATTACAGTATTACGCCTCAGTGCTATCAGGTGTCTCTGCAGCAATGTGTCTTGCTTTTTCTCCACCATATTGGATGGCAGCGACAATGTCATATTATCATAGCTTCTATTTGCTATGGCTTGCTACTTCTGTATTTTTGCTTTTACGCTTTGGTATGACAACAAAGCTAGCATATTTATATGTTTTTTGCTTGTTGTATAGTTTGGGTATGACACAAGCATCTTGCTTTGTTGCATTTGCACCTTTGGTTTTTGTATATGCTATTTATGTTCTTCTTGCTTCCGAAAAGCTTAATTTTAAAAATTCCATTATTTGTATAGCTCTTTTGATGCTCGGCTTTAGTTTTGTTTTCCACGTAGTGTCAGCATATTGCTCATCAGAAATTGCTGATATTTCTAATAAAACCAAGTATTTTGTCGTGCTAAAAGAAGTGGTTGGCAACTTGGTTAGAGGTGTATTTAATGGGTTACCACAGGTTGGTTGGATGATTATCTTGGGAACAACGATAGCACCATTTGTCGCTTCTATGATTTCAGGGAGACGCTCTCTTAATGGCGAGAGTGATTGGAGTTTTTATGTGCTTAATCTTGCGATTTTTGTGACAACATTGATTGTTGTATTTGATGCAAGAATTTCTCCATGGAAGATGTTTGGTTTTGCAAATCCTTATATCATACCTTATACAATGGTTGCATTGTCATTTGGTTATTCAATTGCATATATTTACTTATTATCGGTTTATCTTTTCAAGTATATTCCAACATATTTAAATTTTGGTGCATTTGTTCGCTATTTTGCAATAGCCCTATCTGCAATAATTTGCATAGTTACAACAATCAACAACTATTCCAAGGCAGATAATCGTAGATTCGTTTTTATGAATACATTCATTGATAAGCTGATCAATGGGTTGGAGAATCGTCAATGGCTTGTAACAGAGGGTTTTATTGATAATGCTATTATTATTCGTGCACAGGAGCTGGATAAGGACATAAAGCTCATTGACTGGAGTTATGTTTACAATAACATTTATCGTCAATTACTTAAAAAAGAAATAAATAAATCCTTCCCAGATAATATTCGTTTAAAGAATAAAGCAGATATTGGTATAATGCCTTTACTTCAGGAGTGGATTCAAAATCAGTCAGATGCTAATAATCATTTAGCTTTGATGCTTTTCCCAGATGTGTGGAATTTTGGTAATTTTGATTCTTATCCTTGCGGATTAACCTTCTGTGGAATGGATCCTAATGAGTTACTTGAATACAATCTTGATTCTATTGTTGCTGAGTTTGAGGATACCATTACAAAAATGGAAGAGCAGCTTCCTGAGTTTAAAGAAATTGCTCGTAAGGACATGAAACGCATAGATTTTATGGCGGATTTCGTTCGTCGCAAGGTTAGCTTTATTGGTAATAATTTAGCATTTGTGTTGGAGCAGCAAGGGAAGATTGATGAGGCATTTGAGCTTTATTATCGTGTGCATAAATTTGATCCAGACAATATTTCTGCATTACTAAATGTCTCCGCTTTGATTCAAAAATATGAGAAATTCGCAAAATATCAGGAGGAGGCAACAAAAGCACTTTCTGATTTCCAGAAGAGAAATGAAACATCTCCTGCGATTTGGTCAATTTCTCGTGTATATGGCTATGTTAGCCGTCCGGAAGTGTTTACACAGTTGGGATGGACATGGGCTTTGTCTGGTCAAAACAATATGGCATTGAAGAGCTTGGCACGTGTGCTTAATCATGCTGATGTTGAGAACACAAATTTATTGAAAAACATGATGGCTCGTATTCATGCAGATAAGCGCGATATAAATGAGAGTGAGGAGCTTTATCTTGAGGTTCTCAAGGTTGATCCTGCCGATCAAGCAGCATTGCAGGGTCTGATCTTCCTTTATATGAATCAGGGTGATTTTGAGAAGGCAAAGCAATGGCTTATACCAGCAGAGAAGGCAGGTGTACCACGCACAACAATTTTGTATTTAACAGCAACAATGCTTGTTTTCTCTGATGAGCTTGATGCAGCAAAAATTGTGTTGACTGAGCTGATAGATATTGATCCAAAGAATTATCAGGCAGTTTTGTTGCAGATACAAATTTATCATTCGATGTTTGAAAAAGCTGGCGAGGATAATGAAAAGCGTACAGCGGCACTTGAAGGAATCCAAAAGGAATTGGATAAGCTAAAGGATATAGAAGGTGCTGATTCTTTTGTAACATCTATGGCTGAGGGCGGCTATAAGCAGCTAGTTAATGATTTTGCTGGAGCTAGAGCATGCTTTTTGGTGGCTTTGAAGCAGACTCGTTCTCAGAAATATATCAATAGAAATATTAACCAAAATCCAATTTATGAAGAAATTCTTCGAATGGATATTTCGCTAAACGATAAGGAAGCGGCTCGCCACCATGCTCGTCAGCTATTGCATTCAGATCCTAATAACTGGTTGGCAAATTATGCATTGGGTTCTTTGGCATTGAATGTGGGTGAATTGGCTGAGGCAGAGGATTATTTGCAATTGAGTGTAGAAAGTAATGAGTCACTAGTTGCTATCAATGATTTGGCTTATGCAAAGTATTTACTTCGTAAGATGAATGAGGCAGAGAAGCTAATACGCCGTGGGCTTGAAATAGATGATAAGCTTTATGTTCTCTGGGATACATATGGCTGTCTAAAGCTGGCATCACGTAATTTCGATGAGGCGGAAATTTATCTTAAGCGATCAATTCAGTTATATGATGGAGATTTGCGTCCACACCTACATTTGGCACAGGTCTACTATAATACACAGCGTTATGAGGAGTGTCGCGAGGTAATGCGTCGCTTGTCAGTTAGTGCAGATTCATTTATTGGACGCGATCGCGAGGAATATGATGCATTAACACAAGCACTTATTGGTTTGAAATAACCGAGAGGTACAGCTATATAAAATGGGCGACTTTGCGAAAAAGGTAGGGTTCTTTGATTCAGGGATAGGTGGAATTTCTGTTGTTAATGCTTTTATAAAGTTATGCCCTGAGGCAGAGATATATTATATTGCAGATTGGAGCTATTGCCCCTATGGTGATAAGCCAAAAGAAGTTGTTTGCGATAGGGCAATAGAAAATACGAAGGCACTTATTGAGCAGGGATGTAGCATAATTGTTGTCGCTTGCAATACAGCGACCGCATGTGCGATTGATGTATTGCGCGAGCGGTTCCCTGAGATAGGATTTGTCGGTATGGAGCCAGCTATAAAGCCTGCTGCATTGAAGACAAAGTCCGGTGTGGTTGGCGTTTTAGCGACAAGGGGTACTTTTAAAGGAAGACTTTTTCAAAGCACAAGTGCTAAGCATGCGTCAAAAATAACTGTTTTAGAGGCGATTGGTGAAGGCTTTGTAGAATTGGTTGAGCAGGGGAAGATTAACACTCTGGAGGCACGTGAGTGTGTTGCTAAGGTGGTAAATCCCCTTGTTGAACAAGGGGCAGATTGTTTGGTTTTGGGTTGTACGCATTATCCATTTCTTAAATCACTTATACAAGAAGTTGCTGGTGCGGATGTTTGTATAGTAGATCCGTCTGATGCTGTGGCACGGCAGATTCTCCGCTTGTGGAAGAAATAATAAATACACACAATGGGGTTGCATTTAGTTTGTCTTATGACCAGATAAATTATTTCACTCGCAACAGATACTGGCTTCTACAAGGTAAAAAGCAAGCAAATAATGTAGCTTAAAATGTCTGTTTATTAAGCAAGAAAAGGCGTCCTTCGGGGCGTCTTTTTTGTTTGCTAATAGTTCTAGGGAAGGTGTGATAGTTGCTAAGTATTATGCACTAAAGCCTGGGCGCATCTGAGTTATTCACCCGTTATATTTTTGCATCACCTATATTGCGTGGCGATATAGATGCTTAAGTTCATTGTTACTATACCATACATATGCTTCAAGAAATAATGCAAATCCCTGTTTTGACCAAAATTGTCCTCGTCGTTTGAATCGATTTTGGTTTTGAGCACATTGAGATTCCATTGCTCCACTTCCTA
>CALDQE010000051.1 GCA_937911295.1 uncultured Verrucomicrobiota bacterium
AAAAATTACAAAGAAAAGAGGCTGCCACAAAACATTGAGTTTTGCAACAGCCCCTATTTATCATTAACTGCGAAATGCAGGATTATATTTTATCTACGGCGACCATTTTTATGTGGACGCTTATTATGTTTATTGTTATGTCTATCGTGGTGCTTATAATGATGTTTTTTTGGAGCTAGGTGGTAATTCCTTGGTGGAGGAGGTCCTTTACGGTCGATATAGATGACGCGTGGAGGAGGTGGTGGAGGAACTACCACATGGTGATGATGTGGAGGTGGTGGTGGAGGTGGAACGCAAGTGTCATAATAAACTGTAGTTCCTGTTGAGCCAGAGTTTATAGCGGCACCAATAATTGTTCCGACAACTAATCCACCGATTGCGGCACCTGTAGCATCGTGATGGTGACGGGCTTCAGCAGATAATGGTGTTGCAATTACAGCCAAAGCACATAGAGCTGTTAATAATGTTGTTTTTTTCATAATAGCCTCCTTTTTTAGAGTTGAATATTTACTTTCTTTTCTGAATTTGCATTCATTATTACATATATTAGTTCAGTTTGTCAAGTATAAATTCAAAAATAATTTCACTTTATTTTTAGATTTTTGACCAGTGGTTTTTATGTTGACAGTGGAGGGTGGTGCTGTATTGTGCTTATCACGTTACAGAGGAGCTGTTCCCAATGCTTGCTTTTAATGCAACTGTAATTATATTGCGATAGTGTAATTATATACTCAGGATGTATGGAGTGCAAGGCGTTATGTCTTGCACTCCTTTACTTTTTAGTCACCACACAAATCATCCTTCTCCTTAAAAACACACTATGTGTGTCCGTGTTAGGCGTAAGCAATAAGCGAAACGGTTATATTGTTGAATAACTGGTGTCTTCCCAAGTCTGAAATCCTAAGTCCTATGCCCTTGTACCAAAGCTTTGTTTTCACTAAAAAAAGGTTTGTTCTTGACTGATTTCAATATATAAAGTATTATTTTGGGAATGTTTCCTTATATTATAAGGTAAAGTGATTTTTAGGGAATGCTTATTCCGATTACTAAAATAAAGGGTCAAAAATGACAATTGATGAGTTAACACAAATTAAAGCAACAGCTCTCGCAGAATTAGCTGCAGCAAAAACCCCAGATGAGGTAGAGGCGTTGCGTATTAAATATTTGGGTGCAAAAAATGGTCTTTTGCCTGCTTTGATGAAGCAGCTAAAGGATGTCCCTCCAGCAGATAAGCCACTAATGGGTAAGGAATTAAATGCCCTTCGTACAGCAATTACAGATGCACTCCAGGCAGCAAAGGATGCCTCCTCTTCAGCAGGTGAAGCTGTTGAACCTTTTGATTTCTCCCTTCCTGGTAACTGGAACAAATCTGGTGCTATGCACCCAGTTTCAAGCGTTATTGAGGAAACAACACGTATCTTCGCTCAGCTCGGTTTTACTGTTGCTGATGGCCCAGATATGGAAACAGAATTTAATAACTTTGATGCACTAAATACAGCAAAGCATCATCCATCACGCGATGAGCGTGATACCTTCTGGCTTGCAGATGGAAATCTATTGCGCACACAGACTTCACCAGTGCAGATTCGTGCAATGCTTGCAACTAAGCCTCCTGTACGCATTATCAACCCTGGTCGCTGCTATCGTCGCGATACAACAGACGCAACCCACGCAGCAAACTTCCATCAGATTGAGGGCTTGTATGTTGACGTAAAGCCTGTTTCTCTTGCAGACCTAAAGAGCACTCTTGCACACTTTGCTCGCGAAATGATGGGTCCAAATGTTAAGGTTCGCTTTCGCCCTCACTTCTTCCCATTCACTGAGCCAAGCGTTGAGGTGGATTTCTCTTGTCACCTTTGCCAAGGTAAGGGCTGCCGCGTATGTAAGCAGAGTGGCTGGATAGAGATTGCAGGTGCAGGTATCGTTGATACTCGCGTATTTAAGCATATCGGTTATCCAGAGGATTGCTATGGCTTTGCATTCGGTATGGGTGTTGAGCGTATCGCAATGATTAAGCACGGTATTACAGATCTACGTCATCTCTACACAAATGATTTGAGATATCTCAAGCAATTTGTTTAATTGATGGTTTTGAAATAATTTAATTTAGAGAGAGAGAGTAGGATTTAAAATGAAATTACCAATTAGCTGGTTAGCAGAATATATTGACATTTCTGATTTGTCTGTTCAAGAGCTTGCAGATAGAATTACATTTGCAGGTATTGAGATTGAGGGTATTGAGCAGGTCGGTCCTTGCTTTGACAATATTGTAGTAGCAGAGGTTCGCGAGTGCGTTGATCATCCAAATTCAGATCATCTTCATGTTACAAAGGTATGGGATGGAGAGAATGAGTACCAGGTTGTTTGTGGCGCTCCAAACTGCCGTGCAGGCTTAATTACACCACTTGCTCGTATTGGTGCAATTGTTCCTGATGGGAAGTTTGAGATTAAGAAGGGTAAGCTACGTGGAGTTGAGTCCTTTGGTATGCTTTGCTCAGCACGTGAGCTGATGCTTTCAGCTGATCATGCAGGAATTATGGAGCTTGACCCAAGCCTGAAGCCAGGCACTCCATTGTCTGAGCTATATGGTTCATCAGAGACAGTTTTTGATGTAGAAATTACATGGAACCGCCCAGACTGCTTGTCAATCATCGGTATTGCACGTGAGTTTGCTGCAATTCTTGGTCGCCCACTAAAGCTGCCAGAGGTAGATTTTCCAGTGGTTGAGGCAAAGGCAGCAGATTTGTGTAGTGTTCGGATTGATAATTCTGCAAATTGCCCTAACTATACGGCTCGCGTGCTTCCACATGTTGAGCGTTTGCCAAGCCCAGAGTTTATGCGTAAGCGCTTGGAGCTATGTGGTCAGCGTTCAATTGATATTGTTGTTGATGTGTCAAACTATGTGATGCTTGAGTGTGGTCAGCCATTGCATACCTTTGATTATGAGTGCGTAAAGGATCACTCAATTATAGTTCGCAATGCAGTAGATGGTGAGAAGATTAAGACACTTGATGATGTTGAGCGCACACTCGACTCATCTATGCTGCTAATCACAGATCCAGCCGGTCCTTTGGCTGTTGCTGGTGTAATGGGTGGCGAGGGAAGCCAGATTCGTGAGAACACAAGCTCCGTACTTCTAGAGGCAGCAAGCTTTGCCGCACCATCAATTAAGTACACAGCCACAAAGCTAGAGCTTCGCACAGAGTCTTCTCATCGCTATGAGCGTGGTGTTGATCCATTCCTAACAGATTGGGCAAGCCGCCGTGCTTGCCACCTACTAGCAAAGTATGCAAATGCCACAGTTGCTGAAGGTGTAGTGAGTGTGGATACCCGCCCAGCAGAGCCAATGCGCGTCACATTGCGTCATGCACGTGTAAATGCAGTTATTGGTATGGAGATTCCTGTTGAGCAGCAGAATGGCATCTTGACTTCTCTTGCTTTTGAAATTGAAAGCCAGACACTAGAGACCACAACCTTTAAAGTTCCTTCTTATCGTGTAGATGTTGATTGTGAGGCAGATTTAATTGAGGAGATTGCTCGCATGAATGGCTTGGATGCACTTCCTGATGTGCTTCCAACAACAACAATTGTTCCTACAGCAGATGACTCTGCAATTCGTGCAGCAAGCCTATGCCGTCGCACTCTTTGCCAGCTTGGCTTCACAGAGATTATGAACTATAGCTTCACCGCACCAGCAATACTTGATGCATTCCAGCCTTCTACAGCTGATTCTCGTATTGTTCTTCCAAATCCGGTGAGTGCTGATCATTCTGTAATGCGTGATTCCTTAATCCCGCAGATGCTTGATATTATGTCCTACAATAATTCACATGGCACCCAGACGGCAAGTCTCTTTGAGATGGGACGCGTGTTCTATAAGGATGCAAAGGGTGCTTATGCAGAGGAGGATCGTGTTTGCGTTGGTATGATGGGCTATGCTGGCCGTGCTGCAACAGATTGTGTTCGCCCAGTTGAAGCAGGTGAAGCAATCCTATGGCTAAAGGGTGCTCTTGAGAGCTTGACACATCGCTTACATACTCCACCAATGACAATGAAGGCAGCAGATATTGAGGGCTTTGATAAAGGCTTTGCTGCTATAATTGTTATTGCTGGCCGTCCTGCTGGTGTAATTGGCTTAATCAATTCAGATGTTCGTAAGAAGCGTCGTATTATGTCACCACTAGTAATTGCTGAACTAAAGTGCTCTGTGCTTCTAACAAATGCATTTAAGGTGGTGAATGCAAAGGATGTGCCAATGTTCCCAGCATCTACTCGTGATATTGCACTAGTCAGTGGTGCAGGCGTAACTCATGAACAGCTTGTTCAGGTAATGAAGAAGGCTGGCCCTGCAGAGCTAACAGGAATTACCTTGTTTGATATCTTTAAGGATAAGAAGCTAAATGGGCGTACCTCATTAGCATATAGCCTAGAGTTCCGCTCTCCAGAGCGAACCCTAAAGGATGATGAGGTCAATGCTGCTCTTGATAAGATTAAGGCAGCATTGAAGGCAAAACTTCAGGTGGAAATTCGCGGCGAGTAATTCTCAAAAATAGAAATTGGTGTTCGGCCATCAATTAGCCGACGCCAATTTTATGTAACAGCGTAATTATTGAAATTTTCAAGGAGAAAAAATGAAAGTTCTTGTGACAGGTAGTGCTGGTTTTATTGGTATGCATTTGTGCAAGCGCCTAATTGCTCAAGGCCACGAGGTTGTGGGCTTGGATAATTTCAATAATTATTATTCGGTGGCCCTTAAGGAGGCACGCAATGCTGAGCTTGAGGCTCTTCCTTCTGGCTTTAAATTGGCGAGAATGGATTTGTGTGAAAAGCAAGCATTAGAAGAGCTTTTTGCAAAAGAAAAATTTGATGTGGTTTGCAATCTGGCAGCTCAGGCAGGTGTGCGTTATTCTTTAACTAATCCAGATGTTTATGTTAAGAGTAATCTGGAGGGTTTTGTAAACATACTGGAGTGTTGCCGACATTATTCCGTTCCAAAGCTAGTTTATGCTTCTAGCTCAAGTGTATACGGTGGAAATACAAAAATTCCATTTGCTGAGTCGGATAAGGTTGATAACCCAGTAAGCCTATACGCTGCCACAAAGAAGGCTAATGAGCTAATGGCTCATACCTATAGCCATCTTTTCGGTGTGCAAACAATCGGACTACGATTTTTTACTGTTTATGGACCATGGGGCCGCCCAGATATGGCAATGTGGCTATTTACTGACGCAATGCTTGCAGGTAAGCCAATCAAGGTATTTAATCACGGCAATATGATGCGTGATTTTACTTATATTGATGATATTGTTTCTGGTGTTGTTGCTTGTATTGAATCAACAAACCTTTCAAAGTATGAGCTGTTTAATATTGGTAATTGCCATTCAGAAAAGCTAATGCATTTAATTGAGGTGCTGGGTGATGCTCTTGGAATTAAACCAGAGATGCAAATGCTACCAATGCAGCCCGGTGATGTGCCTGCCACCTATGCGGACATTACAGCAATAAGTGAGAAGCTTGGCTTTAAGCCGACAACTCTTATTGAGACAGGTATTCCAAAATTTGTTGAATGGTACAAGAAGTATCATAAGCTCTAATTCTTATTTTGGGCAAATATGCTATGGCACTAGATAATATTGTAGTTGTATTGGTGGGAACACTATATGGTGGCAATGTGGGCAGTACCTGCCGTGCCATGGCTAATATGGGTATTAGAGAGCTGCGGCTTGTTAATCCTCGTGAAGCAATAGAGTGGGAGGATGCAAAGCGTATGGCGTGCCATGCATTGCCAATACTTGAGTCTCGGAAGCATTTTACAAGCCTCGAGGATGCTGTATCAGATTGTGTTGCTGTGGTCGGTACAACTGCTCGCCAGGGCCTATATCGTCAGCATGCACTTTCCCCACGTGAGCAAGCTCCAAAGCTATTGCAGCTTGCGGAGCAGGGCAAGGTCGCCCTGGTGTTTGGTCGTGAGGATAAGGGCTTACTTAATGATGAGGTTTCGCTTTGCTCTCATCTAGTGCAGATTCCAACCGATAGCGAATATTCTTCCCTCAACCTTTCTCAAGCGGTAATGGTAATTTGCTATGAGCTATTTGCTACACGCAATATCTATGAGCCAATACAAGAAAAATCAGAGCTTGCTCCGGCACAAATGCGCAATCGCATGTTTGAAATGTGGCGCGAGCTTTTGCTTCATATTGGCTTTATGGAGGAAAAGAAGGCAGAGCACATGATGGCTGGGATAAACCGTATTTTTTCTCGCGGTGCCCTTACGATGAATGATGTAAATATCATGATGGGAATAGTCCGCCAGACTTATTGGGCTGTTGATCATGATAAGCATAATCGCACAGCTCAAACCCCAAAGCAGCAAAGCAATCAGCATCAGGAGGATAATCAAGATGCTTAGGCGACTATGGGTGGTAATGTATGCAACCCTCCGAGAGGGCCTTCAGCAACCTATTTGTATGCTGCTGACGCTTACAATGCTTGTGCTAACACTTCTTCAGCCTCTAGTTCAGCTGCATACCTTTGGAGAACCAGGTCGATTGGTGCGCGATGGTGGGTTTGGCTTTCAGCTTATCTTTGGTCTCTTAATTGTTGTTTTTACTGCAGGCTTTACACTGAATAATGAGCTACGCAGTGGAACTGCTGCAGCATCGCTTGTTAAACCAATCTCGAGGGCTGAGTTTTTTGCTGGTAAGCTGCTTGGCGTTTTAGGGGTGCTTGTTATTTATTGGATTTGCTCGAGCTTTGCTATTCTTATTGCAGAACGAGCCTCGGAGCGCTTTATAGAAAATTCGCGGATAATTGGGTATGTCCGAGATGGCTGGGCAGCTGGCTTAGGAATGATTGTTCCATTGGTTGCATTGCTTTTTGCTGCAATTATGAATTACTTTAAATATATGCGTATAGGATTGGTCTTCTTTTTAGGGACAATTGTCTTGTACACAATATTGTTTATGTATTTAGGGCTTTATACATACGACAGATATTGGCTTGGCTTTACAAAAGACTTTGCCACATATTATGATTTTAGACTTTTAAGCGTAGGGTTTCTGTTGCTGCTTTTGCTTTGTTGTTTTGCAACTATGGCAGTGGCATTAACAGTACGATTAAAGACAGGTGGGTCGCTTGCTATTTGCTTTGTCCTATTTTCTTTAGGCTTTTTTATTGACCTAATGCTTGATGCTGGAGCTTGTGGCAGGGTGTTTGGCAATGCTCTTTCTTTAATAACGCCTAATGTACAGAGCTACTGGCTTACAGATGCATTAGGCAATGGTGGCAGTGTCTCCTTAAAATACTGCCTTTCTGCCGCAGCAAATGCGTTTTTATATATATTGCTATACTCGTTATTAGGGATAAATCTTTTGCGAACAAAAGATTTATAAGAGTAAATTTGTCTCTGGAAAATTTTACTGGTGTATCTGAGTGTGGTGCCTAGGTTGGGGACAGAGCCCCAACCGTACGATAATATTGCGTGCATTTCTGTTGAGATTACCAAATATATCTTCTATCCTTTTGGACTATAAACTAGACGATTGTTTGAACTCAAAATTTCGACCTAAGAAGTGATTTCTACCGAATTTAAGTTGATTATGAACGCAAATTAAGGTAAAATAATTATATTATTTTATGGCAATCTTTTGCCCTTATCATCAATCAGTTTCAAAAAATTGGACTTTCTTATGGCAATATATACACTTCAGGGTGGAAATGCTTTCCCAGCATTCCGTAAAAAGCTTCTTGAATCAGCTATCTCTTCTGCTATCAATAAAACGGTAGAAATTGAAGCTTCTTTTGTTTATTTTCTAAAGCTAAATGCTCCATTGACAGAGGAGCAGGTTGCCCGTGCAATTCAGCTACTGGGTGCTGAGGATAAGCCAATTCCTGCCGGTGTTCTCTATATTTCTCCTCGTAAGGGTACAATTTCCCCTTGGTCTTCAAAGGCTACAGATATTTTCCACAATTGCGGCTTGAGCGATGTGCTTCGTGTAGAACGTGCAGTAAGCCTAATTGCTAAAGACACTGCCACAGGTGCAGTGCTTGCTCCGGAGGCTCTTGCTCCAGCATATCCAGTGATGTATGACCGCATGATTGAAGGCGTATATACTGAGATGGAAGATTTGTTTGATATGCAGGACCCAGCACCTGGTAAGGTTTTCGATGTGCTTGCAAAGGGTCGTGCAGCTCTTGAGGAAGCAAATACTGGTATGGGCTTGGCTCTTTCTTCAGATGAGATTGATTACCTTGTAAATGCATATACTCAAGCTGGTAGAAACCCAACAGATACAGAGCTTGTTATGTTCGGTCAGGTAAATTCAGAGCATTGCCGTCATAAGATTTTCAATGCAGAATGGATAATTGATGGAGAAAAGAAGGATACCTCTCTCTTTGGAATGATTCGCAATACACATAAGCAGCACCCAGAGGGTACACTTGTCGCTTATGCAGATAATTCTGGTGTTGTTGAGGGCTTTGCAAATACAGCCTTTGAGTGTGACCCTGCCACACACGAATATAAGTTCTGCGAGGATCAGGTTGATATTTTGATGAAGGTGGAGACACATAATCACCCAACAGCAATTTCACCATTCCCAGGTGCAGCAACAGGTGTAGGTGGTGAAATCCGTGACGAAGCAGCAACAGGTATTGGCTCAAAGACAAAGGCTGGTATTGCTGGCTTTATGGTTTCTAACCTACGCATCCCTGCATATCCTTTGCCTTGGGAGAAGGAGGAGTCTGCTCCAGCACGCTTAGCTTCTCCATTGGCGATTATGACAGAGGGCCCTATTGGTGGTGCTGCATTTGGTAACGAGTTTGGTCGCCCTCAGCTATGCGGCTTCTTCCGTGCATACGAGGAAAATTGCAATGGCAAGTTCTATGGCTATGATAAGCCAATTATGCTTGCTGGTGGTATGGGTAATATTCGTCGCCGCATGGTTCATAAGCAGGATATTCCAACAGGCTCATTGATTGTTCAGCTTGGTGGTCCTGCAATGCGTATTGGCTTAGGTGGTGGTGCTGCTTCTTCCTTGGCTTCTGGTAATAATGCAGAAAATCTTGACTTTGACTCAGTACAGCGCGGTAATGCAGAAATGCAGCGTCGCTGCCAAGAGGTAATTGATACCTGTGTTGCTTTGAAGGAAGAAAATCCAATTCTTTCAATTCACGATATTGGTGCTGGTGGTCTTTCAAATGGCTGCCCTGAGCTTGTTGAGAAGACAGGCGGTGTATTTAGCCTACGCAGCATCCACAATGAAGAGCCTTCAATGTCCCCAATGGAAATTTGGTGCTGTGAGGCTCAGGAGCGTTATGTTCTTGCAATCAATGCAAAGGATAAGGCACGCTTTGAAGCAATCTGTGAGCGTGAGCGCTGCCCAGTTGCATTTATTGGTGAAGCAACCTCAGATGGCAAGCTAGTTTTGAAGGATGAGCATTTTGATAACAAGCCAATCGATATGGATATGTCTGTATTGCTTGGTAAGCCACCACGTATGACTCGCGATGTAAAGCATGTTGCAGCAGAGTTGCCTCCAGTAAAATTTGAGCAGCTTCCAACAATGGAGGAAGCATTTAAGCGTGTAATTCAGCACCCAACAGTTGCTGACAAGACCTTCCTTATCACAATTACTGACCGCACGATTACTGGTATGGTTCATCGTGATCAGATGTGTGGTCCTTATCAGCTACCAGTTGCAGATAATGCTATCACAACAACTGGCTACCTAGATTACACCGGTGCAGCAATGGCTTGCGGTGAGCGTACACCAGTTGCAGTTGCAAATGCTCCTGCATCAGGTCGCTTGGCAGTTGCTGAGGCTGTGTTGAACCTTTCAACAGCAGGTATTTCAAAGATTGGCGATATCAAGCTTTCCGCAAACTGGATGTGTGCCTGCGGTGAAGAGGGTGAGGATGCAAAGCTATTTGACACAGTTAAGGCTGTTGGTATTGATTATTGTCCATCACTTGGTGTTTCCATTCCAGTTGGTAAGGACTCTCTATCGATGCGCACTTTATGGAAGGATGCAAAGACAGGCGAGGATCATCGCCAGCTTTCACCATTGTCCTTAATCGTTAGTGCATTCTCTCCAGTTTCAGATGTTCGTAAGTCTGTTTCTCCAGAGCTAAAGCGTAAGGAGTCAGTTCTAGCAATGGTTGATTTCTCTGTTGAAGGTAATCCAATCGCAGGAAGCATCTTGGCTCAGACATGGAACCTTTCAGGTGGCGATGTTGCTGATACAGTTTGCCCAGAGAAGTTAAAGGTATTTGTTGAGAAGCTAAATAGCTTGCTAGAAGAGAAGCGCGTGCTTGCTGCACATGACCGTTCAGACGGTGGTCTAGCAGTGGCAGTTGCTGAAATGGCAATGGCTGGAGGAATTGGTTGCACAATTAAGCTTGATGCAGCAGCTCCAGAGGCAGCACTTGCTGAGCTATTCACAGAAGGTCCTGCAATGGTAATGCAGCTTGAGGCTGATAAGGCAGTTGCAGTTATCGATGAATTGGCAGCACTTGGCTTAAAGGTTAAGGTAATTGGCGAGGTTGAGCTAGCTTCTAAGGAGTTAAAGGTTACAGCAGCTGGAGCTTTGGCAATGCAGCTTCCATTGGCAACAATCCGTGGCTTGTGGTCAGAGAATTCTGTAAATATGCGTATACACCGTGATAATCCAGCATGTGGTGAGCAGGAGCGCAAGAATGCTTATGCAGAGAATGACCCAGGTATGTCCTTTAAGCTAACCTATGACCCAACAGAGATTCCTACAATCACAGGCAATGCTCGCCCTAATATGGCAATTCTTCGTGAGCAGGGTATCAATGGTCAGGTTGAAATGGGTGCAGCATTTACTCTTGCTGGCTTCAATGCAATAGATGTTCATATGACAGACCTTCTAACAGGTAAGGTTGATTTGAAGGACTTTAGTGGTCTTGTTGCTTGCGGTGGCTTCAGCTATGGTGACGTTCTTGGTGCAGGCTCTGGTTGGGCTAAATCAATCCTATTTAACGATAAGCTTCGTGAGATGTTTGCTACATTCTTTGCTCGCCCAGACTCCTTTACTCTTGGCGTTTGCAATGGCTGCCAGATGGTTTCTCAGCTGAAGGATATTATTCCTGGTGCTGAGGCATGGCCACGCTTCACTCACAATGTTTCAGAGCAATTTGAAGCTCGCATGGCTGTTGTTGAGGTTCTAGATTCTCCATCAATTCTCTTCAAGGGAATGGCTGGCTCTATGATCCCTATCGCAGTAGCACATGGTGAGGGTTATGCAAACTTTGCTTCTGAGGCTGATGTTGCAGCAATGCGTGATACATCTAGAATTGCCCTACGCTATGTTGATAGCTTTGGTAAGCCAACAGAGGTTTACCCATACAATCCAAATGGATCTATCTGCGGCTACACAGGCTTCACAACAACAGATGGTCGTGCAACAATTATGATGCCACATCCAGAGCGTGCATTCCGTTCAGTCCAGCTATCCTGGAAGCCAGAGGATATGTTCACTGCCGAGGAAGGCCCTTGGATGCGTATGTTCCGCAATGCACGTGCATTTGTGAAATAATTAAAAAGGAAGAGTGTAAGCAATGCTTTTTGCAGAGGTGGGATTTCCACAAACGCTAGCTGAATTTTGGGCACAATTTATTGGAGATGGTGCTTCTGCACATCCAATTGTCCAATTTCTTAAGTATGCATTTGCAGGAGGCATTGCAACCGTTGTACATATCTTAACCTTCTATACATGCTGCTGGAAGCTCTTCCCAAGCTTAACACAAAATGATATTGTGGTTCGCATATTTAAGGCGAAGGTTTTGGAGCTTCCTGCAGAGCAGCGAGCAAGGAATGCGGTATATTCAAATGTTGTCGCATTCTTTGCTTCAAATATTGTTTGCTACATCATAAATCGTATCTTTGTTTTCCAGCCAGGAGAGCATAATGTTATTGTTGAGTTTTTGCTCTTCTTAGCTGTCTCAGCTGTTGCAATCGTCCTCGGAACAGCGATTATGCGTTGGCTAATTAAACGCTTTGATATGCAGACGACTTTTGCCTTTGCTGCAAATCTTGTTACTTCTCTTATGTTTAATTATGTGCTTCGCAAATTCTTCATTTTTGCGGGCTAGTAAAACTCTAAGCTTTATATCCAATGAGAGAGTACATCAATAAAGAAAATCAAAAGCAATATTGGGATGAAATTTCTGATATGTATGCAGGAATTACAAAAATCTCAATGGATGATTTTCATTATGGACCACAGATTCCAGGTGAAAGTGTTTTAAAGCTGTTGCCAGAATTTTCTTCTGGGATGACTGCTCTTGAGCTTGGTTGTGGTGCTGCTCAGAATAGCATTTTCCTAAATAAACGCTATTGCATGAAATGCCTTGCGATGGATATTTCTGACGAGCGTATAAAAAATGCCCATGAGCTCTGCCGCGAGCATGGGGCTGAGGTTGAACTTTGTGTTGCAGGCTTTGAGAATTTCTTGGAAGCACTTAAGCAAGCCGGTCATGAGGGAGAGCAATTTGATTTTGTACATTCCTCTCATGCAATTGAATTTGTGCAAGACCCTGCCACAATTGTTAAGCAAATGACATCTGTCCTAAAGCCAGGTGGCACTCTAATGCTTTCCACTGTTCACCCATTATTTAATGGAGAATGGCTGACGAATGTAGTGGAGGATGAAGAGGGTAATGAGCTAGAGGAGTCGGGCCAATTTATTACAAACTATTTTGAGCCCCCTGATGACGTACGCGATGAAAATGGGCTTCATGTTGTCTCCCGTGCTCATTCAATCTCAAACTGGTTTGATTGGCTAACAGCAGCTGGTTTAACAATAACAGCACTTAAGGAGCCAGCAGCAATAATAGATGCCCCATATTCCAGTGCAGATTGGGCAGATCATGATGGGCAGCTAGATGCTATCCCATCAACCCTAATCCTTGTCGCAAAAAAGCTTAACATTTAAGAAACAAACATAAAGAAAATAAAAGTTCTGAGTTCTATTCTAAGAATTTGGGACTTTTATGTTTTCTTTTCTGTTTACAAATATTTTTTTGTTATGTAGAATGTAAGTCAACAGAGAACATCATACATAATCAGTTGAATAATACATAAGAGAGTTAGACGATGAATAAAAATGCAGAAATCGTTCCTTGTATGTTAAAAAAGGGAACAGAACCTACGACGAATAAAGTATGTCGCAGACCACAACTTAGGAATAATAGAATAAATTATCAGTTTGGGTGGTTTTTTGTTACATTCCAGGTGACAGAGAATAAGAGTGAACTAGGTGCGATAGTTGGTGAAAAATGTGTGTTGAATGCACTTGGGGAAGCTGTTGTATCACTCATTAAATCATTGCAGCAATATAATCCTGAGGTTTTTGTAGATTCTTTTGTTGTGATGCCAAATCATGTTCATTTAATTTTAAAAATAGAGAATAAACTTAGTAATGGTGAGCGGCATCTCAGTAAAATTATCGGCAAGCTTAAAAGCCTTGCTGCGTATGAATATCGTTTGCTTAGAAATAATGGGTTGGCACGTGATATTGGTACAAGGCTTTGGCAAGAGAATTATTGGGAGAAGATAATCTCTTCGTATAAGCAGCTTGATGCGATTCGTGTTTATGTGGAGAATAATCCTAAGTGTTGGTCCATGGATAGATTTGGTCCAGTGACAGCATATCATCTGGGAAATATAGAGCTGTTAAATAAGCCATTCGTTGCTTTTGTGGCGAGTCAGGAATCAAGAGCTGATGAGCCTGTGTTTAAGTTGGAGCGGAGGCGGGGGACGAGACGGGGGACGACGCCCCCGAACCCCGAGAAAATGGATACTTTGCAGTTGGAGGAATCTTTTTCAGGGGTGTTGGCTCCTGTTATTTCTACTTTTACCAGTCCTCAAGAGCGAGCTGTTCTACGGCGTATAATAATGAAGAAACGTCGGTTTATAGCAGTTTATCCAGGTGGTTTGCCAACAGTTTTGCCACGAGAGATTGCTGCCTGTGTTAAGTCAGGTATTGCACTTTTGCTATCTCCGGTTGAATCAGGTACAGGTATCAATAAGCAACGTGCAATTTGGTGTAATGAATATGTAGTTCGCCGTGCAAAAGAGGTGTGGTGTGGTTATATCAAGCCAGGAGGCACATTAGAATCAATTTTGAAAGCTCTAATGTAATAAATTTTCTTGTGGAGCAAAAATTGCCTCACTCAAGTTTATCTCGGGGTGCGGGAAATCTATTTTCTCGGGGTGCGGGGGCGTCGTCCCCCGCCTCGTCCCCCGCCTTTCCCGCCTCAGATGCACCCAGACAGTTGGAAACTGTTGTATGTTGTATTGTTTTCCAAAATATAAAAAATTTCCCCTAAATTCAAAAAACGACTTTAGGGGAAATTTTATTGTTGTGTTACCATGCGTAATTTTGTTATATTCAACTTAGGTAGTATAGGCACTATATAGATTATCATATTGCTTTAAAGGAGTAGCCTATGTCATTTTCTTTTAATTCTATTTTCACAAATTCTGCAGTATTTCCGCATTCAAAGCCAATTCGCATATATGGCGAAAGCATTGCTCCAGTCACTGTGTCATTTAATGGGGTAAAGCTAGAGACTCAACCAGTTGATGGTAAGTGGTTAGTCACCTTGCCACCAATGGAATGTGGTGGACCCTATGAGCTTGTGGCAGAGTCAGCAGGGGAGTGCATTTGCCTAAAAGATATTTATGTTGGTGAGGTAATTTTAATTACAGGCCAATCAAATGCAGAAATGAAGCTTGAAAACACAAATGAGCCAAAGGAAAACTATTCTTCAGAAAATTTGCTTCGCCTTTTCACTATAGATTTTGAGCTTCATACTTGTGAGCATTTTAAAACAACGGATGGCTGGCAAATCTGCGAAAAAGAAACTGCTAAGTATTGGACAGCAATAGGGTATTTTATTGGACAAAAGCTTTGTAAGGAACGTGGTGTTGCTGTTGGCATAATCGCATGCTATCAAGGTGCATCTACAATTCAAAGCTGGCTCGCATACGACCGTGCCACAAAGCCAGAGCTTTTTGTGCCAATGGAAGCACGGCATCTTGATTCAATGCACGAAACCTATGGGGCATGGAATGCAGATGGATATCTATATAAAAAGATGATGACAAGACTTATCCCATATTCTCTATCAAGAGTAGTTTTTTATCAGGGAGAGTCTAATACATCAATGTCAGATGCACAAGTATATGATAAGCTACTGCTAGAATATTTTGATCAGCTTCGCACAGACTTTCAGGATGCAGAGCTTCCAATAACAATTGTACAGATTGCTAACTACATCTGGCGCAAGGATGAAGAATGGAAGGCAATCCAACGCGTGCAGGCCAAAATCCCAGAGCTTGCAAAAGGTGTGAATACAGTCCCTTGTGCAGATATTTGTGAAGAAGATGATATTCACCCCCCGTCAAAGCGTGCACTTTCTGAACGCATTGTAGATAGCTTTTAATCAATGATACCCGCTAATTATTGCCAAGATGAATAGAAATCATCAGTTTGTTTGAAAAAAAGGAGAGAATATGAAAATATCATGTCCATATTGTAAAAAAACATTGGAAGTAGGTGATGAATATGCTGGCATGAGTGCTCAATGCCCATTATGTAGGAAACAATTTGTTATTCCGCAAAAGGGTATCCCAGTAATAAATGTTTCTGTGAACTTTAAGAACGAAACTAGTAACTGTACTTCATTTAGTAATAATAAACAAAATTACCAGCCAGAACAAAAGCAAAAGCTTTTGACTTGGTTTTCTGCAAAGGGAAGAGCTACTAGGCGCGAATATTGGATAAAAACAGGTATATTCCTTTTAATTGAGATAATAATAATAAAATTTATAGACTCTGTTTTAGGAGGGGATATTACTCATCCTATGGCAGGTTGTATTTCTGTTTTATTTTTCCCGATAGTTATAGATTTAATACTAACACATGTTAGAAGGTTTCATGACCAAGATCGGTCTAGCCTGTCTTATATTTTTTTCTGTATTTTAGTTGCCATTTTTATGAAACTGCCGTATTTGGGTGGGTTTGTTTTAATTGTTTTGTTTATCATGCTCGGTTTTCCAAAAGGAACTTTTGGACCAAATCGGTATGGTTCAGATCCAAGAGGTATCAAACATATAATATAATCAATAACTTTTAATGAATTCAAATTTTTAAATAAGGGCATGCTATGACCATTTTTGAGAAAGTACCTAGATTTTGTAAGCTGACAATTTCAAGCACAAGCAGTGTGACAGCAAAAACCTATTCAATAGTATCCTTCAATGTTTTTGCTTTTGTATTTGGACAGTTATTAGCATTTGCGGGAGTGTTTTTAATTTTTATTGCAGCATTTATTGGTAAGTCGATTTCTGATGTTATATTTTATGTGATTGCACTCATGCTGATTTCAACATTGTTTGGGCTTTATTTTATGTATTGCTTGCTCTTTAGCCCATCCATATCTTTTGATATGTTGAGAGGGACATTTTCTGTAAAGGGTAAGGGCTTTTTATCAAAGAAGCTTGTAGAAGGAAAGCTTTCCGAGGTTAAAGCAGTTCAAGTTGTGCCTGTATATATTGATAGCGTTGATCTAGCAACACCTTGGTATTCTATAACGCTTTCGGTATTGCAGCAAGAGGATATTACAATTTGTAGCTTTAAAAATAAACATTCTGCAGAGAAGCTTGCAAGAAAGCTTGCAAGGAAGCTTAGCATACAATTATCTTGTTAAAAATATTAGTATTAGAGAAACAAAAATTTGTCATGTTACATTTATAGGTGCAATAGTGAATATTGTACTGTCATTGGCTAAACTATGTGCTGGAATATTTGGTAATAGTACAGCAATGATAGCAGACGCAATCCATTCTATCTCCGATCTAGCTACAGATGTTGCAGTTGTGGTTTTTGTAAGAGTGGCATCAAAGCCATCTGATGAGGCTCATGAATTAACAAAGAAAATAGAGCTAATGCTAAAGGAACGCTTCGGTAAGCGAACTCACATAATTGTTCATGTTGAGCCAATAAAGTAGTAACTAAACACGCAAATTGCGTTGTCTATTTAATTATCTAATTTAATGGAATTACGAAAATACCGAGCAGAGATAGCGTAAATTTTATCGCTTGTGCTTAGCCTTCTGTGAAATACTTTTCCTAAGGATTTACGGGTGCAGATATAATTGTCTTGATTTGTTTTAGATATTTTGAGATATTATTTAAGTAAATGGGTTCGTTATTGTGTTGATTTGTAAATAGTTAGATTTTTTTATGCAATATAAATGAAGCTGTTTTTATTCACCTAATGGCTGAAGTTAACAATTAAATTTATGATTAAGGAAATAACTAAGGGAAAAATATGAAAAAGATTATATCGATATTGTTTGCATTTGTTACCGTGTTGTCTATTGATGCTTTTGCGGCATGGACAGTTGTTTCTGACGGAACTAATCCACAGGTAACTGATGGGAACTGGGTAATCCAGCTTAATTCAAAATATAAGGCAAAGTTTGTTTCAAAGTCCGGCACAAGCACAGTTCTTGATATGTCAACCTTGAATAGCGACTTGGCTGCTGCTGGTGTCACATATGTTTGCACAGAGATGGATAATCTAGGCTTTGCAGGGGAAAGCTTTTCTCAATTAAAAACAGATTTAACAGAAGTATATTTACCAGACGAGGTTGTAAAGATAGGTGAAAAATGCTTCCATAATTCTGCAGCTCTTACTTTAGTTGAGCTAGGTACTAGCTTTACTACATTTTCAAGTTCTCATGTTTTTTATGGATGTTCTGCTCTAGCAACTATCTACACACGAGGAGAAACACCTGTTGTTGGTACAGTTAAATTGCCATCAGTAGTAACATCTTTACCTGGGTATACATTTTATTCTGTTCGCGCAATGAAGAAGTTTATTGCTCCTGGAGTTAAGTCTATTGGTCAGGGAACATTTCATGCATGTAGTGGCGTAGAATCTATTGAGCTTTCACCAGATATTTATTCTGTATACTGTGGAAAAGATCATGGAACATTTTATTTCTGTAGTTCGCTCTCTACTCTTTCTCCTTCAAAAATGAAGCTTACCGAGTCTGTGGGACAAAGTGCTTTTCGTGAAATCCCATTGACTCATGATCTTGATTTCTCTGAGTCAACATTTACCTATGTGGCTAATAATTCTTTTTATGGTATAGCATTGCCTAATGATAAAAAAATTATTTTGCCTGCAACATTGAATAGCGTCGGTGCAAATGCTTTTCGCCAGCAACAGAATGGCAAAACGCTATATGTGAACCTTCGTTTTCTTGGTGAGGTTCCTGTAACATTAGGAACAGACTGTTTTACTCCAAAATCACAATCAACACCCAATGTATTATATGTTGACGCAAAAAAATGTCCTTCTTGGACAGCTACCTTATTTACTCCTCTAACCGAGGAAATGAAGCAAGAAGCATCATATCCAGGAGAAGGAACTCTCGGTAAAACTATGTTGGGAGTAAATTCGTATCAATGGCCCAACTGGCTTGTTCAAGAGGATCTTCCTAAGGGGCCAGCTGAGTGGAATATCGTTTCTGAAAATAATGATGGCTCTATTACAATTTATAATACTGTAGACACCTGGACCTTTAAGCTAATCCCAGATGGCAATGGTGGATATCTTGTAAAATATGTATCTGATGAGCTTCCAGCTGATGCAAAGGTTGAACTAGAGCTAGTAAAAATATCCGATGACCTTGAAATAGAGCTTGCAGGTCTAGCAGATGAAGCATTTAAGGGTGTAACAAAAATTAGCGAACTAGTAATTCCTACAGGCGCTGACTTTATGGGTGAATATGCTCTTCAGGGCTGCTCTTCACTTACAAAGGTTATATTGCCAGTTGGGCTTGATTTTGACAATGTCGGCAAGGGTGCATTTAGTGGTTGCTCAAGCTTGTCTATTCTTGGATATTCCACCCAGGTTATAAAAGCTGGTGAGGTCGTTTTATTTGACGATGTAACAACAATTGTTGAGGAGCTATTTGCTGGTTGCTCAAGCATAGTGTCCATCACAGGCAAGGGTGTAGATACAATTGAGGCAAGTGCATTTCTAAATGCAAGCTCTTTGGCAAAGGTTGTATTCTCTGATGAGCTTGGCTCATTGACATTGGGCGAGGCAGCATTTAAGGGAACGGCTTTAACTCAGACCATTGATTTTACAAATACAAAGAGCACAACAATAGCTGCATCTGTATTTGAAAATTGTCGTGGAATTACATTGATAAAGATTCCTGCAACCGTTACAAGTATTGGTGCAAATGCTTTTGCAAATATTGGCGACGGAGCAAATATTGATTTCGCCGGAGTTGTTCCAACGCTTGGAGCTGATTGTTTGACTCCTCCAGCAGATGCAGCTGGCTCTCGTTATATAATTCGTGTTCAATTTGATAATTTAGAAAATTGGGTGTCTAGCGGCTTTACTTCAATAAATGATTCCATGAAGGCAGAGGAAGACTACATGGGGAAAATTTATGTTGGACAAACTACACTAGGTACAGATGGCTCTGCAAACTGGGTTTTCTGTAAGGATCCAAACCAAATTTGGTGGATTAAGGGTAAGGGTACATATTCAAATAAATCCACAGATATTGTTACTGATGGTAACTGGGAGCTTCATGTATATGTAGATAACAATGTCACTAATATCGCTCCAATAGTATCTGTTGCAAATGGCACTTTGGATATGACAACACTTAATACGGATACAGAGCTTTATCCATCACGATTTGTTAAATCTGCATTTGAAGCTTATAAAGGTGGCCCAGCTATCGTAAAGTTGCCTGATAGTTTTACACAATTAGGTGAACGAGTTTTCTATCAGAATAAAGAAATCAGTGAGGTAGAATTTAATGTTGGTATCCCTGCATTAGGTGGTTCTCAAAACTTCTACGAGAGTACTATTTTTACAACATATTTGCGTGGTGGTGAGCGAGTAGAGGGTCGTGTTTTAATACCAGAAACAATTACAAGCATCCCAAATCATACATTCAATAATTCTGATAGCTACTTAGAGTTAATCGCTAGGGGAGCAGTTTCTATTGGACAAAATGCATTTTATCACTCTAGCTCTGTAACAAATATTGAATTGTCCGTTGATGTTCATACTTTATCAAGCGGAGGAAATGGTATTTTCTACCAATGCAACAGCTTAAAAACAATTAGCCCATCTGAGATGAAGCTGACTACGATCGGTGGCGATTGCTTCCGTGAGCTACGCTTAAATCATGGTTTTGATTTCTCAAAGAGTACTTTTACGACAGTTACATATAGATCTCTATATGCAATTAAGTGTACAGATGCAGATGGCAATGCCTGTCCAATTATTTTACCAAAAACAGTAACCTCCCTTGGAGAACAAGCATTCTGGGGTCAGAATGGTAATGGTAAGCAGGTAATCGTATTTCTTGGCGATAAGCCTACAAGTATTTCAAGTAAAGCTCTTGATACAAATGGAAACGGAATAGATACTCTAGTAGTAGATGCAGAAGCATATCCTGCTTGGATAGAAACAAACTTTATTCCTGCAGAGGAAATTCCTGAGGCAGAGGTTACTGAACTAATCCAGCGCTTGTCAAAGATTCCAAACTTCCCTGGTAATTTAAGTAAGGTTCTAGGTAAGTCAACTCTTGGTACTGCTGAGAAGTATGCAAACTGGGTCGTTCAGCTTGCCCGCCCTGCAACAATGATTATTATTAGATAAAAGTTTACCATTTTAAGTAAAGAAGAATGCTCCTGCTACATAGAATTGTGGTAGGGGCATTTTTTTTACACTATTTGTCTTGTGGAGAGATTTGACGCTAGTGCTTGCGTCCATTTGGATTCACGAACACCAATTGGCGTACTATTGCACGCATGCCTATGGCGTGAACAAGTGTGATGCGTGAGCTATCATGTGCATAACAAATCCATTCTCTCTATTTTAGAAAAATGTAAAAAAGTTAAAAATCTAAAATAGGGAACATTACTCCCCGTAGAACTTAGTACTCCACATTCGAGTATCCCTTAGCTTCCCTCTGAATATATATTTTTTGTGAGTCTGCAAAAGAAAAATGCAAATAACACATTTTTTATTGTAGAAAGAATAGCACTAGTCTTGACAAATATGCAAGATAGATGATATATTTATTATTAAATATAAGTGGTTAAACCATTGATATATAGAATTTTGTAATCAAATAAGGACTTTTATGAAAAAATCATTGTTCGTTTTGACAATCGGTGCTTTAACAGCACTATGCTTCGCAGATCCAGTTTGGACAGAAACAGCAGATTCAACATCAGGTACAAGAAAATTTACTGATGGTAATTTTGTTATTGCATGGCAAACTGGTAATATGCGCATATTTTATGATTCTCATGATGCATCAAAGGGAACTGTACTTGATATGACAACCCTTTGCGAGGATGTAGAAGCTGCTGGTTATAGCGCTCCAACAGGTGTTGCAGCAGATGCTTTTCGTGGTGACGCAGGAATTACAAGAATCATCTTTTCTGAGCGCATGTTGTCATTCTATCAAAATGCCTTTACATCATGCTCAGATTTGGAATCTGTTGTGCTTCCTTCTCAAATTGCATGGACAGAGTCAAGTAACCCAAAGCAGGTATTTAGTTCATGTGGAAAACTTTCAACAATTACTCCTAGAGGCGTAGAAGAAACAAATGGCGTTGTTTATTTGCCAGAAACTTGTACCGCTATTCCAAATAATATGTTTCAGGCTTGCCAAGCTAATGGTATAAAGAAAGTAATTGCACCATCCGCTGTATATGTTGGTGAGGCAGCATTCCAAAACCTAAGAAGTGTAGAGGAAATTGTTCTTTCAAAAGACATTCATACTATTCGTAATTTAGCATTTAATTTTACAATAAGCCTACAAAAATTGATTTGCGGAGATAATACATTTCCAAAATTAGCAGTAATAGAGAACTCTCAAAATTTTCAGGGTTGCACAAAACTAGTATCAAATTTTGATTTTAGTTCATCCTGTTTTACATCTATCGGACTACAAAGCTTTAACTCTTTGGAATATCAGCAAGAAATACGCTTTCCAGCAACACTTACATATTTTGGTAAGCAAGCACTAAGATCAGATTCAGTTAAGGTTCAGCGTCGTATTTGGTTTAATGGTGCTCCGCCAGAGTTTTATTATGCATCAAATGATGCAGACTATGCATTATATGGTTCTGATATTCGTCAGATTGTGCTTGTTCCAGCGCAGTATGAAAAGGAATGGACAGAGTCTCTTTCTATGTATGGGGCATCTGTTGTAGATGTTACTGACGCAGACAGAGCTCGAGATGATTATCCAACAAAGGTAACTGGTCTGGAAGCAAAAGTTGTTGGTAAAAAATATAGAAAAGCACCATATAAAATCAAAGAGAGTGATGTTATTGGCTTAACAAATGGTCGCTCTCGTTGGAATAATGCAGGTCGCTATTACTATTTAGTCAAATGGCATGAGATTGCAGATTCAACTGTAATTTGCATTTTCTAAATTCAGTAATATAGTAATTGATTATTTGAGAATGGGTGTGGTCAAAATTTGTAGGTAAAACCCAAAATTATTTAAAGATAAATAACCATTTAAGGAAATATAATATGAAAAGAACACAAAATATATTTCTAGCATTTTTTGCTTTGTTTCTGATGGCACAAGAAGCAAATGCTACTGTGTATAGACCAGGCTTCCAACAGTTCAGATATAGCTGTGCTAAGGAAAAGGAAGCTGATTTAACAGTTACCTATGATTCTATTACAGATGCAAATAAACGTGATATTACTGCTACAACACTTATGGCAAGCATCAATGGCACAGGTAGTGTTGTTAATCCACTTACTGGTAAAACTTGGAATTGGTCAGACAATACCACCTTTGGCTATGAATCACAAATTTGGTTGGAGCCAGGTACTTATACCTTCTGGGGACGCTATGATGATGGTGGAGCTGTTGTTATCAATGGTGATGTGATTTATACACATGGTGCAACATCAGGTTATAATAATAATCCAGCAGCAGGAGATTTTGTTGTTACAAAAGCTGGTTGGTATGATTTCCGTGGCTATGTATGGGACTGGTCTGGTGGTAAGAACCCTATGGGAGATGCTAAAAGTGCTATCCAAATGAAAAAGGATGGCGGCGACTGGATTATCAATATGGAGGGTGTTCCTGCACGTTATGCAACAGGTGTAGAATATTTAGAAATCCAAAAAGCTGTTGCTTCTGAAACAGAAGGTTGCTTTGATGTGACTGTTGCTGCAACATTTCCAAGTGGAACAACGGCTCAGGTTTGGGCATTAGCTACAAATGGTAATGTTGGGCATTTACCTAAAGATAAATGGAGTTCTTCTTCTGAAGCACAGTCTATAACTAGTGATGGAACAACACAAATTTTAACTCTAACAGTTGATGTTTCTGCTCTAGAAAATCCATATGTTGTTGCATATTCAGAAAGTGTTTATACAGATATTTTGACAGAGGAATATGCAGCAAATCCAGATTTTAATTTAGAAAAAGCATATTCTTCACTTGCTCCTGTGGCTACCGCTGCAGCAGGCTATATAACAATTGATGAAGTTAAGTATTCAGATGTTGATATATTTACAAATATTGATAGTTTTGGTGTGGGAGCAACTGGTGTTGAGGGAACAATTGAGGTTAGTACTTCAGTAGATTTCTCTAATCCAATAACTGTAGAATTAGGCTCTTTAGCTTTTGGTGCTTAACTACATACTATCTCGGGTTTAACAACGAATGTAACCTATAATATTCGCCTTGTGATGGTCAATAGCGAAGGGGCAACAACATATACAGATCCTGTAGAGTTTACAACTTTGAATCCTCAACCAGCGATTATTACTTCTACGCTTTATACTACAGAGTATAATGTGTTTAAACCAACTGTAATACTTGAGTCTTATGGTGCAGGTTCTACCACAGCAACAGTCAGCTATCAAGTTTCTACAACAGAGGATTTCTCTGATATTGTAATAGATCAAGAAGTTCCAAATGCTATGCTTGGGCAAGGGGTAGAGATTAAAATTAACAAATTAGATGACGGTTCACCACTTGTTGGAGCAAGTACTTACTACTTCCGCCCAGTTGTTGTTAATGAGTGGGGGCTTGTCACCTATGGTGATACAATTAAAGCACAATTGGCTGATACTATTATTACCTATAATGGATTTGGGTTTAATAAAACCGATGCTGGTTTAGAGCTTGTTGCCTATGTCACATACGTTCTGGAAGATGCAATCTTTGATGCAACTCTAGAAATCAACGATGTTGTAGTTAAAGAATGGAATGGTATAAATGCTGCAGCTACCTTAGCATATACTATAGAAAATGATTCACTAAAATCTAAAAATACTGCAAAACTAACATTTGATATCACAACAAATAATGGCCAAACCGTTGAAGTGCTGGAGGAAGAGTTTATCAAGAACCAGCAACGTGTTATGGCTTTTAGCTCAATTGCAGAATTGGATAATAATGATGCAAGCTATACAATAGCTAAGATTGGTGATGTGATTAAGATGCCTAAGCTCATCGACGATAACGAAAATTATGTTGCTGGTGATACTCGCGTGGCAAGGCTCTTAGAAGATGGTAATTCTATTGAAATTATCGGTCATGGCTTCACTAAGATTACAAAGCGCATTGTTGATCCTGCCTCTGGAAATATAACCATAGAGCGTGGTCTTGTGGTTGTTCCTCCAACTCCAGCAGGTGAGGGCAATGTTTATATGCTAATCATTCCTCAGGCAGATAGATATTGGGACACAACTCACTGGAAAAACTTAACCAATCCAGAGGCTGGTGGCTATCCTTCTAAGAAGGATGATATCGCTATGATTTTCATGTATGGCACAAAGAGTCTGTTTTTAAATCAAGATATTACGATTGGTCAAATTTGGATTGGTGGCGAAGGAGGAAACTTCTACTTCCGAGGACAACAAGGCGGCGAAGGAGCTAAAACAGTCACATTTGAGCGTAGCGATAAAGAGATGCCTCTTTTCAGAATTTCTGGTTTAGAGCAGACAGATGGCGTTATTCTTCCTTGGGCAATACCACTCTTTTATATTCAACCAAGCTTAAAAACTCCTCTAATATTTGACTGTTCAAATGATTTATTATTTGATGCAGGATGTCCTTTTGATCCTTCAAGCAGAGAAGATGTAGCAGGTAAGTCTGTTCAGAGGGTTTCATTAGAAACAGGATTTATTTTAAATATACCAAAGGGAGCAAGGGTTGTTTTTGATGGAACAAATGCAGGCAATAGAGATGGTGATGACCAAAGAGGTAATGTAACCTTCCGTTTTTACGGTAACGCTTTTGTTGGAGAGGGAACAGTTGATTATAATGGACCAAGTAGTGTGTGCTTTACTCCAGATGCATCAGATTTTAATGGTGTATTTGATTTGACCCACATGAATAAGTACGATTCCTTTGGTGTTGGAAATCGTGGTGGTGGTTTATACATGCTATTCTGGGAGGGCAGTCAACCAGGAGCAAATGCTTCTCAGCGTCTTGAGGGGCATATTGGCTTAGGGTCTTCTGCTAATGTTTATGCTTGGAATGATTCCTTTGGTATTATTAACTGTGGATCGGCTCACGGATATGGTTCATATGGCCCAGTGCCTAATCACTTTGCCCCTAAAGCATTCTATTCGCGCGGTGGTGGTATAAATATTAATAATCAGAATAATGGAGATTGGGCAGCAAAGGGTATATTAGATTCTACCTATGCTTCTGAGCAACTTGTTCTTGAAGATGGTTTATTGTGCGCAAATTCAGAACCAACAGATGCGGCTAATTATCCAACAAATTCTCTATTATTTGCAGAAGTAAGCAATCCAGACGGAAAAGGCGTTTTTGCTGTTAATTTCAGGCATATTAGAGAGTCAAGCAACCAATCTACTGTTACTAATGGTGTTTCAAAATATAAGGGAAGAGTTCAAATTGGGAACTTCCAAGATATAGCAATTGGTGAAGGCTCTTCAGAAAATGCAAAAATTGTCCCTTGGATAGTAAATGCTATTGGTGGTTCACAATTATGGTATTTTGCAAAAGCAGACGAGGATGGCTTCTTGCTTCCAGCAGGTTATCCTTCAACAGAAAACTTAAGAAATTTCGCTCCAACTGCTAATGCATACTGCGTAAATGGAAACGCCTTGAATCTACTAGAGGATAAGACTGTTAATTCTCTAGTTCTAAAGGGTCTTACTGGAGAAAGGTCAACATTGGGTGAAGGTATGACTGCAACAATTACCTCTGGTGGTCTAATCTTTACTTCTGAGATTTCTCATATTGATTCTGAAGAGGTTTATAATGCTGGAACACGAGGTAATCTAGTATTCCCTAATCGAGCATTTATCTTCGCAGGTATAAAGTCAACAACTTCACCATCAGAGATTTGGGCAAATATTTCTGCACCAAAGGGTATGACAATTACTTACCCTGGAACATTGTTGCTTGGTGGTGATCAGACTGGTATTGATAAGGAAATACATATTTCCAATAGTAATCTAATTCTTGGTAAGAATACAACACCAGCTGTAATTGATGTGCCAATTTCTATGCACTCTGGTGGTTCTTCATTAACTATTGCTAATGAGGGTTCCTTGTGCAAGCAGGAGATTGTATGTACAACAGCAACTCGCCAGTTCCCTAAAATCAATGTTGCCTTTGAAGGAACAGAAAATTGCCAAAAGCTAACAATTGATGGCGAAACTCTACCAAGAGGTACTTATGGTGCTACTGACTCAGGAGCTGAATTTATCAACGATAAAATATTTACTGGTGTAGGTATATTGAAGGTCTTGAGTGACGATTTATTGCAGCCTACAATCCTTTTACTTAAGTAATAGTAGGTAAGAGTAAAGTTTATAATTAAAGCAGTTATGGACACATAAAGTCCATAGCTGCTTTTATATTTAATATCGTAATTATGTTAAAATATGCAGCGAAATGAGTTTTTTCATAAAAAATGCTTGCGTTTTTACCTTAATATATGAGAAAATTAACGACATGAAAACAAATATTACTTTTAATCAATTCAATTTACGACTTACAAGCCTTACATTGCTTAGCTAATGCGGGGATTGTGCGTATTGTATTTGTGTTAATAGTAGTAAGAAGAGCCCCGCAGGATAGTTTTTTTAGCTCCTGGGGGTTTTTTAGTAACTCCATCAAGCTCCCAAGAGTCGTTATTATAGATGGAGAAAACAATGGAAAGAATAAATATGAGTACCCAAGATTCAAGAAAAATTCGTATTTTTGATACAACTCTTCGTGATGGCGAGCAATCCCCAGGTTGCACAATGAATCTAAAGGATAAGCTGCTCGTTGCTGAAATGCTTGAAGCAATGAAGGTTGATATTATTGAGGCAGGCTTTGCTATTGCTTCTACAGGCGATTTTGAGTCCGTAAATTCTATTGCTAAGCTTGTTAAAAATTCTACAGTTGCAAGCTTGAGCCGTGCATTAGTAAAGGATATTGATTGTGCATGGGAGGCAGTGAAGGTTGCTCCTCATCCCCGTATCCATACTTTTTTGGCGACCTCACCATTGCACATGGCAGCAAAGCTACGCAAAACCCCAGATGAGGTTTATGAGCAAGCAGTAGCAGCAGTAAAATATGCTCGTAATTTGTGCGATGATGTTGAATTTTCTTTGGAGGATTGCTCCCGTAGTGAGCGCCCATTTATCTACAAGGTAGTTGAGGGAGTAATTGCTGCAGGTGCTTCAACAGTGAATATTCCTGATACTGTTGGCTATGCAGTGCCAGAAGAGTTTGGTGCTTTGATTCGTGATATTCGCAATAATGTTCCTAATATTGATAATGCAATAATCGCAGTACACTGCCACAATGATTTGGGCTTGGCTGTAGCAAATTCATTGGCTGCAATTGCAGCAGGTGCTGGTCAGGTTGAATGCACTATCAATGGTATTGGTGAGCGTGCAGGTAACGCTGCAATGGAAGAGATTGTAATGGCACTAAAGACTCGCCATGAGTGCTTCCATGCTCACACTGATATTGATACAACAAAGATTTATGCAGCTAGCCGCTGTGTTTGCAATGTCACAGGTAGCCGCGTACAGGCCAATAAGGCAATTGTTGGCGAGAATGCCTTTGCTCATGAGTCTGGTATCCATCAGCATGGCGTAATGGCAAACCCATTGACATACGAGATTATGACACCGGAGTCAATTGGTGTTCCTCGCAATAAGATGGTATTGGGTAAGCATTCCGGTAAGCACGCATTTGCTCAACGCCTCGAAGATTTGGGCTTCCATTATGATGACGATTATGTTACTGAGCTATTCACAAAGTTCAAGGCTTTGGCAGATCGTAAAAAAACTGTATCTGATGCTGATATTGAAGCTTTGGCAAGCAAGGCTGGTGTAAATGAGATTCAACTTGCTAAATTAGATCGCTTTAGCTCAATGGCAAGTAATGCAATTACTTCGGTTAGCACAATCCGCCTAGCAGTGGGTGAGCGCTTGATTGAGAAGGTTGCAACAGGCGATGGTCCAATCAATGCATCCTTCCGTGCAATTTGCGATATTCTTGGTGTAACCTGCCGCTTGGAGGACTTCCAGCTATCTGCTGTTACAGAAGGAATGGATGCTCAGTGTGAGGCAAGCGTTCGCGTGCTATTTGAGGATGGTCGCACATATCGTGGACGTGGCGTTTCTACGGATATTGTTGAAGCATCAATTCTTGCTTACTTGCAGGCAATTAACACTGCAATTAGTGAGGGTGCTCCAAGTATCCTAACACACTAAAATTTACAAATATCCCATGCTTGCAGTAACAAGGCTTGCATGGGATTTTTATATAAAAGGAGAAAAAATGAATGTTTTAATGATTGGAAATAGTTTTTCAATTTGTGTTGGCTCTCACCTACCACAATGCACAAAGTCTGTGCCTGGCAACGAGTTAGGGCTAACCTCGCTATATATTGGTGGTTGCTCTTTGGAGAGACATTGGAACAATATAGTTGAGCTTGAAAAGGATAGCTCATTTTGTCCTTATGGAATCCGTGACTGGGGCTATGCTGAGGGCGAGGGACCTGTTGCGAAGCTAGGTATAGAGGCAGCAAATGTTGTGGATATGCTAAAATTCTGCAAATGGGATGTGGTGACCATTCAGCAGGCAAGCCATGAGAGCTGGGATTATACAAAATATCAGCCATTTGCAGATAAGCTAATTGCAAAAATTAAAGAGCTTTGCCCAACAGCTGAAATTGTAATTCAGGAAACATGGGCATATAGCACAGCAGATTGGCGAATCTCCGATAAAAGCGACTGGGGGTTTGGTCAGGCAGAAATGCACACTCGCTTGCGAGCTGCTTATAAGAAACTCCAAGAGGCAACTGGTTTTCGTGTAATCCCAACAGGTGATGCTGTTGCACTCGTTCGTGCAAAGACAAATAGTGACCCTGCATGGGAGCCAGTGAATAGTGGAGGCCCAGATGGCACTGGCGATACCTTCCACTTAAATATGAAGGGCGAATATCTTCAGGCCTGCGTATGGTTTGGAGCGTTGTTTGGAAAAGACCCAGAGCTTATCAGCTATTTCCCAGAAGAAATGACAGAAGATGAAGCAAGGTTCTATAGGACCTGTGCTAAGGACGCCTTAGCCGACAGCTTTTATAAGTAAGAGATAAGAGGGAAGAACTTCGGTAATGTGGGTGCGGGCAGTAATGCTTGCACCCCATTCCTTTTTTAGACTGATTAACGATTTCGTTGATTCTTAGTTTGATCAGACGGATGTTGATGCGAAATGTATATGTGCGGAAGTATCAAACCGTTAACATTGGTTTAATGAAAATGCATCGGGGAAGAATTAATACTTGTCTTTAAATTCTGATTAAGGTTATAATATAAAAAGATTAGAGCTTTGCCTGTAATCGAGTACGGATGAAACCACACCTACTCAATTATCTAAATTCAATGCACACAAAATCCCGACCATACTTAGATGAGTGATAAAATGAATAATTACTTTAATGAAAATTCTGCTTTAGACCAAATTAAAGGAATAAATATTGGAGAATGGCTTGTTCTTGAAAAATGGATGAAACAAAGCATTTTTGATGGATTACCAAGTGTTGATGAAACTACGTTTTGTGCTGACCAGAGCTTGGAGGAAGCATCTAGACGCCTCCGGGAGCATTGGGATACTTTTATTACAGAAGAAGATTTTGCCTGGATTGCTGCTCATGGCTTTAATACTGTTCGCATTCCTGTTGGCTATTGGATATTTGGCTCTGCTTCTGGCTATCCGTATCATCCAAAGTTTGGAGATAAGCCTTTCCCATTTGTTGATGGAGGTATTGAGCGTTTAGACAGAGCTTTTGATTGGTCGGAAAAATATAATCTTAAGATTCTTATTGATCTGCATTGTGCACCGGGCTGCCAAAATGCCTTTGATAATGGTGGAATTGCGGGTGTGTTTGAATGGCATACAAAACAAGAATATATTGATTTTACGGTGCTAACCTTAGAGCGACTCGCTCAACGCTATTGCACCCGCAAAACTCTCTGGGGTATAGAGACGCTTAACGAGCCACGGTGGGATATACCCGATGAAATTTTGTGCGATTTTAATAAACGTGCTTATTGGGCTATTCGAAAGCATTGCTCATACGAGCATTGTGCTGTGGTTTTTCACGATGGTTTTCGCGGGGATCGCATATTAGATGTATTTGGAGCTTTGATGCGTCCTCCAGAATATCAGAATGTTATTCTTGACGCTCATCGTTATCAATGCTTTGATGATTATTTTAGGTCTCTTGATATCGAAGGACATATTGCTCATGTAGAGGGACCTTTGACAAAGGAGCTGAAGCGTCTGCAGTCTGTCTATTGGACTGTTGTAGGAGAGTGGAGCCTTGGTACAGGGAGAGGCTTGAATCGCTCGATGGAGGAAATGCAGCTTTTTTATGATGCACAAATAAAAGCGTTCAAGAATGTTCTCGGTTCTTTTTTCTGGAGCTATAAAATAGAATCAGGTAATCAAGCCTGGTCTTTGCGTGATGCTGTAGAAAATGGGCTAAAGCTATAGAATTTTTTGTGCTCGCAAGCGAGTGCTACCGCACCACCAGAAGCACTGGGCGGCTTCGCCACTCTTGGCGATAAAGAAACAATAAGTTATATCGTAGGGTTGAGGCTCTGTCCTCAACCTCTTTATCAAACTCGCCAACTCGCATACTCGCAAACTAATTTAATTCTTGTATAGTTTGATAGTTTGACAGTGAAGATGAGGGTGGCTCTGCCGCCCGGTGTTGCTGGGGCGAGAGGTGGCAAGGAACTAACCTTTGCCTCCTCTCGCTTTCCCATTTGCATTGCTGATTGCTTCTAGTGGGGAATTTTGTTAAAATTCATGCTTAATGATTTGGGAAGGTAAAACTTTTATGAGCATGGATTTTAATTTTAAGAAGGCTCTTCCTGTTTGGGAAAAAGCAACAGCAACACAAATGAATCGCAGTTTAAGCTTTTGCTGCGATATTGAGAAATTGCCATCAGTAAGACTATCTCTAGCTGCATCATGTTCCTTTATTGTGATGGTAAATGGAGAATTTGTTGCACATGGTCCAGCACGTTGTGCTCATGGCTTCTTCCGTGTGGATGAATATGAGCTTGCTCCATTTTTGACAAAGGAAAATAATCGCGTAGCAGTTCGTGTCGTAGGCTATAATGTAAATTCATATTGTTATCTAAATCAGCCATCATTTTTGGTGGCGGAATTATTTGCTGGAGAAGAGCTTCTTGCAGCAACAGGTGTTAGTGGCTTTGAATGCTATTCAACAGATGAGCGAGTTATAAAAACACAGCGCTTTTCATTTCAGCGTGGCTTCGTAGAAACATATAATTTATCCACCGAAGAGCCTTTTGTTTATGAGCAAAAGTGTGGTGCTGTTGGCACTAAGGTTGAACTCGCTTCAGCAATTGCTGGAAAATTTATTTCTCGCGAAATTCCTTATTCTGAAAATGAAGAATTGCATCCTAAAGCAATTTTTCAAATGGGAACAGTTTCTTATTCAGAAAAGGAAAAGTATTATAATGGAAGAGAGCTAATACCAAAACATGATTTCTTTACGTATAAGCTAGAGGAATTGGAAATAGCAACCCATATTGAAGCAGGTAAGCTTGATTTTTCTACGCCAAAAGCAATGTCTTTAGCTGGTTCAGATGAAATAGAGATTGCGAAGGATTCGTATGTAGATATTGACTGGGGAGTAAACTACTCTGGCATTTATGATTTTATAATCGAAGCTGAGGGCAAAGGCGAGCTATTTGTTATCTTTGATGAAATAATGTCAGACAATCAAATTTATGCAAATAGATTAGGTGCTTCACAGCTTATATATTTTAAGCTACAGAACTGTAATTTACATTTTATCTCTGCAGAGCCTTATGTAATGCGTTATACCCGATTTGTTGCTAAGGGCATAAATGTAAAAATTAGGAAGCTTTCTCTTCGCCATATTGCATTTCCACAAGCAGAGATTAAAACTCGCTTTGTAGGTGATGATGAAAAAATGGCAAAAATATATGATGCAGCAGTCGAAACCTTCCGTGCAAATGCAGTAGATATTTATATGGATTGTCCATCTCGTGAGCGTGCAGGCTGGTTATGCGATAGCTTCTTTACCTCACGTGTAGAATATGCACTTACTGGAAAAGCAACTCTTGAAAAATGCTTTCTTGAAAATTTCCTTCTTCCTGAAAAGTTTGAGTTTCTTCCTGAAGGGATGCTACCAATGTGTTACCCAGGAGATCATAATGATAAAACCTTTATCCCAAACTGGGCAATGTGGTATGTTTTAGAACTAGGTGAATATTTTAAGCGTACAGGAGATAAAGCTTTTGTTGAAAAAGCAAAGCCAAGAATGCTTGCACTCTTAAATTACTTCAAACGCTTCGAAAATGAATATTGTCTATTGGAGAAGCTAGAGAGCTGGGTGTTTGTTGAGTGGTCACGCAGTAATGCACTTGTGCAGGATGTTTCTTTCCCAACAAATATGATTTATGCACTTGTATTAGAAACTATGGCTGAGCTCTATAACGAATCAGAGTTAGCTGCAAAAGCTGCACAAATTAAAGCAAACATAAATAAGCTTGCAATGACACCGTCTGGCTTCTATTGCGACAATGCCATCCGCAATGAAGCTGGTGAGCTAGTGCTAAGTGGAGAACGCACAGAAGCTTGCCAATACTATGCTTTCTTCTCAAATGTTGCCACACCAGCAACCCACCCTGAACTTTGGAAAATATTGGTAAAAGATTTTGGTTATGATAGGGCAGAGAAGGGCTTATATCCTGAAATTTGGCCAGCCAATGCTTTTATCGGAAATTATTTGCGATTAGATTTGCTCAATCGCTATAGCTATAAAGAAGAGCTATATGACAATATCAAAGGCTACTTCTATTATATGGCAGAGCGTACAGGCACATTGTGGGAGAATGTCGGCGCAGAAGCAAGCTGCAATCATGGCTTTGCCTCTCATGTAATTTACTGGCAAAAAGCCCTTGGACTACTAGCTGAAAAATGACCATTAAAAACAAAGAGATTCCCGAATTGGAAACTAATGCTCTAAAAGAAGCCCTAGTCATAACACCCGAAGTGATCCAAAACCTAGAAATCTCTTTAAGTAAAATTGAACCAAATTCTTCTTCTGAAGTCAAGGACAATATACCTAGCGAGTGCTTGTGTCTAAAAGTGCGAAAAAGGGACGCAGAGACGCAAAGGACGCTTGCGCTATAGCCTTCGGCGAAACACGGAGAATAAAGAGGCTCAGAGACACGGAGGGGTTTTGGAAAAGTATGGAGAAGCGACTTCCAGTCGCTTTGCGTGCACCAGCACG
>CALDQE010000052.1 GCA_937911295.1 uncultured Verrucomicrobiota bacterium
TAGACTAGAGACTTGAGACATGAGACACGGACAATAGACCCAAGACAATTAGACGTCGAACAGACATGAGACAATCAGACGTTGAGGGCTAACTTTTTTAATTCATTGCTTTCGCTTAACACGGAGAATTGTACCAACAATCATTCCAGTACCCCAACACCTCTCCGTGTCTCCGTTCTCACAGAAAACCACACTACGTGTGCTCCGTGTTTCGCCGATAGCTATAGCGTCAGCAAAATCAATTCTTAGTTGCTGTTGGCAAGCTCTCAAAATATAGCTGAATTTTTGGTGCTCGCTTTGCTATTGTAGCAAGCTTTGAGGAAACCTTCTCTAGCTCGCCCAAAAGCTCAATGAAAATGACACCAACAATAACGCGACAGGTTCCCTCACGCAAGCGCTGAATATGCTTATCCTCTAGCTCATTACTCAAACGAGTAAACTCCTTTTCCATCGCACGTGCCTCATAGGCTGCGTCAACATTATGCTCCGAAATAGATTTCATCAAAAGATTTGCCTGATTCTTTAAGCATGCAAATAGCTTCTTCAAATCATCTATGCCAGCCTCAGATATTGATGCCTCTGCCTCCTTTAAACGAGATGCCAATGAGATAATATTGCTTGTATAGTCGGCAATTCGTTCAGCATCATTTGTACAGTGCATCAAGACAGGAATATATTCTGCCTGCTTCTGTGTTAATGGACGACGCGTAATCTGAGTCAAGTAGTTTGTAATCTCAAACTGGTGCTTATCAACCTCACGCTCACGAGCGTCAAATGATGCAGCCACCTCTTCATCAAAATTGTTGTTAATAAAATGCTCCATTGTTGAAGACTCAATCATATCAAATGACTCCTGAAGCATTGATGAATATGCTGTTGTTGCTTGCTCCAATGCAATAATTGGATTATCCAACAAATGTGGCTCAAGATATTGATATTTAACCTCTTCATTATCCTTAACACGAATAATCCTCTCACAAAGCTTTGCTAACAAGCCAACGAATGGGACCAACAGCAGGGTTGTGGCGACATTAAAGACAGTATGTGCATTAGCGATATGACGAGGAAGATTCTGAGGAATATCACCTAAAGCATCACCGGAGGTTAAATTATTTATCAAATGGAAAAATGCTGGTGCTTTATTACCCTCATCACCCCAAACAATGAAGAAGGAAAGCAGGACAATCAATACACCAATACAGTTAAACATTGTATGAGAAAGAGCCGCCTGCTTTGCAATTCTGTTTGCTGGGATTGCAGCTAACTGAGCTGTAACCGTTGTACCAATATTCGAGCCCAAGACAAGAATTACTGCAGTATAGAAATTTATCAATCCTGATGCACCCAATGCAAGCACGATACCTGTTGCAGCAGAGCTACTTTGAATAATTACGGTAACAACAATACCAATACCAATAGTACCTATAACTGAGCCTAAAGGCATTATGCCAGAGCTATTAGGGGCACAGTCAAACACGCGGAATATCTCCATAAAGGACGGGAATTGAGCAACACCCTTTAGCTCTGCACTCATCAATCCCATACCAAAGAAAAGCAAACCAAACCCAAGAATTGTATCACCCCAACCTCTTAATATCTTTTTAGAGAAGAATGTCATTAGCATACCAATAATAATGGATGGCATGACAATGCTTGAAATATCAAATGCGATAATTTGTGCAGTAATAGTGGTACCAATATTTGCACCGAAAACAATACCTAAAGCCTGAGTTAGATTTAAAAGACCAGCATTGATAAATCCAATAACCATAACTGTGGTTGCACTTGAGGATTGGATAACTGCTGTAACCAATGCACCTGCGATCACTCCGACAAATTTATTCTTAGAGAACATATGCAACAAAGTGCGCATTTTTTCACCTGCCACACTGGTTAAGCCATCACTCATAAGCTTCATACCAAGTACAAAAAGAGCTAGGCCACCAAATACATTCATGCATAAAGCAAAGACATTGATACCTAGCTGATTTACTGTGATGCCACGAGTTTTTGTTGTTTCTGTGTCTACCTCAACACTTACCTCATATTTACCAGTACCACTACCTACTGTAATTGAGGTTTCAGCGACACCATCTGCATTTGTTTTAGCAGTTGTTTTTGAGAGCTTAGCATTTTTACCATCATTTGGATAATTAATGACATTAAAATAAACATCACCATCAACGACAGGTGAGCCATCCTCGCCGACGACTGTTACAGAGATTGGTTTAGTTGACTCTGAATTTGCTGAAATTTCCTGTTCTACACCATCAATTTTTACGCCAGTAACAAATCTAACCTTAATTGTTTTATTTGTATCTGATTGAGGGATAACCTCAAGATATTGGTCACCCGTTTTTTGTCCAGCAAAAATTTTTGTTGTTGCGACACCGCCAGCATCGGTGATAATTGTATTTGGCTCTGCTCTGAGGTCTGAGCCTGGAGCTGGACGCAAAATTAAAGTCTCGCCTTCGAATTGGGTTTCTGTGGTTCCACCAAACATACCGCCATGTGAGGTACCAATTGCCTCAATTCGTAGATCATTTGCAAATTGTTCACCGGGGAATGCTGTTTGAACTTGATTATCAAAAACCTTTAGTTTGTTTAAAGTGCTTTTTGTATCCTTATTATCTGCACAACCAGATAGTAGCATAAAGGACGCACAAACCAGACCGACAAATAATTTTGACTTTTGCATTTTATCATTCCTTATTTATTCATAATAATGGCACTAAATTATAGCAAAAATACGATTTTTGTGCAATACCTGACCGACCGTGACACAACTGGTGAAAAGACAAACTAAATGCAATCCCCTTTTGAGTTTGGTGTTGCATTTATGTTATTCATGGACCTGCGGTCTATTGCCTGCAGTCTATTGCCTGCGGCGCTTACTGGGAGATTCGGAGATTGGGAGATTGGGAGATTACATTCATACTCCGAACCTCCGAGCCTCCAAATCTCCCAGCAACGAAAGTAACTCTAAATATTGCTTTCGCTCAACACGGAGTACGGAGGACAAAGGAGAATTGTGCCAACAATCATTCCAAAACCCCAGCACCTCTCCGCGTCTCCGTTCTCTTTATTCTCCGCGTTTCGCCGAAGGCCAGAGCGTAAGCGTTTAAATCGTTACACTCGTTGCTTTCGCTTAACACGGAGTACGGAGGACAAAGGAGAAAAAGTGCAAACAATTATTCCAGTACCCCAAGCATCCCTCCGTGCCTCCGAGCCTCTTTATCCTCCGTGTTTCGCCGAAGGCTAGAAGCGAGAGCGTTGTTTAAATCGTTGCACTTGTTGCTTTCGCTTAACACGGACACACATAGTGTGATTTTTACGGAGGACAAGGGAGAAAAAGTGCAAGCAACAATAACCCCAGAATACTCTCCGTGTCTCCGAGCCTCCAAATCTCCCAGCAACGAAAGCAACTCTAAATATTGCTTCCATTTCTGGGAGATGCTGGAGGGTAATAGCAACTTGATGACAGCAACTCAGTCACATAGCTCTACCCTCGCATTTTTATAAATGCGGATGTAAATCATTCTTTATGTATAAAGTGATGGTCGATTTTGCTTGAATTTATAAATCAAATACAAGAGACATACCAATGTGCATAACAACCATGTCAAAGGGTAGCAAAGCATCAATGCGGTAATTGATGGATATGCAGGGAATACAAAAAATACCCACAAAATACGAATCAAACATACCGTAAATAGCATTATTATCATGCTACTCATTGATTCACCAATCCCTCGCAAGCCTCCAGAGACGGCATCCATTATCCCACATAAGCCATAGATTGGAAATGTTACCAATATGCGACGCATCCCTTCTGCTACAATTGCCTGAGATGCCGTAGGATCATAGATAAGTGATATTTCATTACCAAATACAGTAAACAAAATACCTACTATTTCTGGAACAATAAATCCTAACAAACAACAATATTTGATACTCAAAATGGAGCGTGCTCGCTGTCCACCACCCTCATTCTGAGCTACAAATGCGACCGCTGTCTGATGATAAGCATTTGAGCCAGTGTACACCACGCCCTCAAGGCTCTGAGCAATTGCATTGCCAGACACTGCCACAGCCCCTAAAGTATTGACCGACATTTGCATCAAAACATTTGAAAATGTAAAACAGCTCCCCTGTATACATGCTGGTACGCCTAAAGCAAGCATACGCTTTAAAAGCTTCCAATCCACCAACAAATATTTAAATTTAAACAAAAATATGCCACGAGGCTCCATCAATACTCGCATAATCAATATCGCTGAAAGACACTGAGAAATTACTGTTGCCCATGCTACACCATCAACATCCATACCGAACGAAGCAACAAAAATAAAGTTTAATATTACATTTAAAATACCTGAATAAATCAAAAAATAGAGAGGACGCTTTGTGTCGCCAACAGAACGTAGCAAAGCCGCACCAAAAACATTAATCATTACTACCGGCGCGCCCACAAAATATATTTCCATATACTTTGCAGCTAAAGGAAGAATTGTCGGTGGCGTCTTCATCAATCTTAAAAGCGGTTCAGAAATAAATTGACCGAGCACTGCCAAAAATAAGCCGCCGAAAAAAGCAACTGTTATTGATGTATAAGAAAGACGCCTTAGGCGAGGAAAATTTTTAGCTCCAAAGAAATTTGCAGCCAACACATTGGTACCTACAGATAAGCCGAAGAAAAAATTTAAAATCAATATCACTAATGATGAGGTTGAGCCAGTAGCACCAACACATTCAGCACCACGGAATTGACCTACAACAATAATATCCGTTGCATTAAATGTCAGCTGTAGCAGCATTGTTCCAAATAATGGAAGAGAGAAAAGGACAACCTGCTTAAACAGCGGTCCCTTGCACATATCCATTGTATTCTTTATTTCTGCCATTTTCTTAATTCTATTATTGAATCGATTTATATATACTAGTAGCTGCAGGACCAATAGATGGTCAAATGGAACAACTACACACAATAAGACAGAAGACAAAGAAAATAGCACAAGCTGTTATTCACATTGTCTTCTATCTCATTTACTCACAAATTAACAAAATTTTTGTCTTGGTCAACAGAGCCAACTGTTATACCGGACTTAGAAATTGTTATTGCACCACAAATATATTTATGTGCATCACAATCCACCCAAGATACGCATGCTACTGGGCAAGGGAAGCCATAGGTGTCATGTGCTTGACCCGGCTGCTCAAAAAAGCACTCGTGTAAATGACCACTTATCATCAAGGTTGGGGATATTTTCTTTAGCTCACGGCTCCAAAGTGCATAACGCTCTTGCTCAATATCAAATGGAGGACGGATTCTATGAGAAAAAGGATGATGAACAACGATTAAGCGAATTGGATAATTTTTCCACTCTCCTTTCTCAATTTCTTCAAGAAGAAACTCTGTTTCCTCTTCTCGAAATTCCTTACAGCATATAGTAAAACCATACTCAGGATTTGTATCAGGTTTATCCTCAGCACAATCTAAAACGATGCCCCAAATCTCTCCAAGAGAAAAGGTATAATATGAAACACCATTGTTTGATGGAGAATAATCCGTTAGCTGTTCACCATAGATGCCACGCATATCGTGATTACCTCGTGCATAAACACATGGAACTCTACCACCTGTTATACCACCAGCAATTCTGTAAATTGCCTTGAAATATTCTACCTCACCCGCATGATTAGGGACATCACCACAAAGCACAAGCATATCCAAATCATCTCCAAAATATGAGCCCGCTTGTACTGGTTCCTCTACTAGGTTGTGAGCATCTGCTATGCTGATAATATTATATTTCTCTTTTTTTGAAATTGGAGAAAATTCATATTCAGCAGCGACTGGCTCCCGTGTTTCTGTAAAATATGGTTTGCGTTCAATGATTGGTCGAAGATATACTGTATATTTTCTCGCGTCATCAAGCTTCTTCATTGGAAGCTCAACCTTGTGCAAATATTTTCCCGAGCGCAGTATCCCATTTGAGTGGTCATAATAATTCCGACCATTTACCTCTACCCACATCGTGCATTCTGATGCAACTATTACACAAATCTGATAACGATCCTCAACCGCAAACACGCTTGGATCTGCCAATAACATTTCTGACATTTCCATAACTCTCCTTATTATTCTGTAACCAATTTACGTTTTTTCCAAGGGAAAAACAAGAAATAGATTAAGGCTGGAACGCCCATACCATAACAGGCAATACCATAACCTAAAACAAAGCCTTTAAAGCCCATACCCATATATTCACCAAATAGCCAGCTCAACCCAATACGAAGGATTACACCATCGAGCAATGCAAAAACAAGCCCTAAATTTGCATGACCTATTCCATTTATAAAAGAATTGGTGCCACGCATTAAAATAAGCCCTGGAAATTGCCACACAATTGAGTATGCAAACACTGGGGCAAGAGCTAACACCTCTGGCTCGTTTGTAAATATCCCGATAAGTTGCTCAGGGAAACGCAGCAGCAACCATGCAAAAACCACGTAGAAGCCTGCACTAAAAAGCCATGCATAGCTAACAATTTTTGTTATTCGTGCAAATTGGCGTGCACCATAATTCTGTCCTACCATTGCTGTGCCAGCCATCATAATACCAAGTGTAACTTTTGTCACTATATCATCCAGCTGCACACCGGCACCAAACACAGTTGCCGCCTCGACGCCTAATTTATTTATCATACGAATAACAAATAGCATTGACACATTTATTGATGCAAAGCGAATCACATAAGGGACACCCAACTTCATTAAAGAATTAAATATATCCATTGATGGGATAAATGATTTCAGCTTAAAATCAAAACCAAATTCATCCCTGCGGTTATACAGAAATATAGCTGCATAAATAAATGCTATGGCTTGTCCAAGTATTGTGGCTAAACCAGCACCAAAGACACCTAGCCCACAATACTTAATAAATACAATATCCAATACAATATTTATCACAGAAGCAACAGCGATAAACAAAAATGGATGATTAGAGTTACCCATTCCTCTGAGCACTCCAGAAATCATATTATAGCCATAGGAAAAAACAAGCCCAGCGGTAGTAATTTTCAAATAGCTCCTAGCATCTGGTACAGCCACTTCTGGAACCTTTAATATGGAAATTATCCAATCTGTCAATGCAACACCAATGACAGTCATCACTAAACCAACGGCTAATTGAGAAAAGAAATATGTACCTATTGCTCGATTAAGCTTTTCTCCCCTCTCCCCTTGTCCTATCAATTGGGAAATATAAATTTGACCACTAAGAGAGAGTCCGAGGCATACCATTGTAAGAAACACAAAGATTCTACCTGCATTAGACACTGCCGCGACGCCGATTTTGCCTAGAAATGTACCTACAATAAGCATATCTACGACATTGTACAACACCTGAAGCCCATTTGACAGCATAAATGGGAGTGCGAACACAACCATTGGCCACAAAATGGGTCCCTTTGTATAGTCATTTATAATTCTACCCGTTGCCATAGAGAGTCTCTTCTGCTGTAACTAGAACAATTCTCCTTGCACTAGTGATTTCTCATCTACCTGCGATGAAGCAGCATCCTTTGTGGGTTGCTCCATTGAGGAATCAGCTGCGACAGAATTAGCGAGAGCTACAAACTCCTCTTCTGTAAGAATTGTTATTCCTAATTCCTTTGCTCGTGAGGTTTTATTTCCTCCTGGTTTTTCACCGACAACAAGATAATCTGTTTCCTTGGAGACAGAATCAGCGACCCTGCCACCAGCATTGATTACAAGCTGAACTGCCTGGGTGCGCCCCATTGTAGTAAGTGTTCCTGTAATAACAAGCTTCTTTCCTGAAAGAGGGGTTGTGCTTGTAGCGACAAGCTTGGTCTCCGGATTAATGCCCAATAGACGCATCTGCTCAAGCTGCTGTATACCTTGCTCACTAGCAAAAAACTCCTTAAGAGAGCGTGCTGCCTCTGGCTTAATCACGCATGTATATTTTAAATTTGCATTCTTTACCTTGCTAGCAAGCTTTTCCTTTACGAGGCGTTCGCCAAGCTCAATTATTTCGTCACAAACCACAGTGAAGCGTTCTGCACTCTTTACACGCTCTTCAATATCCAATGCACGCACACGATGGCTCTTGGGGTTAATATAGTCAGCCTCATCCATCAGAGCATAGAGATGTGCAATTTCTGCGACAATTCTTGAGTTAGCAAGCTCATAAAAATCTTTATGCAAGCTTGCAATATCACGAGCAGTTGTTACACCAACGCCGGGAATACCGATTGCAAAAATCCACCGTGCAAGAGGTAAATCCTTTGCACGCTGAAGTGCATTCATAATAGTATGCGCATTTGCCTTACCGAGAGTACGCAGCTTTGTGGCAGAGTCGCCTATATCGCAACCTAAAGACAGCTGCTGCTCCTTCTGAGCGACTATATCTCCTTCTAGGGTTAAGGTTGAGAGCCACGATTCATCCTGCTTATATAAATCAAGAGGATTATGCACGCACTGTTGGTCAACTAGTGCTTGTGCCACCTTATCTCCTAGGCCCTCAATATTTAATGCTTCACGAGAGGCAAAATGGATTATGCGACGAGTAAGCTGTGCTGGGCAGAGGAAATTACCACATCTAATTGCCACCTCGCCAGGCTCTTGGTAAACAGGAGCACCACACACAGGGCATTTATCTGGCATAACAAATTCTTGTTCTATGCCAGTTCGAGCCTCAGTAACCACTTTGACAACAGCTGGGATAACCTCGCCAGCCTTTTCAATCATCACGTGATCCCCGATGCGGATATCCTTACGGCGAATTTCATCAGAATTATGTAGGGTTGCACGTGAAATATCTGAGCCAGCCAAACGCACAGTACGCAGCTCTGCCACTGGAGTTAGCACACCAGTGCGACCAACCTGAACCGTAATTGCCTCAACAACTGTCTCTGCTTGCTCTGGGGCATATTTGTATGCACGAGCCCACCGTGGGGCTTTTGCTGTGGCTCCAAGTGTCTTATATATCGAACGATTATTCACCTTAATTACAGCACCATCAATCTCAAATGGGAAAGAATGTCGGAGTTGTTCAAGCTCAGCAATAGCCTTATAAACATCATCCAATCCTTGACAGAGCCAGGAGCGAGGCTGCGTTTTAAGACCTAGCTCTGAAATCAACTTAGTTAGGCCAGCATGAGTATCTGGCTCCTCAATACCATCTAATCTGCCAGCACCATAGAGAACTGCATCAAGCTTACGGGTTGCAACTATTCGTGGGTCTAGAAGCTTTAGGGAGCCAGCAGCAGCATTGCGAGGATTCTTAAAAGGTTCCTCACCACGAGCCTCTTGCTCTGCAACCAACTCAACAAAAACAGCTTTTGGCATATAAATTTCACCACGGAGCTCAACCCAAGGAGCGGTTGTATTTATATGCATTGGGATGGAGTTAATTGTACGAACATTTTGGGAGACATTGTCTCCAACTGTTCCGTTACCACGGGTAGCGGCAGCAAAAAATTCTCCATCCTTGTAATGCACGCAAAAAGCAAGTCCATCTACTTTGGGTTCAACCACATACTCAACCTTATCAAGTCCAGAAAGAGAGCGAACAAGAGAATCATATTCTGCAATTTCACCTAGTGCATATGTATTCTCAAGAGATTGCATTGGGATAATATGAGAAAAAGGCTCAAAGCCAGAAATTGGCTCACCACCAACACGACGCGTTGGGGAGGTAGGAGTAATAAATTCAGGATTTGCGTCCTCCAGCTTACGAAGCTCCAAAAGCATATCATCAAATTGTTTATCAGATATTTCTGGGGCAGCATCTACATAGTAAAGCTTTGTATGGCGTTCCAATTCAGCACGGAGGGAATCAATGCGCTGTTTGATTGCTGTCTTTGGGTCAAAATCACCGAATAAGGTTGTATTTAAATTATCTGTTTTCATAATGAAATATTTTACCACTATTAAAAATAAAAAACAATCAACATTTGAGGCAAATGTATTTATAACTAAGGTACTTCTATTTTTGCTTGTATTCAAAAATGAAAAGAGAATATAATACTGGAAATAGCAATGCTATTGTATTCTTTTGCACAACACGAACACTATAAAGGAATTTAAAATGCCAAGAATCAAAACCCTTGCAACAGATAAAACTGGCATCACATACGAAAGTGAAAATCAACCCTTTACAAAGGATTTTTATTATGGTTGGCCATGCTTTGATATTGATGATTCCATAGAAAGCCATAAGCTTCTTGGCTTTGGTATATCTCTTACCGATGCCTCTTGCTATATGCTCAATAAGCTTCCTAAAGAAAAAAGAAACGAAGTTCTAAGAAGCATCTTCTCCCCAGAAGGCTTAAATCTTTCAATTGCACGCCTCAATGTTGGCTCTAGCGACTATGCCACAAGAGTATATTGCTACAACGATACTATTGATGATTTTGAAATGAAAGACTTCTCCATTGATATGGATCGAGAATATCTAATTCCTATCGTAAAAGAGGTTATGGAAACATGTAAGGATTTATACATATTCTCTTCTCCGTGGAGTCCTCCTGGTTGGATGAAAACAGGTGGCGAAATGTGTGGTGGAGAGATGCGTGCAAAGTATCTTCCTGCCTTTGCAGATTACTATGTGAAATATCTTCAAGCATATAGCGAAGCTGGTGTACCAATCGATGCTCTTACAATCCAAAATGAGCCAGAGACAGACCAATCAGGCAAAATGCCTCAAAGTAGATTACATCCCGATTTTGAGCTTGAGTTGGCAGGATATCTTCTACCAGAAAGGCTTCGCACCGCTGGGCTAAACACTAAAATTTGGATTCACGACCACAACTACGATGGATGGAAGCGCGTAAATTACATTTTGAGCGATGAAAAGGTTCGAGAAAATATTGATGCTGTGGCATGGCATCCTTATGGTGGCACCCCAGAGATGATGCAAGAGGTTCGTGCAAAATATCCTGAGCTTAAGGTTGATTTCCACCTAACAGAAAAGGGACCTAATTTAAACGAAAATTCTATTGAGAGCAATATTCTTTGGTGGTCTCGAACAATTATTGATGCACTTAACAACGGGTGCTCATCCTTCATTGGGTGGAATTGTGCTCTTGATGAAAATGGCAATCCTAATGTTGGACCATTTAGTTGTGCAGGACTTGTAGAAATTAACTCACGAACTCTTGAGGTTACCCCAAGCGTACAATACCATGCATTTAAGCATTTATCAAAGATAAAGCGTGGAGCTATATTACTAAAGAGTAATCGAATAATAACAAACGCGAAAGCGATAGACTGTGTTGTATGTAAAAACCCAGATGGCTCTCATTGTGCAGTATTGGCAAACCACGATAAGCATACACAGGGCTTTCAACTAAAGTATCGTGAGGAGTACCTCCGCATATTACTACGCCCAGAATCAATTGTTACTGTTGTTTTCTAACAAAGAATACATATACGGAAATATTGGTACTAGGAACAACCTAGTGTGCTTCTAAGCACTCAGAAATGAAGTAGACTTTTGTTGCAGCTCCTGAATGAACATAAAGGTGGCTTGCTGTCATAATCAAGTTAATTATTATTTGGCTGATCTTCTTGTGGGATTACTGGCAAACCATTCTCAAACTTTGTTCGAATGATTTTGCAGTTAGGGTGAAGGTTTACATGATAAGAATCATAAAAACACTCGTCTGTAAGAGAGCTACCTTCTTCTAGGTATATTTTTTTTAGATTAGTTGATTTTTTGAACACGTCTTGACCTATATCCGTAACACTACTTGGTATTGCTATACTCCAAAGGTTTGTGTTATGTGCAAATGCATGAGCTCCTATCTTTCTAACAGTGTTTGGTACGATTATATTGCCCAGGGCGAGGGAACATACAGCACAGAACTTGCTAAGGCTTATTATGATTTTCTGCTGAGCAAGCGAATCTCACCTATGAAAGCTGAGCCCACCAAATGGTTCCTTGGCACAGAATACGACGCCTATATCGAATGGCTGGTTGATTTTGCGGCAGAGAATCCTATGGTACCATCCTACAGCTTGCCTTATGCCATGGAAAATTATGAGTTAGGTTTAATTGTCAGTGAAGAAGGCGTGAACAAGCTGCTCACCGATATGGCGGAGAAAAATATTGAACTACGGGAAAGTGGTAATGCGGATATCGACTTATTCAAAAAGGCAATCTTCTATTTAGGCGGTGTCATTGACGAGCCCAGCGGCAGCGGAATCCAGAGAGTTCGGGATTGCGACAAGATCATTACCGATGCAAAGCTTTCTGTTGCAGATACATATTTTAAAGATAATTACGGAGTAGATAAAGATGATGTTTTATTCTATGAATTAAAAGGTGGCTTCATAGTTGATGATGGAGATGAAGAAATCGGTGATGCTGCTATTAAAGATATGGAAAACTTCTTAAATGGTAATGATTTAAAAGTTTATGAAAATTATCAAACTTTCATTAATAAATATATTGATGAACCAAGTTTTATTGATTTATTTATTGCTGAATTATTTGCATCAAACTGGGACTTTGTAGGGAACTGGAACAACTTAAAAATGTGGAGAACTTCTAAAATAGATCCTGAAGAAGAATATTATGATGGTAAATGGAGATTTTGTCTTCATGATGTTGATTTTGCATTTACTGAAAATAGAAACTTCTTAGATAAAGATACTGCGAATTCTTATACTTTATTTAAGATGTTTGATTCTTTATTAAGACAACCTGAATTTAGAACAAAGTTCTATAATCGAGCAGTTTATTTAATTAAGAATAATTTATCAGTTGATTATGCTAGTAAAGTATTAAGTCAAATGGTTGAAGAAGTAATGCCATATAAGAAAGATGGAATGATTCGTTGGGGTAAAAACGAAGATGCAT
>CALDQE010000053.1 GCA_937911295.1 uncultured Verrucomicrobiota bacterium
AAATGGAAAATCAAAAAACAAACACTGCCTCTTCAAAACCTGAAAACCCTTGCGACACAGGCGTTTACGGGGGGGGGGGCGCAACCTATTAATTAATAAAACAAAACACCCATTCCGAGCCAAGGCTCATAAATTTTTTGGGGTGTTGTCCGCTTTTACGCTTCTTGTAAAAGCTTTACGCTCGAACCCGTTGACTGCTTTGCTACGCAGTCGCAGGTCAAGGTTCTCGCATACCAAGTTTCGCAACTGCGTTGCTCACTCGTCCGTTGCTTGTTTTGCGGCGTTAAACGAGTTTCGTTGCCACACTAATCGTGTGTCAAACTCCACTCTCTGCCGCAAAGCCGCTTTTACGCTAGCAGAAGTCTTAGTAACTTTAACTATCTTAGGTATAGTTGCCGCTATATCTGTACCAAGTTTAGTAAAATTTAATACTAAAAGAGCAGATAAGGTAAAAATTATAAAAGCAATGGCAACTTTTGAACAATTTGTTCCGAAGTATTTATATGAAAATGGAGTTGCGAATGAATACGATGCTACCTCTGTGTATAATTGTAATGATATAATGATTATTTAAATTGAAATAATTGATAATGATTATGATTTATCAATCAATAAATATAAGCAAACAGAATGTGTACGAGTAGAATATGCTCCGACGAGCGAGATAATTGCAGAGCTTGAGGCATTGGAAAAAGAGATTACAAACGGGCTAGAAGAATTAGAGAAAATGCTCAAGTAAATATTCTTGCTCTCTTGTCGCCAAAGTCCTCTATGTCTCCAAAGTCACCAACAAAAAAATAGAGAGCAAAAAGTATTTGATTCATCTTGCGTTACATTGTTATATATTAAGTAGTAAAAGGTTGTTGTTCATGAAATTATTGATTTTCTTATTGCTTTTAGCAACTCAATTCGTCCTTGCTGATGTATATCCGTTAAAAAATCTCCCAACATCGCAATTTTTAGATGGCGAGGTTTCTACAAATGTTTGCATAAACTTGTCTGATACAACCAATAAAACACAATTCAAGATAGATATTGAGTTTACTTCTAATATAAGCAATGAGGTGCAGGTTCTAATTGGCAAAGATATAGATGTAAATGGAAACTTAGATACCGACGAAGCGCAAATTTGTTTTGGATGGTCTATAGGTAAATGGTATCTATGTCATATGGACAATCCAAGTAATATTTTGTATAGTCAAAAAGTAAATAAGAACAACAAAAAAGGAAGTTTTGCTTTATTTCTTAGCGAAACCAAAGAACCACTTAAAATACAAACTATTATAGATGGGTATGTTACTTCAACAAGTTTAGATAATATAGAACAGTGCTTATTTAATCCAAACTGGAATATGGCAAAGATTGTTCACCGAGGTTGCGGAATTTCTGATAGCTCATTTGCCGTTCGGCTAGAAGCAGAAACCTTGTTGATTTTACTTAAATAGGGGTTTGCTATGCTTGTTTTATTAGTTTGTTTAATGTGGATTATACCATTAGTCGGCTTATTAGTAAAATCCGCTATTGGTTCAGAAATAATAAAAAACCTTCGTAAAAGAAGTGTTGTCTCTAAGATTTGTGCATTGGTATCATTCATTGGTTTTATTGCTTGGGGTGGTCTAAAACCAGATTCAAATATGCAAAGTACAACAACATCACAAATACCAAGCATGAATGATACTTTTATAACAATGTCAAATGGTGGTATTGTTTCTGATGGTACAAATATAATTTCAAGTACAACATCGTTTTCTGAGGAAGAATTAGCTACTCGACTAGTTTTCCTTGATGGAGGGACAAACACAACATTTGTTTCATATAAGAATGACGCAATTGTAAATGACAAATGGGTAACAACTGGTGCTGCATATGATTATATGTACATAAAGCCAGAATATTGGTCGTTCCCACTTGCTGGAGAAACAAATAAAAGCGTATTCGTATCAACAACAGGAAATATTTCTTTTGGAAGACCTGTTGCTAGAACAGGATGCTTTAGTAATGATTATGCTGTAATTTCGCCATTTAGAGCGGTGCAGGGCGTACTACCTGAGTACAAATGGGATTTATTAGGAACAAACACGCAAAGTAGATTTTGGTATACTGAAACAGACTATTGGTCTTTAATTTTAACATGGGAAAATTTTCTACTAGGACGAATGACTAATAGCTTAGTGTCGTATCAAGCAGAGCTTTTTTACAATGGTGAGATAGAATTTAGGTATGATTTTTCAAGGCTTAATGAAAATCTAACAAACGTTGTAGTTGGATTTCAGCAGGGTGCTATTTCAAACTACTTTACAAATTTATCGTTTAATATTGGAGGAGTTAGTGTAAAGCGTTTGCCACCTTCATTAGCCAATAATCATGATGATGACGGGGATGGGCTTACAGATGCAGAAGAAATTTTTGTATATAAAACAAACCCTAGCTTAAGCGATACAGATTTGGATGGCAAGGATGATGCTACTGAAATATTAGAAGGTTTTAATCCTAATGATTACGACGAAAATGGTGATGGAGTAAGAGATTTTTTACCTACAGACCCTAATGGACTTGTAGTCGAGTCGTATGAAGACTCCACATGTGCGTTTGTATTTGGAAGCAATATGCCAGAAGGTTTTCAGGCATCATTGGTAATTAACTCTACAATTATCCCTATAACTCAAAGTACTCAGGTTGTGTTTTTGGCTTTGGAAGAAGGTGTTTTGTACGATTATAAGGTTTATTTACCTAGAAATTGCTTAGCTGATTTTAGTTTTGAAAATACATTAGATTTTGTATTTCCAAACAATACAGACACTTTTTCAATGCGTAATATTCAACTAGATGAAAAAGTAATGGATAAAAAAACAAGTGTTCTATTTACTAGAAATCAAACACTTTCTGAGGAGTTTGCTGTAGTTTATAGTGGAAAGGTCTCAAATACAATTCTAGCCTTAATTCATGAGTCTGATTTCGACGTAATGCCTCATGAAAACCCATGTATTCATAATGATCAAGCAGACATTCTTTTAAAACTAAAAATCGTTCCAGAAATATTCATGAATGGGGCTACGATTACAACGCGAAACCTAACAGAAATGGGGAATAATACTTTTGTTCTTTCAGTTGCCTCACCAAATATTGATACTGAAATTTCAGGAGAGGTTATATATTCCTTTGAAACATCAAAATCGGAAGTGCAATTATGTGCTCGTGCTCATATGTGTGAGTCAAGTGGTTTGTATTGCTTGGGCTGCGGAGTATTTCATGATGGTGAGTGTCCAATACATACAACCAATTGTATGGTGCCATTTGTTGATGACGCAGAATGTACATGTGAACCTATTTTTTATGAGCTACAGCTCTCTGATCGAAATTCAAATGGTGTAGAGGATAGGTATGAAAGTTCAGAAGATGTAGAAATTTACAACATTAAAAAGGTACAATTAATAGATAATGAGGAACATTGCTGTTGTAGTTCGTTTTTTGAAAGAACATATATTGATATTAAAAAATCTGAAAATATTACGATATTAAATCAATATACAGATTCTATTGACATTTTTGCAACAACGGCTTCAGGAAATAAAGGATATTCAAAAATAGTTTATGACGTTTATGAAGTTGGTCAAGAAGAGCCGATAAATACCTTAACAACCAAAATCCTTATTGCAGGCGTAGATTTACTTTTTGATTATGATGACAATGGGGTGATTGATGAAAATGATAAAGGTATGCAGGATGGGTTTACTAATCAAGGTTTTTGTTTCTATTCAACAGATAAGCAAAGGATCGCTCAATTAAGGTATGAAGGGCCTTCTGATTTAGGAGGAATATTATCTTGCATGAATGCAGTTCTATATAGTAGTGATAAAACAAATTTAATAACAAACCTCCCATATAGTTTTAATTCTAGTTCTGAGTTAATTCATTTTAGTTCTCCAATAAAAAATGGAATGCTTTCGTTTGATGTAAGGTGTGGTGACTATTTGTTAAAGACATATGGCATAAAGCTTGTAGATACATCATTGACAAATATATTTACGAATGTAGGAGCAGAAATACAATTTCCTTTTTATGGAAGTGGAACAACAAATAACATTCAAATAATAGGTCTTTCCGATCCGTCTTTTATGACTAATTTTTCTAGTGATGGAAAATGGACAGTTAATGTGCCTAATGGAATATATAAACTTCGGGTGTTTTTTAATAAAGTGTTTTATGAGGGTAGTACAAATTTATCAAAAGAGTGTCTATTAGTAGTTGGTGATGTCGATTTTGAAAAGAAAAATTACGGCTTAAAATGTGGAGATAAAAATCCATTAAATGTTCATTTGTTCGATGGTTTTAACCTACCTACAAATGTTGTATGGAGAATTACGCCAGAATTAAATAATGGTGCATATTTTAGATTAGTTGAGAATTCACAACCGGTTTATGAATCATATGCAACAGAAGGTAATATTAATATTTATGCAGGAATAGCTACAAACCAATATACGTTGTCAGCATGGTATGAAGATGTTTGTATTATAAAAGACAATGTTTTTGTTGATGTATTCCCATATGAAATTGCTATAGATAATACAATACTCTCATCAAATATGATTGCTCGCTCAAATCAGGTTCACACAAAACCTTTTCACGTTGAAACAACATCAAAGAATGTAAACCACGATTGGAATATAAATGTTGTGAATGCTTCAAATGAAGATATGGAATTTGATGCACAATTAGGAATGAGTGATAATGTTTTCTCAGGAAGTCATGCAATAGGAGAATCTATTTATTTTAAAGCAGTTTCTTCGGGAGAAATATATAACTTAACAGCACAGCACGAAATTTACGAAAACGTAACAGATACAGTAGAGATCCGTATATGCGACATTTTCTTCAATCCGATTTCATGTGAGATGATACAAGATGGGAACATCCTTAATCCACGAAGCTTTGTCAGTGGAGATTCTGCTTATTATAAATTAATTATAGAACCTCAAGAATTTATTGAGGATTTAGAACCAATACAATGGAATGGGGCAGGAATAGATGTTGTTTCAGGAGATGAGAACAATCTTTTAGTTAGTTTAAATGTCTCAAATGTTCAAGGTGTATATGATGAAAAAGAGGTGTCAATTGTTATCCCAAACTATTTTGAGTTACCTCCAAAATTTAAGATTAGAGTTTATAAAGAGTATAAGAATATATATTTAAAACCTATTGTTATAAAGTACAGTGAAAATCAATATGTAAATTATGGAGTAACGAATAATGTTTATCATGATGTATATATGCAGCAATATAATTTTTCATCGCAAGAAGATTTTTATGCTGTTTTAAATCAAAAATTAGATGAATATTTGGGATATGCTAATAAAATATTTAAGCAAATAGGAGCTCGATTTGTATGTGATAATATATCTGAAGAGGTAAGTCCTGATTTATTTACCTATCATTCTCCAGGAGACAAAAATTTGATTATAGATATGTCTAGGAATAACCCATATAATGGTATAAAATTATTTTTTGTTGATTCATTTTGGGTGCAACAAAGTAAGAATATGACTACCCTTGCATATACATTAAATTCTTCGAAAACTAAATATTACGGTATTGTTTTACAAAAAAAATCAAATAAGGAATGCGTTCCACATGAAATAGGGCATGCTATGGGATTGTCTGATATATATTTGGATAATGCACATGGTTACGAAATAACATCAGAAGAAGAATATATGATAAATGATTTTACAATAGGTGAAAATTATACAAATCAATTGTGGTCTGAAATTATAAAATTTTGTTTAATGAGCGGGGTGCAATATACTCCACTAGACAAATACGCAAAAATAATACCAATCGGTAATATTTCTGGTAACGTTGAAAAGAATAGTCAAAAATTCCCAATGAGCATACCTGTTGGACAAGAAAATATAAATAGAAATCCTAAAACAGGAGTTTCCATATATGAATAAAACACGTCAAATCTTAATTATTTGTTTCGCAATAAGCTTGCAATTTAGTTATGCAGATATTTTAATAAGGCAAAGTAGAATACTAGGGTCAATTGATAAACTTTTTGAAAAGTCGCACGGTACATTTAATGAAGCGATACATGAAAATTTGTTAGATTTTGTTTCAGAAAAGGATTTCCTAGAAAACATCAAAGAATCTATAGAAATCTCGGCAATATTTAATTCGTATAGTTCGCATGGGGATGCCATTGCTTGTGGGCTAATGTATTTAAAAACAGGAGAGCTTGATGCTTTTATTAAGAAAATCGAAAACGATAATTCATTATATTTTCAAAGATTAGGCCGATCCTATATTGATATGTTTATAGGCAATACTTCTGTAGAAAAAGTGGTTGACGAAATAAATAAAAGAACTGGTTTTGAGAGAACGTATTTTTTAACAATGCTTCGTCCAATGTATTCAAATAGTACTAACGAAAAAGAAAAAGGAAAAATAGCAAGTGCATTAGTCAATATGTGGGAGAGGACAGAATATAGCCAAGATTATTTTTTTATTGCTATATCATATCCACCAATAAAAAAAGACACAAATGGGCAATTCGATAATAAAATAAATAAAGATAAGAGAGCATTGTCGAATTATATGAGTAATCAAGTACCTGTATCTTACTTTTACTTCCTTTACAAGATGTTTACAAATTTTAGTGTTGTAGTGAATGAAGATTTTTCTCAAGATGAATTTATCAATAATGAGCTAACGGTGTTTCCAATATTAAAAAGTGATGAAAAACAAAAAAACGAATTCTTAAAATCATTTAGTCTTGCGTATGATGATTTAATTAAATCCAAGCAATTATTAGATGCTGATTTTACATTTTATTGGTTTAGAAATGCGTATAATGAGCAGATAATTAACTTAGCCCGCAACCACATAAAAAATCCAGAATTCAAGGATGCTCGCTACAAGACTGTCTATTATTTAGTCAATCACGATTTTGATACAAGCTTTCCTGTTCTAACAAATATGGTTCAAAATGGCGAGCTATGCCACAACGAAATCCGTAATTTTTACCGTGGGCTAGCACGCCTCAATAAACTTCCATATTCAGTTCTTTCACCAGAACAGCAGCAAAAGGCGAATGATTACTTAAAGCAACAAATGCTCATGCAAAAAGATATGTCAATGAAATTGTATATAGATTTTTTACTTTCTATTTGTATTGATGATTATAGTTTGTCTTCAGAGCGAATCACACTTCTAAATAAATTCAAAGATATTTCTGGAATTTCAGACGAAGACAAAAAGCAAATAGACCGCCGCCTATATATAATCAAGTGGACAAAACTTCAACATTATCCGTCTGTTTTCTATTCATATGTAAATGGACTTGATGATAAAAAGCCATTTATAGACATAACTAATGTAGATATAAAAGAATTGCCGTCATACTATACAATAGCAAATGGAGTTAATTGGTGCTATAAGGATGTAAATTCTGAGGCATATGTTGCTATAAATACTAACAAGTATCTATCTAGAATGTTAGTTATTCCTGAAAATTTAGATGGTTATCCAGTTACAGCATTAGCTCCTTTAGCATTTTCTGGCCATCGTCATGATGTTGCGAATGTAATTATATCAAAAACTGTAACTAGGTTCGAACGAAGAGCTTTTTTTCGTAATCCTAAAATACAAAGTGTTACAATTCCAAATACAGTTACCAATATCAGTTATGAGGCTTTTCTTAATGCCGAAAACATGGAATTTATTTATTTAGAAGAAGAATCTATTTTAACAGACGATGATTTTTATAAAGATGGGAGGCTTCGTCCAGAGTGCAAAATTATCCGTACAAAGTTTGAGAATGGCTTGCCAGTTATTCCTTTAGAAAACGAAGTTGAAGAGGAGCCTCAATTACCATAGTGTTTTGAAACGAGGACAGAGTTGTTTAAGCAGTAAATGTTCTTGCTCTCTTGTCGCCAAAGAACTCTATGTCCTCAAAGTCCCCAAATAAAAATAGAGCGCAAAAAAGAAAAATTCATTTAGGAGATTTGAAAATGCAAAAAGTTAGATTAGGTGAGTATATAGGTCAGATAAGAGGTGTTTCCTATAAACCAACCGATTTGCATAAGAGTTTGAATAATGATAGTGTTATATTACTTCGTGCAAATAATATAAATGAAGGTGAAATAAATTTTGATGATGTTGTGTATGTAGATAAATCAAAAGTCAAAAAAGAACAGTATTTAAAACAAGGAGATATTTTAGTTTGTGCTTCAAGTGGTAGTAAAGAGCTTGTTGGGAAAGCTGCTTTTATTAAAAAAGATATTCCGGTAACATTTGGAGCTTTTTGTAAGTTAATAAGACCAACAGGGTGTTGTGCAGAGTATTTAGGACATTATTTTAATAGTCAAATATATAGAAAAAAAATATCAGATCTAGCCTTAGGTGCTAATATAAATAATATTAGAAATGAACATATTGATGAACTTTATTTAAATTTTCCAAATGATTTGGCTCAAAAAAGAATATCAGAGGTATTAGACAAAATATCTTTGTTAATTGACAAGCGTAAGAAGCAGCTAACGAAATTAGATGAGCTTGTCAAATCCCGCTTTGTTGAGATGTTTGGTGACCCAGAAAACAATACACTTTCTTGGAAAGAGGAAAAACTTTCAGAGCACCTAACTGTTATTGGCGGTTATGCGTTTAAAAGTGAGCAATTTTCTGAAGAAGGTATTCCTGTTTTAAGAATTGGAAATATCAACTCTGGGTTTTTCAAGCCTGTTAATTTGGTTTATTGGGAAGATGACGATGCTCTAAGCAGATATAAAATGTATCCAGACGATTTGGTTATATCGCTTACTGGAACAGTTGGAAAAGACGATTATGGTAATGTTTGCATACTCGGAAACGATTATGATGTGTATTATCTAAATCAACGAAATGCAAAACTTGAATTGCAAGACACGATAAACAAATATTATCTATCTATGCTATTGAAGTTTGGACCTGTGAAAAAGAAATTAACAGGTATTAGCAGAGGAGTACGACAGGCCAATATTTCCAATAAAGATATTCTAAACCTGTCAGTCCCTATTCCACCAATCGAACTGCAAAACCAATTCGCAGCCTTCGTCAAACAGACCGACAAATTAAAATCTAGTGTACAAAAATCTCTTGAATCGCTTGAAACACTTAAACAAGCACAAATGCAAAAATATTTTGGTTGATATAGAGGTAAGTTATGACCAACTTTGATTTTTTAAAATCTTATCCACAGCTAGATACATTTGCCGATGTGGCTATCGCGGCAGAGAAGATATTGAATATTGATGCAGGTGCTTCTATATTCAATTGCCGCAGAGCAATGGAGTTTGCAGTAAAATGGATGTATTCTGTCGATAAGGATTTAGAGCGCCCATACGATACATCTCTCATAACTCTTATGAGTAATGAGTATTTTAGAGAAGTTGTAGGAAGCGATATTTATAAGCGAATGGATTTTATTCGCAAAGTTGGTAATATTGCAGCTCATGAAGGAAAGAAAATTTCTATTGAGCAAGCAAAACTTTGTCTTGAAAATCTTTATTATTTTCTTGATTTTGTTGCATATTGCTATTGCGAGAATTATCAGGAAACTCATTTTGACAAAGGTCTTTTAGAGCATGTGTCAAAAGAAGTGGCTCCATTTGTTCCTGAGAAGACAGTAGAATTAGAAAAACTAATTGCTGAAAATAAAGCTTTGAAGGATGAGCTTACTGCTCGCCGAGCTGAGCAGAAACAAACTTATGTTGCGAAACCTCTTGATCTGTCCGAATATAGCACAAGAAAAATCTATATTGATACAATGCTTCAGGATGCAGGCTGGGTTGAAGGACAAAATTGGATAAATGAATTAGAACTTACCAGTATGCCTAATAAGTCAGGAGTAGGGTATGCTGATTATGTTCTGTTTGATGATACAAATAAACCTTTGGCAGTAATTGAAGCAAAACGTACTTGTGTAGATGTGTCAAAAGGACGCCAACAAGCGAAGCTTTATGCGGATATTCTTGAAAGAAAGTATGGACGCCGCCCTGTAATATTTTTGACTAATGGTTTTGAAACACGCATTGATGATGGTCAATATCCAGAGCGTAAGGTGGCAACTATTTATTCTAAGCGAGATTTAGAAAAAATGTTTAATCTTCGCCGAATGAGAATAAGCCTAAAAAATGTAATGATAGATGCAAATATTTCAGGAAGGTACTATCAAGAAGGTGCTATCAAGGCCGTTTGTGAAGCTTTTGATGCAAAAAATCGTAGAAAAGCACTTCTTGTTATGGCAACAGGTTCAGGGAAAACTAGAACCGTAATTGCTCTATGTAAGGTTCTTTTAGAACATTGTTGGGTTAAAAACATTTTGTTCCTTGCTGATAGAACTTCTCTAGTCACTCAGGCAAAGCGCTCTTTTGTTAATCTTTTGCCAGATTTGTCTGTAACAAATTTGTGTGAAGAAAAAGATAATTATTTAGCTCATTGCGTATTTTCAACATATCAAACAATGTATAATTGTATTGATGAGGTTAAAGATGATGAAGGTAAACTATTTACCAGTGGCCATTTTGATCTTTTGATTTGTGATGAAGCTCATCGTTCTATTTACAATAAATATAAAGATATTTTTAACTATTTTGATGCTCCTTTGGTTGGTCTTACTGCTACTCCTAAAGATGAGATAGATAAGAATACATACGAAATATTTGAATTGGAAAGTGGTGTGCCAACTTATGGCTATGATTTGGCACAGGCAGTTCAAGATGGATATTTGGTTGATTATATTTCTGTTGAGTCAAAACTGAAATTTCTTGAGCAAGGTATAACATATCAAGAATTGTCTGATGAAGAGAAAGAACAATATGAAATTCTTTTCGAGGATGAAAACGGGGAAGTACCAGAGAAAATCAATTCTTCTGCATTGAATGAATGGATATTTAATGCTGACACTATTCGTCAAGTAATCAATGTTTTGATGAACGAAGGAATTAAAATCAATTATGGTGATAAGTTAGGTAAAACAATAATTTTTGCAAAGAATCATAGGCATGCAGAAAAGATTCTTGAGGTTTTTAATTCAGAATATCCTCATCTAAATGGTTTTGCAAAGGTTATTGATAATAAAATCAATTATGCACAATCTTTAATTGATGAATTTTCAGAACCTGATAAATTACCACAAATAGCAATATCGGTAGATATGTTAGATACTGGTATAGATGTGCCAGAGGTATTGAATCTTGTCTTCTTTAAGAAGGTGATGAGTAAGGCAAAGTTTTGGCAGATGATTGGTCGTGGAACACGCCTTTGCGAAGGTTTGCTTGATGGTGAAGATAAAAATAAATTTTATATTTTTGATTTTTGTGGCAATTTTGAATTTTTCAGAATGAATAAAGGGAAGCCAACAGTAAATCAAATGGCTCTCCAAAGTTCAATTTTTCATTTGAAGGCACAAATCGTTTTCAAACTACAAGATTATATTTATCAAACTGCTGAACTAAAAGAGTTTCGTAAGTCCCTTGTGTCGGAAATGGTTGCAAAGGTAAGAGAGTTAAATAAGGATAATTTTGCAGTAAAACAGCATTTGAAATATGTTGAATTATATGCCAATGAGTCAAATTATACGACTTTAACTTTTGAAGATACTTTAACAATCCGCAGTGAGCTTGCACCATTGATACTTCCTGATATAGATGAAGCAAGTGCTGTGCGCTTTGACGCTTTAATGTATGGAATTGAATTGGCTTATATTGCAGGAAGTGCATATCACAAATATAGGCGAGATTTGATTAAGAGAGTAACGGGTGTTGCTAGTGTGGCAAATATTCCAGAAATTGCAGCAAGATCTGAGCTTATAGATAAAATTCTGAATACTGATTATCTTGATAATTGTGGCGTTAATGATTTTGAGTATATCCGTGAAGCATTGCGTAATTTGATGAAATACATACCTAATAATTATTCAAGATATGATACTAATTTTTTAGATGATATTCTTTCTAAGGTTTGTAATGATGCAGAACTTGAAAATGATGATTTGAGGAATTATAAAGCTAAGGCAGAACACTACATAAGACAACACCTAGATAATGCAGTAATTGATAAGCTTAAGCACAATATCCCTCTAACAAAGAATGATATTTCAGAATTGGAAGATATCCTTTGGAAGGAGGTTGGAACAAAAGAAGATTATAAAGCAGAATATGGCGAAAAACCACTAGGTGAATTAGTTCGTGAAATTGTCGGATTAGATATGAATGCGGCAAAAAAGGCATTTGCTACATTTCTCAATAATACAAGTTTAGATTCAAGGCAAATCTATTTTGTTAATCAAATCATTGAGTATATCGTTAGAAATGGTGTTTTAAAGGATTTTTCTGTACTGCAGAGTACGCCGTTTACCGATAAAGGCAGTGTGGTTGAAGTCTTTACAGATTTATCTGTATGGGAAAATATTCGCAAGATTATTGAACAAATCAATATGAATGCTGCTGCATAATAGACAATACTAGATCATGGTTAAAAACAAAATTCTAATGCTTATTTATGCGCAAGAGTAGGTTTGTTAGTGATAGCTGTGCTTGATTGGTAGTATTGAGGACAAAAGATTAAGCACTAGAGCATAGATTGTTTTTGAATATAGAGCTTGACCAAATTTCTACGCTCAAAAATACTCTAAAAATCTTGACAGGATAAGGTGCTTTTGTTATCTTTTAATATAGATGGCAACGATTTTGTTTTAGCAAATTGTTGGTTGATATGTGTTTAAATGTTATTTAGCAAAAAAAATGATAATTGGGTTTTGGGGAGGAACGTATATGAAAATTAAATATAGTGCATTATTTAGTGTGCTTTCTACTTTTGTAGCAACCGCTTTTGCAGCGGATATATATGTCGATTCTAGCTTTATTGGAACAAGTGATGGTAGCCAAGCTGCTCCATTTGTAACGATTAAGGACGCTGTGGCCGCTGTTGGCGAGGGTGATACAATTTGGGTTTATGGCTCAGATACTGTTTCATACGTAATGGAAGATGATAGTGCCGCTGTTGTTATTGAGCCAGATAATATTACCATTCGCGGATATACTGGTTTGGGTGAAGCTCAAGACTGGTCCCAAACAAATAAAATGGCAAAGGTTTACATTCCAGATGGATATGCAGAAAGGTCCTATAGTATTGATGGCAATACACAAACCCCATTTACTGTTAATGGTGCAAATTTGAAGATTACAGGTGTTTTCTTTGACTTTGGTGGCAAATCATTCAGACAGCAGAATAAGGGTGGTAACAATATGATTGTTGTTACAAACTCTAATTTCTGTGTTGAAAATTCATTCTTTTATATGAGTTCAGCTACTGGATATTCTGGTTCATCAACCCCTATCTCAGGAAAAAGCATTAAAAATTCAGTCAGACATGATATGGTTTTCAACCGTTGTGGATTCCATTATACATCATCGTATCGTGATGAGGCTTCCGCATTTGGTCATTGTTTAGGTGTATTAACAGTTAAAAATTGTTATTTTGAGCGCGTTTATAAAATGGCTACAGGTGGAAGTGATGAAATAAGGGATACTACACTAAACGTAGTTTCAAATATATTTTATAATTGCCATTCTGCATCCGATGGTTGGGTTGATGCATTGTTTTCTAAGTCAGGAAACTATTTTCCAAAGAATGCTAGTATTAGATACAATCGTATAATTCGTGATGATTACGATCCAAAATCTAAATGGAGTAGTTCACCATACAATGTATTGTCACATGGTGGAATGTATGGCGGAAGTTACGACAAGGAATTTGAATTCCATCACAATACAATTGTTGGTGCGGATACGGCATTTATAACTAAACGTCGTCGTTCAGGTAACGAAAATACAGACGTATGGACTCCTGAAATTCATAATAATATCTTTATTCTTAATGATGGAGGTGTTTTTATTCAAGAGGATGAAGGTTCTGAACCTGGTAAAATGTTCTATAATGATTATACAACCAGTTATAAGTTAGGTTCATTTATTAGAAATAATGCTATTATGTGTGATACTTTTGTTGGTGGTGATGCAACAACTAACTCATGGTATAAACTTGAGTATGAGGAAGGTGCTGCTTGTGGTGTTGTAATCCAAGATAATCTTGAAATTACAACTGCTCCAACATTTGTTAATACAACAGATGTTCTTGATGAGAATTTCTACCGATTGCGTTTAGAAGATTACGAATGGGTTCGCAAGAATGCATGGACAGGAGAAAATGGCGAATATCCTCGCTATATTGGTGCCTTGGAGCCTCTTCCAATTTCTTGTTTTTTGATGATTATAGAATAATGCTAGAGATAATTGCATTCTGATTGTCGCTTGCACTCCTGCCTTCGGCGAAACACGGAGCACAGAGAGGTAAGGAGGCACGGAGAGGTATTTTGGGGCTATTGTAAATAATTGCTTGTGCAATTCTCCTTTGTCCTCCGTACTCCGTGTTAAGCGTAAGCAACTAGTGAAACGATTTAAATGCTCCCGCTATAGCCTTCGGCGAAACACGGAGGACAGAGAGGTAAGGAGGCACGGAGAGGTGCTGTGTATTTGGAAGCACGGAAAGTTGCTTCGCTTTGTGGATTAGAATGCAATTTTCCGTGCCTATATTCAATGCAATGGCGATTGACTAATGTTGATTTTAGGAGTATAATCTATTGTAAATAAATGATTTGATATTAGTAATGAATGAAATACAAATTCATGGGAGTGAAAATTATGAAAACTATAATTATATTATTTATGTTGTTTTGTTATGGAATTTTATTCTCTGAATTACCCCAAAGTGTTCAGGAGGTTGTTTTTTATAGTGTAACAAAAAATAATAACCAGTATTGGTCAAATAATGGCAGGTATGAATTTGCTACAAATTTTTTTGTATTTTCGCATGCAGATGTAAAAACATATTCGTCCCAGACTGGGGAAAAGTTAGTTTATCAAATTTTAATGGAGAAAAAACTTTCAAGTATCAATTGGAATAATAAACAGATTTACGAAATGATTAAAGGAATTCGTAATTTCTTTTTGTCAAATAACTTTCAACCAGAAAAGTTTTCTGATGTTTTGTTAAAAGAAAACGAAATATCATTTTCCGGGAAAAATGTTGATGAATTTATGTGGAATGTAGATGTTAAAGCCATTAAGACAAATAATGTGTGGAATGTTACTTTAATACTATTCAACGAATATCATAAGATTGGGAAACGATCTATTATGAGTATTGAGAAAGAATATTCAATAGATGGCGTTCTCTATTACGAGACTGTAGAATTTTAATTAGATAAAGATTTGGAGATAAAAGGTGATCCATGTAATAATAAACAAGATAGGTATATAGTAAAATGAAAATAAAAGTTTGTTGTTTAATAATAATTTCATTATTTTTGGTTTCATACTATTGCGGTTATCTTTATGGTAATAAATCCTTTGCGGAAAACCTATCAGATAATGATGTAAAAAGATATTTAATCCATCTTTTTAATATCTATGACGTAAAGTATAATTTAACAGCTATTGATAACAATATAGATATATCTAGTGAACAAAAACAATTGCTACCATTGTATAAGTATGTCTTTGATGGGAAAAATAAAGGAAGTGATTATTTTGATAATCCAGATGACAATAAAAATGGATATGATAGATTTTGTGAGTTTTTTTCTTTTTCCTATTATGATTTTCTAATATATCATACATGGATTGAGAAAATTATGACGGAGGGAAAATAATGAAAAAAAGTAATATTTCTCGTTTTCTCCTAAATGCTTTTGTTTCTGTTTTAACTATCTTATTATGTGCTTACTTCTTTACTAAAGGAGAAGCAAAGGCGATTGAGAAAAATGCAATAAAAAAGGAAATAAAAGGTTTGCCTAAAAGTGCTTTATATTTTCATAATGTGTTTCATATACAAGAGGAATTGCTGACAGCCAATACTTTGTCTGATGATCAGACTAAAACACCACTATTTTCGTTAGCTTATATGTATGATTTTTATAATGGTATTACACAAAAAGAAAGAGCTGGTCTTTTAGAAAAAGCTCCAGAACTTGCTTCTTTGATGGATTGTGTACATCAAGATTCTCAAAAATATTTGGAGGTGTTAAAATTAAATAAGCAGTATAAAGAAAGTGATGCTGAAATATTAAAGATAAATGAAATCGCTAAAAAGTATAATATAGAACTTAATCCGAAGAGTTGGGAAGATATGCTTCCGAATAAAAATATTAAAGAAATAAGTCTGGAAGATTTTAATTATATAATCAGATATGATTCTACTCAATTAAATGGAATGTATGATACGATACATGAAAGATCTGTGATTTTATCTAACTTTATTTTTGATGATGAAAATCTGCTAAAATTTCTTCCAATTTTAGAAACAGAAATTTTTAGAGAAGAATCATTTTTCCGTTGGCGAATAGCTCTGTTAGAAAAATTATCTAGAGAGTTTTGGTCTTTAAAAGAAAGCGTTAATGGGAAAGATGAAATGTGTGATTCACTTTTACTCATATTAGAAAAAGCATTATATAATCCTAAATTATCCAGTAGAGCATTTGAATTGGTTTGTTATGCTGATGAAATAGATGCAGCATCTCATTCAAAACGTATTGCTCTAGATTCTTCTTTTCCTCCAAGTGCTAGGTATAAAGCACTGATTTATTTATTTAAAAACGAAGCTTCCTCATTTGAAGAGGTTGCTCTAGTATTAGAAAAAGAGCAAAAGCTTCATCCATATATCAAGCATACTATTAAAACCTTAAAATCAATGAGGAAGAGCCTATAAATGCAAGTACATATAAGAATTTTATTTTTGTTCTGTTTAACTCTAAGTCTGTGTGGGTGTGCCTCATTTAGTAATTCAGAAATTAAACAGACGCCTGTTACATATGCTTGTATATTAACAGAGTTAAAAAATAGTATTGCTTCTGATGCAAAGGCTCAGCATGATATTGTTTTAATATATATTTTTAGGAAACCTTTTTCTAGAAATGTTTTTTGTCTCGTTGAATATGCGAATGATTATACACGACATTTGTACGAATTAACTTTTACGAAGCATTTGGAGTGTTGTTTTATCAATAGAGATTTTGAAGAATTACTTAAATATAATAATGATAATAATTATTACCATAGGGTAGGCTTAGATGAAAACGAGTTTTATGTATATCATATATGCAAAACATGCGATAAAAAAAGTAAAAATTCAGAGATAGGAACAAATTTCCATGATTTTGTACAGGCAATAAATAAAGCAAATGAATTTCTATTGTATAGATATGGATTAACGATAGAGTGTTATCCAATGATTAAATGTATTTTTTATAAAAACGATATGCGAATTGATGTTGTTTGTATAACGAATGTGCAAGAGGACAGTCTTTGTTATTTTTATGATTCAATAAATGGTGATACAACAGTTTTTTCTGGCTCTGTAGAACAAGGACTTGTTTTTAATTGGTTTGTTGAGGAATAAAATGAAATTGTGTTTGTTTGTTTTACTAGTGGTGTTGAGTTGTTGTTTCTCAGGCTGCAGAACAGAAATTTTTGATTATGAAATTCAGCCATATTCTAATGCTGTGAATATTGTATCGGAAGAATTTAAAAGGACTCATTCTAATGTAACCTTATCATATATCCTTTTGAAACGAGAAGGTTCTGTAAATAAAATATTATTTGATGTTTGTTTTGAAAATAAAAACAAAGAAATTTCAATAATTTCGTATGTTTATAATCTGAAAACTAAAAAAGTTTATAAACACAATCCATTTTCTGCAAATATTTTGAGTTTTCATGGCACAGGAAAACCCAGAGACATAAAAATACATAAAATGTTTTCTATAGAAAGCGATGGCGATTATAAAATTTTAGATTCTATATCTGCTTACGAAAATTATCCTGATATTCCTATAGATAAGAAGATTATGGAGAAAGAAATAATAAAGAAAAATAACAGTTTTTATAAAATTAAAGGTTGTAGTGTTGAAAATATATTTAGCAAATTCAAAAAGGAATTAAAACAACAATATAATCACATTCCAGAATATTATTCTGTTATTTTGATAGAATTTAATTATGAGTTAGATATGGCTTGTGTATATTTTTATTATTAAATTAAAGAGGGTTTTATGTTCTTTCGTTTAGTTGTAGTTTTTATTTTGCTTTTATCTTTTGGTTGTCAATCGACAAAAAAAATTGAAAACCAATTTTCATATAAACCAAAAGATATATTACTTTTGTTAGCGAATCATTGTAAAAATGAGCATAATAAGAAATTTTATGATTTTATTCATATAGAACGCAATATTGAAAAAAACAAAGTTATGATATTGTGCTTTACTTATAATGATAAAAGTCATTGCTTTGATTATGATGCTTTTGAGTATAATCAGTTCAACTTAAATTATTCATTTAAGCAAATCAATGATTATACTGATTATGAAAATTTGATTTCAACATATAAAAATTATATGAATGAAAAGTATTTGTTGTATTTCGAAAAAACTGTATCATATAAAGGTAATTCTATTGATGAATGGGAAGCTGCAATTTTGAAAACAAATGAAATATTGTCTAATATTTTCGAAGTTGAAAGTTATTCTGATTTTCCCGTTGATATATGTTATATACCTATACTTAAGGTGTTTGAAGTTAGATATTTGTCATATTGTGGAGTGATTTGCTCTTTTGAAAACAAGAAATTGAGTGAAGAAAGTGCAAAACTTGCACCTTTTGAAGAAAAGGAATTTGTTTTTGATTTTGAGCCAAAAATCGATACGGAGCATTGCTTTTTAGTTTTAGAAAAAGATATGTCTATATGTTCTGTTTCTGATTTCTGCCCTGATTTAAATGATTTTAAGGTGGTAATAGATGGATATAAAGAAGTTGGCATAGTATGTGGCAGACAAATTTGGTTTTAAAGAAAAATCTGAATATTATTAACTTTTTGTAAGTAGGTGAAGTATGGTTAAACATAAGATTGTTTTCTCTCTAATATTCATTTTTTCGTTCTTAATGAGTATTTTTGTTTTACATAAAATGGAGTTAGGGCTTAATAATACGCCCACCATAAATTTAGTTGGGGGAGGTTTAATTAAAGTTAATGGTATTACGTATACTATGAATGATGAAGAAGATAAACATCTTCCATGTACAACTTTAATTAAAAAAATAGTATTAGTAAAAAAAATATTTGGTGGAATTGGGACAGTTAGATTTAATTGTCTGGATAATGCATCTGCTTTAGATTTGAAAAATATATATAATTTTTTTGTTTTAGATACTTGTATTTGTGGACCGGTAGTTGAATTTGTTCAATTTGATAATATGTCTTTTTTAATAGATTCGTCTCCTGGACAAGGGAAAAGTATGCGCTCTGTGGAATTCGGGGACTATATTCCGTTTTTTATGAATAATGATGGTTTATTTTACTTGGAGAAGAAGAATTGTATTAAGAAATTTGAACATTGTCTTTTAAAACCTGATTTTTTCAAAAACAAATTTGTTGAAATAGATTGTTTATCTAATGTAAATTGTAAAAAAATTATAAGTTTTTTACATAGTATGGAGAGTTTTGGTGTGAATGATGTAAATATAGTAGTTGTAGACGAACGATTTACACTAAAAGATTTTGAAAGCATACATTCTAATTTTAAGAACAATTTTGAGATAGATTCCCTAGAACTAATTATGTATTAGTGTTTTGTTATTCTAATGTATCTTATCTTTTCTTAAACTTGTTATTTAGATAGTGTAAAATATTGTCTGTAAATTCAGTCTATTCTATGTAGAATTATATATTTTTCAGCATAAGTAAGGAATACACCCAAAGGGTGTGTGTCGCTCACGCTATGGCCTTCGGCGAAACGCGGAGGCACACGTAGTGTGGTTTTCAAGAGGTAAGGAGGCACGGAGAGTTTTTGGGGTTATTGTAATAATTGCTAGTAAATTCTCCCTTGTCCTCCGTACTCCGTGTTAAGCGAAAGCAACAAGTGCAACGATTAGCATAGTCCTCCTTTGTCCTCCGTACTCCGTGTTAAGCGTAAGCAATGAGTGCAACGATTTAAATGCTGACGCTATAGCCTTCGGCGAAATGCGGAGGATAGAGAGGTAAGGAGACACGGAGGGGTGCTGAGGTTGTTAGAATAATTGCTAGTAAATTCTCCTTTGTCCTCCGTACTCCGTGTTAAGCGTAAGCAACTAGTGAAACGATTTGTACAATTCTCCCTTGTCCTCCGTGAAAATCACACTTCGTGTGTCCGTGTTAAGCGTAAGCAATAAGTGAAACGATTTAAATGCTGACGCTATGGCCTTTGGCGAAACACGGAGGCACACGTAGTGTGGTTTTCAAGAGGTAAGGAGGCACGGAGAGGTATTTTGGGGTTATTGTAATAATTGATAGCATAGTTCTTCTTTTTCCTTTCAAGAATTAGTAGTTGCACCATATCATCTATTGTTGTATTATGAATGGTGCAAATTTAGAGTCCCCCTGCGTTAGCAAGTGCTAAGGCTTCGCTCTTTTTGTCTCCACACAAGTAGAATTTTTATTAAAAGTGGTTGATTTTAGACTAATTGATAGCATAATGAGGTGCACACAGCACCCACTAAAGTTTTTTTCATGCTTGCCAATTAGCCAATATTTTACTAAAATATGACCTAAAAATTTGTGTCAGTGTGCCGTTTGTTAGCGACATATCGTAAATGTTTATAAGGAATTTATTTTATGCTATTAGTAAAAATATTGTCAATTATTCTCGGGATTGTTTTGTTGATTTTATTTTTTAGCTTTACAATTTTTATTCACGAATTTGGTCATTTTATTGCAGGTAAAATATTTGGTCTTAAAGCACCTGTTTTTTCAATTGGATTTGGACCATGCTTATGGAAAAAAACGATTAAGGGAACAGAATTTCGTATTTCCGCAATTCCTCTTGGTGGTTTTGTGTCTTTGCCAGAGTTAGACCCAACAGGAATGGAGCTAATCCAGGGTGATGGAGAAACAAAAATAGAAAATGTGAAACCAGCAATTTGGTGGAAGCGTATTATTGTTGCTGCAGCTGGTCCTTTCGGTAATGTGCTTTTTGCAATATTGCTTTCTTGGATTGTCTATGCATCATATTCAAATTCAAGACCGCAAGATGTGCCAGAGGAGATTCGTCTCATTCAAAATGGTGTTGTAGTAGCATTTGTAGAGCCAGACACACCAGAGGCAGAGTCTGGCTTGCGTGTTGGGGATGTTATTCATGAGGTGAATGATCGCCAAGTTGAGATTTTCGCGGAGTTTTTACAAGAGGTGCATACACGTTCGGAAAATGGTTTTGCTACAGTATGTGTGTCAAATATGCTAGATGGAGCGGAAGCTTGTCTTCGTATTCCAGTTGAAAAAGGTAAAGACGATAAATTTTATTTTATAAAGAATGTATTTTTTGCTCATAATTTGATTGTCAAATCAGTTATGCCAGATTCTCCAGCTCAAGAAGCAGGAATTAAAGAAGGTGATTATCTTTTTGAATGTAATGGGAAGCACCTTCTATCCTCTAAAGATATAAATGATGCTGTCGAACAGGGAGGAGTCTTGAATTTCAAGCTGTTCCGAAATGGTTCCTTTGTAGATGTTCAGGTTGAGCCAAAGTTTAACAATGAGTATAATCGATTTATGATTGGCATTCAATATGATATGTCAGCATATAATGTTCGCCCGTGGATGAAATATCGTAAGCCATGGGATCAAATTAAGGGAGATTCCGAGGGTATTTTCAGAATTCTTGGCTCACTCTTTGCACCTACTAAAAAGGGAGAGGCTGCACGAACAGTAAATGCACTTGGTGGTCCAATCAGTATTTTTACAATGATGTGGTTTACCCTAGGGAATTTTGTTAGCTTTTTAGCATTTGTCCGATTTTTAAATATAAATCTTGCAATCTTGAATTTGCTGCCAATACCAATTTTAGATGGTGGGCACATTATTTTTGCTTTGTGGCGTGGTATTTTCCAAAAAGAGCTTTCAGAGAAGGTTATTACATGGTTGTGTAATGCATTTGCATTGCTTCTTATTGTTTTCTTTATATTCATCTCATGCAAGGATGTTTTCAATGTTTGGTCTATATTTAGCTCCAGCAGTAATAAGGAAGAAAAAGTAGAGGCTGTTGAATCGCCAGCTGATAATTCATCGGAGGAGGAATTGCCAGAGGACGAGGAATATGTTGAGGTGATAGAAGAAGGCGAATAGAATTTTTGTTTAAGAAAAGCTTATGGGATTATTTTATGAGCTCATGTGGAAAATCAGCAAGGGAATTAACAAGGCAAATTAAGCTTGGTGGTGTACTCATTGGGGGTGGTGCACCAATAAGTGTGCAGACAATGGCTAATACAGACACTCGCGATGTGAAGGCAAGTGTTGAATCAGTTAAGGCATTTGAGCGTGCTGGCTGTGATATAGTGCGCTTTGCTGTGCCAGATATTGCTGCTGCAGAGGCTCTTGCTGAAATCAAAAAGGCTTGTCCAAATGTTCCACTTGTTGCAGATATCCATTTTGATTGGCGGCTTGCAATTAAGTCAATAGAGTCTGGTGTTGATGGTTTACGTATTAACCCAGGCAACATAGGTGGCAAGGATAAGGTGCTTGCAGTTGTTAATGCTGCTAAGTCAAGGGGTATACCAATTCGTATAGGTGTAAATGCAGGCTCTCTAGCCCCCGAGCTGCGAGAGCGCTTTGGTGGTGCAACCCCAGAGGCCTTGGTTGAAAGTGCTATGCAGCATGTTCGCCTTCTTGAAGAGGTTGATTTTCACGATATTAAAATTTCTGTTAAGGCTTCAGATATAGATCGCACTTTAGCCGCATATCGATTGTTGTCAAAGACAACCGATTATCCATTGCATCTTGGATTGACAGAGGCAGGGACTTTTTTAGCTGGAACGATTCGCTCTTCTGTAGCTTTGGGTATTTTACTCTCTGAGGGAATAGGAGATACAATTCGTATCTCATTGACAGATGAACCAATTAAAGAGGTTAAGGCTGGACTTGAATTATTGCGCTGCTTAAAGCTTCGTGCACCAGGTCCAAATGTTACATCATGTCCAACCTGCGGAAGAACTAAGGCGGATGTGTTCACGACAGCAAATAGGGTTGAAGAGCTGCTGGAGCAATTTTATCACGAAAATCCTAATGCAGCACGCCCACATGTCGCTGTGATGGGGTGTGTTGTAAATGGACCTGGAGAAGCCAAGGATGCTGAGGTCGCTTTGGTAGGGGGCGATAATTGCTTTTTCTTGTATGTAAAAGGGGAGAGGGTCTCAAAGCATACTGTTGAAGAAGCACCAGGCGTGATAGTAGATTATATAAAGGGATTAGGTAATGTATAGAAAATATCAAGGGAAGGTTGTTCCTCAAAAAACGTCGTATTCGCAAGATTCGTTAAAAATTATCAAATGGATTTCTGTAATCCATTTGGTTTGTGATGTTGCTTCTGTCTATTTATCGTATTTAATAGCAGGTATTTTACGCTTTGATGTGTTGCCGAGCTCTGGTCATTATGAGAGCTTTTATTTATCTCAATATCTTTATTATGCAACTTCCTTTAGTATTGCATTAGTTATACTTTATACATTTTGGGGGTTGTATGATGGATATAAAAAGATTCATAGAACACCAATTTTACGGACATCTGTTATTTGCAATGCGATAATGATTGGAGCCGTGGCTATTTTCTTGTATTATTCAAAGAAATATTGGCATATGCGTAGTTTCTTTACAATGGTTTTTTGTATCAATGTCTTTGTAACCTTCTTCCTTCGTTATGTAATAAATAAAATTATAGTTCATTACCGTAAAAAAACAGGTCGCTTTACTTTCTCTTGTCTTTTAGTTGGCGATGGAGAAAAGGCTAAAAGCTTTGATGCGAACCTAACATATAATTCAAAGAAGTGTCTTTATAGAATAGTTGACCGCATGCCGACTCCTAAGACTTCTGAGGAATGGGATTTAATAAAAGAAAAAATAGCTGTTCAGTCTTTCTCCATTGTTATTTATATAGATGAAAATATAACAAATGACAACCTTGTGAGAATTATTCGTTTGTGTACAGATATGAATGTCGCATTGAAGGTGCTTGCACCTCAATTTATGACCTTCCATAATCCATTTTCTTTTGGCGATTATATAGATGGTATTCCTTTGGTGCATTTTTCTTCTCATTATTTTTCAAATATTTACAAAAGAATTAGAAGTGTTTGCTCGAGGTTATTAGGAGTAGGATGTGTAATAATCGCTTCGCCAGTACTTTTGTTTGGTTATTTAGTGGTAAAGCTATCCTCTAAAGGTCCAGCACTGTTCGTCCAGGAACGTTGCGGATACAATTGTAAGCCTTTTAAAATGTATAAGTTCAGGACGATGTATGTTGATGCCGATAAGCATATAGAACAACTGCGTGACAAGAATGAGTCTGATGGTGGATTATTTAAACTAAAGAATGATCCAAGAATATTCCCAATGGGTCGTCTGCTACGAAAGTTTTCTATTGATGAGCTCCCTCAATTGTTTAATGTGATTAAAGGAGAAATGCGTTTAGTAGGACCTCGCCCTCTACCTATGACAGATTTGAAATATTTTGTGAGTGATTGGCATTATCTAAGGCATATCTCCGTGCCTGGGCTGACTTGTATCTGGCAGGTTTCAGGGCGTTCAAATATCAAATTTGAGGAGATGTGTATGCTAGATATTTGGTATTCCTTGAATAAAAATATAGTTATGGATACAAAGCTAGTTCTTTTAACTGTTTCAACGGTTCTATTCGATAAAGGTGCATATTAAGCTTTTAAAATTTAGGAGAGAGTCTATGGATGATTCAATAAAGGATAATTACGAAGAGGAGAAGGTTTTGCCAGATCAGGAGAATAATCCTTCTACACCTCCAGAACCCAATAATGACGAAGGCAAAGACAATGAGGATGAGGAATTTTTATCAACTATAAAGGTTGATGAATGTGCTCTTATTACTAGTCTTATAGCTCGTAAAATTGTTATGCCTTTAGTACGCTTAGCGGTAAGACTTAATCTTTCTGCTAATGCTGTTACAATAATTGGTGGTGTGTGCTGGGTGCTTTCTCTTTTTACTATTATAGTAGCCGCACAGCTATTTGTCGCGAAGCATCACATTTATTCTGGATGGCTTTTGTTCTTTACGGCATTTTTATGGGTTTGTGGCTATGTGCTTGATGTTGTAGATGGGAGCTTGGCTAGATATTATAAAACATCCTCAAAGCGAGGGTTTTATTTAGATTATGTTTTTCATTTGCTATTTAAGCCAGGCTTTGTTGTTTCGTTTGGTGTGGCACTATCTGTGCTTTATGACTCATGCTTCTGGCTTTATTTTGCAGTTCTCGCTTTAGCTGCAAATTGGACAAGTGCGGAGTCTGCAAGCGAGCATGTGCTGTGTGAGGAAATTGGGAAAAATAGGCTTAATCCTCTTTCTCTCCCAGAGGATGTTCGTAAAAAGGTGTTTTTAGGGACAACAGATATTAAAAACTCGGCAGAAGAGAAAAAGGAAAGCTTTGCTAAAATGGCTATCACATTGGCAAAAGAAATTTTGAATTATTATGGTCAATCTGTTTTCTTTGCTTTGGCTGTACTTGTTGATTTGCTATTCCTAATAATTACATATATGTTTTGTGAGGGAGGTCCATTTGTTTGGGGCTGGAGGATTGTTTCAATTTGCTATTTTATGCTTTTTGCAATTCTGATTATCCGTGTTCCTTTTAGAATTATTCGTGAGTATAAACGTATTGCATTATTGGATAATAATGAAGAGGGAAATGCAGACGATAATAATTCCTAACTTTGATTTGGTGGTTGATTGCTTGATTTAATATATGATAAAGTAGTCAATTATGATGGCAAGGGGTTTGCAAAAAAAAGTATGCTGGGCCTCACATTAGTTAAATATTTCAGAACATATTTTAAACAAGGTAAAGATAGGGCTTGTCTATGAAAATAAGAATTATTAGTGCCGGATTTGTATTTACATTGATGTCAAGCTTTGTTTTAGCTGATTTTGATAATTTTACAAATTGGGGCGATGTCCCTGTCGCTTCAAATATCCCTGCATCAACGACAGATTCCCCCGATGGGAGTTCCGCAGCTCCTGTTTTTTCAGGCTTTGAAGCTGGTCGAAGGAATGGCTCTCCAGCATCAATTTCCGCGCCTATGGTTCAAGGTGATTTTTTTACTCTTGAGTCAGAAACGTCTGAGGTCGCAATTGCTTCAGCAGTAGAGTTCCCGCAACGAATAAAGCCAAATCAAACCTTTAAAATAATTTTGGGAAAGCGGCCAGAGGTAGCTGGAGTAAGTATAAAATTTGGAGTGGTATCAGAGAAGCTGCCACGAAATAATTATATGACATACCGGTTTGAAGATGCAGAACGTCCATTAAGTATAAGGATCAATGGTAATACGGTTTATCATCGAGCATTGTCAGATGGAAGGGTGGAACAGGAGATATTTGTGCCATTCTATTATTTTAATGATGATGAAAATCGGGTAGAAATAAAAAATGAAGGCAAGTATACTATAGCATTTGATTATTTTCGAATATATCCAGCAGTCGAAGGGCACAAGGTTTTTGCTGCATTTGCCCCTCACAAAGAGATGTCTTCTCTCATATATAATGCTTCAACTATTGAACTTATCGAATTGAGTCTGCCTTCAAATGCATTGACAAATGCCGCTTTTATGGGAAATGCAACACCACCAAGGGATATTGAAGCTGCGTTTGACGCTATGAATGAATTTTTCTCCTTAGGATATGTTCAGAACAAAAAATATGGTGTTGAGTTTAATGAGTGGGCAGCGAAATTATCAAATATTTTAAAACGAAGAAAGCTTCCTTATATTCGTATTAAAGGGGACCTGACTAAGGTTGATGAAAAGACAGCAATGTGGTTTTTGACGAGATTTGGAAATGTAGTTGCTGGCTGGGTGTGTGATGATGTACCAAGTGCAAATATACTTTCAAAATACATTGATGGAGTAAATATTGTTGCAATAGATGTTCGTGATTCTGCAAAGGTTAAGGCTGCAGCAAATGTAGCAGATAATTTTACGCGTGTATATTCTTCTCCTCTAACAGTAAAAGGCGGAAGAGCAGAGCGTACTTATGGTGATTACATCCAACATTATTTAGAGGCCGGTAAGAGCTTTTTGCCTACTTTTATTCCATATTTATCTCCTATGAAGCCTTTGTCCAATCAACAAGCTCTAATAGACAATGGAGAAGAGGGGATTACCGCACTATTGCAAATTATAATGCATGGTGGGCGTGGAGCATTGATTGAGACTGGTGATTCAGATAATTTTATATTGTTGCCAGGAAAGCAGCAGCCAATTCTTAAAATCTATGAAAAAGTATTTGAGCTTGTTAAGGGAGATGCGGCTTTATTGCCAATGGCTTTGTGTGTTGAGGATTATAAGGAAGGCTCACCATTAGAAGATTGTTATTATATTGCTACACGAAATGCGGAGGAGGAGATAACGATTGCTGTTCTAGCTGGCCGACAGGATTTAGGAAGAGATGTACGTGCAGTTGTTCCAGTTGGATGGAATGGTGCTGCTGTGATTGAGCAGCAGGATTTTCAAATAGATGAAATTGGGCAGAACCCTCCAATAGCTCTAAAACCAACAAAAAAGAATGTGAAAATTTTCTCTCCTGCTAGGAAGAAAGGTGTGGATATAGGTCCTTTAAAGGGTGTTGTGGCTCATCAGTTTAAGACGACTGGACTTTCAATAATAAAAATTACTAAGTATATTCCGAAAGGGCAGCAGGGGAAGAAGCCTTCTCTCAAAAAAGAGCAAGAAGTAGCAAAGCCACAAATGGCTCAAATACTTACTGCGTTACCAACAAATTGGCGTTATGAACCTTATGTGTCGCCTACAAATTTTGTTGCTATGCAAGACTTTGTAGCAGAGCGAGTTAAGTCAACAGGACAAAAAGGTATAGGTGTAATCAAAGCTAGACCATCTAAAATAGAAGCACTTCAATGTATAGCAGCACCAGAGGCATTAGGCATGAAGGGAGCCTCTTTTGTTATGCGAAATTCACCAATGTGGGATGATAATAGCATTGTATTAGAGTTTGCTGGTATGAAGCGCAAGCAGCGTCCATCGTATGTTTTTAATTTAGGTGCAGAGAATTATTTGAAAGGGGCAAAGGGTTTTGTGTTCTTTGCTTATGCTAAACCAATCGTAAATAGTGTTAGTGAGCGCTTAGCACTATCCTCTGATCCAGTAAAATTTGCAATAGGGTCTAAGGCGAATCGTGTATATGTTGATATCCCAATAGATAAGGCAACAATAGTATTTGTCCCTTACGAAAATATTATGGGAGTGATGAAGGATCCATCTATTGTGAACATAACAATGGAGCTAAAAGAGCCACGCGATATAGAGCTTGAAATAAATGCTCTTTCAGCTGTTTATGAATATACAAAATCCGTGCCAACGGTAGCTACACGATATGATTTGTATGAAAAGGCTCTCTATGTGCTTGTTGAAGGTGAGACAGGTCAGCCATTGGATATAACCTTTAGAATGAAGGATGAATTTACATTGATAAAGGCTTCACCAATTATGCCTCAAGGTTTTAGTAATATAAAACTTGATATGGATGTAGAGCGCAATAAATATAGGGTAACAGTGGATAAGTTGCCTAATAATGATGGACGCAAAGGCGATGTGTCAAAATATTTTCCAGCAATTTCTGGCGAGGTACCGTCAGGGCGAACTCGTGTACTGATAAAGTTTTCTGCAGAGCGCAAGTAATTCTGTTTTAACTGGGGTGCAAGACAAAAGGCTTGCACCCCAGTTGTGTGTAAGGCTAATAGGCTTAGATGTACTTCCCAAGTGCCGCACAGTATGATTTTGATGTTTACTTCTGTGTAAAGTTAATGATAAAATGATTTGTGAATAATTTGAATGAATAAACATTTTATGACTAAATTAAAAAAAATAACAACAAATGAGCCTGAGATACTGAAAATTGCAGAGCTGGTGGCATCTGCTGGTGGTAGAGCATTTTGCGTTGGGGGATGCGTAAGAGATGCCTTATTGGGTGTCCCCTCAAAGGACGTTGATGTTGAGGTATATGGACTTTCTTCCAATGATTTAAGCCAATTGCTCCAGGAACACTATAAGGTTGATTTAGTTGGTGAAAGCTTTGGCGTTTTTAAGCTTCATAGCTATGATATAGATATAGCTTTGCCAAGACGCGAAACAAAGCTTGGAGAGGGACATAAAGGTTTTGATATTCAAGCTACCCCAGATTTATCTTTTGAGGATGCCACCTCGCGTAGAGATTTTACAATCAATGCTATTATGTATGATCCGATTACAGAGGAGCTAATCGATTGCTGGGGTGGGTTAGATGATTTAAAAAATGGATGTATTAGGCATGTTAGTGAGCATTTTGTTGAGGACCCTCTACGTGTGCTCCGGGCAATGCAATTTGCTGCACGATATGATTTTGAGGTTGCTCCAGAAACAATAGCACTCTGTAAAAAAATAAAACCAGAGGGATTACCTAGAGAACGGCTTGCTAGTGAATGGGAAAAGCTGCTTCTTAAAGGTAAAACAATTTCTCGCGGAATGAATTTTCTTCGAGATTGTGGATGGATAAAATATTATCCAGAGCTTTTACCTCTAATGGGTTGCCGGCAAGATCCTAGATGGCATCCAGAGGGAGATGTCTGGAACCATACACTTCTTGCGCTTGATAATTTACCGCAATTCCGCACAGGAAACACCCAAGATGATTTGATTGTGGCTGTTGCTGTACTTTGCCATGATTTTGGTAAACCATATACTACATGTGTAACGGCAGATGGTGCAATAACAAGCTATGAGCATGAAAATGCTGCAGATGAAGAGATTACTCATTTTATATCTCGACTTTGGAATTTGAATGGTTTTACAGAGCAAGTGCTTCGCCTCGTACATGCTCATATGCGTCCAATAATGCTTGTAAATGCAAATTCATCAGATAAGGCTTATAGAAAGCTTTCCGTTGATGTTATTCGAATGGATTTATTGGCTGCTGTTGTTGCATGCGACGCAAATGCATCTTCACCAGAAATATGTAAGGAAGAGCTGCTAAGTAAATTTATTTCAAAATGTAAGCAGCTTGATATTTATACACACCCACCAGTCCCAATCGTTTTGGGACGACATTTGCTAGAGCTAGGAGTTTCTCCACAAACAATAGGAGGAGAGGCCTTTGGCTCAATTTTAGATAAGCTATATGTAGCTCAAATAAATGGTAAATTTTCCGATTTTGAGTCGGCAATTGGATATGCAAAGAGAAATTTTGTGAAAGGTAGAATTCGTATGAATAGAGTATTGTATGTTGGGTCAAATAGTGGTGAGTCTGGTAAGGGATTACGGAAATATTCGTTTAGTGGTGATGGGAAGCTAGTTGAGCGGATTGTTGTTGAGGATGCAATTGATCCGATTTATTTCGCACTTAGCATATCGGGCCGTTATTTGTATGTAGCAGAGAAGGTAAATGTTGGCGGAGAAGATTTGCCTGGTGGTGTGTCAGTATATTCTACAGAGGGAGGGAAATTGACTCGCCTTGCACAGTATGCTTTGGCAAAAACAGTACCTTGCCACATTTCATTAAGTGCAAATCAGAATTACTTGTTATGGGCAGAATATAGAAATGGCACTTGTGGGTATTTAAAGCTATTGCCTAATGGCTTGTTAGAGCCAGTCGCTTCGGTCAAGCATGAGGGATGTGGACCAAATCGGGAACGACAAGATGCCGCACATTGTCATTGTGCTATTTCGACACCTACAGAAGAGTATATGTGTGTATGTGATTTAGGCATTGACCAGATTGTCTTTTATCCATTAAATGGCAAAGCGGCTGATTTTAAGCGGGTTGGTCAGGTTAATACTAAGCCGGGAGCTGGACCACGTCACTTAATCTTTAATGGTAGGTTTGCTTATTTAATAAATGAGCTTGATAATACAGTGGTTTTGTACAATGTAGACAAGACTAATTTTGAAGAACGAGGTACGTATTATACATTGCCAGAGGATTTTACTGAGTTTTCTAAATGTGCAGCCATTAAGATTTCACCAAATCACAAGTGGCTTTTGGCATCAAATCGCGGTCACAATAGTATTGCGGTATTTAAAATAAATAAAGACGGCACATTAGAGCGTAGGGCGATAAATATGTTAGGAGGGGCATTCCCACGTGATTTTGCTTTTTACCCAGATGGCATGAAAATTGTGGTTGGTCATAAAACGAGTGATGAATTTGCTGTATACAATTTTGATGACGATACGGGGTTGATGGAGCAGACTGGTGAGGTCTTCAAAATGACAAAGCCGCTTGCATTTATGTTTGATTAGCATATAGAATTGAGGAAACAGCGAGAAAGTGCCACAAAATAGCCAATATAAATCTATTTTTTTATTGCGTTTTAATCTATTTTAGGGCAAAATATAGGAAAAATGGTTCAATTCAGTATGTAGGAGAGTAGTATGTTTTATCCAATAAGAATAAAAAAGGTAATATTTTGGTTAGTTTTAATTTATGCGCTAGTGTATTTTGTAGGTTTTATTTGTGTTCGTTCTGGCTGGGGCAGGGGGCTTGTAGCAGATTACATCAGTTCAAAAACGGGATGTTTTGTTGATTTGGGCCGTACTACATTGCGGTTGAATTTCAAGATAAATGTTTTTGACATAAATGTTTTTTCGGATAAGGAGAAGCAGAACAAGTTATTTTCGGCACCAACAATGAGTTATGGTTGGGGGACCTTATCTGCGAGGGGGATCAATGTAAATGTAGATTTTGACAACAAGGGGATGCCATTTGCATCTGCGTTGCGAAAATTTGGTTCCGAGAAAGATTTTTACAAGGTAGAAAAGTTGAATGAGTTTTGTTTGTCATTATTTGATGGGTTAGAAGAGGTATCGCTACATGATATATCAATTGGGTTAACAGTTGGTGGAAAGGTTGAGGAGCATTTTCTTGCAAAATTTATTAAGGAACCATTAGAGTTGCCTGATGAGAGGGGAGTTTACTATTTTGTTCTTGGGGACAATTTGCGTTGGTTAACAACAGAGAATGGGAAGCTATTGTCGATTATAACAGGTAATGGCAAGGGTGAGAGTGAGCCATCTACCGAGACAGTATCTGTTGTTGAGGAAGCCCCTGCCGCTGCATCTGCAGCTGAGCCAGCTCCTGAGCCAGCACCTGCCACAGAGCCAGCAGCAGAGCCAGCTCCAGCAGAAGATTCCGCACCAGCACCTGAGCCAACCGCTGCACCATCAGCTGAGCCAGCTCCTGCACCAGCAGCAGAGCCAGCCCCTGCACCAGCACCTGAGCCAGCACCATCAGCTGAGTCCGCCCCAGCACCTGAGCCAGTAGCAGCAGCAGAGCCAGCCGCAGAGCCAGCAGCAGCACCAGCCGCAGAGCCAGCCGCTGCAGAAAATAAATAATTTAAAATAAATTTAGAAAGAGGATGTAATTTTATGAAAATCGTTGGTGTTATTCCTTCCCGTTGGGGTTCAACCCGCTTCCCAGGAAAAAGTCTTGCTCTAATTTGTGGCAAACCTCTAGTTTGCTGGGTGGCAGAGTCTTGCCTTAAAGCAAAACTACTAGATGAGGTAGTCGTCGCTACAGATGATACACGTATTGCAGAAGCACTCAAAAATATAAATGTTCGTGTCGCAATGACCCGACCAGATCACCCATCCGGAACGGATCGCGTGGCTGAAGCAGCAAATGCTGCTGATGACGATATTGTTATCAATATCCAAGGAGATGAGCCTCTTATAAATCCCGATTTGATCGACGATGTGGCACGTAAACTCCGCGATGAACCTCAATGGCAAATGTCAACTGCTTGTGCCCCTATCAATACAATTGAGGAACTAAATGCTCCAACAATTGTTAAGGTCGTGCTTGATGGTGCTGATGGTGCCTTATATTTTTCTCGTTTACCTGTGCCTTATAAACGCGATGGTGAAATCGATATCACCTCTGGCTTGTATCAACGCCATATTGGGATATATGGTTATCGCGGAGCCTTCCTGAAACGCTTTATCTCTGAGCCTCAATGCATTTTGGAAAAGACAGAGAGCCTTGAGCAATTACGTGCGATGTATATTGGCGGAAGAATTGGTGTAGTGCGTACAACAGAAAAGGGTATTGGTGTCGATCGACCTGAGGATATAGAGGTAGTTGAAAGAATTATTAGAGGAGAAGCCTAATGAGTACCACCACAAGGATTGTTAGTACAAAAGGAAAACTTGCCGTAAAAGCTGGAGGCAATAATCCTCTTCTTCTTATGGCTGGACCTTGCGTTATTGAGAGCAGTGAAAAATGCTTTAAGCTGGCTGAAAAGCTTAAGAAATTTTCTACAAAAAATAATGTTTCGTATATCTTTAAAGCATCATTTGATAAGGCTAATCGCTCTTCCGTAGAGGCATTTCGTGGTCCCGGAATTGAGGAAGGCCTAGAGATTTTGGAAGAAATCCGAAATAAATTTGAAATGCCAGTAGTTACTGATATTCATGAGCCTTGGCAAGCAAAGCTTGTTGCTAAATGTGTTGATGTGCTACAGATACCAGCATTTTTGTGCCGCCAGACCGATTTGCTACTTGCTGCAGGGGAAACTGGTTGTGTGGTCAATGTTAAGAAAATGCAGTGTATGGCTGCTGAAGATATGGCTCAGGTTGTTAAAAAGATTGAGTCAACAGGTAATAAACGAATAATGCTCACAGAGCGTGGTGCATCATTTGGGTATCGTAACCTTGTCGCAGATATGCGCAATATGATGATATTAAGGGAGCTGGGGTATCCAGTTATTTTCGATGCAACACACTCTGTACAACGCCCAGGTGCTCTTGGTACAGGAAGTGGTGGCGATGGTAAGTGGGCCCCCGCCTTAGCTAGAGCAGCAGTGGCAACCGGTGCTTGTGATGGCGTATTTATCGAAACCTATGAAAATCCTGCAGAGGCATTGTCTGATGGTGCAAATGCTCTTCCATTAAAAGAATTGCCAGCACTCTGGAATCAGCTTGTCGCTATAAATACAATAGCAAAAGGGAAGTAAGAAAAATGCGTTTTTCTAAAGACAAAATAAAGCATAAATATTTAGATACATTCATAATCGGGTGCAATAGATTGTGGATGCTAATATGCATTATATTTTGTGTGACTTTTTTTTCTTGTAATTCATTTGCATCAGATGCCCCCTCAGAGACAACTGCAGAATTAGATCCTGCAGCAATCAAGTTCCCTGAGCGTACAACTGAGCTGCCAATTGTCGGACTTCGCTCTCCTTTGCAGCGCCATGATAATGGGCGTATAAAAACCTTTTTTGAGACAGCGGTTGCTTGGCAAATCGGAAGAGATGCTCTATCTTTGGCAAATGAATTTTCAGAAGGCTCATATGTGGCAGAAGGTGGCATTAAAATAACAATGATTAGTGAGGAAGGAACTCCAGAGCTTTGGATTGATGCAGAAAAGGCTTGTGTCTTTGTAAATAAAAAAATTGGTAAATGCTTCGGCTTTGTGAAGGTCGAAACACCAGATTTTTATATGTCAGGAACTAATTTGCTTTGGAATGCTGCTTCTACCAATTTGCTTACAATTGAAAATAATGTTGTTCTAAAACTGAAAAATTTAAATACAGATATCTTAAAAGGGACTAAATAAGGATGAAAAAAAATATTTTAATTATTTGTTTGATGTTGCTTTCTTTTGTGGGGTTTGCAAACAATGTTTTGACACCTGAGAATTGGAAGCCAAAGGTGGATAAAGAGGCCATAATCAATGCAGATAGATTAGATTTTGATTATGAGCTATATATTGCGACATTCACTGGGAATGTAGTAATAAATCATCCACAATTTACAGCAGTAGCTGATAAAATTATTATTGTTTTTGATAAAGATGCAGAAGAAAATGCTAGTGTTGTGAATAAGAAAGATTCCAGTATTCTAGGAAAGAAAATGGGAGATGCTCAGCAGCGAGTAAAAAGTGCAGTAGCAATCGGTAATGTTAAGGCTGTAGGTGAGAATATGCTTCTAACTGGTGATGTTGTAAATTATTTTAAAGATAATTCGATGCTTCGCCTTACTGGGAAAGAGTCGCCTGCTGTAGTGCAAAAGGATGGGAGAACAATTTCAGCACAAATAATCACTATGTGGTTAAATGATAATCGAATAGAGACCTCTGGTGGTGGTATTAAATTGCAAATTCCCGCTTCAAGTACAAATCTTGATTAGGATTTATATACATAAAGGAATTTTAATAGTTATGAGTGAAGAAAAAACGCAGGTCAATGATGAGCTGATAGCAGATAATTTAGTAAAAAGCTATAAGGGGAGAACCGTAGTTCGTGGCGTGAATATACGTATGCGCAAGGGGGAGATTGTTGGATTACTTGGTAAAAATGGTGCTGGTAAAACAACCACCTTCTATATGATTGTGGGCTTGGTTCGTCCTGATTCTGGAAGAATTAGCTTTAAGGGAACAGATATTACGGAATTTCCTGTTTATAAGCGAGCTCGTTATGGGCTTGGGTATTTAGCTCAGGAGCCATCAACATTTCAGACAATGACGGTAGAGAATAATTTAATGGCTATTCTTGAGACAATGGATTTATCACGAGCACAGCGTAAGAGCCGTGCGACTGAGCTTTTAGCAAAGTTTGGGTTGTCACATGTTGCAAAGCAAAAGGCATTAACACTTAGTGGCGGTGAGCGCCGAAAGCTGGAGATTGCTCGCTCGTTAGTCCAAAACCCATCAATTTTGCTATTAGACGAGCCTTTTGCTGGAGTTGACCCAATAGCGGTAAGAGATGTTCAGGAAGTAATTAAGCAGCTCCAAAGCGAGGGATATGGTATTTTAATTACTGATCATAATGTGCGAGAAACCTTGGATGTGGTTGATAGAGCATATGTTATGGCAGATGGTAAAATTCTGACACAGGGAACAAAGGATGAAATTGTAAACGATCCAATTGCCCGTCAGGTTTATCTTGGTGAAGATTTTAAGATGGTATAGACTTTTTTTATTAAAAATGCTATAATTTTGTCATAAAAAACACGAACGAAAGGAGACATGCTATGTCAGTAGAATTAACAGTACGTCATGCAGAGATAAACGATAAGGTACAAGCTTTTGCTCGCGAAAAGGGAGATATGCTTGTTCAAGAGTTTCCTCTTATTGAGCATGTAAAGATAGTTCTTGATAAGGATGGACCTCAATATGTTGCTGCATTTGCAGTCCAAGGTGGGCAGGCAAATACAGTAGAGAGTGACGCTCGTGGTGATGATTTTATGTCAGCAATCTCTTCTGCTGCTGAAAAGGCATACGTACAGCTTCGTAAGCATGCCCAAAAGCGTCAAGAGGTTAGACCATAGGAGGAACTAGTGACAATTACAAAAGAGCTTGAGTTAGTAAATAAATATGGGATGCACGTGCGTCCTGCAGGATCCTTAGCAAAGGTTTGTCAGAAATACCAATCAGAAATAACAGTTGATAATGCCGGCAATGCTGTGTCTGGTAAAAGTGTACTTGGATTGATGACACTTGAGGCTCCTAAGGGAACGATTCTCAAGGTGACGGCTATAGGCGAAGATGCAGATCTAGCGATGGCTGAAATTGAGGAGTTGATAGCAAACCATTTTGGTATTGCGGACGAATAGCGACTGGTTTTATAATTAGCAATTGCGGTGCAGTTAGCTGTACCGCCTTTGCTATTTTGGGAGTATGGATTTTATTGGAGGGTACGATGCCTATTTACGAATATGTTTGTGAAAAATGTGGTTTTGCTTTTGAGCATTTAGCTAGAAGTTATAGTGCTCCTGCTCCAGTGTGTCCAAAATGTAATTCAGAAAAAACAAAAAAGCAATTTTCTACATTTTCCTCACATACAGCAACAGCTTGTGATCACTGCTCTAGTGGAGATATTTGTGCAGGTACAGGTGGTGGGCATCATTGTTGTGGTGCTGGCTGTGGTTGCCATAATCATTGATAAGATGGCGTCGGGTTTGATAGATAATGTGCTAGTATTGATGTGATGATAATAATAAATAAGCAAAAGGTATAAAAATGAAATTATTCAAGGTTCTTGCATTAGCTTTAATGGCTGTGTTAATGACAACAGGTTGTGCGACTAAGGTTAAATTTACTTCAGAGCCAGAGGGGGCTGTAATTCGTTATCGTGGTGCTGGACGTGCTGCTTATCGTTGGAATACTGCTTCAACACGTACTCCAGCAGAGGCTGATGTATATTATGGTAAGATTACTGCTTATGCTGTTTGGACAGATAAAAGTGGAAAGCACACATATTCAAATCCAAAGGATGTAACTCTTTCTAATTGGAAAGATACAGAGACAGTACATTTCGATAAATCAAAGGATGCAGCTCAAAAGTAATTGCTTCTTTTGTTAAATCAATCATAGTGCTTCGGTCATTTTTTTATATTGGACAATAATGGCTAGAAAAAAACGTAATAAGCTTACAAATATTCTTGAATATATTCCATTACGTATAGCGATATGGTTTATAGACATAATCCCTTTACGAGTGTCATTTGCACTTGCAAAGGGAGTGGGTGTGCTTGTGTGGTGGTTGCTCTCTCGCCGTAGGAAATTGGCGATAAATAATGTTTTACAAGCAAAAATCACATCTGACCCCATTGAAGCTAAAAAGATAGCAAAAAAATCGTTTGTTAGTTTTTCAATGCTAACCATAGAATCTTTGGCGGCTTCAAGGCTTATTACACCAGAGACCTTCAGTAAATATATTGATGTATCAGAGGTGTCCCCTGAGGTAGAGAAAACACTTAAGAACCCAGAGGTTGGGGTTCTTCTTTGTTCTGCACATTTAGGGAATTGGGAGGTGAGTGGTCACGCAATTTCTTTTTGGAAGCGTTTGATTGCGGTTGCTCGTACTCTTGATAATCCTTATGCTCAGAAGCTCTTAGAAAAGCGTAACCCTCGCCGAAATATTGAAATAGTAGCAAAGCATTCTGCCGATAGGGGTGCATTACTTAGACCATTAAAAAATGGAATGCTATTGGGGCTGATTTCTGATCAACATGCAAGCTCTCACCGCGTATTAGTGGATTTTATGGGAACCCCAGCATGGACTCTTACCTCTGTAGCCCGGTTGCATCTAGCAACACGTTGCCCGATTGTTTGTGGTGTTGCTATTCGCACTGGCTTTATGAAATTTAAAATTGTTACGACTGGTCCATTTAAATTTGAACCATCAAGTGATAAGGAAGCTGATATTCTTAACATTACTCAGAAAATGAATAATGAACTAGAAAAATTTATTCGTCAGTATCCAGAGCAATATTTGTGGGCTCATAAAAGATGGCGTAAAAAATAAAATAGGGTTTATTGTTATGCAAGAAGATAAAATTATGCAGCTGCACCGTGGAGGAAAGGTTGGTACAGCTATTCCTAAACCAATAAAAACGGTAGATGATTTGTGTGTTGCATACACACCAGGTGTTGCATTGCCAGTGAAGAAAATTGCGCAAGATGAGGCACTGGCTTTTGATTACACAGCAAAGGGAGGTGTTGTTGCTGTGGTTTCTGATGGTACAGCGATTTTAGGTCTAGGAGATTTGGGGGCAACTGCATCAATTCCAGTTATGGAGGGTAAGGCAGTGTTGTTTAAAACCTTTGCTGATGTTAATGCATGGCCAGTTGTTTTAAATCATTGCCGTGAGAATGGAGAAAATACCGGTAAGACAGATCCTCAGCGTGTGATTGATGCGGTTATGGCGATTGCACCAATGTATGGAGGCATCAATCTTGAGGATATCGCTTCTCCAGCATGCTTTGAGATAGAGGATCGTTTAAGCGAGCTATTAGATATTCCTGTATTTCATGATGACCAGTGGGGTACTGCAGTAATTGTTAGTGCGGCTGTACGAAATTATGCGATTTATAGTGGTAAGGCACTGGAGGAATTGAAGGTGGTAATCAGTGGTGCTGGTGCCGCTGGTACACGTATTCGTGATGTTCTTAAAGCTGCAGGAGTGAAAAGCGTAACAATGAGTGATATTGATGGCGTTATTTATAAGGGACGCCCATGCAATACAGAGCATCACGAACGCATCGCTGTTGATACTGAGGCACGAGTAATTTCTGAGGCACTCGTTGGTGCAGATGTTTTAATAGGTGTTTCTGCAGCAAATTGTATTAAGCCAGAGTGGGTGCTTGCAATGGCAGAAAATCCAGCAATTTTTGCAATGGCAAATCCAGATCCCGAGATTCGCCCAGAGGTAGTCGCAGAGGCTTTTGGTAATCGCCCTTATGTAATGGCAACCGGTCGCTCTGATTATCCAAATCAAATCAATAATGTTCTTTGTTTCCCATTCCTTTTCAGAGGAGCATTAGATGTTCGAGCTCGTAAGATTACTATGGGTATGAAGCTTGCTGCGTCTAAGGCTCTTGCTGAGGCAGCTCATCGCCCAGTTGGAGAAGCAACAAAGGCATTATATCCAAATGAAAAATTGGAGTTTGGGCGTAATTATATTATTCCAAAGCCATTTGATAAGGATATTATGGTAGATGTCTCAGCTGCAGTGGCTCAAGCAGCAGTTGATGAGGGTGTTGCTAGGGTTGAGTCCTTTGATATTGAGGCATATAAACAACAGCTTCGTGATCGACAGAAAAATATGTAATTTTAAAGGAGTTATTTATGGTAGCTACAGAGTATAAACAAATTGATGAAGTACTTTCTGCGTGGTTAAATGCACGCTTTCGTGAGGTCTTTCCAGAGGCAGAGATAGGTGAGGCGATTGGCCGTGTAATCCCATCTGCAAATGCAGCATTTGGTGATTTTCAGTGCAATGATGCGATGGCCCTTTCGAAGGTGTTGAAGCAGCCTCCACGCAATATTGCCGCAAAGGTTGTTGAAGGGCTTGAATTGCCACCAATGATTTCAAAGCTTGAAATTGCGGGTCCAGGTTTCATAAATATAACAATTTCATCTGATTTTATTGCAGAGAGCTTGCTTGCAATGGCAGCAGCTGACAAGTGCGGCATCCCTCAATGTGGTGCTGGACATACTGTTGTAATTGACTATTCCAGCCCTAATGTGGCAAAGCCAATGCACATCGGTCACATTCGTTCAACAGTAATTGGCTCTGCAATCGATAAGCTGCACCGAGCTCTAGGGTACAATGTTATTGCAGATAATCATCTAGGTGACTGGGGTACTCAGTTTGGTATTATTATTATGGGTTATCGCAATTTTGTAGATAAGGAGAAGCTTGCTACAGAGCCAGCAACAGAGCTAGAGCGCTGCTATGTGCAGAGCTATGCTCGTGCAAAGGATGATGAAGAGTGGATGAATCGGTGCCGTGAGGAGCTTGTTAAGCTTCAGCAGGGTGATGAAGAAAATCTGGCTCTTTGGAAAGAGTTTATTAGATTGTCCATGGTTGAGTTTAATCGGGTTTTTGCTCGTTTAGGTGTTCGTTTTGACCTTACACGTGGCGAAAGTTACTATCAGCCAGTGCTTAAGAGTGTCGTTGATCGACTTGAAGAGGCTGGTCTTGCTAAGGATAGCGAGGGAGCAAAGATTGTTGACCTTGAGGCAGAGAAGCTTGGCGTATGTATTGTGCGCAAGAGCGATGGTGGCTTTAACTATGCCACAACAGACATTGCCACAGTTGAGTCGCGTGTAACAGAGTTTAATCCAGAAAAGATTATCTACGTCACTGACGAGCGTCAGCAGCTTCACTTTAAGCAATTCTTCAATATTTGTCGCAAGATGAACATTGCTCCTGAAAGCACAGCACTTGAGCATGTTTGGTTTGGCTTAATGCGTTTGCCAGAGGGTACTTTCTCAACCCGTCAAGGTAATGTTATTAAGCTGGAGGCATTACTTGATGAGGCAGAGAATCGTGCTCGTAAGATTATTGCAGAATCTCGCCCTGATATGCCAGAGGCTGAGGCAGCTGAGCTTGCTGCAAAGATTGGTATTGGTGCTGTAAAGTATTCAGATTTAAGCCAGGACCCACGTACTATGATTACCTTTACATGGGATAAGGCACTTTCTCTTGATGGCAATTCTGGACCATATTTGCAGTATGCACATGCACGTATTCGCAGTGTTTTGGAGAAATACAAGGCACAGTTCCCTGAACTTGATTATGAGGCTTACCCAGTTGTTTTAAATGAGGATATTGAGCGTAGCCTAGCATTGAAGCTAGCAATGTATCCAGCAGCTGTTAAGAAGGCCGCTCAGAGCTATCGCCCATGCGTGCTAGCTGATTACCTCTATGAGCTTTCTCAACTCTATAGTAGTTTCTATCAGCGTGTGCCATTCCTAAAGGCAGATGAGGGTGTTCGTGAGAGCCGCATTCGCATTTGCTCGATTGTGGCTAAGGTTCTTTCTCAAGGACTTGGAATACTCGGTATTGAAGCACCTGAGAGGATATAATTTAATGCAATATTTGAAATACCAGAATATCATGGAATTTTAAATGTGCTAACATAATAATTAGGAGTTATCTATGGCTTTATTTCACTCTTGCTTTTTTTCTGATGTCCTTGGTATGCAATCAAGAGCTGAGGTTATTCTACCAGATCGATTAGAACCGGGACGTCCTTTGCCTACACTATATTTGCTTCATGGTCTTTCCGATGATGAGACAATTTGGTGTAGACATACAAGCCTTGAGCTTTATGCACGTGGTTATTATTTGGCAATTGTTATGCCAAATGCTCATCGTTCTTTTTATCTGGATTCTGATGATGGAAGTACAAGATATTTTACATATATATCCGAGGAATTGCCTAAACTAATGGAAAGCTTTTTCCCTTTGGCAAAGGAGCGTGAGCATCGTTTTGTGGCAGGGTTGTCTATGGGTGGCTATGGTGCATTTAAATGTGCTTTAGCAAAGCCAGAACGATATGCTGCAGCTGCTTCATTTTCTGGTGTGCTTGATTTTGATCATGCATATCGTAATTGGGAATATTTACAAACAGTTATTTGTGAAGAGACTGCTGCTACAGCTCCAACAAACCTGATTGATGCGACTAACAAGCTTGCGGCTTTATCTAAATTAACGCCAGAAATTAAACTGCCAAAGCTTTACCAAGAATGTGGTACTGAGGATTTTCTTTATGAGGGTAATATAAAATTTAGGGATAATGCATTAAAAAATGGATTACCTTTAGAATACCATGAGCGACCAGGTACTCATAATTGGGAATTTTGGAATGAGTGTATCCGCAAGACTCTTGCATGGTTGCCATTGCAGACAGAAACTAATAAAACGACTGCAATTGGAATTTAGTATGAAGGGGGCTTTTGCAAAACCTAATGTTTTGTGACAGCCTTTTTCTTATCCAATTTTTTAATAAAATAAAAGTGGAAAGATTCAAAAATCTACCCACTATTACAAAGCCTTTGGAGGGCGGCATTTCCTCCATTAGTCCAAAAGCAAATGCTTCTGCCGACGGACACCTTCCCGTTCTTAAAGGCATTTATAATGTACCAAACTTTCTTGCACCTGTCAACTCCTTTCTCCGAACTCTTTGCACCCAATTAGTGTCCAATTGCTGGATTTAAGTTGAAAATAGATATTGATATTTGGTAAAATACCATAAGTAAATTTTGATAATGTTTTTTTGTCTAAATCAATACAAATATTAGGTAAGGAATTAAAATGGAAACACAAAAAAAGAATGTTGGTTTTAATGGTAAGCAAATGATTATTTGGCTTGCTGCTCTAGTAATTGGTATCGTTGTAGGATTATGCTTTGCTCCAGATGGTGCAGTTATAAAGTTTTGTGATTTTATAGCAGGTATCTACACTCGTTTATTTAAGTTTGTTGCCGTGCCAACAATTGCATTGGTTATCACAACAACACTAGCCTCTTTGGGTGGTCACAAGAGTGCCGGTAGAATTTTTGGCTTCACAATTATGTATACAATTTTGACAACACTTGTTGCTTCTGTTTTGGGTGCAGTTCTTTATAAGGTAATTGCTCCAAGCTCAGTTCCTCAGGAAATGATCGCTAGCAGTGCAAAGGAGGTTGTTAAATATGAAGGCAATGTTTCTGGTGTATACGAGCACATTCTTAACATTGTTCCAGATAATGTTATCAATCCATTCAGCAGTGGCAGTGTATTGAGCATTCTTATTATTGCTGCAGCAGTAGGTCTTTCACTTGCATTTATAAAGCGCACAGAAAATACAGAGGCATTACTAAAGGCAATCAATGGTATGCAGGAGGTTTTCTTTGCAATCATTCGTGCCTTGGTATGGGCATTACCACTTGGTATTGTTGCTTTTGCAGCTCAGCTTGCTGTTCAAATGTCTGGAGAGATGGCAATTGATTCAATTGGTAAGTATGTTGCAGTTGTGCTTGGTGGAAACATTATTCAGTTTGTTGTTATTCTACCATTATTCCTTTTGATTTCTGGAATTAACCCACTCAAGGTTTTCAAGAATATGCTTCCTGCTGTGATGATGGCTTTCTTTACAAAGAGCTCCACTGCAACTCTTCCTGTAACTGTTGCTTCTGCAGAGAATAATATGAAGGCAAAGCCTGAGGTTGCACGCTTTGTTCTCCCAATGTGCTGCACAATCAACATGAATGGCTGCGCTGCATTTATTCTTGTTACATCACTTTTTGTAATGCAAAATGGAGGTATCCCTCTAACACTAACAACAATTGCTATATGGGTTTTGATTTCCGTTATTTCTGCAATTGGTAATGCAGGCGTGCCAATGGGATGCTTCTTCCTAACCTTATCTTTAATGTCAAGTATTGAAGGTGCTCCTCTAGGTGTTCTTGGTGTAATTTTGCCAATTTATGCAATCATTGATATGGTTGAGACAGGTGTAAATGTTTGGTCTGATTCCTGCGTTTGTGCAATGGTAGACAAGAAATTGAAGAAATAATTAAAGTTTCTTATGTTAATATTGGCTTATAGATTATTCATAAATAAGGATTATTCTATAAGCCAAGTGTTTGATTAGAAAGGATTTTGTTAAGCGATGATTAAGGATAAGATAGAAAATGCAGGGTTGTATCTGAATGCACATCCTTTGTTTGCTAAGGCATTTGAATGGCTTAAAGAGTTTGGTGCAACTGCACCAGATGGAAAGGTGTTTATTGATGGTGAGGATTTGGTTGCAATTCCTCAACACTATACCACACATCCTTATGTAGACAATAAGTATGAAACCCATAAGCGTTATATTGATATTCAGGTAGTTCTTGAAGGCGAGGAGCTTGTTTATCTAGGTAATCCAGAGCAAATGCCGGTTAATATTCCTTTTGATGTTGAAAAGGATATAGATTTCCGCACTGGCTTTGGTGCCCCAACAGCATTGAATGCCGGTGAATTTATGGTGATTTATCCTCATGAGGCACACGAGCCAGGAGTTTCTCCAGCTAGTGGTGATAAACCGATTCATAAAATAATTTTCAAGGTTGCTGTTAGCCGCTTAAATTAGAATAAATATGGGTTGTAGCTGTAATTGTCATTATAACAATACCCATACAGATCAGCATACGGGTATGAGCAGTAACACAACAACTAGTGTGGGGGAAAACCCTGCAGCAGTGGTTGTGCAAGATGTCTGCTTTACCTATCAGGGTCCTGAGGTGCTGCATAATGTATCATTCTCTATTCCACAAAATTCATTGGTCGCTGTTTTAGGTCCCAACGGAGGTGGGAAAACAACGCTATTGCGCTTGCTTCTGGGTGATTTAAAGCCTCGTTATGGACAAATAGAGATTTTTGGTAAGGATCCCTATAGCCAGCGCTCCAAAATTGGGCTTGTTCCTCAGCAAATGAAATTTGATGCACAGCTCCCAATTTCTGTTCTTGAGGTTGTGATGACTGGGTGCATTGGCTCAAAGCTTTTTGGTGGCTTTTCAAAGGAAGATAAAAAGGCTGCCATTAAAGCCATAAAGAATGTTGGTATGGAGGGCTTTGAAAAAAAACGTTTTTCTGAGCTTTCTGGAGGGCAACAGCAGCGCATAATTATTGCTAGAGCTCTGGCAAATAATCCAGATATATTGTTTCTTGATGAGCCAACCGCTAATGTAGACCCTGCCACAGAGCTTGAGCTATTTGATTTGTTCCAACAAATTGCCAAAGAAAAAACTATAATCATGGTTTCGCACAATGTCCGCGTTGTTCTTTCTCGTTCGACACATTTATTGTGCGTTAATAGAACCGTAGAGCTACATGATATATCTAATGGCGGAGATGTTGATACTGAGCTTATCCCATTAAAGAATGTCGGCAATCTAAAGAGCTTTGTTCATGAGCATACACCAGCACATGTTCATCATCTAATGGATGCATTGTATATGCCTCATAGTGGTGAGAATAAAGCAGAATAATTGTATAGGAGAGTACGATATGCAGCAAGCAAGGCTTAAGGATGATTGGGCTTTGAAGCCATATATGCAGCAAATTACTGCTCGCAAACAGCGTATAGTAAGTTTGAAAAAACAGCTTGCTCCTAAAGGTAAGCTTGCAGGCTTTGCTTGTGGTCATGAATATTATGGATTGCATCACCTAAAAAGGGGAGGCTGGTGCTTTAGAGAATTAGCACCTAATGCAACAGCAATGTGGCTTGTAGGCGATTTTTCGAATTGGGAACGCCAGCCAACCTATGAGGTGAAGCGCATAAATGATGAAGGTGTTTGGGAGTTATTCCTTCCGGAAGATGCAATACATCATGGACAACACTATCAGCTCCATTTGACATGGGAGGGTGGCGAAGGGCAGCGCCTACCTAGCTATGTAAGACGCGTGGTTCAAGACCCTGCCACAAATATTTTTTCGGCCCAGGTTTGGTCTCCTTCAGAGCAATACAAATGGAAAAATCCAAAATTTAAGGTTGACTTTAAAGCTCCTCTAATTTATGAAAGCCATATTGGAATGGCTCAGGAGGAAATGCGTGTAGGGACATATAACGAATTTCGCGAGAAGACTCTGCCACGAATTGCAAAGGCTGGCTATAATACAGTGCAGCTAATGGCTATTATGGAGCATCCATATTATGGGTCTTTTGGCTATCAGGTAGCGAATTTCTTCGCCTGCTCATCACGCTTTGGCACTCCTGAAGAGTTAAAGCAGCTTATTGATGAGGCACATGGAATGGGTATTGCCGTAATTATGGATATCATTCATTCCCACTCAGTGCGCAATGAGAATGATGGCTTGGCTCGCTTCGATGGCACTGATTACCTTTATTTCCATGCAGGAGAACGTGGTCATCATCCAGTATGGGATTCCTCTTGCTTTGATTATGGCCGCTTATCGACATTGCATCTTCTTTTATCTAATTGCCGCTATTGGTTAGATGAATTTCATTTTGATGGATTTCGCTTTGATGGTGTGACAAGTATGCTTTATTTGCATCATGGCTTGGGTGTTGATTTTGTGAGCTATGACCAATACTTTGATAATCAAGTAGATGAGAATGCTTATACATATCTTGCTCTAGCAAATCAAGTAATCCATGAGGTGCGTCCAGATGCAATAACTATTGCAGAAGATGTCAGTGGAATGCCAGGGCTTGGTGCTCCTCAAAAGGATGGTGGTGCTGGCTTTGATTATCGTTTGGCTATGGGTATTACTGAGGCATGGGGAAAATTGGCTCGTGAGGTCAAGGATGAAGATTGGTATATCCCTTGGCTATGGCATGAGCTAACAAATCGTCGTGCAGATGAAAGAACAATTAGCTATGTAGAATGCCATGATCAGGCTCTTGTCGGAGGAAAAACTCTTTTCTTTGAGATGGCTGGCACAGCGATATATGACTCTATGCATAAGCGCTCTGGTAATTTGACAATTGAGCGTGCTGTGGCATTGCATAAGCTTGCCCGCCTTGCAACAGTAGCTACGGCTGGTCATGGATATCTAAATTTTATGGGTAATGAATTTGGACATCCAGAGTGGATTGATTTTCCTAGAGAGGGAAATGGCTTTTCGTATGAGCATGCTAGAAGGCTTTGGAGCTTAAGAGATAATCAGCTACTGCAATTTTCTTCGCTTGCTGATTTTGATGAGGCAATGCTGGCACTATTTAATGAAAATATGGAGATGTTTTCGGATGTGCCTCGCCAGCTTTATGCAAGTGGCGAAGATAAGATACTCGCTTTTGCTCGAGGTGATTTGTTCTTTATCTTTAATTTTCATCCAACCCAGTCCTATACTGATTGGAAGCTAATGGTGCCTCCTGGCGATTATAAGCTAATGCTTACAACAGATTCAGTGAAATTCGGTGGACATGAGCGTGTCTCTATGCCACAAACCTATTTTACAGCGCCATCTTTATGGGGAAATGAGCAGGTGCTTCACATAAGCCTCTATGTCCCGTCTCGCTGTGCTTTAGTGTTAAAGCGTAATGATTAAGCAGTGATAATGCTGTTAATATTGGATTAAATGAAATAGCTATTGTGTTTTATGTGTTTTGATAGTATTTGTTTGAGACAGCAATTTATTTCAGTAATCCACGCATTTCGAGCATTATCTACAGAACCACTGCAATTAAATATATTATAGATATGTAAATTTTCAATAATGGAATTTAGAATAAAATGACTAAACTAATAATTTTTGATCTTGATGGTACCGTATATTTAGGAGAAAAAGAGGTATCTGGTGCCGCTGATTATATTAAAGAATGCCATGCAAAGGGCATTCGCACGATGTTTGTTACAAATCGCTCTAATCGTGTGCCAGAGCTAGTAGTAGAGCAGTTACAGAGCTATGGTATTCCATGCGAGCTATCTGATGTGATGACCACCGCTCTTGCTTCTGCAGCATATATTACAGAGCCATCTAAGGTTTATGTCATTGGAGAGGAGGGCTTACGCATTGCTTTAGAAAATGCTGGTCACACTGTAGTTGAAGATGAGCAGCCCGACTATGTGGTCGTAAGCATAGACCGAGAATTTACTTATGCAAAGCTTGCTAAGGCAGCAGATTATATCCTTAAGGGAGCCAAATTTATTGCAACAAATCCAGACCATCGCTTGCATTTGAATGGGCGCGTATGCCCAGGCTCAGGTACAATCGTTGCAGCAGTCGAGACAGCAACAGATGTTAAACCAATTATGCTTGGCAAACCAGAGCGTGCTTTAATTGATGCAGCACTTGAGGCTGCTGGAGTTTCTTCAGATGAGGCGATTGCAATTGGAGATAATTTAGAGACAGATATTCCAGCTGCAGCTGCTGCAGGTGTTCGCAGTGTGCTTATCCTAACTGGCTATTCAAAGCGTGAGGACTGTGCCACTGCGAAGATTAAGCCTGACTTTGTTGTTGCTGATTATGCAGAGCTATCACAACTTGATTTATAGGCTCTAAAAAGCCTATGCTCAAAAAATAAGGGGTTAATATGTTTGATTTTAAGGATAAGGTCGTCGTTGTTACTGGCGGAGCATTTTGGACTTAAACTAAAATAATCTACAAAATTATATCCCTGAAAATAAAGCACTTAATTTTTAGTACAATAATGCTATCCTTAATGTATCAAAACTAAACCTATCCATCAGTCAGAACCTTTCTTTTGTAACTCATTTATTTGCAATAACCTAACTTTTAAAACTCGGACTTTCTCGAAATACTAGATGCTTCTTTAGTTCAAACTCGGACTCGTAGATTTAATTATATAATATATTTTTACTTAAGTTGTTGGAGTTTAGGTGGTTGTTTGTTTTGTTATTGTTAAAGCTATGTAAATGGAATTAGTATCGAATATGGGTAAATTTACAGACAAGATACTTGTGTTATCAACTCATTGTTTTGTAGATAAAGAGCATTGCTGAATAAAGCCCCGTTGAGACAAAGAAAGAAAGTGCGGACAAGAACAACCTTACCACGATTGCATGCGGTCGCATTAGACAAAACAAAATTGCCAACACAACCCACAATAGTATAGTAATATCTCCTAAATAGCAAATGTTGAATTTATTGGCAATTATTGTCATGATTACTGCAATCAGGACTTGCACACCTATAAGGGTTAAATATTGGACTACCGAACATATGGAAAACCGTAAGGTGGAGTTGTGTAGTACCATGTTACCTCTTTTTCCATAAGTTTGAGTAGAAGCTTCATGTTGAGGTATTGCTATTGGTGTATGATATGCGTTCTTCATTTTGGTTCATTGGTTGCCATGAGATACAAATTATTACAATAGATTAGTGCGAATCATTGGGGAGCATTGATTCAACTCTTTTTTGGTACAAAGATAATGCTAATGATTCATCAAAATCTATGATATCATCACAGTATAACTCCCAATAAAACGAAAATGGACCGATCAAACTATTGTCACTCATATGAATCACAGAAATATTATTTTTTTCCTTAATTACATACTCTGTGTATTCCCAATTTATAATGTATAAATCTCGTTCTGCTATTCTAAATTCAGGGTTATAAAAGACTCCTCGATCTTTATCGAATTTCAAATTAGATGGAGAAGTTATACAATGGTAAAAGACAATTATTTCATTATTAGCATTAAAATTAGGATATAATGTTTGTACTATAGTGAATTTCTCATATAAGGATAATCCATTATCTAATGAATGAGAACTTTCTTCATACCATTGATCGGTTAATTGAACTATAGCTGTTTCAATTGGCAACCAATTGATAAAATCTTTTATTTCTTTATCTTTATCCCAAAACGATAGTTTCTTGTCGTTTTTACTTTTCAATAATTTCCAACTTTCGTTATTTTTTGTAAATGGGAAAATTATGGATGGATCAATATTCGCATTTTCAATATTCCAAAAAAGAATATCATTACCTATTTGTTGAACAAAACATGATATTTTTTCAATGTTTCCAGCATAATAAATTTCACTATTAGGATTAGTTATAACAGAAAAGAAAAAATCTCGTTGGGGACTTAATTGTATCTCGTTCTGTCTTATTGTATTTCTATTTTCTTTTTGTGTTTCTGTTTTGTCTTCGCTTCTTGGTGTTAGAGGAATACCTGTTTTTGAAAATTTATTTAATGTATAATAAACGTTAGGAGTACTAAAAGTAACATACCCTTTTGCCTCTATATTTATTTTTTCAGGAAAACTAGGTAAATATCCAAAAGGGAATATCGAATAGCTCATTGGAATAGCAAATAAAAAAGCTCCATGCCATGTATGCTTTTCTAATATTTCCCACCTTCCTAAATCATCTGTTGTCGTTGTTTCTACGACATCATTATCAAAAGAAACAGAAACAACGGCATTACTAACAGGTCGAAATGTATTACAATCTACAACTATACCATCTAAAGCTGGTTGCGATAACCTTTTGTGAGGAATTGGCAAAAATGCATCCAGAAAATAAAATTGAATATAGACACAAAACAAAAAAGATTTTAACATTAAAAAACATATATATCCTTAAAATCAAAACTTGTTAATAGTATTTATCCATAATTTCCACACCATTATAGTCCCACCGTTGAACTTTGTGCTCCAGATTGGTGTCGTTGGGAATTGGATTAAAATAACCATGAAGACGAACGCAAAATTTATTACCTCCATCATCTCGGCCATACAAAAAATCGCTAATGATTGAGTAATTTGCGGAAACTAGTTTTCCGTCATCATCAACAACACACCTGCTTCTAACTACCCAACTTTTTGAGTTATCAAAAGTATATGTCTTTCTTTCGTTATTACTCATAAGTTCTGTAAAAAACCTTTCTGTTGTCGCGAATGTACTATTCGTTTCTGCAAAATAAACTCCGTCGAAATTACTGCATTTGTTTTTTTCTACAACATAATATCCAGCATATGGCTCAGTAAACCTAATATTCACGTCCATACCAATGTATTTTTCATCATTATTGTAATCTTTCTCTATGAAAATTTCAAAGTCTGCAACTTTGCCTTTCCCAAATGGATTTACAAAATCATTTTCTTTTAAATCAAACCCAATCCAGTCATAAAACTTTTGTGTCTTTTTAAAATCATATTCATCGCCAAAATTAACTAAATTATGGTTCGTGTTTTTAACTTTACGTAATACAACCGTTACCTTTTCTCCATAAGGTTGCCATTTGCCGTTTTTGACTTGTCGTTCCTCACCCTTTTTTATAAAGCAAAGTTTTTCCCTTGAATTGTAATAACCATCTTTCTTTGCTGAAATAATTATTTCATTACCTTTAGTTTTACCTTTAATAATAAAAACACCATTAGTGTCAGTTTGACCATATATCGTGTATGCAGTTGCAATCATACCCATTATGACTTTTATATTTGCATTTGCGACAGGTTTTCCATCTTCTTCGACAACATGAAGTTCGAGCTTTGCCATAGCTCCTTTCCGAACAGCTCTTGACCATTCAGGGTCTGTCTTTGGTGCATCTGGGTCAACAAAGCCTAATGCAAAACAAGATGCAGATGCAAATACCATTACCATTAAAATTAAAATACGTTTCATTTTAAGTTTCCTTTCTCTAAAACTTTGTCATAAAATTTATATGTGAAAATGTAGGGTACATCTTTAAAGTCAGAATGTAACCATCTTCCTCCATATTTTTCTCTAGTAACCCAGCCATTTGATTTATAATCTTCTGTGTTTAAATCAAACATATTTTCTTGGTTCTTACCAAATGATGATACTCCTGCTGCAGGTGTTAATGCTGGGGTGCGTTTGGATCTGGATATATTCTAATTGTTCTGTCACTAGCTGGGACGTCATCAGGTTCAAGATTTGTGTCGTTAGGTATTGGGTTAAATGCTCGATAAATAGAAAATCCTCCTTGTTTTTTTGTGTTCCAAGAATAGTTTATATTATATATTACAGAATAATTCGCTGAAACCAAATTGCCATTTTTATCTATAACTGGTCTACTTCTAACAACCCAACAAGAATTTTTATCAAAATTATATTCTTCCCAGTCATCTCCTATTTTTTTTGTATAATAAGTTGCTAATGTTGATGTTATATTATCAGGGATTGCTGTATATGGACTTTTCAAATCACTATTTAAGTATTTGGGAACCTCGTAGTAACCAGAATAGGGTTCAGTAAATCGAATTTTTACCCGCATACCAGTATAATCAGAATATATTTTTTCATCCCATTCAATCATGACCTCAAAATCTGCAATTTTACCTTTACAATTGGGTTCCACAAAATCATTTTCTCTTAAATCAAAACCTACCCACTGGTTTAATAATTTTGTGTGACTAAATTCTTGTGTCTCGTAATGATTAGCAATAAGATTTGTTGGATTACGTTTTTTTCGTAACACAACCTCAACCTTTTCACCATATGGTTGCCATTTGCCGTTTTTGACTTGTCGTTGTTTCCCCCAAAAGACAATTTTTTTTTCAGAATTATAGTATCCGTCTTTCTTAAGTCTTATAACAATTTCATTTCTTATTTTGCCTTTAATAATAAAAACACCATTAGTGTCAGTTTGTCCATTGAGTGTATACGCATCTGTCACCATCCACATTATTGCTTTAACATTCACATCAGGAACAGGATTGCCTTCATCATCTACAACATGAAGCTCGAGCTTTGCTTTTGCTCCTTTACTAACAGCTCTACTATATTCGGGGTCTTTCTTTGGTGCATCTGGGTCAACAAAGCCCAATGCGAAACAAGATGCAGATGCAAATACCATTACCATTAAAATTAAAATACATTTCATTTTAAGTTCCCTTTCTCTAAAACTTTCTCATAAAATTTATATGTGAAAATGTAGGCCTTTAAGTGGTTGTATAAAATTGTGAGTTGAAGCGCAGCTGTACCGATTATGGTGACTCAGCTTCGGACTCTCCTTCAGGAGGGATTACAGGCAGACCATTCTCAAACTTTGTGCGGATGATCTTGCAGTTAGGGGTTAAGTCTCGGTCATTATATAAATGTTTGTCTTCAAAAATACTACCTTCTTCAAGAAAAATCGTTGATATATTATTTGATCGCTTAAATGCACTATACCCGATATTAGTAACAGTATTAGGGATTGCAATGCTTAAGAGATTAGTGTTATATGCAAAAGCTTGGTAGCTTATATAGGTCACAGATTTTGGAATAACAATATTTGTACAACTATGCCAAGAACTGCCAAAAGCTCCTTCTGTTATCCCAACGACAGGGAAAATTCCAAGTGTTTGTGGTAGTGTTAAATTGAGAGACATATATTTATTTGTGTTATATGCAATATAAGCCTCTGAATTTACATCATGGTAATACCAAGTTTCTCCATTTGCTTTAGCTTCATATACTGGCAACATATGAATATCTACCTTTGTTACATCTACAAATGGTTTTTCTGTCTTTAAGCCATTGACGTAGGACTCAAATATAGATGGCGAATGCATATAAATAGAATATTTAATTATTTTTAAACGACGATCTATTTGTTCGATATCTTCTTGGGATATAGAGTCTATTTCTTTAAGGCTATTTAGGAATGCTGTTCGCCCATCAGACAAACCGTACTCATCCACGCAAATGGAGAGCAAGAAGTCTATATACAATTTGGTTGCAATGTCCTGCTCGGAATGGATTTGAGATAGAAGATAATCATTTGCTTGTTGTTGCTGCTCTTTGGTTAGAACGGAATTCGACACTTTATTTAAGCGAGCAAGTCCACGATAGAAGTTCTTCTTTTCGTTGATGTGAAGGCTATTGTTGTTGACCATATTTGTCAGGATTGGGAAACTATAATCAAAGTCATGATTGACCAAGTAATAAACCGTCTTGTAGCGAGCATCCTTAAAGTCTGGATTTTGAATATGCTTGCGAGCTAGATCAATTAATTCCTCATTGTGGATATTCCTGAAAAAAAACAACACAAAGTCAGCATCTAAAGCATGCCCTAAAGCTACTAATTCTTTATAAGCATTTATATGCCAAGGATTGGATTTATCTGTTATTTCTCCATCATACTTTTGTGAATATGTATAATAAAAATCAAACCTTTTATTGGGCTTATAGATGATTCTCGTAGGTAAGCATGGTTTTATACAAAAACCTTTCAATATTTGATAAAAGGAAGGCTTCTTTAGATTGGCTCTTTTAGGGATAATAAAAGGTTCTCCAAACTTGTTTTTCCGATTATCGTTACTTCTATCAAAGTCACTTTTTATACTATTGTAAACATTGATTAATGGATAAGTATCACCATAATATGGCGTATTTTCCCAACGAGTACAAACAAAATTAAAAATTTTTTCTTTGTCTTCTTTTGAACCGTTCCAATATAATTCAGATAAATGTTGGATTAAAATAGCTCTCTCAAATGCTCCTGCTTTATTTATTTTATCTAGAGTTGTCTCTAACTTCTTCTCATTACTGGAAGTACCTATTTTATAATAATTTAAACGTTGTATATAATAAGAATTATTGGTATCCATATTATGTAGAAAATTCTTTAACTCTTCTTCATTATAATAAAAATTAAGAATGTGTAATATATCTGTATTAACACAATAAGAATTAAATAAATTACACAAATCAATAAGTTCATTAATGTTCATATAAAACTCGTGACCACTTAATGGCTCAACACCTGTTATTTTAAGCTTTTTTATAAACATTTCTTCCCCATAGGATTTTTCTTCTCGTGCAAAACGAGGAAGAACCCAGTGTGGGTTAAATAGTATGGTTTCAGCAAAACACAAAATCAAATAAAAATTTATTATTAAACAGAATAATATTTTATTCATTTCCTTCTCCATAAGTAGTTATATTTCGAATCATATTTGAAATACCCACACGAATATCACCTAAGCATGTCGTACAATTGATGCTTTCATTATCTTCTAGTTTATTGAAACAATTGTCGCACCCATTGCTATTTATTGCTTTAAAACCTAAGATACGACCAATGGGTAAAATAGTATTTCTAATGTCAGGGTTATCTCCATCTGTTCCATTCATAAGACATGCTGTAACAATATCATATAATTCCGAATTATAATAGTTAATTTCCCCAGTAAAATCTTCAGTTAAGTGACCATTTGGAGGAATCCTTCGAAGAGTAACAGTAGAATTGTGGTCATATATGTCATTTAAAGAGAATGCGTGACCTAATTCGTGAGCTAGGGTTTGTACTGGCATATCTTTCGTTAAAACAATACCATAGAGCTTAGACCAATCGTTGTTATGTCTTGTAATCGCATAATAATTAGCATTGGTAATAGAATCAACAACAAAAACTCTTATCCCATTATAAGAGGGCAGCAAAGATTGAATTGGTATATTTGTAGCAGTTGTTGAGAAGAAAAAAATATCAGAATTTACTATTTCATTTGTATTTGAAACCTTAAACTGGACTCCTGCTTGTCTAAAAACTTTATTCGCATAGCTAAGTTGTTCATTAAAATTAGTTGAAAAAACAGAGTAAAAATCATTTGCAGATGAAAAATCATACTCACTTGCATTTACACTATCTTCATTATAATTGATGTATTGTGAATCATTGTATTTCACTATAACCAACTCAATATTTACAACATCTAACTTATTGTAGACATAAATTTTAGTTGTAGGTGGTGTTTCATAATAATCTGGTATATTTATTGTTACATTGGCTTGATATGCTTGAGAATATGGGATTGAAGATTTTATTCCTACAACTAAATTTTTATCATTATCTTCATTAACAATCAAATTTTGATGAGTTTTCCATTCCACCTTTGACGTTAAAAAATCGTCTGGAAACACAGTTAATTCGTATGTAGAAAAATCATCGCCATGAAGAATCGTTCTTGGATTAATTATATCACCATTTGGAGAAATTTTACACGAAATTGGATTAAAGAAAATATCGCAGGTACGCAGTTCAACTGTATCCGTGACATTTGTGTATAACTCATGCGTAGCAGTTAGGTTATATTTTTCACCAGCCTTGTCGGATTTAAAATAAACTTTATTTGAACTTACTAAATTTGTATTTATGTTTGATGTGTTTTCACCAATTTTTCCTAAATAATAACTAGGAGAACTTGATATATCCTCAAGTCCTTCCAAAGTCCATCGATGATTTTTGTATTCAGATGTAGTTTCCACACTAATCGGGGCTGACTTGATTGAGTGCGACCTTACAATTTGGTCTGGTGCATCAATCTCATAAGGGAATACATGAACACTAATATCAGTGCTAGGAACAACCTCATGCTCTCCTATCCACCCAGAGATAGTATAGTTGTTTGTTGCTGTTCCTGCATATATGTATATGCTACTTGCATTGGATATAATTTGGTGGGCTGCATCATCAACATCTTCCGAAACAGAAAGTTTAGCTCCATCAAGGCGAGTTGGTGAAATCTTCCATGTAATATCAAATGGCAAATTATCGATATTCAACACATCGATTCTTAAAAAGTTGTTTGTTCCACATTTAAGTCCATAATCACCCGCTACAGAATTTGAACCTATAACAATAAGTGTGCATTCCTCTGCGAAGCCTTTTACACCATCCCTGTAAATATCATCGTAGTATACAACAAGCCGATATTCCCCTTGCGGGATGCCTACTATCCATTTGCCATCTGAATAAAATTCTTCACATAAGTCAGAACTTTCTTTGTCATATATGCTGATGTGGTTTATCATCTCGCTTCCGTAATAAGGTAGCTCAATTGCATCACCAAATCGTGCAGTTAAATTTGTAAGCGACGTATCAACAAATGTAATATTTTGCGTCTTTTCTAGGTAATTATGGCAGCCGAGGTTAATTGACGTATTCGCATTTGTTAAACTGGATTGATAGTACAAATTATAAACACCATTTGTTAAGGCTATTGGTTGCTCATAAGAGATTTCCCCATTTGTATCGCTAAACAAATTAAGATTGGGGCTGCTACATCCAGCAGTCAAATTAGGTGGTATTTCCGCCTTAATCCTTATTGGTAAAATTTCAGAGGAAGCTGATACGTAATAATTTGAGGTAGAATGATAATATTGTAGCTGTTTATCTTCACTATTGATTACTCCATCATCATTGTAATCAAACATTAGGTCCAATCCTAAAACTAATGCTTTTTTAGTAATTGAGTTTACTTTCTCAACATTTGTATCATAAACATCATACGATATTGTTGTATAGCCCTGTTCTCCAGAGGGATTTTGACCAACTACATTAATGGAATCTCCAGAAGATGTGCTACCTTTATTTTCTAATCCATACCCACATTGGACATTTCTAAATTCACTCCTTGAATTTGAGGCACAACAACATCTTTCAATATTATCTATTAACATTATTGATTTGATATTTGACGATAAATCTTCATTCCTATCTTCTATACCATTAGCATTTATATCGCCAAGCATTATCTCCACAAACTCAATTTCACAAGTACAATTTGTTTCTTGGACAAATGGGACTTGACACAACCCTGTATGAGCTCGACACTCTACACCTTGATGGTAAACACCACATCCAAAGCAATATCGTCCAGTAATTGATTCACAAATATGTGCATTCATATAAACCGTGACTCTCTCACCTGATTCAGGGCATCTATAAGTCACCGCACCATAATCACTATTACCTTGTCCTATAGTATCAACATACATTGTATATATGTTATTCCCCTCATGAACAAGGTTATCAATTTCTACGATATTTCCCTTTGCTAATAGTTCACTAGGCACGGTTCGTAATCGAGCAGAAAATTTTTCAGTTCCGTGAAGGCATGGATTTTCTTTAGGGTATAAATTGCTATCTGGCAAATGTATAAATTCAATCCGTGCGTCAGCTACATTACCTTTGTATTTAAGTGGTTCTTTATCGATTGTATAAATAACTTGCCACACTGTATTTATTATGTTGTCCTCTTCGGCACTAGCACTAGCTGTTTGTGTTTCCGAGCCAGAACCCTTTAAAGACATTCTTCTTGTATAGAAGTTTGAACTATATTGGAATGAGAAGTTAGGAATCACATTTTTAGGGACATGTAGCTCATAATCATAAAGCACACTCGCTTCTAAATTCAAATATATTTCGCAATTACTTGAAAGAGGGATAATTGTGGTATTATCAATTACAAGAGTTGCGTAAGTGCCTTCTGGCAGTACAGTATCAAAAACAAACACAGTTGAAGCTCCGCTAGGTGTTGAGACAACAATACCTTTGGGATTTGATAATTCAGGAGTCAAGTAATCTCGGCTGCCGTCACCATCTTCGTCTGGATTTAAAGGATTATTGTCAGCGGTGATTTCTGCGGCATCGCTCATACCATCAAAATCGCTATCAGCGAGAGTTGGGTCGGTTCCATAGATAAGCACCTCATCTGAGTCTGAAAGCCCGTCATTATCAGAATCATTATTATTTGCGATAGACGGATCAAGACGTTTCGCCTTAATTGATTTAATTTGCGAAGTGATATTTGTATACTGGTTCGCAATATCACCTACTTGGCAACCAATAAATGCATTTGTTGGGTTGCTTTGCAATGAGCTTAAATCATATCTAAATTCAAATTCTCCATTTTTGAATAGCTCTGCTTGGTAAGAAATTGGATAATTAGCATTTCGTAAATAAAGGAAATTTTCCCAAGTAAGCAGGAGCGAATTATATTCTGTTGTGGCATACCAAAAGCGACTTGCCTTGTCTGTCCCTAACTCATTCCAGAGGTGATATGGCAACACACCTTGAACAGAACGGAATGGGGAAAGCACCGAATATTGATTTGTAAATGCTGTTGTTCTTGTAACAGGTTTGTCAAAAGCGATATTACCTGTAGTAGAAACAAACAGATTAGAATATGTTTTCTCATTTATGTAGAACGACCAATTAGTTGGTGAAACAAAGAAAAAATCCTCTGCGGCACCAGTCATAACCCACTTTTGATTTACAATGGCATTTGTGGGAGCCGTTGCGATAAAGGTGGAGTTTGTGTCACCATTTAGGAATACAAGCCCAGATGCTAGCTCTGCATCAGTAAATGATGTATCACCACTTGCCCCCATTGTGCTATCGAGAGCATTTACATTTGACACATGAATGTTTTGAGCAATAGAATTGCTATCCATACTCATATTTGGCTTAACACCACCCCATGCAACAATTCCAACAATGCATATCATTGCACATATTTGGTAAAGCCTATTCCCTTTTTGGATATGCTTAACTAATTCAGAACAGAAAGCATTCCTCAATAGAAAAGCACCTAGTGGAACAAGCCAAACAATGCACAACAACAAGCCCAACATATTAACTACCCTTTATCTAAGTAAAATTAACAATGTTTCGGCTTGTAGCCGCACCTCAAAATGAGTAGCTTCGACACCACAGCCTCGATGCACAACCCTTGCGATATTCCAGTTGCTATTGAAAAAAGGCGAAGTAGCATCTACTGATTTTGAAAAAACAACGGTTTTATCAGCGATTAGTTCAAGCCTCGTAGGCACGCCACTATCATTTAGATAAATGACATAGCTCCCTTTTTTAAAACCACCACTTGTTTCATAAGAGAATAAAATCTCATTAGGGCAATCCATTTGATATATCTGCCAGAAACCCATTGCCCAAGCAAAACATAGCTCTGCTTCCTCGACATCAAGAACACCATTGGTATCTACGTCTTGTCCCAATAGAACTTGCACCTCATTGCTTACATTTGAAGAAAATTCAACATCAATTTTGAATTGAGTTTTATTGGTTGTATTAGACAAGTTTATGCAAACATTTGTAGACACCTCGCCATCAATAAAGCTAGCTACAGGAAGCTCTTTAATTATATTTGCATTTACAAAAAAACTTGTTGTCACAAGAAGAAACAAAAGCAATATTTTTCTCATTGGAAACCTCATATTTATAATATATCATATATTAAGAATTAAACTCAATGCGTTTTTACTTGTCGCACTTATCCTGATTTCTTATGTAATTTGCAATAGTAAATTCAGTGAATTGCAACCGTTAAGGGGGAAAGTGCAAGCCAAGTGAGTTAGTGAGGATGTCACATTCTATTTCTTAAAATGGACATCAGTTAGGACTATTGGAGTCTCTTCAGTGTCTTCCTCACCCCTCCACGTCAATTAAAAAACAAAATTTTCGGGATTGATTAAACATTTGTTTTCTTTAGGCTATTTCAAATTCAACAAAGGGATACAAATTTAACTAGCGTGGAGGCTAGAAGTGCGAGGTTTTCCCACAGAGACGAAAAGACGAGTGAGCAATTCATTGAATAAAAAAAGGGGCTGTTGCAAAACTCAAAAGATTTGCAACAGCCTTTTTCTATTGTTTGAG
>CALDQE010000054.1 GCA_937911295.1 uncultured Verrucomicrobiota bacterium
AATTTCTTGAAAAGCGCGTATGCGTAGATAAGAAGATATGCAATAGGAAAAAACCGATACTCTTGCGCGGAAAAGCGGAGAGCGTAGGAAAAAATAATAAAGGAAGGTGACGTATGATAACACACGGCAACGAAATCAAGCTGTTTTGCGGTAACTCTAATTCCGATTTGGCAAAGGCGATTGCGAAGAAACTCAAAGCGCGCCTTGTTGAAAATGGCTACAAGGTGAAAAGGAAGTAGATGAGAAATACTACTTATCTGAAAGAGCAATAAATGGGATGCTCAATACTACCTTTCAGCAAACCACTTTGGAAAGCCGCCTCCCTACTAAAGAGGGTTATATTCCAACAATTGCTGCCAGAGATTATAAAGACCCAAAGCTGGTTATTGAGAACGTTGAACATTATGAAATCAAACCTGCACACGGCTATTTCCCTGGCTCTGTAAAAAGAACAGATGCCATAAGTGCTATAGATGCACACATTGACAATCAGCATACTGTGATAGGAGAAAAAACAAGCGTTATTGCCATTGATGAGCAAAATAAAACCACTAGGGATGATGGCTGAATTGGAACGCTAACCACAGATGGTTCATCACCAAAACATAATAATAGGGTTTTGATTAAGAACGCCACCAAGCAAGGTTATCTGGAAGCAGAAGAAGGCGATGGCATAGACATATCAGCAAGGATGGAATACCACCGAGGCACCGTTCAAAAAGGTTTATCTCAAACCTTGAGTACACAGGGGGGGGAGAACCAGGGGGTAATTGTAAATGAAAAACGATAAAGTTAAAACTCCGGGTAATTACAGCCCTAGCGAACACAATGCAAGTAAGATCGTTGATGTTGAATATTCAGCACCTACAGTTAGAGAAAACCATGGACCAGTTACGGCAATAGCCTGCCAAGCCAAAGTGGTTGGGATGTTAACTGGTGAGAAGTGGGAAAAGAACGATGAAATCAATCGAAGGGTATATGACCCTGAAACAGTATCTCCAGCTTTATGTACCAACACAGGAGGAAATCATGAAAAGAAAGTCATGGTTAATGACCTCCGCATCCGCAAATTAACCCCTAGAGAGTGTTTCAGGCTTATGGGTGTTAAGGATGAAGATATTGATAAGCTGACAGATTTAAGCAATAGCACCTTATACCATTTGGCTGGTGATAGCATCGTTACCACAGTGCTAATGGCGATATTTGGTGAGCTACTAGAAGTTGAGTGGAAAGAGAAGGTAAACACATTACATGGAAATTAAAGAAGGAACAAAGTTATATTCCGTAGCCACAGGCAGAATTGATCCTTTAATGGAAACGAGTGCAAAGGCTATTCAATACGTTAAGAAACGTCGGGGGTTTGTAGGCATACACACAACAGATGATAGCAATTTCACTCTGTGGATGTTCGACAGTTTAGAAAATGCGGTCAATGGCAAAAAAGGAATGAAAAGCCAGGGCATTGTGGTGGGGAACAACATCTGTGAGTTTGAGGTAACTGCCGAGGACACCATAGAGTTCAGAGGTGTGGCTGCTGGCAAGGACAAAGGCAAAGGCTATGGAAATAACCTTACGAGTTGATGATGTATTGGTGTGGGGGTACGCAATACCTTACTACCTAGGATATATCAGGCAGAAGGGTTCAAAGGTAACCATGCAAGAAATGATTGATGACCTAGGCTATAGCGAACCAGCTATAAGACAGCAATTAGATGCTATGGCCAGGTTAGGGCTAATAAAGAAACATTATGAACATATAAAAGGAAAAGGAGGCAGAGCCAAGTTAGTAGGCGTAGAAATTATATGAACGTATATGAAAAATTAAATCTTGCAAGATATGAGTTCTTGCACAGCGGTATTAAGAAAACCGGCAAAAACATTAAACAGGCTTATATGTACTTTCAATTAGCAGATATTATTCCTGATGCCGAGGAAGTATTCAAAAAGTACAAGCTGCTCAAGGTAGATACAATAGGCGAAAACACCTTTGTTTCCACAGTAATTAACTGTGAGCAGCCAGAAGAAAAGATAGAGTTCATTGTTCCGTTTGCGGTGGCTGATCCTATTATCTCAAACCGCACAGGCGGTGAGGTTACAAATGTAGTACAGAGAATTGGCTCAAGCATTACCTACACACGCAGATATTCCTGGCAGTTAGTATTAGACATTGTTGAAGCCGATCTCATTGATGGCGATGGAACAGATGATAGGCCAGTTGAAGTAAAACCTGAACCAAAAGTTGAACCAAAACCTGAAGTAAAACAGGCATTAGTTGAAGTTCTGACAAGTGCTGATGAACCAGCTAATGAGTTCCAGATTGGGGCATTAAAGAGAATACTCAAGGAGTGTACCGAAAAGGGTTTAACTGATTTGGCAAAGCAGGTATTAACTGACACCAACAAGTTACAGAACCTGACTAAAAACACAGCCGAGATTTTGATTAGTCAGCTTAACGAAAAGCTGAAACCAAGTGAAAACACCATCAGCATAAGCGATGATATGCTGCCGTTCTAGGAGGAACAAATATGGAGTGGAAGGATATTCAAGGTTTTGAGGGTTTATACCAAGTTAGTAATGAGGGCACAGTTGTATCTTTGCCTAGAGATTACAGATATGGCGCTATTGTAAACCCTATCTCATTAAAGCCAAATATTGCAAGAGGATATTGTAGAGTAACTCTACACAAAAACGGTAAAAAATATAAAAAACAAGTGCACAGATTAGTGGCTCAAGCATTTATACCTAACGAAAACAATTACCCTTGCGTAAATCATAAAGATGAGTGCAAAACAAATAATTGTGTATCTAATCTTGAGTGGTGTACTCATAAATACAATAGCGATTATGGTTCAAGAAACTCCTTGATTAGTAAGCGTGTGTCAAAAAAGGTGAAACAGTATTCTTTACAAAATGAGTTTATAAAAGAATGGAGTTCATTTACATCAGCTGCAGAGGGCGCAAATATTTCGTTATCACAAATAAGTGCTTGTATTCATGGCAGACAGAAAACAGCGGGGGGATATATATGGGTTCAATAACATGGAATGACGATAACACTATCACTATTACACCAAGTGAAAATAATCGCAAAATCACTGGCACTAGATTTGGTGCAGTCCTGGGCTATAACCCCTGGAAAAGCGAGTTCAACGCCTGGTGCGAAATGACTAATACCTACAAAGAACCGTTTGTTGATAATAAGTACACGATTGCTGGTAAAACCATTGAGCCTATCATTGATGAATACTTGCGCAACAGTTACTACATGAAAAACCTATACAAGCCAGAGGACATATATTCAGCCTCTAGCGAGGAAATGATAAAAAGGGATTTCTTCCTTGACAATGAATTGTTTGGCGGTATGTGGGATGCCTTATTGCTGAAAGATGACAAGACGGTTGATAGCGTAGTAGAAATCAAAACCAGCTCAAGGCCAGAAGATTGGAAAGATGACATACCCATCTACTACTCACTCCAGGCTAGTTTATATGCTTGGCAGTTAGGGGTAGAGAACGTAATTATCGTGTGCAGCTTCCTGAAAGACAGTGAATATGAGCATCCTGAACATTTCAAGCCTAATGCCAGAAATACTATTGTACGCAGCTTCAAAGTGCATCAGAAGTTTCCTAACTTTGACTTGCTGATAGAAAAAGCAAAGCTATGGTACAAAGATCACATCTTAACTGGCGAGTCACCAGTGTACCTAAAAGAGGACAGTGACATTATCAAAGAGTTAAAGACAAAGTACATTGACCCCAACACTGACATTGAGGAATTGATGAAAGAGTGCGTTGATCTCATGGAACAGATAGAAAAGGTGGAAGCCGAGCTGAAACCTAGCCAGAAGCGATTAAAGGCACTCCAGGACACGATTAAGGCTTATGCCGTAAAACAGTTCCAGCCTAACGAAAACAACGTTGTAATGGCTCTAAATGGCTATACGTTTAACACAGGGTTATCAATGAAAACCGATGTTGATAAGAAGAAGTTAGAAGCAGATGGCTTGTTGGAAACCTACACTGTTTCCAAGCCAGTATATACATTAAGGGTAAGCAAGAATAAGGAGGAAAAGTAATTATGCCTAATGTTATCGAATTACAGGACACCGTATATCAGCCACTTGCAGAAGGCAAGTATCTGTTCACAGTTAAGGACATTGTTTATAAGGCTGATTTCAAGAGAATTGAAATGAAGCTGGAAACCGAAAACGGAAGATTGCTTTGGCAAAACTTCTTCCTGGAAACCAGCGATGGTAAGCCTAACGATATTCAGTTATCACAGTTTAGCAGATTAGCAAAGGCAGCGCTCAATGACAAAAATGCCAAGAGCATTGATCCTGAAAGTCTGGCAGGGAAATCATTTAAGGCCGAAGTCACACACACTGTAAGGCCAAAAAAAGATAACCCAACCGAAAATGTGACCTTTGTAAATCTGAGAAATTATGAGCCGGCAGAGGAAAGCAAATCAAATATTAGCGATGATGATTTAGCAGCTTTCCTGGGATAGAGGAATAACAATGCAGACAGGAAAAATGAACACAGTTAGATATTGCAGCGCATTTATCAGCCATTGTGCAAACTACTATTTTTCCAATGAGAACCTCCTGAATAAAGCACAATTGTCTGGCGCACAATACAATAACTATCAGTGTGTAAAAAATGCATTGGAACACTTTGAGGCCGATGAGATAGATATGTTGAGAAACGTATTTATCTCTGGCCTCCCTCTACCAGAGGCCATGAAAGTGTTAAACACCAAAGGCGAATATGGCTGGTTTATGGTTCGTAAGTTCATTAAGATGGCTGCTACTTACCGAGGCTTAATATGAAACTACCTGATGAGATAACATCATTACCCCAATGGGTTGTAAATAAAAAGGGCGGTAAGCTGCCATTAAACCCTATATCATTACAAGCTGCATCTGTGAGTGACTCAAGTACCTGGAGTTCGTTCCAGAACGCATTTTCAGCCCTCCAGAGTGGCGTTGCTGATTACCTAGGGTTCGTGTTCAATGACAATGGAATTGTTGGCATAGACATTGATAAGGGCTTTGAGGACAACGGCATAATGCCTACCCCTGAAACGATGGATATTATTAACCATCTACACAGCTACACAGAGAAAAGCAAGAGTGGCAGAGGGTTTCATATCCTGGTAAAAGGCAAGTTGCCATTTAACGGGAAGAATAACAGAAACGGTATAGAGATATACCAAGCTGGGCGATACTTCATTACCACCGGCAAACAGATGTTGTTTGACAAGATCATATTCAACCAAGAGGGCATTGACTATGTGCTGAATACCTACTTCAAAGATGACATTTCAAATTACACAAAAGGTAATTTCAATCCTAGGTACTATCAGCTTGAGTGGACTTATGGCGCTGATGGGATCAGCCTTGAGCCAAAATACCCACCAATACCTAATGGGTGCAGAAACCAGAGCCTCACAAGCCTGGCAGGGCAATATCACTCACAAGGTTATGAATATGATGAGATTTATGACTTACTGATGAAAGCTAATGAAATGGCATGCAGCCCACCTTTAGATGAAAGGGAAATCAGAAGCATTATAAAATCAGTTAGCAGATATAAGAGAGGAATATAAATGAGTTACGTTTTAACTTTTATTGCCGGCGCTATGGTTGGCATACTAGCACTATCAATGTGCATTTGTGGGAGGAATAACTGATGTTTGAAGAATATGAAAAGTTAAAAGCACAACACGCTTTGGGGGAAAAAGATTTTGCCCTTGTTGTTTACAACGAAGGATGGCTGGCAGGATTTAAGAGATGTTTACATAAATGTATAGATGTTGAGTGGTTAAAAGATTGGTTTGAGTATCACCCATATGAGGACAAAAAGGTTTTAAGCAAAATACTCCTTGATTGGGAAAGAGTTACAAAAAATGATGACTAACTGCTGCCGTGATTGCCCTTACAAAAGGGAAAAGAAAATGAAAACAGCTAAACAAGCAAGGCAGGAGGCTTTCGAAGAATTGTCAAGGCCAGAATATCAAGAAATCCGTAATCTAATGTTACAAGACATAATCGAAATTGCTAAAGAAATAGCACAATACTATAAGGGGGAAGAAAATGAGTGAGTTAGGAAAACCAATTAGAACCTGGCATGAAGTGTGGTACGCAGATACCACTTGCACCAGATACAATATCACTACTAACCGTTATGAGAACGGCCAGGAATATGATACTGTTGATGCTATTAAACCTGTTGATACCATACCAATTGAGTGGATTGAAGAACAAATACGCAGATTTGACAGTATGGGTGACAATTCCATACCCAAGATACAGCAGAAATATTATGATAGGGCAAAGTATCTTTCAGAGCTGCTACAGAATTGGGATTATCATGGCCACCATTATGAAATGATAGAACCGAGGTTAAAAAATGAGATTGATTGATGTAGATAATTTCTTAAAGCAATATTCAAATCAAGTGCCTGGCGATACAATTGATGCTATTGACTTGAGGTTGGCATTATTGAAAGAGCCTAAAGTTGATGCAATCCCTATCGAGTGGATTGACCAGTATATGAATAAGTTTCAGCTTCATGGAGTAACTGGCGATGAATACTGGATTTTGCACAGTATGTTGTGCGCTTGGGAGTGGGAGAAAGAAAATGGAAAATGAGCAAACACTTTGGGGAGTGCCAATAGAAGAAGCCGAGAGAGTAATTGAGGCATACAAATACACTCACAAAATGCCATTAAAAGATTACCAGGAAGGGTTTGAGGATGGTGTTAAGTATATGATGGAGCAGCTAGATTATATTATGGCAAAACAGTTTAGAACGCTTATGGGAGGCAAAAAATGAAAATAGATAACATAGAAGAAATCAGCCGAAAAGAATTAAATGCCTTGCCATTTTCTACAAGCGAAATTGTTGGCAAAGAGTTTAACAACATTATTATCATCCCTACTACTGAAATGCACGATAGTGGCTTTAGATGTATGAAATACATTTTACTAAAATGGGAAAACGGCTTAAACGTTGTTGGAGTAGTTGGTGGTTATAGTGATGTGATCCATTTACGTAAAGGCAGAGCAAAAATTGATTGCCTACCTTGTGGTTATTTGAGAGTTATGTTAGATGAAACTGCTACAGTGCCATATTTTGTGGGTAGTGATTTCTTTGTTGAAAGGTGGGAGAAAGAAAATGAGCAACCCAAGATTTGAGTTTTATGTAGTCAATTATGACTTCAATAAAAAACAATGTGAGATGTTCAACATTTTCAGAAACATAAATGTGTATGAGTATTCTCTAAAAGAGGTTAAGAAACACCTGGCTAATAAGAAAAAATACCCTTATGAGCAATTTTGTGAAAAGATCAAAAACATAATTATGTGGCAGGAGTGGAGCAGAATAGAGTATGAGTGTTCTGTAGGCGAGCCATTTCCTGAAACTGTTAATGAGCTGCAAAAGATAGATTGCTATTACCAGGCAAAGCCTAACATTGAAATCATTTGCGACATGCTGATTAAAAGATATAAGGAGTGGAAGAAAAATGAGGCTTGTGGACATAGATAAGTTTATTAGTGACTTTCCTATTCGCTTGAGCCACTACGATGAGGAAAATGGCAGTAAAAAATTTGTTTCAGGAATTGAGGTAGTATTAGATAGTTTAGATTGTACGCCAACGGTGGAAGCCATACCTATAGAGTGGCTAAAGAAAAAATATGGATGGCTGACAATGGTACACGAAATAATAGCAGATTGGAGAAACGAAAATGAACGAAGAAGTTATTATTGATGTCATTGATAGGTTAATAGGCGATTATAAGCCATATGGTGAAACTAATCACGATAGTGAGTCTAACGATAATCTAAATGTATTATGTAATGTTGTTGCTTACTATATTGCGGAGCTTTATAACATAACTAAAAACACAAAAAGAGTTGAATACTCGATAAAAGAAAGCGGAGTGATTGCTGATGATTTCTTTTATCAAATGTCCGATTATTTCAACGATTGGGAGGCTGAAAATGAAACTGATAGATAGTGAAAAACTATGGGATGAGCTGATAGCCCAGGGTGTCATGAGCAAAGAAGATGCCATGAAAATTATCAGCAGACAGCAAACTATTGATGCCATACCAGTTGACTATGCCAGAGATATATTGGAAGCCTGCGAAGATGAAGGCTACCAGCGCTATAGAGCTGGCATCAGGCTGCTAATAAAAGAGTGGCATAAAGATAACAGATGAGAGGATCATAACTATGGAAAAACCTTTTATTTCAGTACAAGAAGATAACTGGGCTGCTAACCAGGAACATGCGTTCAGCGACATCTACTGTGTGCGTTTCTTCAAAGATGATAAGCAGGTAAGTTACAATCTTTGCGATTACAGAACGGAAGAACAGCTGCTAACCTGGCTGCGTGAGTTTCGTAAGAAGTATGGTGATTAGTTATGCCGTTATTCCGCTATACCAGAACCAAAGTGTATAAATGGACTAGGGCAGAAATCACCGAAGCTCTGTTCATGTTGCAAGAAGAAAACGATGAGTTAAAAACCAAGATCAAGTACCTTGAAAAGGTAATTGAGTATGAGAGAACACTTAAAAAGTGGAGGCCATATAATGACGAATAACTACCTACCCACAGACCTGGAAGGCATGGGTGTTACATTAAGATATGAACCAGAACCAACAGACAGAGAGATTGTAGCAACCTACAGTGGCTCTATCTGGGTTGATGAAAAGAAGAAGATACTTAATGAGAACACCTTTGCCAGGATGTTCTGTGAGATCAACAAATGTGTATTTTACAACGGTGTGTTTTACACCAAAGACGGCAGAGAAACAGATGACAGCATGGAAAGAGCCATTTGGCGTTCTCTGGAAACTGCTGATATTGCCACTAATGTGGCTGCTAAAGTTAAGAAGCTGAAAGATGCTATCAGGTTGGCTGCCATACCCACTCATGAACATCCGTTCAGAATAGACCCTAACCTTATTCCTTTCCAAAACGGTGTATTCAACATAACAACAATGGAGTTCTACCAGGGTATGACAACCACCTACCCCTACCGCCTGCCAGTGAGCCTTAACACCGGCTTTGGTGATATGCCACATTTCAATAAGTGGCTTAATGACTTGTTTGAGCCAGATGACATACTGACAATACAAGAGTTCCTGGGGTACTGCCTAGTGCCTAATACCAAAGCCCAAAAGTCATTGTTCCTGGTAGGCGATGGTGGTGCCGGTAAGTCAGTATTAGGCGTGATTTTGGAAGGTATGCTGGGTGAGGCGATGCTTTCCACATCTAATACTCAAGATTTCCTAAATGATAAGTTCAAGCTGCCAGAGCTGGAAAACAAGTTAGTTCTCTATGATGATGACCTGGACTCAAAGGCATTAGAGGGTACTGGCTTCTACAAGAAACTTATAACCAACAATGTTAAACTAACTGTTGACCGTAAGTATGGCCAGCCGTTCAGTTTCACACCGCAAGTAAAGTTAGTGTGCTGTTGTAACGAAATGCTGACCTCTACCTATGACCAGACAGATGGGTTCTACCGCAGATTACTGCCGGTCAGAATTAAGCCTAAAGCGCCTGATTTTAAGCCAGACCTGTTGTTTTATGATAAGATCAGAGCCGAGATACCTACTATCACCCAATGGGCTTTACTAGGGCTATTCAAACTCAAGGCTAATAATTGGGAGTTGTCAGAGAGCAATCGTACAAAGGCATACTTGGGTGCTAGAAAAGACTTATCAAACTACTACCCATTATTCATGGAGTCATGCTTTGATTTCAATTACCCAGAGGGCAAGGTGCTGATAAACGAGTTAGAGGAGCTTCATAATGCCTGGTGCAGAGATAATGCTTTTACCGCTACCAGCTTCACCAGACTAAAGAAGTGGCTGCTAGACAATGCAGAAAAGTACAACATCACCTACAGCAGAGCCATTAAAAAAGGTGGCAAAACTACCACCGGCTACACTGGCTTCAGGATCAAAGATGCGTGGCTGTTGGCTGATAATTCCATTAGATTATCCTAATATCAGGGTTGCTCAAAGGTTGCTCAAGGTTGCTAATAACCCATTTTGGCTGCCATTTCAGCAACCTCCAGCAACCCGAAAAGCGAAAAATGGTTTACTGCGTGAACCAAAAGGTTGCTCTGGTTGCTCAAAAAAATCGTTCAGCAACCTTTCAGCAACCTCAAAAAACCCCCTTGTTAAGCCACTTTTTTGATAAAAGTTGCTGAAGTTGCTCATTTTTCCTAAAACCTTTATCGTGAGTAAAATTGATAAAAAAGGGGGAAAATAAAAATAAAGAGAAATAGAGAGGTTGTGTTTCAGCAACCTTACATAAAAAGGAGGTGCTTATATGGCCAGACCTAAAAAATTACCCACTACTATTGATCCCTATAAAGTTATTCCAAAGGAAGATAAGAGATACCAGTTAGACTTGCAGCCTGGTGATAATTCAAAGGCCATTGGTGTGATTATGCAATTCAATAATCTGCCTACTGTTGACCTTAAAAACCCAGAAGCTGTAAGAGATAGGATAACTCAATTCTTCAATATGTGCTTTGACAATGATTTCAAACCGACAGTTGCAAGCTATGCTGCGAGTCTTGGGTATGATAGAAAGACTTTATGGTCACTGATGAATAGAGCTGAACAAGGATGGGCGAACCTACCGACTTTGACTTGCGACTATATAAAAAGAGGCTACTCATCGTTAGAGCAGCTTTGGGAATACTACATGCAAAATGGCAAGATCAACCCAGTATCAGGTATATTTCTTGCCAAGAATAACTTTGGTTATGTTGATAAGACCGAGCATGTGATAGAGCCTAAAGCGACTCTGGATGAAAGCGACTTGGAAGCCAAGTACCTAGCGACTAGCGACTTTGAGGATAGCGACTTTGACTAGCTGCGACTTTGCGACTTTACGTCTTTCACCCTATGCGACTTTTCGATATAATGCAATTCCCATCTGAATCAATAACCAGGTAAAAGGCCAGCTTTCCGGCTGGCTTTTCAGTTGTTCTCTCTCCTAGTTGCCCACATCCTCTCTAATGCTCTTTTATAAATGTCTTTGTCACCCTTGGTGCGTACCCACTCAACAAGGATCCATGGCTTGCCCAATCCTTGACAAAAAGATGCTTTGTAAGATATGTGAGCTGATTTAAGCTCGTTTTTTAATGCCTTGTAATCGTTTTGCGTTAAGCAATCAATTTCTCTCATTTTCATATTTTTTTCTCCTTACCCTTTAGGGCTTATATGAACAAGCGACTCTTTCACTTGTTCATACAAGGCCTAAAGCCTTGTTACCTCCAACCATTTGGATTGGTGGCTTTGATTTCTGCGACTTCCTTGGCATCTAACTCCATATCACGAAGATTATAATTGCCATCTGGTTTATTAGCGACTATCCAAGCTAACATATCAGCGAAGAAATCAAGCGACTCTTCTGTTGGGATGTCAGCGACTAGGTGCGACTCTTGCCACTCTGGCCACCATAGCTCTTCATCCCAATCGGCAGCGAATACATCCGTATCGATTAGACGAGCATCAAAATCGCCGTCACCAGCCAAAAACCAGGTGCCGTCAGCCATCTGCCCAATAAAAACATAGATACCGCCCCCAGTGTAGGTTGGTTCGACTTTCAAAAAGTTATATTTCATTTTCTCCTCCTTTAGCCTTTTGGCTTTTACATTTGCCACAAAGCGACTTTGCGACTTTGTAGCAAGTGCAAGAGTCAAAGCGACTCTGCGACTTTCAGCGACTCTGCGACTTTCAGCCCTCTTGCTCATTGACCCATGCCAACGCCTTTTCACCGAATAGGCTTTCCATTTCCCACATTGGCCACGTGCCAAAAGTGTGAGTTGTTGTATTGATCCAAAGTACATCATCATATAAATGATAATTTTTAGCATTTGCCAAAACATCACTTATTGAAAAGCCTTCACCCTCTAAATTGTCGCCAGCTTCCTCAATGTCATTATTTGGGAAAATTGTTATGCTTTCCACGGTGTCCAAATAATCCACATAGTCAAGGATTTCTAATTCATCAAGAGTTTTTTTCATCTTTATTTTTCCTCCGTTCTCTTGTATTAGGGGTTAACCCCTATTTATTAATGACTTTCACAACCGATAATTTTAAATACTTTTGAGAAACATTTCTTGCATTTATCACATGTGATAGCGTGGTTAAGTTTTCCGCCTTCATATGCCTTGCAAGTTGTTTCAATGTCCAGGCCTTCGGCTTTATAGTCAAATCCGTCCATATAAGCAAATGCTTTTATATTTGGATGCTTTTTTAAAGCCTCATACTCTTTGATCCCTAGCTCATGCCATACACTTATATTAATATAGAAATTGTTTGGCAAATCGTTTATAAATGGCTCTACAATGTCAAACGCTTTTGTATAGGTGTAAAAGGTTATTTGCGGAAACACTTTCGCAATATTTAACCACATTGCCACCTCATAACGGTTTAGCATTTCACCGCTTTGGTGAATGCGAATAACAGAAGGCTTTTTTCTTGCTCTTGCTATTTGTTCAGTGAGCGCCTTTTCTGTTTCCATAACGCTATTAATTAATGATAATGTATTAATGGCGTGGCTTTTAATAACAGACGGATAACGATAACTTTTTTTAACGTAACAAGCACTCTTGCAGCCTTCGCAATAATGCCCACATGTACCACTAACCGGCCCAAGTTCTGTTTTAAATGTATCGTTTCCGTATAGTGTGGAAAATGTCCACATATCGCCTAATTTAATATTTCCGTGTTTGATAAATCTCGCTTTTATATTTGTCATGTTTGCTTACCTCCGTTTTATTTATGCGGAGGTTAACCCCTAATATAAGAGAAGGAAATATATTTCAAAGAACAGTGTCGATAAACGATTTCGTTTATCTGTATAAATAATAAACGATTTAGTTTAATATGTCAATACACAAAATGCATATTTTTAAACATTTTAGTTTATTTGTTGAGTTGTTCATTTTCTGTTGAGTTTTTGCACATTGTGGGGCGTTTTGGGGCAATCTGAGAGGGCTTTTCGTTGTGGGTGGGTTGTTGTGCTTGATTTGCTGTTGTTGTCTGTAGTGTGGCGTTGTGACCGTTGGCCAGGTGGCTACCCCTAGGGGGAGGGCAAAGGGGCATTTTGGGCGGGGTAAGTCGCTTAAATACCCGAAAAAATTAAAAAGATTACACTTTTTAGTTGACACTATACACAAAATCGTTTAACATATAGGTGTACCAAGGAGGTAATAGATATGACAAGCAAGGAAATCGTAAAGGAATTGATTAAAATTAGCGGTAACAGTATGGCAGGCATCAGCAAGGTAATAGGGATCACAACCCAGGCGTTATGGAACATGCTGAACAGCCCAGAGAGAAAGAGCCTGACAGTAGACAGGTTGTGCAAAGTATTAGATGTATTAGGATATAAGTTAGTGATTGTGCCGAAAGGCGTAAATGTAAAGAACAGCTATGAGGTAGCAGAGTAATGATTTACGGATATGCTAGAGTCAGCACCAAAGGCCAAGCCTTGTATGGTAATAGCCTGGAGAGCCAGGAAGAACAGTTAAGAGCAGCTGGTGCTGAAAAGATATATGCAGAGGCCTACACAGGCACGAAGGCCAACAGGCCAGAGCTAGAGAGATTATTAGCGGAGCTGAAAAGCGGGGATACTGTGGTGGTAACAAAGCTGGACAGAGTGGCTAGAAATACAAGGGATGGCATTGACATCATTGACAAGATCACAGAGATGGGTTGCAAGTTACATATTCTGAACATGGGATTGTTTGACAACACACCTACTGGAAGGCTGATGAAGAACGTAATGTTAGCATTTGCCGAGTTTGAGAGAGATATGATTGTCACCAGGACAGGCGAGGGCAAAGAGGTTGCAAAGGCTAATAACCCACAGTACAAAGAGGGCAGACATAAAAAAGACCTGGATGTAGCCAGGGCAGAAGAATTATTAGGCAAGGGCTTATCAGTAAGTGCCATGTGCAAAGAGCTGGGTATCAGCAGAGGCACTTGGTATAACAGAGCATAGCACCCTGAAATCCAATATAATTGTATTTGAGAGAGAAAAGGCACTTATTAGTGGTAATTGTGATATTAAGCTAGGAGGTGCTTTTTACTTTGAAAAGGGTATTACAGGAAATCATTAGAAGAATTAAGGCAGGGGTTAGCGATCCATATATGCTGGGTGATGCGGTAAGTGCTTTGGCAGCCTTATATAGCCAAGACCTGAAAAGTGGCAGAGAAATGGCTAAAGAGCTGTGGAAAGTGCTGAATAAGGTAGATGTTAGCAGTTATGCCGGAAAGTATGCAGTGGTTCAAGCAAGGAAGCAGATACTGTTATTAGAAGCACCATATAGCTTTGATGCCTATATGAGGTACACCGAGTGGGATCGTGACCCAAAGAAATGCTTTTATACCGTTAGAAGAAGGGCATTGAAGGATGTAGTTGAAGGGTTGCAAGAGCTGGCTGATGATAAGCTTGATTTGCTATGCGTTTCTCTACCGCCAGGAAGCGGAAAGACAACGTTATCACTGTTCTACCTTACCTGGTTAGCTGGAAGGCAGCCAGACAAGAGCATTTTAGGGGTTTCTCACAGTGCTTCTATTGTTCAGGGCATGTATGGTGAAGTCATAAGGATGCTTGAAAAAGATGGTGAGTACCTATTTAACGATGTTTTCCCTAATAGTCCATTGGTAAATACCAATGCCAAGCTGCTGATGGTTGATTTGGAAAAGGAAAAAAGGTTCAGTTCCATAGAGTTCACCTCAATTGGGGCTGGCAATTCAGGTAAATACCGAGCCATGCAGTTGCTGTATTGTGATGACCTTGTTCCAAGCATGGAAGTAGCACTGAATAGGGAAGCATTAGACAAGTTATATCAAACACAGTATCTGGGTGACCTATTACAGAGAAAAACCACTAACTGTAAAGAGCTGCATGTGGCTACCAGGTGGAGTGTGGCTGATGTTATAGGGCGATTGGAACAGGCAAATGAGGGCAATCCAAGAGCAAAGTTCATCAGAATACCGGCATTAAACGAAAATGATGAGAGTAATTTTGATTACGGACAGGGTTTTGATGGTTTCACCACCGAGTTTTACAAAAATCAGCGAGAAATGCTAGATGAAGCATCGTGGTTAGCTCTATATCAAAATGAGCCAATTGAGAGAGAGGGCTTATTGTTTGATAATCAAGAGTTAAGGCGGTATTTTGACCTCCCAGAAGCAGAACCTGATGCCATAATAGCCGTTTGTGATACCAAAGACAGAGGTGTTGACTACTGTGTTATGCCAATTGCCTACCAATACGGTACAGATTACTACATTGAAGATATGATTTGTGATAATGGCAAGCCTGAAATCATAGAAGAACGCCTGGTGAATATACTGTATAAGCATAAAGTCAAGCTCTGTAGGTTTGAAAGCAATAGTGCTGGTGGCAAAATAGCCGAAAAAGTAAGGGATGAGCTGAAAACGCAAACTGTCAGGATGTTCCCCCCTCAGAGTATTGATATAGAGCTTTCCGGTTCTTTTGTCGAGCATAAAGGAACCCGGCTGACAGTCAAGCAT
>CALDQE010000055.1 GCA_937911295.1 uncultured Verrucomicrobiota bacterium
TGGCGAAATTGTCGTGGGCAAGGTTATGGAATCATCTGATTATAACTTTGGTTATAATGCTGCTACAGATGAATATACTGATATGGTTAAAGCTGGTATTATAGATCCAACTAAAGTTGTAAGAACAGCTCTTCAAGATGCAGCATCTGTTGCAAGTTTATTAATTACAACAGAAGCTATGGTCACAGAAATTCCTGAAAAGCATGATTGCAATTGTGGTGGTCATGGTGGTATGCCTGGTGGTGCAGGCGGTATGGGTTTCTAAAAACCGTATAAAATTAGCGCAAAAAGTAGTCAAGGAAACTTGGCTACTTTTTTGTTATAATAAACGTAATTTTAATTATTTTGAGGTATGATACAGTAAATTATAACTGCGCAGGTATTTTAATATGACTATTTTGAGACGTTTTTCTAGATATTTATTAGCATTTTTGCTATCTATAAGTGTTGTAAATTCAGCAAATGCTATGTATTTCTCTGATTTTGTGTATCAAAGTGCTAGAAGAGGCGCTTCTTCTTCTATAGTTAAATTTTTAGAACAAGGATATGATATTGATGCAGTTAATCCCAATGGAAAAACAGCTCTTCGTTTGGCTATAGATAGTAATGATTTTGCTAGTTATAATAAAATTCGTAATCTTGGTGCAGATGATGAGCCTAAATGCTTGAAAAATGTTGATAAGAAAAGAGCTAAATATTTTGCTGATAGATATGAGAAAATGTCTGCAATTGTTGAAAAAGAAGTGGTTAGTAGTGGTAAAAGTGGTATAAATTACAAAACTACAGGTTTGGTTGTTGCAGGTGCAGCTACTGCCGCTTTGTTGTTGAGTAGTGGTGGCGGTGGTGGAAGAAGTTCTAGTAGAGGTTCATCAGGAGGCGGCCATGGTGGCGGTGGCGGTAGAAGAGGATAAAAAACTACAATTTTGTAGTTTTTTTAATTTTTCTATTGACTTAAAAAATGCGTTTTGCTATACTTTCGCATGTTTTTAACGCCGGAGTAGCTCAATCGGTAGAGCAACTGATTTGTAATCAGTAGGTTGCGGGTTCGAGTCCCATCTCCGGCTCCATTTTTTTTACCCAGAGATAGAGAATCAGGGTCATTTGATGGTGAGTATGCAATTTGTTTTGCATACTCATTTTTGTTTTTACAAGCAATTTTCTTGGCTACACCCTACTCTATCCATGTAACCTTTTGAATCTTACAACTAAAAAATGCAAAACCCAGATAAAAAAAATGCCTACCTCGTTTTCTCGAGATAGGCATTTTTATCAATATCAGCAGATTTAATGCTTATTTAAGAGTAGCACCGCTACTTGCATTACCAACTAATTGAGAGTATCTGCGTAACCAACCAGTAAACTTACGAGGAGTCCATTCTGGCTGATTCTTTCTGCGTTCCTCAAGCTCAGCTGCTGTTAGGCGAACATTTAGCTTGCGGCTATTGATATCAATATCAATCATATCGCCATCCTTTATCAAACCAATTGGTCCACCTTCCGCTGCTTCGGGAGAAACATGCCCAATACAAGCACCATGTGTTGCACCAGAGAAGCGTCCGTCTGTAATCAAGGCAACAGACTCACCTAAGCCAGCACCAATAATATATGCTGTAGGTGCAAGCATCTCCTGCATACCTGGTCCACCCTTAGGTCCTTCATAGCGAATTACAACAACATTGCCAGGCTTTACCTTACCTTCAAGAATGCCCTTACAAGCCTCCTCCTGAGAATCGAAGCAGATTGCTTTTCCTGAGAACACCATCATTGATGGATATACACCAGCCTTCTTAACAACAGCACCCTGCTCGCAAAGATTACCAGTAAGAATTGCCAAACCACCATCATTTGAATAAGCTTGCTTGATTGGTCGAATTACTGTCTCATTCAAAATCTTTGCACGAGCAATAATTGAACCAAGAGTCTTACCAGAAACTGTTGGGCACTTCTTATTTAACAAGCGAGGGATTTCACCAATACGCTTTAGAATAGCAGGGACACCACCAGCAGCATTTACGTCTTCAATATGATAGCTGCAAGATGGAGCAACCTTGCAAACATTTGGACAACGCTTGGAAATGCGATTGATGCGCTCTAGATCGTAAGGAATACCAGCCTCATGAGCAATTGCAAGTGTGTGAAGAACAGTATTTGAACTTCCACCCATTGCCATATCTAGGATAAATGCATTATCAATACTGTTAATTGTAATTAGATCACTTGGCAAAGGACCTTGAGCTTTTGCCATCTCAACAACTCGCTTTGCTGCTGTACGCCAAAGCTTCTTGCGCTCTGGAGAAACTGCCGGAATTGTGCCATTGCCTGGCAATGCAAGACCTATTGCCTCACATAGGCAATTCATAGAGTTTGCTGTAAACATACCTGAGCATGAGCCACAGCCAGGGCAAGCATTCTCCTCAACGGTCTGAAGCTCTTCCTCATCTATAATACCATTCTTCTGAGCAGCAACTGCTTCAAATACAGAATTAAGGTCAAGTACCTTACCTGTCTTTGGATGCTTTCCAGCCATCATTGGTCCACCACTAGCAAATATTGTAGGAACATTTGCTCTAATTGCACCAAGAATCATACCTGGCACAATCTTATCACAGTTTGGTATGCAAATAAGTGCATCAAACTTATGTGCTGCTACCATTGATTCAACACAGTCTGCTATTAGCTCACGAGATGGTAGAGAATATTTCATACCCGTATGTGCCATAGCTATACCATCGCACACACCAATTGTGTTAAATTCAAATGGCACACCTCCAGCCTTGCGAATCTCTTTTTTAATAAATTCTGCAACCTTGTTCAAATGAACATGACCTGGAATCACCTCAACAAATGAATTACAAACACCAATAAATGGCTTACCGATATCCTCTTTCTTTAAGCCATCAGCATAAAGCAAGCTTCTGTGTGGTGCTCGCTCAAACCCTTTTTTAATTGTATCACTATTCATTATATTTACCTTTCAACATAAAATTCATTACCTAATATTTTACCATATTAACACAATAATTCAAAGAAAATACAACAAAATTTAATTTTGAGATTTATTTTTTAAGAAGCCCTCATCTGCCAAGCGGCAAAAGCGCTGTATTAGCTCAATCTCTTTAGGGTCATACGGTCTATGACTAGGGCGATATAAATCGTGGAACCACTTTGTAAAATCTATTTCTGCACGATTATCCTCTTCATACCATTGCCAATGTGCTTCATACGGCTCATAGGTCTGATATTTTCCAGCAACAAAGCCCCAATTATAGCAACCAATGTTTTCTAAGTAAAAAAGAGGAAAATTCTCAAATACCGTATTACCAGTACAACGAGCTAGCCACTCAGTATTGATAAGAGGACGACCAAATTGCTTTAAATATTTGATCACACGAATATGCTCTTCAAATTTACCATAATTGTGGTATGTTATAATATCAGAATTTTCTATTGCAAAAATATCCTCTGGCATTGAAAATTCGTAATTTCTATCACAGCACCACGCAGCAATTGTAAGAGGTTGTGAAGGATTTATTGCACGTACAACCCCAACCATTCTTTCAAGAATGGGAAGAGTGATACCACTTCTTTGGCTATTACCGGGCTCATTAAACAAATCCCACATTATGATGCGAGAATCATCCTTGTATAGAGAAACGATTTCCTCAACCATGCGAAAATAATCGTTTGCCGTGGCAGGGTCATCAAGATAGAAATGAGGAGCAGGGCCATTGTGTCGCCCGTGCTGAGAATGCTTTCTGCCTCCATGATACCCCCAATCACAATGCTGCTCTCCAATATATGGCATTTTCCAAAGCTCTGTTTTTGGTGGCATACAATCGTTAGCAAGAACAATCATGCAAGATATACCAAACTTATCGCAAAGAGAAATATAACGTTCAAAGCGCTCCAAGAAGCCATCGTGCTCTTCCTTCCAAACGACATATTCTAGTATCAAGCGTACAGAATTATACCCAAGCTCCTTCATTAGGGCTAGCTCAGCCTCGGTTGTCTGCATTCTTTCTTCAAAATGTAGTGCTTGCCATTGATCCACGCGATTTATGCAATCTGCACTCATATAATTACAGCCACGTATCCAAGAACGAGAATTATACCACTCCCATGCCTTTTCTCTAGACCACCTATTCATAACACACCTGCAACGGCTTAATTTTGTTTTTGTAATAAATTCTATCTAATAACGATAAATGTACTATTAAAATATGGACCAACAATTTGTCCATAGTCCCAAAGACCAGATATACCCTGAGCAACATATAACTTCTGCTCTACCTTGTCATAAAAGCCTGGCTCCATATTGTCAGCAAGCATAGGAACAAAGTCTCTCACCAGAACATCGTCCTGCCAAATCTTCATAGAATAAACACGTGCAGCAGTAGGATACTTTGAGCCACCACCGACATTTTCAGCAAAGATATACATTGGAAGAGCTGTATCTATCTCATCAGTGCTTGTTTTTGAATAAATTAGCTCATCATCAACATATATTGTCTGAGAGCCCGCTTTATAATCAGACACAAATTTATACTTTTTATCAACTTCAAGTTTTTTCCCAGTGTAACTAAATTTCCCATAGCCAACACCAACCTCTTGGTAATAACAATGAACTGGGTAAAATCGAGTATCTGAGTCAGCTGATTTTCTTGCTCCGATCAAACCACCATCCGCATCAAGCTTTGTCCAAGCAACCTCTGTTTCCACCTTAGTACCTGTTTTACCAATCACACCTGAATCAATCCATTGCGATTGAGCTGAGCCGATATACTCCACTATATACCGAGGGCATTTTGCTTTCTCTAGAGGCTTTCCTATATATTTTCCAGTAATTCCCTCCCAAGAGAAGAAACAGGTATCAGTAACGGCATCCCAAAGCACGCCCTCTCCATTTTTTACAGCTGGATAGAAATCTCTAACAAGCACTCCGTCGCTCCATATTTTAAGTCCGTAGCATCTAGAATATGAACAATAAGAGTCTTTATCAAAAGCGAAAAGAGTCAAATTTCTATCCCCAGCAAAGCTACCAGCTTCATTTTGCTCAAAAATCTTCTCGCCATTGATAGTGAGCGACTGCTCACCATCTGCAGAGACACCTCTGAAATTATAAATAACATTGGTCTGATAGTTAAAATTTTTCGACTCATCGCCTAATATTGTGCCAATCGTTCCTCTTGTTGTATTATTTCCGACCCATGCGTCCTGGCCTTTTGTATGGATCATTACCATATAGACTCCATTATTGCCTTTCCTTCCCAAGAAGGAGTACTCATCATCATTTGACAAATAAGTCCACATCATCGAGCCTTCAACAACAATATCGGTCTCTGCCAAAACACCTAAATCCATACAAACATTTCTACCACCAGCAATCCAATCAACAAAGGTATCTGGTGCTCCCTTTAGAATTCGCTCAGTAAGTAGAAAGCTACCATTTGGCATAGTAGTAAATGTATCATTAACAATATCATAAAGACCAGACGCTCCATTTCGGATATCTGGCACATAATCCCTAACTAGCACACCATCAAGCCAAATTTTTGCTGAATACAACCGTGCTCTAGAATTATATCTACTGCTACCATTATTATTTAATGAAAACAGATAAAAATCGATATTCAGATTTAGTCCATCTACATGATTTCCAGTATAAACAACAGCACCGTCAACGGAAATCGTTTGCTGACCCTCGGAAAAATCGGAAACAAACTTATAACGTTGTTTTGCGTTGATTTTATAGTTTGTTGAGTCACGGTCACTATTATTAACCACGGTTGGGTCAGTAGAATTTACATAATAAAAATCACCTGCACCAAATGCTAGACACCCATTATTTACATGCAGCAAATAAAATCTGTTATTGTCTACTCTTGCACCCGCAATTGCATAATCACCATTAACATTCAAGAGCTCCATTTCTAGCTCTATTTTAACTCCTGTTCGTGCCGGCACTCCTGGATTTATATAGAGGTTATTCCCAGACTCAATATAAGTAATCGTTCCATCAGGAGTATATGCAAGAGCTGTAGTTAAAAAAGAAAATATAGCACAGGCATGAACACAAAAATATTTTTTCACCATATCAACCCAACCTATTTTTGTTATCGTAAAATTAACATATTTATATTTTTAAACAACAACGACTTAAAATTAAAATTTACTTAATTATAAGAAAAGGAGAAAATATTATCAATCAAAAACAATCATCGCTAATTCTCTTCCATGGCATTCACAAAATCAGTCACGCATTTAGCAAATAGGCAGTAATTTTGCAAGCATGATAGTTGGAAGTGCAAGGTTTTTCAGAGGCTTACGTGGTGGCTAAAAGTGCGGGGTACAAAGTAAAATCTTATATTACAAATCCACCAGCAATCGAATGCTTTATGATAAACACACCCCAAAATCAACCAAGTTTAAGGTAACTGAGAGACATCTGTTTTAACTACAAAATTTAAGGTTATTAAAAAATTAAGCATATTAAATGTAAAATGTGCAACCATTGACCCAAGTAAGCCATTCTTCTCTGACTCTTCCAAACCGTCAATTTTAGCATTTATACGCATATCATAAACTAATGCAAAGCCAATACCGGCAATAAACACACCAGGTAAAGCAAAAAGATTAAAATGTAAAACCGCAAAAAAGAGGCTCGAAAGAAATACTGCAACCCATTTTTTCTGGTGCAGCTTTAATCGTTCAAAAATTATTCCCCTATAAAAAAATTCCTCACAAAATGGAGCAAAAATCCCTAGAAATCCACCTAAACCAATTATTTGCCATAAAGGGATATTACCTTCTTTTAACACACTTACAAGATACTGTGGTGAGGCTTCCACGCCAAGAGTCATTAAATAATTTCCCCAAAATTTAAGCAAAAAGGCAACCAGAAAAAACAAGCATAACCCACATAAAAACCCCTTCTGCACAACAACAAAAAACGTACCTACAGATGGGAAATGCAATAATTGATTTATTGTGCAACCAGATTGCTTTTTCCGGTTGTAGATAAGAAAACAAACAAATGCCAATGGGGTAAAGCCAAACACCCAAAATGCTAAAGGCAATAATTCTACTGGTTCTGTAATATTGTTGAGACTTGTACGGTCCCCACCCCCAAAAACAACATTTAAAAACCATGGGAGAGACATAAACACATAGTAGAGCCAAACAAGCACCGCATCTAGCTCCGTCCACAATATGCTTTTATTAGAGGCATTATTCATATTGTATTATTACACAACCAGCTATTATCTATTTACTTGCCAAGGATCTACTGGAGGACGCTTCTTAGCTAATTCAGGGCGGATTTGAATTGTAATATCCATCACCCAAAGCAAATTAACCACAAATATCGGCAATGCTATCAATTGACCTGTAATCGGCATTGAGAATATCATCTGAACAAAAGAGAAGCCTAGCACCGCACCCAAAATTCCAAGCAAATACTGTAGCATCGCTAATAGCACAGAATATAAAATGCCGTAACGGATAAACCACACACCTAAACCCTTGAAGATATAGCGCAAGGTGATGGGCTCCGTCTCCAATAGGAATGGCAGCACTACAAAATTTTGCAAATAAAACTTAATTAGCATGAAGAATAAATAGAGATTAACAAGCCCTAAAAATCCCCCAAAGAAGATATTGATAGAGAGATTTTCTAAAACAAACCCATTTGCCAAATATCTAACAAAAAGAATTGTTAGTGCCAAAAACAACAAAGAAGTAACTGCTTCAAAAATTGCTAATAGCTTAAAAAATCTATTGGAAGAAGCTGCAACACGCCTCCATGTTACCCCAAAAGGTTCCGCTGGTGCATAGCAACGAGCCATTGCAATAAATTTACCACGAGAGCCGAACCAGAAAAGAGCCAACTTCATAATAAATGCCATTAGGAAAACTGTTGCAGATACGATTATTCCGTTAAAAGTCTTAATCCAATTCCAAATGAACAAACAGCTTTCCCCTACTCCATTAATTAGTCGCGAATATATAGCAACCAATTTTTGCTCAAGCTCTTGCTGTGTCAAATTGGAGTGGTTACCAGATTTAATGAATTCATTTAAACCCAAGTACTCATTTTTCCACTGCTCCGAGAATACACCTGAAGTATAAAATTCTTCATTAAGTCCTATTTGCTCTGAATTATCCCGTAGCTTTGCTGCGACCTCTCCATCGGAGGAGAGAAGCACACTCGTTGCATTTATTACAAATTTTGTGGACATTTGGGTCGCCAAAAACAATGCAACAGCCAATGGAATCCAACGCATAATATTAAATGGGCTAGCAAATAAAATTCCTATCATCCCATAATAGGCACGTTTAAGCCCCAATCTGATACCGATGCGACTACGAGCTAGGTTTATTTCCTCTTCCTGGTGTGAGCTAGAGTCATCTTCAGCAGAAGGATTTACAGACACCTCTGCAATTTGTTCTTCCTGAGTTAAAGAAACTTCTTTATCATTAGGATTTATGGGATCCGATACAGCGTGAAATTTTGCGGACAGTGCTTCAAGAGTAGAGACCTTGCGCCATTCTTTTCCAAAAGCACTTGTCCAGACTAAATCATCTGGTCCTAAACGCTTTTCATCAACAGCCTTGCAAATATCCTCCCATGTGGATGGAGGAGACACCTTTCCACCTACACTATAATACCAAATAACAGTGCTACTCATTTGGTATCAGACTCCGCTGCTTGCCCTTGATCTGCCATAACACCATCTAAAATTGCATATCCCATCATACCTGTAAAGGATTGCTTTCGAAGGGAATCAACATTCATTGGTGTTAGCTTCAATAAGAATAAAACGCCAAGCAATATTACTATATAGCAAACTAAGGATGCCAAAACACCTATAATTGAATCATATGGTTGAGAGACAATTAAACGGAGGCACTTGGCAACCAATAATCCGATACAAACACCAACAATCAACCCAATCAAGGCACCAATTATAAATGCACCAATTTTGTTTGGATAGGTATTTGCTACAAGCCAGCTACCTCGGATAAAATTATAGCACCAAACACCAATTCCAAAGGTTGTTAAATATGCAATAAGCTTTGAAATTCCACCTGTAATTCCATGCATTATTCCATAAATCGCAAAAACAACTGCACCTAAAGCAACTGCTATATCTACCCAATTATAAAAACTTAAATCGCCTAAGGCAGCAAATATTGCTTCACACCCCATATTACTACTCCTGTTCGTCTAAGTATCGGTTAATATTCAACAAATTATGCGAGAAAAAATTGGCACATTATTTATTTCTCAAATTCTCTAGATACTCTGGGAAACCGTTCTTCAAGCGAGTATTAAGGCGTTGAATATTATCTGTACGACCGACCTTTTTACTTATACCGATCAATAATGCAACAAAGGTTGGCTCTGTAGGATTAATTCTAGCTGCCTTAATTGTTTCTTTAAAAGCTCCAACCAAATCATCTTGCTTATATAAATTAACAGCATTAGTATAATGAGCTTGTGCTAAATGCTTATTTTCTTCTGGATACTTAGAAGTTATTTCAGCAAAACGTGTACGTGCCTGATTTAGCTGTTCTTGATTATTTACAACATCAACAACCTCAAAGAATGTAATAAAATAATTTGCAGCTGCGACAATATCATTTGTTTCATACTTTAAAACAGCCATATTATAGAGAGCTACAGGATTCTTTGAATCTTCACTCAATGCTTCTTGAAGCAAATCAAATGCATATTTTGTATTTCCCTGACGATGCTGACAAACAGCAATACCAGCTATTAAATTTGGCTTTCTTCCATATTCTGTAATCGCCTGAGTATATGCATTTATTGCTTCACCATACATATCCTGCTTAAGTCTAGTGACTGCCAAGGCTTCTAGAACCTCCTCAGTAGGCTTTATCAAAGCAGCTCTTTCAAAAGCATTAGCTGCAGAAGAATACTCTTCTCCACTAAAATAAGCCATTCCTAGATTTATCAAAATAACATAATCATCTGGCGAAAGCTTGGCTGCTCGCTTAAGATGGAATGCAGCCTGCTTATAATTACCATTCTTTAAGTCATCTTGACCAAGACGAACAGCATCCTCGAAAGGTTCACGATTACATGTGGAGCTACTAATGCCCACAATAACTAACACTAATAACAAGAGCACTGTAGCACTAAAAATCAATTTTTTCTTTTTGGCTTTATTCATAACAATATATCTCCAAACAATATATCTCCAACAAATTCATTTATAAGTATTTTAGCACACTTACCTTTATAAAACAACAAACTAATGAAAAACAAACAAAAATTTCAAGAAAAAAACACTTTAACCTAATGCCATCGGCACTCTATTTACCTCATATCTTATCATTTAAACTAATATATCACCTTAGTGCAAAAAATATCATGCGGTTCAACTGGCAATGCATCTACTATTTGCCATGGGAATGCAATACCAACTATTACAGCATTTACTCTTAACTGCGAAAGCAATCGGTCATAAAAGCCAGCTCCGTGGCCCAACCTCACTCCTCGTTTATCAAATAGCAGCCCTGGAATAAAACAAGCATCAATTTCTAAGGGGTCTATGAATTCTGCCCCAACTGGCTCCATTATACCATATTTTGCTTCTACCAAGCTCATGCTGGGCAAAAGCTCCACCCAATCATATAGACGGGTTTGCGGATTATATGCAGAAACAGCCACCCTCTTTCCAGAAGCAAAGGCGGCAGCAATAAGCTCACCTGTCGCTGGCTCCTTATCCGTAGATATATATAAACCAACAACTCTCGCATTTATGAATTCTGGGCTGTTTGTCACTTTTTCAATGTGAGAATTATCCTGTCTATATGCATTATCTACAATAAGCCTTCGAGCGATTTGCCTTAACTCTTTTTTAGTTAATTTAGTATTCAATTTTCAACCCTGCAAGCACTTGAACATTTGATAAATCAACTGCCACATCTCCATAATATGTCAGATACCAATTATCTACAACAATGTCTACATTCGAATTATCTGCCCAAGCAGCCTTTACTTCGGCAAAAACTTTGAAATTAGGGTGACCAATCTCTACACCTGCAGAACACCATAGACCAACAACTGGATCAAACTCCAGTGCGACATCTTCTCGAAAATTTCTCCCATATATATCTATATCAGGAATATAATATGCGGCAAATCCAGCACCACAATAGAGAGAGAAAATATCATCTATCGGATCAAATTTAAAGAATACGCCAAGCTCAAATGAGCCAATATCAATATCATCTAGCTCAAATTCTTTTCCTATAAACCCAATAAATGAATCTGTGTCATAATCCTCAACATCAAAGCTAGTCATATATCCGAAGCTCATTCGTGCCATCACAAATGGTGCTACTTCAAAATCCATATTTAAGCCACACACATTGCCATCACCCAAATCACCAGTAGATGTTGCACCAAAATATCCACCCACGCCAAACATATTTTCAGCATAGACGCTGCCACAAAAAGCAATTATTAAGATTGCACCAAATAACTTTTTCATATAAGCCTCTCCTTAATTAAAATTCTAGTCTTGCACCAACCAATAGCTGTACATTTGAAAAATCTATCTCTAATGTATCTTTGTATGAGAAATAATCTGTTGTGACATCTATGTCTATATCATGAGTATCCAAGCTTGTATACTTGGCCTCTGCAAACACTTTTAAATTAGGAACACCGATAGCAATACCAAGCTTACCCCACCATCCCATCAAATCACTAATATCCACATCTGTCTCAAAGGATGAATCGCTAGATACTAAGCTAAAATTAGGCAACACATAATATGCAAATCCAGCTCCGCAATAAACCTCAAACAAATCTAATAGTCCAACCTCCACTAGAAGTCCAGCCTCTAATGGGACTAAACAAAAATCGTCAACCTCATACCGGCGTGTAAGCTCGCCTAAAAACCCATTACTCGTTGTTTTTTCTAGGGCATCGAACTCAGACACATATCCACCACTAAAGTATAAATCCACTAGAGGAACAACATCAAAGGTTAAAAAGCCCCCAACAATGCTAGCATCTCCTAATGAATCTGTGTCTATTGTTCCACAATAACCACCAATTCCACCTGCATTTACACTAATCGCACAGGCAATAATAAGAGCACTAAAAATCAGCTTAATTTTTTTCATTTTTATTTATCCTCCTTATTAACCAAACAAAAAACACAATCATAGCTGCGAAAACAACAGAAGGTGCGGCAGCCTCAATATCGCAATAGATTGATGTAAAAACACCGAAAGCCAGCGACATAAATGTAAATAAAGCAGAGAGCACCATTGCAGAGGTTAATCTAGAGTGTAGCCCTAATGCAGCAATTGCTGGAAGAGTTATAAGTGCTATAACAAGCACAATACCAACTGTCTTAACCAATGCAACAATTGCTATCGCAGAAATAATTGAAATAACCAGCTCAAAGAAAAAAGCTTTCCCTCCATTTAGTCTAAGCAAATCAGAATTAAAGCATGTAGCCACAATGCCACGCCAAAAGCAAATGCAGCACACCACAATGAAAAAAGCAAGGAAAGAAACAAACCAAACATCAAACGCAGTAACAACGGCAATAGAACCAAACATATAGCGCAGCAAATCTGTTTGGTAGCCAGGTGTAATAGTCATAAAGAACAAACCAATAGCCATTCCTATAGCCCAAACAGCACTTAATGAGGAATCCTTTCTCATTCTACCCTTATACTGCAAAAAAGAAATAATAATCGCTACGACAATTGCAGTAATTAGCGAAGCCATCTCTGGCGAAATATAAAATGGCAAAAGGCCAGTAACATTAGAATATTGAGCAAAACCAAGACCCGCTAAAATAGTATGAGAAACGGCACCAGCAACATATGTATTTGAGCGAACAACAGTAAGTGTTCCAACCACGCCGCAAATCACTGCAGTAGCTATTGCCAATAAAAGAGGTATTATAACAAATTCAAACATACGCTATACTCTAAAAATGGCACCCATTTTCTTGCCTAGAAGCATGCTTACGCCAGCAATTGTAACAGTTAGGAATACCATCGCCCAAACACCTAGAGCAGAAGCAATATACTTACCTGTTCCTAGAAGCTGGAAAAGCTCGTAAATAGTTTTTGTTATTGGATAATAATTTGCTTGTTGTGCAAGCATTAAGCTATCTGAAACCTCAAGCATACTAAATGCAAATGCCAATAAAATGCCAGCAATAAGATTAGCAGTAATCAATGGCAAAGTTATCCTGCGAAGAGTTACAGACGGCGCAGCACCAAGATTTGCAGCAGCCTCCTCAAAAGCCTCAGAGGTTTGCTGTAAGCCGGCAACCGCTGACCTTACCATATATGGGAGTCTACGTACAGCATACGCGATTACCAAAAACAATGTAGGATTAATGCGAACATCAAAGACAGAAGATAAAAATGGATTTGTACGAATACAACCTAAATTTGACAGCCATGAGCTAATTGCCAAATAGCCAAACGCCATCACCAAGCCTGGCACTGCCAAAGGTATCATAGCCAAAGCGTCAAGAATTCCAGCAAATTTTAATTTAGAGCGAACAACAATGAAAGCGATTGACACACCAAGCACCAAATTAACTATTACTGCTACTGAAGCAAAAAGTAAGCTATTTGAAATTGACGAGACAGCCATCTCATGGCCAAGTACTTCTGTATAATTAGAAGCTGTAAACACAGAAGGAAGAACTGTCTTGTACCAAGAGCCTGGTGCACTTAGACTTGTCAAAATCACACCAAAATGAGGCATCAATGCCAAAAAAGAAACAACAGCAAATGGGACTACTGCAATCAAGACACGAAAGCCTTTCAGCTTTTCTGGTGTAAAATTGACTGCAGCCTTCCCTTGCATTGCAAAGCTATTTCTTCCAAAAGCAAATTTCCCTAATGCATATAGCAATACACTAAATGAAAGCACCACAAACACGAGTGCATACGGGAATGGATTTGAACCAATCTCTTTAAGTGCATCAAACACCTGTACAGGAGCACACTTTGTATAATTAAGCATTAGAGGCGTGCCTAGCTCAGTAAAGCTCCAAATAAATACAATAGTGCCACCAGCAAACAAGCCAGGCATTATAAGTGGCAATGTTATCTTAAAGAAGCGCTTGATACCAGGGCAGCCTAAATTCGCAGCAGCCTCATCCATTGCAGGATCAATATTTGCCAGTGCCGCAGTTGTATTCAAATATAAAATTGGGTAAAGCGTCAGAGCTTGGATTACTATTACACCAAAATATCTAGCCTGACCTATCCAATCTATGCTAGTTCCAAGCAAAGCATTTAGGACACCATATCGACCCAAAATTTGAGTCATACCTATTGCCCCAACGAAGGGCGGCAAAATCATCGGCACCAAAATAAGAGCCGAGAAAAAGCCCTTTCCCCAGAATTCATATTTATGAGAAAGCCATGCTAGTGGCAATGCGATACAAATTGTCAAAAAGGTTGTTCCAGCAGCAATAGCAAAACTATTAACCAACCCCTCTGCGTAAATAGGATTTTGGAAAACCCCGAGCAAATATTTGAAAGTAAAGCCCTCTTCAGTCCAAAAGCCACCTTTTACTACCAAAAAAATTGGCAATAAAAATAATATTGCTAAGATTGCTGTTATAATAACACAAAAAACAATACGCCTTGACTTCATAAAGAGCTCTCCTAACAGAATTCTAGGATAATAGCAATGACCGACAACTCAGCCATTGCTATGCGAGAAATATTTCTAATTAGCGAGTGTAAAAAGCAAATTCAGCACGACGATTCAATCTCCATGCAGCTTCATTATGACCAGCATCTGCAGGCATTTCCTCACCCATGCTAATTGTTTGAATTCTTTCTGGTTCTACACCAAAATTAACCAGCATCGTACGGATAGACTGAGCACGATATTCTCCAAGGGATACATTATATTCAATTGTACCACGCTCATCGCAATGACCGGAAACAAGGAGCAAATAGCTTGGTTCTGCAATCATAAGCTCAGCCAATGCACCTACCTTTTCCATCTCTTCTTGTGCAATTGTATATTTGTTATAACCAAAGTATACTGGAGTAAATGCAATTTCTACAGCATTCAAATTCTGGAAATCAATATCGGATAATGGGATATCGTCTTGAGCATAGTTTTGATCAATGAGCCCATCACCACCAATACCATATGGATCAACACCACTAATTGTTGGATCGTTATTATCACCATCCTCGGAAGGATTATCATTTGTAAAACAGCCAGTTAGCATTACTACAGCCACTAGCATTGTTGCTATTGCAGCATATTTCTTTAGCATTTCCATTTATTTTCTTCTTTCTATCTATTTTTGTTCTAAGAGCATGCATTATTTTCGAATAAGATTATCCGACCATGCAGGCAAGTACCAATCACCAGATAAATTAAACAATACACGGGGAGGATCTCCCATAGTATCAAGAACAACCAACTGGCGTTTAAAATTCAAAATACGAGTACAGATTATATGACGATTATCTGGTGCCCATGAAGGATCCTCATAATCGGCATTATCTTTGGGGCTGACCATAACAGGAGACTTTACTCTTGAATTGAGAGGTGTATCAAGAACATAGATACAATATCTATTATGGACAGCTGTTTTTCCACAAAAAACAAGCTTATTATCTGCACTCCATTCTGGGGCGACACTCTCCTTAAAACCAACAACCGCCGGAGCTACTCCTACTCCTGCAAACAGCTGCTCTAATGACATAATTTTCACTTGAGGCACACGTTTACTGTCATCAACAAAAGCTAAATATTTCCCATCGGATGACCATGATGGGCTAGATTCATTTATATCCTTACTCTTTGTTAAACGCTTTAGCTGATTGTCACGTAAATTTTTAAAATACAAATCAACACCGCCAGAACGTGACAGCACTAATGCCAGCCATTGTTTATTAGGAGATTGCACTGCACCTTGGTTCATACCTGGATAGCTACTGATAATCTCGCGAACATTACTGTTTAGGTCAACCTTATAAACAGCTGGAGTCCCCGCCATCCATGACGTATACATAAAAGCATTCTCTCCAGGCAGCCAGTTAGGAGAAAGACAAAGCTTCCCTTCTCGGGTAATTTGCATTAATGATTGCCCATCATAGTCACATACATAGACATCGGTATTATTATTGTTAGATTTTCTTCCGACAAATATTATACGGGAGGAAGCCATACCTGGATTACCAGTTATAGCCTCAGTAAGCTTATCTGAAAGATTGTGAGCACCGATGCGTAGCTTATTAGATGCAACCGAATCACTAAAACGCTTTGTTTTTGTACCGGCAAGCCAAGAAGCCGTTAATTCACAACGAATATTGGCTCCTGTTCTGATTTCGCCAGACAACAACACTGCAGCTGAGGAAGGAGTAGCTTCTACAAACCAACCCGATAAAATCAAATCATTCTTTAACACCTTAAGAAACTCTTGCGACGCATTAGATGCATCTGTACGAACATTCGCAAAACTAATAGTATGTTTAATGCGATTATCTGCAGAGCCTTTAATTGTAATATCAGCAGAAAGACTAAATAACGAAAATACAAATATATATACGAAAAATAAAACAAAAATCTTCTTCATTTTAATTCAATAAAAAAATTCAAGAAAAACCAACTTTAACTCAAACGAAATTTTACCATAAAACATGGTTATCTTTCAACACGGAAATCGGTTTATTAAACATTATTTTGAAAAGTTTTTCCAGAATAGACAGTTTTTATCTAAAATTCAGTAAAATTGCCTTTGACTTATATTTTCATTTGTGTCATACTTTCAAACGTTGGAATTGGTGCTTTTTACTGCATTTAATGTAAATTCATATCTATAACAAGCATTTCAAATATTATGTACTGATGAGCAATAAACGTTATTTATTTAACTCTGTATCGGATCCTAGAATTCCTAACACACTGTGTTCTTGTTTTATAAGAAATCGCCTAGAAAAGAATCCTGGCGATATGGTGTATTCATATTCTGTAATGAATGCTTTATCAATAGATAAAAAAGTTGATTTTCTATTTACTGGATATTACCACCAAAACACCCCCTTCTCCGAAAAACAAATTTATTACTTCAACAATTCATGCGATGCATTCATCTGCCCTCTTGCCAATATGTTAGACCCATCTTGGATGCACTTTACAAACACACTAACAGAGACTATAAAAAAACTGAAAATTCCATGCGTTGTACCTTCAATATCAACCACACAAGCATACAGAATTGGAGACAACATAGATTTTGAGAATGATGTAAAAAAATTTATTTCATCTATTCTTGATAAATCTGCTATTATTGGTGTTCGAGGAGAGTTTACTGGCGATTTTCTTAAAAATCTTGGTTATTCTGAAGGAAGACATTACAAGGTTTTGGGATGTCCAACTTTATACACATATGGAGAAAAGCTTCCAAAAATAAAAAAACTTGACAGAGGGTCATTCAACAATTGTGCTCTTTCCATTAACATCCGCTCCAGCTCATCCAACTGGGGTCTTATAGATTCTTGTGCAAAATTATTTGCAAATTCTAGATATATTTCTCAATGGCATAACGATTTATACTATTTTTGCATAAGTGATGGTAAATGGGGTAAAGCAATAATGGATATAAACCCAGAATATACAAGGTTTATATCTCAATATACAAAGAGCAACAGGTTTAAATTCTTTTTAAATCGAGGCCCATGGAAAAGCTTTCTAAGCTCACAAGACTTATTCATAGGGGAGAGAATCCATGGGGCTCTGCTTTCTATTCTATCAGGAACACCCGCTGCCATTACACCTTTCGAATATCGTACAGAGGAGCTTGCTAGATTTCACGGGATACCACTTTTACGCCCCATAGAGGGAGAATCTCAAGAAGCCCTTAAGGAAAGGATTATGGCATTAGATTTCTCCCAAATAGAGAGCAAGCAAAAGCAAAATTTTGTTAATTATCATAATTTTTTTAAGATTAACAATATTCCTACAATTTTTGATACTAGCTCATGCCCTTCTTCATTTCCCCTTGAGGAAAAACTTCCTCAGGAGTATCCTGATGACACACTTTCGCCGTGGGAGCACCATACACCACAGGAAAGAGCAAAGGCTCTACTAGTGCAAGAAATCATGCGTGCCCGCAAAGAAGAGCACCCTAAAAATTATACTACCGAACCTCTTCAAAACAAAAAATTAGCCAAAAAATTTACAAGGATAAACTCATACATTTCTGCAAGACCTTCAAATAATACATACCCACCTCTAGACCATTATTTAACGAAAAAGAAAAAAAGCAAAAAAAAGCCCCAAAAGCATCTGCTTGTAGCTATTAAAAAGACTCTTTATACAATTTTAACCAAAGTTTGCCCAAAGAGATTTTTTAGAAGTGGGAAGTAATGTAATTGATAGCCAGTAAGCTTGGTGTCACCAGCATGCCAACCAGCAACGTGAGCATCACCTGTAAGTGCATGAGCAATAAAGATAACATTGTCACAATCTGGTGACAATGTACCACAGGTCTCATATGCAACATTAATTTCTTTTAAAACACCGCCATGCTTAAGAACAAAGCCACCCTCGGGCAAATCAAGCTTCATTAACTGTATTTCTGTTAACAATTTTAAATCCGTAACGAGTACGTAATCCTACTTGAAATATTTTTATCTATTTTATAGCACACAAAATTACTCTCTCGCAATAAGTTTGTTTCAATGCAAACTTTTGCAGAGCAAACTCTGCTTTGCACAAAAATAAATTGATTTTTTGAATTATTTATGCTTCACTCAATATTAGTTAATCACATCCACTTACACCATATATCTGTGAAGCATAAAATACAACATACTTGAACACTTTTAAAGGACAATATATGTGCAAGAAATTATTATCTTTTGTTATGGGTGTTTACAATACACCTGAAAACCTCTTACGAAATTGCTTAAATTCATGTCTTGAGCAAAAAGACATTAACATTGAGATTGTATGTGTCAATGATGGCTCAACAGACAACTCCCCTAAAATTCTTGAGGAGTATGCTCAGAAATACCCGACCATTTTCAAAATCATCAACCAAGAGAACAAGGGTGTTGGACCAACCAAACAGGTTGGAATTCAGCATGCTTCTGGCAAATATTTATGGCTAATTGACGCAGATGACAGAGTACGCCCCAATTGTGTAAAATCACTTATTAATGCACTTGAAGCACATAATGCTGACCAAATTATTTTCCCATTTATTAAAGCAAAAAAATCTGAAACAAATAGCGACTTTCCTTTAATCAATGAGGAAACAATTAAAGAAGTATCAAAGGAATATGCTTTTGCTAATTTCTATCGTGCATTTACAAAAAGAATTATCAAAAAAGAAATAGTCGAAAAAGCAAACGTCGAAATTCCTTGGTCTATTCACGAGGATTGGCCAACAACAATACGCTGGACGCTAGAATGCAATAAAATAATTCATTCTAATTGTGCGTACTATATGTATGTTGAAAATGATGCCTCTATTACCCATAGGAGATACTATTCTCCCGAGTTTATGAAATCAAGCATTAAAACACTTGAGTTATTGCATAAAAACATTTCGGATTTCCCTGAATATACTCAATGGATGGTGCTTAATATTATTATGAGTGCTGAGATAAATCTCAAGCGTGTAAGAGATTCTCGGGAGATGCAAGAAGCACAAGCTCCGGAAATCCAAGAGAAATTTGACGAAACTGAAAAAGAGTATCAATTTTGGCTAAATCGATACTCCGAGGAAGAAAAAACGTTGTCTAATTTTTTTAAGAATTTAAGTACTTTAAAGCATAAGCTTAAGAGAGCAAACCAACGTATCTCAGCACTAGAGAGCTCAGCTTCATGGAAAATCACAGCTCCATTAAGAGCAATACTTAAAATTTTCATCAAGCACTAATGAGCATTAGCTTTTGCTCTATTTCTGCGTTCCATAAGCATTTCAACAATCTTAATATCCTCTGGATACGTTACCTTATAGTTATCATTATATCCAAAATAGCGATATTCCTTTGTTGTCAATGGGAGTTGGTGTGCTGGATGACAAAGCTTTGATTCTGCATCAAAATACTGATATAAAAGCTTAAATTTGTATGCATCTGGAGCTTGAATAAGATAAAAATCTTCTCTATTTGCAATTCGATCCTTATATGAAGCTAATGCATCTGTGATTTTATATGCCGTATTAACAAAATCATATTCATCTAGTAGCCCTATAAACTCATCAATCAATTCAGGGGTAATCATAGGGCAAGCGGCATTATTCTCAATAAATTTCTCACAATCCGGATAATGCTCGTTAATATAATCTAGGGCATTCTTTAATGATTTATTGCGGGTATCTCCTCCAAGGACAAGGGTAACTCCATACTCCTTAGCTAAACGTTGGCTCTGCATTTCAGATTGATCAACAACAACAATAAAATCATCAATTAGTGTTGCTTTTTTAAATGCCTCAATTGAGTACCAAATCATTTCTTTATCAAATATAGTGCAATATTGCTTTGGCTTATCTGCCCCAAATCTTGAGCCAATACCACCAGCTAGAATTATACCTATAGCTTTACCCATACAATTCCTTCAAAGAGTTATTTATTGTAGACAACACAATTTCGAGGCTTAACACCATTTAGCCAATCCTCAAGTGCTTCACAAACCATACGTGTTCCACAAACCTGAACATCATAGGAGGAACCTGCAATATGTGGTGTAATTATAAGATTCTTTGCTGTCAATAGGTTGCTATTAGAAGGAATTGGCTCTTGTTGTGTAACATCTAAAGCTGCTCCAGCAAGCTTCCCACTATTAAGAGCTTCCACTAAATCTTCTTCAACAAGCAAGCCTCCACGTGCAGAATTAATCAAATATGCACCCTGCTTCATTTTTGCAATTGTAGCAGCATTGAACATATTCTTTGTCTCTGGAGTTACCACACAATGAAGACTAATAATATCAGATTGCTCTAGCAATGTATCAAAATCAACAAGCTCGACATTTTCAGGAACCGTTGTTGCATCAACATATGGATCATAAGCAATAACCTTCATATCAAATGCAGCCGCACGCTTAGCAACAAGCTTACCTACACAACCAAAGCCAACAAGCCCTAATGTCATATAATTTATACTCTTACCTCTATACTTGATAAAAGGAGAATCATTATTTAAGCCCCAAATTGTGTCTTGATATTCACCAGGCTTTGTACTTACATCAGAGGTAATAACCTTATTAAAGATATCATTTGTGGAATTTACAATATTACGGGTCATACAAATAATATACCCCATAACGATATCTGCTACAGCATTTGCATTTCTTCCAGCATTATTGCAAATGATAACACCCTTCTCCTTAGCAGCTTCTAAATCAATAACTGATTTAACACCACCTCTGCAGCAAACTATAAGCTTAAGCTTTTCAGCCTTATCCAAAACATCTCGCCCGATTGTGTCATATTCGCTAATAAGAATATCATAATCTGCAATTTTGGCAATCAACTCATCATGTGGCATTACCTCATGATTGATGTTGTACCCGTCAAAAACAAAATCGACCTTATCCACAAAGGCCTCAAGAAGTGAGGCATTAAGCATTTCAGCTAAAACAAGAGCCTTGTATTTCATTATAATATTACTCCCAATCTATTTATCTTGTTCAAACAATTCACCACGTATATTAACATCGCGGAACTCTGGACATTCATGTGTTTCAAAAATATGCTCTCCCAGGTCAACCCGAGCAAAATCATGTGGTGCACAGCGCTTTGTTAGAGGAGGCTCTGGCAGATAATTTGGTCCATAATCAAAGGTCAAATAATTTTTTGTATCCTCTGGAATTGGAGCCATAAAGCCACCATCAAAAGGAACACGCTTAACATCCTGCAGCCCTTCAATAGAGAACGATCCCTTATATTGAAGCTTTCCAGTGCTATCGATAACATATTTTGGATTCTTCTTATACTTAAACAGAGTCAGCAAATGCTCAAAAATCCAGTGATAAAAGCCCATAGGGAAAAGTCGTAGGAATGGAAGAGCAAGCCGCTCGTATCCATAATATTGATTCCTTCGAGGATGTCCAAACCAAAGCACCTCAATAATTTTAGAGAACAGCAGGACAAAATAGCTATGAACCTTACCTATAAACTTGTAATCACTTGTCTGATCATAAACTAAAACATCAATAAACAATCCATCAGGAAACTCATGAACAGAGGAATATTTTGTTGAAAAATATGTTCCATTCAAACGAATTTTATCAACAATATAATGGCTTCCACTTTTATTCCAATGCGAAGAATAATTATAAATATCCTTTTGCTCTTTAGAAAGAACCTTTCTAAATTTATCAAAATCCTTGCGAAGCATTCCAATGTCTAAATCATCATCCCAAGGGATGCTATGTCCATAGCGTACAGCACCAAGCATAGTTCCACCGCACAAAAAGTATTTAATGCCGTGCTTTTCACATAGTGCGTCGATATCCTTAAGCATCATCAATTCAAGCTCTTTAATACGCTTCAGCTTACCAGAATAAACATCTATATTTTGCTTGTTATTGTCCTTCAAATTTGCTGAATTACAAGCAATTCGATACAATGCATTAGGCAATGCTGTTAAATATTCATCTTGAAATTTGGCAAGAAAATTCTTTAATGTATTTATGCACCTAAATATTTGTTTATCAACACGACTTGAATTATTAGATATTGCCAATTTATCTTTAAATAAGCTCCAGAGACTTTGTTTAATATCTGCAATTGTGGTGTCAAAAGACTTAAAGTTGAAAATCTGCCCATCTCTTGCCGTATAAGGAAGCAACAGAGAGAAATTAATTGCATCTATTATGTATGAAGCAGAAAACACTTCTGAGCTATCTGCTGTGGAGATTTCAATAGTTCCCTCAGCAAATGCCTTACGAATACACTCCTCTAAATCAAAGCCTCTAATTTGGCATGCCTCTGGTCCGATCAAATTGTCTACACGCACAACATTAAGTGCAGTAAAGCCACCATTGACTATATCGCGGCAAAGAGCCTCTAACTCATTAAAATACTGCTGAGCAGGAGACAAAGGAGATACCTTTCTCTCCATAAAATACGAAAGCTCACGTTCTGCCAGGCTCTCAATATTATCATCAGGAATTGTTGGGATAAAAGGCAACAACAATGTAATTACACATTTATTATCCTTACCCTTTTGGGCATACTCACAAATTTCCTTAATTGCTGAAAACCACTGCTCTTTGTTAGCAACCCTTTCACAATCAATGCAGAGAGAAAACACACATTTATTTACTGCTTCAGCTGATTTTAACTCATTTATTGATTTAATTGCAACGGAATCATAATTTGCTGTTTCAAAAAGAGGGATAGCTTCTTCAACAAAATATGAGGTAGCATCCTGAATCAATTTCTTGGCTTTTAATTGAGAAATTACTGGCAAAAACAATTTGCCCAGTGGATTTGCATCGCTAACAACAACCATTCGCTCAAAAAGGAATCTATCGCGACGGGAGTAGCCTTCAAACCGAGGAGGATTCATATAAATTGCGGTCTGTTTCTTATAAAAATCAACTATTTGGGATATACTATCCTCTAAAATGTACTTATCCATTTGAAATCTTTAAAATAAAATATTCACACTTATAAAGCTGCACTAAAACAATCACCTCACCAAAAGATTTGCAGCTTACCTTCTATGCTTGAAAATTTTACCAAAAGAAATGCTTTTTCGCAACTCCAAATATATACAAACAGAATGTATAACCATAAATTATTTATAATTGCAATTCACGCAAATGATATGTTAATATTCCTAATATGTTTTTAAATATGGTCACAAAAACAAATCAATAAACCTCGAACAAAAAAAATCTCTAGCATATTATGAAAAAACTGAATTTTGAAATTACCCTTCTAAAAGTATTTTTTACATTTGCAGTTCTTTTTTATCATACTTGCAAAATAACAAGCAAGCCAATTGAATATCTATTCCCTGGAGGTTATTTAGCCGTTGAATTCTTTTTTATTGTTTCTGGCTATTTTATGGCAGCAAGCATCGTCCGTAACAGTAAAAATGGTATTGATTACAGTGGACTAGGGTTTGTCTTACACAAAATGAAGGCTATTTACCCCCATATTATTGTTGCATTTGTGATTAATTTCTTCATTCAGATGGTTTTTATAAAAAATTATCCAATTGAAAAAATTGCAGAAATAGGCATCTGCTCCATTGGTGAGCTTTCTTTTCTTACCTTTTCTGGGATAAAATTCTCTAAATTTTACTTTAATGGACCAACCTGGTATCTTTCTTCTATGGTAATCGGCATGCTTTTATTATACCCATTTGTGAAGAAAAATGTTTACCGATTTGGAAGTAGCTTTGCCCCAATAATCAGCATCATCGCGTATGCCATAATTTGCCAAAACTTTAAATGTATTGACTATGCAACCAAATTTGTATCAATAACCACTGTTGGCACAATTAGGGCTATAGCAGCACTTTCTCTTGGTGTTTGTTTGTATTCCGTGGTAGAAGGCTTTAAAAACAGCAAATTTGAATTAACAGCGATTGGCAATAAAATTACACGTATTATTTGTTGTTTACTTTTTATTTTATTGGTAGCGATGATGGTTTTACCAAGCTTTTCCCCTCACAAAATGTTTACAGAAATGTGTTTTATCGTATATCTATTTACTTTCCTATTTTTGTTATTGATATCCGATGGAAGCATAAAATTTCTCAACAACAAGATTACACGCTTTCTAGCCGTATTATCACTTCCTCTATATTTAAATCATCGAATCTGGCTTTATCTTCTAAATGACAAATTTTCTTATTTAGATATGTCTGTGCAATTAACTATCTATTTTGTCGCATCAATAATTACCGCAATTATTGCAATTCCATTGGAAAGGCGACTTACCAAGCTCTTTAAGTACATTGGTTCGCTTGCACTAAAAGAAAAGCCTCAGGAATAAAAGCTACATCTAAGTCTAAATATGAAATTTAGGCTTCATCAAAATCACTTTCCCCGAATAATCTTTTTATAAAAATAGTTCATCGTTTGTCGGAATGGTTTGGTATTCCACCAAATAAGAGAGTTTCGTATTTTATCAAGATCGCTTTTTACTTTAGAATACTTATTTTTTAATTTTGATTGTGCTGACTGGTATAAATATACAAGAGCTTTGTCTTCCTGAGTATATTTATCTAGCCAGTGCTCAAGTATTTCTTCTAACTCTTGATACTTTTTTTGAATTTCTGGGGATTGTGCCTCAGGTGCATTTACACCTCCATTTGCAACCCAAAGCATTCTTTTTGGCACAAATCAATTGTAAAAAATCCCTAAAAATGATACCTTTATATTAAATATAAAGAAATTTGGAGCATTTTATGATAAAAACATCGTTCAACAAATCACAAACCCAGTTAATTGACCTTACTGGATCATGGCAGCTAATCAAAAAAGGCAGCTCTAGCTTTAAACCAATAGTTGCCCATGTTCCCGGTGGTGTACATCCTGCTCTGATTGCTGCTGGAATTATTCCCGATATTAGCTCTCACAGTCTACCAGAAGCATTTTCCTGGATAACAAAAACATCATGGATTTTTGAGCGCCCCTTCTTTGTTGATGAGCAACTTCTCGCTCATGAAATTATTGACATAGAATTTGATGGTATTGACACATATTCTGAGGTAAAGCTCAATGGAAAGACTATTTTAATTACCGACAACATGTTTAAAACATGGAAAACTGAGGTTAAAGAGTGCTTAAAGCCTGGAGAAAACACTTTATCTGTAGAAATTTCCCCAGCACAGCCATCCCCCAATTCTGATGAAATAAAAAAAGCAAGATATGGATTTGGCACAAAATTTAGTCCAGAATGTATTACTGCTGGCATTTGCAGACCTGTTAGATTAAGGGCATGGAATCGTGCGCGAATCGTCAATATTGGCTATTCGCAACAGCATGATTTTGAAAATCAGGTAGCCACTCTATTTATAGGAGGGCTATTAGAAACCTCTGGCGAAAGCTTTGATAATCTTCATTTAGATATTCAATGCTTTAACTCTAAAGGGATTAGCTCAGAATTATTCATTTATGGCAAAAAAACAGCTATACCAAGTGATGCTCCTTGCTACACTGCCACAAACATAAATGTTACTGAAGATGGTGCGTTTAGTTGTCAGATTAACATTGAAAATCCAGAGCTTTGGTACCCCAATGGTATGAACCCCAATGGGCTTGAAGAAGAGTCAAATCCACCTTATAGAATAGAAGCATTTCTATACTTTGAAGAGAATGATGAACAATATCAACTAGATCAATGGGCAGCAACAATTGGCTTGCGTTCATTAGAGACTATCGCCATAGAAAATGATGAAAAAAATCTCGCAATTTTCTGCAATGGGCAACAGGTATTTTTACGTGGTGCCACATGGATACCACCAAGCATATTCCCCTCTCATATCGCTAGAGAAGAATATGAATATCTTATTCGCTCAGCAGCTGAAGCAAATATAAATGCAATAAAGCTATGGGACAATGGAATAATTGAAGATGAATATTTTTGGGATTTATGTGACTCTTATGGAATTATTGTCTTGGGGCTTCCAGAGCTTTATCTTCGCATAGGGCTTGATGATAGTGATTCAAATACATACCACCCATTCCAACACCCATGCATACCTGACAATCTATATCTTGACATTTCCACTGGCGAAAGCATTACATTCATTCAGGATAAAATTAGCTTCCCTTCGCCAGAAACCTTTATTCCTATTTTTAACAAGAAAACACTTAATATAAATTCTTATGAGATAGAGGAACGATCTCCAAGCAAATCACCGGCTGAACTTATTGCAGAATTGGCATTGACTTGGCCAATACCCGCCAAGCTTGAGGATTGGTTAATTCTTAGCCAGATCGCTAGTGCGGTTGAGGTTGTTACACAAATAGAAGCAGCACGAAAAGACACACATAAAGGTGTTTTATTTGAGCCATATGCTAGCTGCTGGCCTCTTGCAGATGGTTCTGCTATTGACAGTGAGGGTAGATGGAAAGCTCTTCATTATATGGTCCGAAAAGCTTTCAGTGACATCTCTATCTTTGGGCAGGAAGAAGACGGGAATGTAAATATTTGGGGCTCAAACCTTGCTCATAGTGGCGTACCTACATCCTACACTCTTCTATGGAGAGCGATGAATCTCAGTGGGGAAACTCTTGACGAGGGAGAATCTCTTGTGGAGATTCCTTATTTCTCTACCAAAAAGATTTGCTCAATCTCTCTCTCTCCAATATTACGTCACACACCCAAAAACAATCTCATTTTATGGTTATCTCTTATTGACGAAGATGGCTATACTATTGCTCAAAACCATGTAATATTTGATTTGCCACGTCGGCTTGAGCTAGTCAACCCACAGCTATCAATTGATATTGACGAGGTTAACCGAGTTGATATTTCTGATAGTATAAATTCTGTATTTGATGGAGAAGATGACAACACACTACTTAGCGAGCAAGTGTACAAGCTAACAATTACAGCCTCTGCTCCTGCTCTTTGGGTTTGGCTAAATCTAGATGGTGTCATGGCTCAATTCAGCGATAATTTTATATGTATAGAGCCGGATGAGCCTATAGAAATTTACTGCTCCCCTCTTGAGCCATTAACTCAATATGCATTTAGAAAGAGAATTTCAATTAGCTCATTATACTCTATGCTATAAACCGTATTATTCATTTACAAGGAATCAAACTAGTGCTACAATTTAAATAATTTGTTTATGAACAAAACAACCAAAAGAAAAAAGCAATGAATCCACTATATTTTATACCTGAATTTCCTGAATATGACAAAGTAAAGCCTGAGCATGTAAAACCAGCAATAACAAAACTAATTGAGGACGCACAAGCCGCTCTAGATGAAGCAGAAGCAAAGCCTCAAGCCTGCTGGGACTATGTCGTTACTCTTCGAAATAACATTTGCGAACAACTAATGAGAAGCTTTGGGGTTATCTCCCATATGATGTCTGTATGTAATTCTGACGAATGGCGCGAAGCATACGAATCTGTTCTTCCAGACATAATTGCTTTTTCAACACGGTTTAGCCAAAGCGAGCCATTTTACAAGGCTCTTAAGGAGCTTGTAAACAGCCCTGAATTTGCTAACTTTGACTCAGTAAAACAGCGCATTCTCATCAAAAATCTTGAATCAATAGAAGATTCTGGGATTGGTCTAATTGGTAAAGAGCGTGAGCGATTTAATGAGCTAACTCAAGAGCTTTCAAAGCTATCAAACGACTTTTCAAATAATGTGCTAGATGCAACAAAGGCCTTCTCCATTACCATTACAGAGAAAGCAAAGGTTCATGGCATCCCAGAAACATTGCTTGCAGCAATGGCTGCAGCAGCAAAAGCAGAAGGGGAAGGCTCTGCCACAACAGAGCAAGGTCCTTGGCGTGTATCCCTTGACCCTGCAATTTATGGTCCATTTATGCAATATTGCCAAGATAGAGAGCTTCGGGAAAAGCTCTATATCGCAAGCATAACACGTGCTTCCTCAGGAGACATCGATAATCGAGGGATTATTGAACAAATCCTGGCAAAGCGTAGCGAAAAGGTTAAGCTTTTAGGCTACAGCAATTATGTAGAGAAAAGCACAAAAGCTAAAATGGCAGGTTCTCCTGACAAGGTATTCGATATGTATGACCGCCTCGAGCCCAAACTAACTCCTATTGCAAAAAAAGAGGAAGAACAGCTAGAAAGTTTTGCAAAAGAAAATGGGTTCCCTACAAATGACGAATTTATGCCATGGGACAGCTCTTTCTGGAGCCGCGTAATGCTTGAAAAAACAATCGGGATTTCACCGGAAGAGCTTCGCCCTTATTTCCAATTTGAAAAGGTACTCAGCGGCTTATTTGAGTTATTAACTCGCCTTACAGGATATCGCGTAGAGCTTGCCAATGGGATGGTCCCAGTTTGGCACGAAGATGTGCGTTTTTTCAAAATTTTATCTCCAGATGGTGATTCACCATGTGGTTGGTTATATCTTGACCCTTATTCAAGGCCTGGCGAAAAGAATAATGGTGCATGGATGAATGATCTTAATACAAGAAAAAGAAATTCAGACGGGACGCTTCAATTACCAGCAGCCTTCATAGTATGTAATCAAATGAAGCCTGTTGATGGTAAGCCATCCTGTATGACCTATGGTGAAGTAACTACCCTATTCCACGAATTTGGTCATGCAATCCAACATCTACTAACACAGCAGGAGTTTGAGGATGTATCTGGCATAAATGGTGTTGAATGGGATGCCGTGGAGCTAGCTAGCCAATTTATGGAAAACTGGGCTTCACGCACTGAGGTGCTAAAATCTATTTCTGAGCATATTGAGACCGGCAAAGTCCTACCCGATGATATAATTGAAAAGATTAAGCGCTATGACCATTATCGTGCTGCTAGCGGGCTACAGCGTCAATTAAACTTTGGGTATATGGATATGCTTTTACATAGCCAATACCCTTCAGAAAAATACCCATCCATTGCAGCCATCGAGGAAGAGGCTGGTCGCCGTTTCCCAAGAGCAAAGAAAATTCCCAACGAGAATTTTCTTTGCACCTTCTCACACATCTTTGCTGGGGGCTATGCAGCTGGTTATTATAGCTATATGTGGGCGGATATACTTGCTGCAGATGCATATCTTGCATTTGATGAATTAGGTAATGATGAGGCTGCTATTTGTAAGCTTGGCAGACACTACGCTGCCACAATACTTGGGTTGGGAGGAGCATACCATCCAATGGAGGTATTTAAGAGCTTCAGAGGAAGAGAACCTAACCCAGATTCTATTCTAATTAATCTTGGATTGATTTAAGCAGTGGAGCCTTCTATGAGCAGCCAAGAGTTTGAAAAAACGTTAGCTGATTTGGATAATGAGTTTCATGAGCGCTATCTAAAGCTTGCCTACGAAGAGGCAGAAAAATCTGCTGCTGAGGGTGAGGTACCTGCTGGTTGTGTAATTGTGCAGCTATCTGATGATGGATTAACCTCAAGAATTGTGGGTAGAGCTCATAACATGACAGAGGGCTTAAAGGATCCAACGGCCCATGCAGAAATTCTTGCAATCACCCAAGCCTCAAATGCAGTTGGGGATTGGAGGCTCACAAATTGCATTTTGTATGTGACAAAAGAGCCTTGTCCAATGTGTGCTGGAGCAATTATTCTTGCACGCTTGCCTTTAGTTGTTTGGGGCATCTCTGATCCAAAACGTGGGGGGCATACAGAGTTTGGTATTTTTAACCATCCTGGGATAAACCATCATCCAAAGGTCATTTCTGGCATTATGGAGGAGCAATGTCTGGCTCAACTCCAATCATTTTTTAAGCAACGCAGGGGTTAAATCGGCCAGCTTGATTCCGTTTTTAAACTTATGAGCGTCGTCTTGGTAAATCATGACGGAAAATACCTATTACAATTGAAAATAGGTTAAGAATCTCGCAAATTATAGCACCTACTGATAAGGAAATAATATTATAGATTAGCCATAGTGGTGAACTTATTAAACCATATTGGCGCACAGTTTTTGCATCAGAATACCGAAAGCTTATAGTTGAGGCAATCATTGCTATCACTGGCAATAATTCACTTATCATATTTTTTATAGTAAATTGCTTATCAAAAAGTGTAAACACAGACACATAGGAAAGCAAAAATATAAAACAAAAAACCACAAGCCATGCTGGATGCTTAGGACGAAAGGTCTTCTCATTTATAAAAACAATTGCTCTAAATATACCTATCGCATTCAAAATAGCACCAGAAAAAGCATCAAGCAGGAAAAAATTTATCGTAAAAAATGCAGATCCGGTCAATTGGAACAAAAGAACATTTTTCTTTTCCTTACATTGAAAAGACAGACATGTGATAACCATGGCAATAATGCCAATTATTTGAGCAAAAATATCCATTTATATTCAAGTTTGTTTAGTTGGAGGCTATGACATAGCAGCCAAATCTTCCAGTGATAATTTATCCCAACCAGGGAGGGAAACTATGTGCTGAAGCAATACTGCACAAGCCACTGCATCGTAAAGAGCATCGTGTGCCTCCCTATTTGGGCAAAGCATATCTATTTTTCCCTTTAATTGAAGTATTACAATCAAATCCTCAAGAGCATACGAGCTCAATCCCTTCCAAACGCAGCGGCTTAAAGCAAGTGTATCAATCCAAAAATCAAAGCGATGCATTGGTGCTGCCTGCTTTAGCATTGTGCGTTCAGTTCCTATATTATGAGCGACAAGTATACGCCCCACGAGCCGAGGAGATATCTCATGCCATAGCTCTGCCAAGCTAGGTGATTGCTTTAACTCTTCGCGTAGCTGAGAATGGCGACCTGGCGCATATTTATTAAACGGACGATCTCCCACATAGAGCAAAGACTCATATTGATTAAAAACATCTGTGCTGGTAAATGCCACCAAGCCTATCTGCCATGGCTGATTTTTATAGCCACGAACAGAGCCAGTTGTCTCAAAATCTATTGCTGTTAGCTCTATACCTACTTCCATCTATTGATACAATAATATAAAATTACACTTTTCTAAAAGGAGCATAGATTTCAAGAATTACGCGTGCTGTGCTAGCAGCATCCTCAATAGACACATATGGAGCACGCTTCTCTTGAATTGCAGCAATAAAATCATTTATTTGTGCTGGATGACCGCCACCATAGTATTCCTTACCAATACCAATTCCTTCAGGCTTTGCTGCCTCATTTAGACGGCATTCAACAATCTTCTGCACCTCTGGGTTCTTAAATTCAATTGAGAGAGGCTTATCATCACGAATTTCAACAATGCCCTCTGTTCCCTCAAATGAAAGAGTATTGTGCCAATAATGGAAGCTAGCACAAGTTGCTTCGATTATACCAAGAGCACCATTTGCTAAAGGAACAACAGCGGCAGATGTATCATCCGTCTCTATCACACCCTCATGCCCAAGATTACGAATCATTGCGACAGGTTTTTGCTCTACCGATGGTCCACCAGAAATCCAAAGCATTTGGTCAATAAAGTGAATTGCCTGATTGATTAAAATAGAGCCACCCTCGCTCTTCCACTTCCCACGCCACTGATCCTTCAAATAATATTCATTTGTTCGCTCACAATAAAGCTGTGCTCGTGAGGTGAGAAGGCGCCCTAGCAAGCCCTCCTCAACAATTGCCTTTAGCTCGCGATTAATTGCGGTAAAGCGATGCTGAAACACACCTGCAGCCACTAACTCTGGATGAGCTTTTACCGCTTCCAGCATAGAATCGAGCTCTGGAAGAGATGCTGCCAAGCATTTTTCACAAATCACATGCTTTCCGGCATTCAAAGCATCAACAACAAGCTTTGAATGAGTATAATGCTCTGTACAGATGCTTACAGCATCAATCTCTGGGTCTGCAAAAAGCTCCGCTGCCTTTGTGGTATAGCGAGTAATACCACACTCCTCTGCTAGCTTTTTTGCTCGCTCTTCAAGTAAATCGCAAACCGCAACTAGCTCTGCACCTTCGCACGATTGAAAACATTTTGCATGTGTTGGTCCTATTACACCACACCCTATAATCGCAACCTTTACCTTATTCATGGCATTCTCACTTATAAAAACAAGCTCAATCAACCAATTTTCTTAAATCCTTAACACGACGAGACTTTCCTTCAAAGCGTTCAAGCGTATTTGGATTTACTAATTCAATCTTCATATGTAAGCCAGTTGTATTGAAGATTTCAACATCGATACGATGCTTAATCTCTTGCATTTCTCTCATTGAGTCAGAGAAATACTCTGGCAGCATTTCAATAAACACGGTTATCTCATCGAGTGCCTTAGGGCGTGTGACTTCAATCATATAGTGAGGAGACACATCCTTAACTTGCATTAAAGCTGTCTCAATCTGGGATGGGAATACATTCACACCACGAACGATAAGCATATCATCTGTGCGCCCCAAAATACGGCTCATACGGCGAGTTGTTCTACCACAAGGGCAATCACCATCATCATAAATAATACCAATATCACGAGTACGATAGCGAAGAATTGGGAAGGCCTCGCGGCAAAGTGGTGTAACAACAATTTCGCCCTTCTCACCAGGCTTAACTGGCTCTAATGTATCTGGATTGATTACCTCAAAGATATACTGATCCTCTTGAATATGCATTCCATTGCGATAAGCACACTCACCAGCAATACCAGGTCCGCCACACTCTGCCATACCATAATTATTCCAGCAGCGAATACCTAGCCCAGACTCTATACGCTCGCGCATCTCCTCTGTCCATGGCTCGCCACCAAAGTGTGCGTGCTGCAGTGCTATTGAGCTACGATCCACATCCCCCTTAAGAATATCGTCCATTAGCTTTAGTGCATAAGAAGGTGTGCAAATCAATACCTCTGGCTGCAAATCCTGCATTGTCATTACTTGGCGAGCTGAATTACCACTAGAAAGAGGGATAATACCAGCACCAACACGCTGAATACCATTGTGAAGACCAAAGCCACCAGTAAACAAACCAAAACCAAAGGAAATCTGGACTGTCATCTCTGAGGTAAGACCACCTGATACCAAAAAGCGTGCGCATAAATCAGCCCATCTATCAACATCTGCCTTACTATATGCGGTCCAGGTGGGTTTACCTGTTGTGCCGCTTGTCCCTTGATAACGCGACACCTCTGACTTAGGTATAGCAAGAAATCCCAAGGGATAATTATCGCGTAAGTCTGACTTTAATGTAAATGGGAGCTTACGTAAATCATCAAGCGAATTTATTGAATCTGGCGTAATTCCTGTCTCTTGAAACTTTTGCTTGTAAAATGGAAGTGTAGAGCATCTAGCGACAGCCTCCTTAAGCCTTCTAACCTGAAGTGCCTCTAACTGGCTACGCTCCATACATTCAAATTCTGGCTGCCAAATTCTATTTTCTATTACTGGAATTGTATTCATTTTCTTTGGGATTCTATTGATAAATTGAACTACTTTAAGGACAGGGAAGGCTTTAAAAAAAAGCACTCCCTCTCCTAACAAAATATGTCACATTGGGTAATTATGCAAATAAAGCATCTGATGAAATAATATTTGCACCAATCTTATCAAGTGCTACGATTGCCTTATCTGCATCGTCAAAGCGGAAAACAAGAACTGCATCCTGATCCTTGCGGAATGAAAAGGCATACATATACTCAATATTTACTCCAACAGCACCTACAGCATCAATAATATCTGCCATACCACCTGGAACATCCTTCACTTGAGCTGCTACGACATCGCGTACATTAACAACATGCCCAGCCTCCTCAAGCACTTGCTTAGCCTTCTCCCAATCCTTAACAATCAGGCGAACAATACCGAACTGCTGTGTGTCAGCAAGAGACAAGGTAACAATATTGATATTAGCATTTGCTAGTTTACGGCAAATTGTATTTAGATGACCGGGCTTGTTTTCTAGAAACAAAGAAATTTGCTTGATTTTCATAATACTGCTCTCCTATTTTTTTATTTTACGATAATCTGTTACACGGTTTAGTTTACCTTCAGAACGTGGCAAAGAATTTGGCTCCACAAGGGTAACCTTAATGCTGATATTAATAATCTTCTGAATTGCTGTTGCAATATTGCGACGCAATAGCTCAAGAGATTTAATATCATCACTAATAGTCTCGGAAGTAACCTCAATCTTAACCTCTAGGTTATCAAGATCACCTTCACGATCAACAAAAATGTGATAATGTGGCAATGCCTTATCAACAGACATTAGACCAGCTTCAATTTGTGATGGGAAGACATTTACGCCACGGATAATAAGCATATCGTCTGTACGTGCACTAATGCGATCAATTCTACGTATTGTTCTTCCACATTCGCACTGACCAGGTATAATGCGTGTAATATCACGAGTGCGATAACGAAGCATTGGAGTACCGGTTCTATCGAGTGTTGAGAATACTAGCTCACCCCACTCGCCATCTGGCAATGGTTCTAGTGTATCTGGATCAATAATTTCTGGATAGAAGTGGTCCTCAAAAACATGCAATCCAACATGGCAGCCACAGCTAGAAGCAACACCAGGACCAGAAATTTCTGTTAACCCATAAATATCGTGTGCCTCAATACCTGTCTCTTGTTCAATACGCTCTCGCATCTCATCTGTCCATGGTTCAGCACCGAAAATACCATGCTTGAGCTTCATATCACGGCGGAAATCAATGCCCTTCTTTTGGGCCTCATCCATCAAATGAATAAAGTAGCTAGGGGTACATGCTATAGCTGTTACACCAAGGTCACGCATAAGCATTAGCTGGCGATCTGTATTACCACCAGAGGTTGGAAGCACAGAGCAACCACGACGCTCACCACCATAGTGTAAACCAAGACCACCTGTAAACAAGCCATAACCATAAGAAACCTGAAGGATATCATCCTTCCCAATTCCATCCATAGCTAAAGCACGAGCAACACCATCTGACCACACATCAATATCGTTCTTTGTATTGCAAATTACAATCGGCTTACCTGTTGTACCACTTGAACAATGGAAACGAACAACCTCGCTCATTGGTGCAGCTGTTAATCCCAATGGATATTCATCACGGAGATCTGTCTTCATCATAAATGGAAGATATTTTATATCCTCTAGTGTTTTAATATCCTCTGGCTTAACACCCTTTTCATCCATACGACGACGTGTTAGTGGGACTCGCTCATAGCACATTTTCACTAATTTCTTTAGCTTTGTTAGCTGTAATGCACGCATTCCTTCAGCAGACATAAAATCTGGGATACTGACAGGATCAACGCCCTTTTGTGTATCAATTGGAAAATTAGACATAATATATACCTATTTCTGCTAAAAATTAAAGTAAATTTATTGTTTTAAATTATACCACTAATAAAACATAGACTGCAAGAACAAACGATATTTTCTCGAGTGAATGAAAAGACAAACTTCTTGCAACACCATTGTATAGTGGATGTTGCAGTTACTTTGTACCATGACCAGTTGCCTGCTGTGCCATCTAGCGGTGCTTACTGGGAGATTCGGAGATTGGGAGATCCAGAGGGTTTTTTGAGGGAATTTTTGTTGATTGCTTGGACAAGGACAATTAGACGATAAGACAACGGTGACGAGAGACGCTCAGACATTGAGACATTTGACGTTAGACGTTAGACGCTGAGACAGATTTCAATCTGACGCTATAGCCTTCGGCGAAACAC
>CALDQE010000056.1 GCA_937911295.1 uncultured Verrucomicrobiota bacterium
GGCGAAACACGGAGCACACGTAGTGTGATTTTCCTGAGAACGGAGACACGGAGGGATGCTTGGGTGATTGTAATGATTGCTAGCGCAATTCTCTGTGTCTCTGCGTCTCTGCGGGAGGGGGAGAATCTCGCACTTTTAGCTCACACGCAAGCAATCATGGCAATCCTGCAAATTCTGTTAATCCTGTTTTACTGCACGAATGTGCATACACGGATGGCTTAATTACACAAATGCAATTACAACCATATCTGCGCCTCTGTGTTAAGAAAAAACAATAATAAATTACTTTCACGGTCTAACGTCTCACGTCGCACAACCGTCTCGCGTCTTTGTCGTAATGAAACAGGCACACTGCTTTGCTATCGCAGGCTAGTGTGCCACCTCTCGCCCCCGAAACATCGGGCGGCTTCGCCACCCTCAGGGTAAAAGAACAAATATATTATATCGTAGGGTTGGGGCTCTGTCCCCAAGCTATCGTAGGGTTGAAGCAACAAAAATTCAGTCTTTAACTGCCCTAATGCAAAGCAACAAACTAATCAACTGTTTTAAGGTTTTCTGATGACATTAACTTCTTAACATCTTCCAACTTGTACAAGAATTGAATGACGGAATCACTTGTTTTAAGGTTTTCTGATGACATTAACTTCTTAACCTCTTCCATCGTGGAACAGAAATATGCCTTATCATTCCTAAAATCTACAAATAGCTTGCTATATGTAGGGAACCAACGTAACTCATCTGCCTTATCTCCCCAAATATTACCCCTGGAACCTTTCACTAGACGCTTATAAAATATATCCATCTCAGAAGGACCATACCAGAACATGCAAAATCCACCAAACATATTTATCAATGCATTCAAATCTTTATCCTCTACCAATTCCCCTGCCTTCAGAAGCAGCTTTGCCGCACGAACTCTATAGTGAAAACGGATATATCGTGGAACCTTTGTAAAATCTATATCACTAGTTATCAATAAGCAAGGACTCTTCTTGAACCCATAAAGCTTTGCATGCTTCTCACAATATATGTAATAACCCCATTTTTCATCTAAATGACAAGTATCCTCTTTACTGCTACAATCAGGAACTAATACAATCTTTGCATCTATCCAATCCAGGGAAGATTCATACCCATATCTAGAATAAATTTCAAAATAATAATCCTCTGAATATACTTCATCTCCAGACGAATAGTAGCCTTTCCATCGTGCATTATCAGGACCAAGATTTGAGCCACACAAATCCATCCCATTGTATCGCATAATTACTGCTGCATTGTATAATGCCAATGCCCGCTCATCATTAGAAAGCGACTTATCTTCACTTTTATTTATAAATTCCAAATATTTTTTCAAACAACTCTTTTGTAAATCATTTCCATGCTGAATTGCAACATCAAATTTATTTTGACGGAAAGCCTCCTTAAAAGCAGATTCGGAAAATTTTTCATGTAAAGGTGCAAGCTCTATTAAATCATCCAAGCTTAAATATTTATCAATAATATAACTTAAATCTGTATCTGTCTGCCCTATTCGTGCAAATAGCTTTGCTGCTTCAACAAAGTCTTTTTTATACACTAATGCATTACCTAGCAAGCCATAAACATCATTCTCCCAGGCCGTATCCTTATCCACTAAAATTAATGCAGATTCTTCTACATCAATTTCATCTGCCAGCTTAAGCCAATTACGCAATTTTTCAATTGTAAGCTCCATATCACCATTAAGGCGTGCAATTTTTGCCTCAATCCAATAAGACAAAAGTGTTGGCTTTTCTAACAAGGAAATATATTTTTGGGCCTTTTCAATGTCTCCTTGTGAATATGCACAAAATGCAAGAATATCTATATTACGAAACTTATATTTGTCCGCATTTTCTATAAAAAATATATTATGAGGAGCAAAAATCAATAGTAATTCTCTACCTATCGGATCTTCAAGAAGCTCAAGGGTTAATTTTTCGCTAATTTGGTTATTTAATTCAGAATTATAATAATTAAACTCCCATTCGCGTGAATTTTCAATATCAAAAGCCCACCATTTAAATTGAGAAACAAAATCCTTCCCTACAACACCTCTTTCATAGGATATTCTGGCAAGACCGATTGTATCAACATAACCTTCATTGTAAGCATCCAGACAAAGCTTATAATATTTATCATCAAAGGCATTTCCCATTGTAAACAAAGCCCATGTAGTACGATATAGGCGCTGCTCCTTGGGTAAAGACAGAAGCTTAGTCCAGGATTTTGGTATAGCTTCACAATCAATATTCAATTCATTTACCCCTCTGTGATATAAATAAAATTCCTCTAGCTCAGATGGAAGAAAATCAAGCTTTTCTATCTCTCTTGTCTCATACCACTCTAAATATTTATTTATCAATTGAGAACGCTCTTCTGGAGAATACTTACTTAAGCGAGAGTTAACTGCAGACTCAAAATCTTTACGAATCCCCTCTTGTTGAGGAAGACCGCATGGATAATCTGGATAGCAATCAAACAAATCCTTCATATCGTTAACAATTCGTTTTATAGCGACTTCTTTTGATAAATATATCTCATATGGTGTCTGCGTCTCCATATATGATGGCTGAAAATACGGGCCACAAGCCTCAGCTGATGGAATTGATGTGTTAATGATTGTAATACCTACAAGCCCTAGTAATAGATTCTTTTTCATATTTAATCCTTTATTGTTAAATTTATTATTTGAGGTGCTGACTGCCCTTTTTTAAGTCTGACCCATAAAATTAGTTTTTTTGTACCAGACGGAGGTAATAGAAACTGAAGTTCATCCTTATTTAAAATAGAATAGTTAAATGTATCAATATCAAGAGGTGATTCTTGATAGGAAATCAAGGTAGATTTCATACTGGAGAAAAAACCAGAATTTTCAACCTCAAGATACCACAAATTTTCATCCTTTTGCACCCAATGGAAATGAACCCTTGGGGCATAATTACCATTGCATATAGCAGTGGCTGTATTTGCATCTAAAGAAAGCCCATCACTGTCAATACCTAATCTAAACACAATTATTTCATCGCAAAGCTTTGAGAGCTCACTCACCTCATAAAGATTGGGTTGCACTAATTGATGATTAGACAAAAGATTAGCATATAATGGCAATGCTACTTTAAACGGTTTTTTTATACTTTTTGCTTTCTTTACAGCTGCGACAGCCTGCCTATGGTTGTAAATAGACCACTCACCACTTTCCTTAGTAAGTCCATGAACTTGAAGAACATAAAAATCACAGGCAGAAGCAAGTGCAAAAAAGTTTTTTCTATGCTTAAGATGACAAGGCAAAACAGTTGCAGAAAGCTTAACCCCTGGCAATTTTTTACGAAGCTCAAGCATTAGATCGCGATAATAAAGAAGCTTAGACTCCGGTGCATCAAGGTCTATTTGTAAGGATTGGGCTTGTCGATATGGCTCGTAAAGCTTAACAATCTCATCAGCAAGAGCTTGAGCAGATTTATTCATATGCTTAATATGAATACGGAAGACTGGTATTGACCGACTAAGATTTAATTTTGAAGCCAGGTTTAGAGTAACAACCTTTCCATTATTCTCAAATTCACCAGCCAAAAAATATAAATCACCTGAATAATTACTATAGAAACGATTAACAGCTTCTGTAACTACCTGAGTATGAATTCTTTGCCACAAATAAAAATCCAACTCTACGGCATTTACAAAGCCTAGAAATAGCGAACATATACAAACAAAAAAACCTTTCAAAACACCCCCTCAAATTTCTTTTATTATATCAAAGAAAAAAATTATTGTAAACCAAACCAATATTTTTTTTGTGTGGGTGAAAAGACAAACTAAATGCAACCCCTCTTTTGAGGTTTGGTGTTGCATTTACTTTGTCAAACAGCTAAAAGTATACGCATTTTTCTCGTTTCATTTATCACTTACTCATAATACGAAGTACGCATAGGCTTACATAGCAACTAGAAGTGCGAGCCGTCTAGTGTTTTGGGGGCGAAAGATGGCAATTTATTGACAGCCTCAGTCAGTAAATTGCCTCCTTAAGCGGAGCTCTATTAGCAATAGCAAAAGCAGTGCGTAGTCTAGCTTACGGCACTAATGCGAAAGCACTCACTTACGTTTCGCCCTAATCAGCACAGACTATCCCAACGTCCAATTGACCTTGAGCTAACGTTTTTTTGAAAAAACACCCGAATTTATCCCACTTTTTTCTTTACATTAAAGCCTTTTTTTGGTTAAATTTTGTTAAATAAATAGATAATGCATCTATAACAGATTTTCAGGATAAAATTATGACACCAAAATATAAGAGAATTTTACTCAAATTGAGCGGCGAAGTTTTGCTTAATCGTAGTACTGCACAATGTATTGACTCCAATGTTGTAAAAATGATGGCGGAGAAAATCAAAGCAGTTAGAGAGATGGGCGTGGATGTCGCTATCGTGCTAGGTGGAGGCAATATTTTTAGAGGTGCAATTGGTGAAGAGCTTGGTATTGGTCGCTCTGCTGGTGACTATATGGGAATGCTTGCAACTGTTATCAATGGAATTGCGTTGCAGAATGCATTGGAGGGATTAGGCATTCCAACCCGTGTACAGACTGCGATTGCTATGCATGAGGTTGCTGAGCCTTACCTACACCGTAAAGCAATGCGCCACCTAGAAAAGGGTCGTGTAGTAATTTTTGCAGCTGGCACAGGAAACCCTTATTTCAGTACAGATACCGCAGCAGCACTACGTGCTAGTGAGATAGGTGCTGATGTTTTGATGAAAGCAACAAAGGTTGATGGCATTTACACTGCTGACCCAGTAAAAGATCCAAGTGCGACAAAATTTTCAAAGCTAACCTACAAGGATGCATTAACAAAATCAATTCGTGTAATGGATTCTGCTGCATTTGCACTTTGTATGGAGAATAAAATACCAATCGTAGTATTCAATTTCTTTGAAGAGAATAGCCTACGTCGTTCAGTTTGCGGAGAGGATGTAGGAACAATTGTTTCAGAAAACTAATTTCAATCACAAATAAACCAAATTAAGGAAATTCTTATGATTACACAGCTACTTAAGGAAACACAGGACAAGATGGACAACACACTTAAGGTGTTAGAAAATCAGCTTTCTGGTTTAAGAACTGGCAAAGCTTCTCCAGCTCTTGTAGAGAATATTATGGTTACATACTATGGTGTTCCAACACGTCTACGTGATATGGCAAACATTTCAACACCTGAAGCTCGTTTAATTACTATTGCCCCTTATGATCCATCTGTTCTATCAGAGATTGAGAAATCAATTCTTGCAGCTAATATTGGTGTTACACCACAGAACGATGGTCGTTTGGTACGCGTACCAGTTCCAGAGCTAAGCGAGGAGCGTCGTAAGGAAATGACAAAGGTTGCTGGTCGCATGGCAGAGGATGCTCGCGTATCTGTAAGAAATGTACGCCGTGATTCAAACGAGTCTGCTAAGACACTACAAAAGAATTCAAAGATTTCTGAGGATGAGCGCGATCAAGCACTAGAAAAGATTCAAAAGGCAACTGATGCTATTATCAGCAAAATTGATGCAGCTGTTAAAGCAAAAGAAGCAGAAATTATGGCTGTATAAGCAAACATAAATTCAAACAAATAAACTTAAAAATATTCGGTAGCTATCAAATGGGAGAAAAAATATGGTAGACGAAGGAAACAAACCAACAATTAAGCCTATAACAATTAAGCCTATCACCATCAAGCCTATCAAGGTTACGCCTAATCCAACTGAAGGAGCCCCTACAGCTAGTGTTGATGCAAATACACAGGCAACAATAGGTGCGGCTCAAGGCAGTCCTACCATAAGATTGAAGCCACCAACACAATCTTCTATCCCAACACCACAGCAAGCTGCTGCTCCTTCACCTATCAATCTGAAGACACCTGCACAGGCTCCTATTACCTCAAAGGCACCAACAACCTCTATGCCAAGGGTAGTATCATCTTCAGATGATGATGATGCAGGCAAGGCAACTATGCGTATCCGCCCTCCTGCACCTGCTGTTACTCCAGCGATTAAGCTTGATCCAATCACTCCTACTCCATCTGCAGGAGATATTTCTGCTCAAGCATCTAAGGGCAAGACATCACGTATTTCATTAGATTCTGCTATGGATAATAGCTCTGCTTCTGCAAGTGCTTCTCCCGCTCCTGTTGGCAAGCTAACATCTCATATTCCAGATATCGCCAGCTCTGCACCAAAGTCATCTACTGTAAAGATTACTATGCCTGCAGAAGAGTCTGTAACAAATACCCAGCAGGTTACACGCAAACAAACACTGCGTGTTAAGGCTCCAGCTCGTAAGCTAGCAACACCTGGTGCTGCAGCAAATGCACCTGATAGCGAAGCAAAAACCGTTGTCCGTAAGCCAATATCAATCAAAAAACCAACAGCTGTCAATCCTGCTCCAGCTGATCCAGCTGCTGATGGAGCAACTCCTGAGGGTGGAATTAATCATATTCCTGGTATTGAAGATGAAAACGTCATGGCTTTCAACACCACTAAACCAGTTAAGGTTGAGAAGGTAAATCCTGTATTTATTGTCTTCTCTGCTCTATCGATTGTTGCAATACTTGTTATTATCTTTATGTTCCTAGCACAATGCTCTGGTCCAGATAGATCTCTAACACAGTATTCTTCAATGCCAAATGGTCCTGATATCGGTTTTGTAGGCAAACTACAAATTAGATAAAATATTGCAATTCTCAGGTAAATTATTAACATATAAAAGCCCTGGTAAGCCACCACATGACTGCCAGGCTTTTTAGTAAAAAGAAAAGGTTTTTAAAATGGAAGACAACACACTAATTTCTAGAACATCAGTCCCAGAGCTTGATGCAATCCTTGGTAAAAAATTTAAAGTACTTGATGATGGCTTTATCCGAGTTATTGATTATATGGGTAATGATTCATCAATTGTTCAGGCTGCACGCGTATCGTATGGCGATGGAACAAAGCAGGTTTCTCAAGACCGTGCACTAATTCGCTACCTACTCCGCCACAAGCACACTACCCCATTTGAGATGTGTGACATTAAATTCCATGTTCGCGTTCCTATGGATATTTGGCGTCAATGGGTCCGCCATAGAACTGCTTCTATCAATGAATATTCTACCCGCTACTCTATTGCTATCGATTCTGCACGCTCAATGGCTGCTGACGAATGGCGTATGCAATCAACAACTAATCGCCAAGGTAGCGGCGATTTCTTCCCTCTAGAGCAAGGCGAAGCACTAACTCAACAGGAAAAGGAATTTCACAATCAAGCTCGCCAGCTTTATCTCTCTCGTATTGAAGCTGGTGTTGCACGTGAGCAAGCTCGTAAAGATTTACCTCTTTCTACATATACTGAAGCATACTGGAAATGCAATCTACACAATCTACTCCACTTCCTAAACCTACGTATGGAAGGTGCTGCTCAGTATGAGATTCGTGCTTATGCAGATGTGATTGGCAAAGAAATTGTTTCTAAATGGGTTCCTTTTACATGGGATGCATTTATTGACTATAGAATGGAAGCCGCTTATCTATCACGCCATGAGAAGCTCTTGCTAGGTATGGTTGCACGTGGAGAGGTTGCACAAGCAAAGGCTTATGCAAAAGAAAATGGCATGGTTACAATTGCTGAAGATGGCACAGAAAAGCTAGGTCGTGAAATTCGCGAATTTACTGCTAAGCTTTCTTCTATGGGATTAACATCACCATGGGCATAATTCGAGCAATTTTAATCTTTCTCATTCTATCAATTATTGCATTCAATTCTGAGCTTATGGCTGAGCAAAAACCATCTATAGTGAAAAACGATAGTACTTCAAATTCTCTCGACACTAAAGCCAAGAAGCGAAGCCGACTACAAAATAATCAAAAAAATATTCTTTCTTGGAGACGCTCTGCACAAAAACGTGGAATGTCTCCAAATGGTTATCTTGCTTTGATTATAACTAGCATGCAGAAAATGATTATTCTTCCCCCAAGTGGAAATCCGCCAATTGAATATGTTATTTCAACATCAAAATTTGGCATAGGTAGTACAGAGAATTCTAATAAAACACCACTAGGCTGGCATCGCGTTAATGAGCGAATTGGTCACGGTAAGCCTGCTGGTGCTGTATTTTCATCACGTAGATTTACTGGTAAAGTAATTCCACAATCAGAGCTAAATAATCCTAATAGCGAAGATATGGTATTAACACGAATTTTGTGGTTAGAAGGTCTTGAGCCAGGAAAAAATAGTGGCAACGGCATCGATAGTCATTCTCGCTGCATCTATATTCATGGCACAAACCAAGAGCACTTACTTGGACAACCGGCTTCACACGGATGCATCCGAATGTCTAATGATGATGTTATTGAGCTATTTGAGCTAACTATGAATGCTGATTTTTACTGTTTTATTCTATAATACTAAAGGGCAAACGATATGACACGAGAAGAAGCACAAAAACGCGCAACAGAACTAGTTGCAAAAATGACTTTAGAAGAAAAAGCTTCTCAATTAAGATTTGATGCTCCAGCAATTGAAAGGCTGGGAATCCCAGAATACAACTGGTGGAATGAAGCTCTTCATGGTGTTGCACGTGCAGGAACTGCAACTATGTTCCCTCAGTCAATCGGACTTGCTGCCACTTTTGACGAAGACCTTCTTTATCTGGTTGGTGAAATTATTGCTAATGAAGGTCGTGCAAAATATAATATGCAAAGCAAACGAGGTGATCGCGATATCTATAAAGGACTCACCTTTTGGTCACCAAATGTTAATATCTTTCGCGATCCTCGCTGGGGGCGTGGTCATGAAACCTATGGCGAAGATCCATATCTAACCTCTCGCCTTGGAGTGCAATTTGTAAAAGGTGTTCAAGGAAATGGCGAATATCTAAAGGCTGCGGCCTGTGCTAAACACTTTGCTGTACACTCAGGACCTGAGGCTGAAAGACACCATTTTAATGCTATCGTCTCCAAAAAAGATATGGAAGAAACCTACCTTCCTGCATTTGAAGCTTGCGTGAAGGAAGCAAATGTCGAAGCTGTTATGGGGGCATATAATAGAACGAATGGTGAGCCATGCTGTGCCCATGAAGTATTGATGAACGAATACCTTCGTGGAAAATGGGGCTTCCAAGGTCATTATGTTTCTGACTGCTGGGCTATCAGAGATTTTCATGAAAATCATAAAATTACGCCTGCACCAGAGTATTCCGTAAAGCTGGCTCTTGAAAAAGGCTGCGATGTAAATTGTGGCTGCACATACCAAAGAATACTTGATGCACACGCACAAGGCTTAATCGATGAAAAAGTTATTGATAGGTCATGCATACGACTTTTCACAACAAGATTTCTTCTTGGGTTATTTGACAAAACAGACCTGGACGATATTCCATTCGATATAGTTGAATGCAAGAAGCACCTCGATGTCGCCAAACGTGCCTCTCAAGAATGTATTGTTTTACTTAAAAATGATGGTATCCTTCCTATTAAAAAAGGTAGCTACAAAAAGATTGGTGTTATTGGTCCTAATGCAAATAGCCGTGTAGCACTTATAGGAAACTATTATGGCACTTCATCAAGATACACTACTGTTCTTGAAGGTATCCAAGATTTTGTTGGTGATTCAGCTCGTGTATTTTATTCTGAGGGTTGCCATGTTTGGTTTGATAGACTTCAAGGACTATCAAAGAAAGGCATCCCAGATCAGCTTGCAGAAGCACAAGCTGTTTGCGATGAGGCTGACATTGTATTCCTAGTACTTGGTCTTAATGAAAAAATAGAAGGCGAAGAAGGTGATGCTGGAATTGGAGATAAAACCTCACTTCTATTCCCAGAGCCACAACGCTATCTAACAGACACTGTTTATGGATGCGGTAAACCAGTGGTAGTTATCAATATGTCTGGCAGTGCAATGGATATGCGTATCCATGATGAAAAGGCAAGTGCAATCATTCAAGCTTGGTATCCTGGTGCTAGAGCCGGAACAGATATTGCGGATATAATTTTTGGTAAAGTTTCACCATCTGGAAAGCTTCCAATTACTTTCTATAATAGTGATGCAGATTTACCTGATTTTCATGATTACTCATTGAAAAACAGGACCTATCGTTATTTTGAAGGTACACCACTCTATCCTTTTGGATATGGTTTGACATATGGAAAATGTAAAGCAACAGCTATTACGGTCTCTGGTGGTACAGCTAATGCAATGCTGTCTGTAACCGTGAAAAACGAAGGTGACACTGCCACAGAGGATGTTCTTCAAATCTACATAAAGGATGAAAAGAGCGAGTTTGCTGTACGCAACACAAGTCTTTGTGCATTTAAGCGTATAAAGCTTGCAGCTGGAGAAGAAAAGCAAGTTGAAATACCAATCAATGAGCGAGCATTTACCTCTGTGGACAATGATGGTTTACGCGCAATTAGGTCTGACTTCTTTACCATTTATGCAGCCTTTGCCCAACCCGATGCACGCAGCACAACACTTACAGGCATTCAACCAGTAAGCTGCACTTTTACCACAAGCATTGCGTAAAAGCATTAAGTGAATTATTGTAAAATTGTCCAATAGGGCAACTATATATTGCGACAATGCAACTTGATAAAGTATATGCAACACCTAACTCAAAATGGGTTGCATTTACTTTGGCTTATCTCCGTACGAAGAATCTACCTGCAAATATTATTGTTCTGGCGTGTTCTGAGCAAGTGGTTTACGCCATCTAGCAGTATATTCAACATTGCCAGCAGGTCCTGTTATAGGCGATGTACAATAGCCCAGCCATTCTAAGCCTATTGATTCACCAAATTCACGAATTGATTGCACCACTTGAAGGCGCACTGCTTCATCACGAACCACACCACCCTTACCAACTTGCTCGCGACCTGCTTCAAATTGAGGCTTAATCAATGTCACCATCTCGCCCCCATTTTTTAAAACATTCATCATAGGGGGAAGAATCAGCCGTAAAGAAATAAATGACACATCACAAACAGCAAAGTCGGGGACAAATGGTAAATCCGCTGGTGTCATATTTCGCGCATTAAATTTCTCAATTGATATTACTCGAGGATCCTGCAAAAGACGTGGGTGTATCTGACTATGCCCTACATCAACAGCAACCACTCTTGCTGCTCCATGCTGCAATAAGCAATCTGTAAAGCCCCCTGTTGAAGCACCAACATCTAGACAACTAAAGCCAGTAACATCAAAGCCCCATTCATTAAAGGCTCCCTCTAGCTTTAGCCCTCCTCGACTTACAAATTTATTCTCCTCTGCAAGCTCCAGCTCAATTTCAGAATCATATTTATTACCAGCCTTTGGAGCAGTCACACCCTTAACACGAACCTTGCCCTCCATTATCATACGTTGGGCTTGGCTACGACTCTCACAATGCCCCCTAGCTACTAGTATCTCATCTAGACGTAATTTCATATCTAAATTCACTCACTCATTAGCTTTTTAATACAGCGTGCCATACCTTCTGCAAACTGCTCTGGACCAAACTTTTCAGCATGTGCACGAATTACTGCTGGATCAAAATTTATTTTTGAGCAACGCTCAACTGCTGCCTCTAATGACTGCTCTGTTTGCTCTTCAAAAAATACACCAGTTACTCCATCAATCACTGTCTCAAGTGCTCCACCTTTAGCATAAGCAACCACTGGTCGCCCACAGGCCTGTGCTTCCAGTGGCACAATACCATAATCCTCTTCACCAGGGAATAAGAGCATCGTACAATTTCTATAAAGCTCTAGTACCTCATCATCGGAAAGACTACCTAAAAGCTCTACAGAACTACCCTCTGCCAATTTTTGCAGCTCTTTAAAGCCTCCTCCTACGCCTACGACCTTTAGCTTCCAGCCCTTTCGTGCAAATAAACGAACTGCTAAATCTACTCGTTTGTAAGGAACTAATGCGGAGACTATCAAAGCATAATCGCCATTTGATTTTAAATCTGGATTTGGTGTACAACGGTATGTATCTACAGCAGGATAGACAATTTCACAGTCCATACCATAGAAATCATGTATCCGCTTTGCTACATGCTTACTAATTGCAACATACATATCAACACGAGGTGCCGTAGCCTTGTCCCACCAACGAAGAAATGCAAGCAATGGCTTTATTAGCATCCCTTTAATCTTTGATTTGCCAAAATATTCTTCAAAAAATGTCCAAGCATAGCGCATTGGTGTAAATATCACGCAAATATGCTTACACCCTTTAGGTTTGCGAAAGCTCTTAGCTACACAATGACTAGTTGTTATAAGTAAGTCTGCCTTGTTAATCCTTGTGCTACGTGCAGCTGCTGGCATAAATGGCAAAAAATTTCTATAAATTTTTTCTATACCAGGAATCTTATTCAAAAATGATGTATTGACCTTATGAGCATTGATACAATCAGACATTGCTTTTTTATTATAAATCAATGTAGAAATTTCTGCATCAGGGAAAGCTTTACAAAAGAATTCAAGCACACGCTCTCCACCACGCATTCCTGTAAGCCAATCATGCCCAAGAGCAACCCGTTTACCTTCCGCCGAATCTGCAATTATTTTAGTAGACAAATCCTCTTGCTTCATTATTTTGTCCCCTTTGACTCAGAAGCATCTGATTTTAAGATTACCCTGCGCGACTCCGGTGGCACAGTACGCATAGCACGAATTCCCCCCATAACAAATGCACAAATTTCACGAGTAAAATGTGCCGCCTCCTCTTCTGTTGGAGTCTGCTTTGTGAAGAGCTTACGTCGTGTCGACTTATTGATTGTCAAAGTAGCAAACTGACTATGGATTGCCAAAATACAGCACTCAACCTGAAAATCTGTCACATTAGGCCCAAGCATTCGGCGTAGGTGCAAATCCAAATCGTGGATGCGTGGAGAAAGATGTTCAGAAAGCATTTCCTCTGCATACGGAGAAGGATCGTTCATCTCATTTGCAACTAATCGACGTAACAAGCCACTTGGTCCAGTGTCAAAAATAGCAAGCACACACACGCGAAGATAATTATAGAGCCATTCACGATCCTCATTTTGGGATGTAACAACACTATAATCCTCCATCGCGTGCTTTACAGCATAATTCCATACTTCACGATAAAGCTCTTCTTTCCCACCAAAATGATAATTGACTGCAGCAACATTTGCATTTGCTTCCTTACAAATATCTTGGGTCTTTGTCGCATTATAGCCTTTTTCAGCAAAAGCTTTTGCAGCACACTCTAGCAAGCATTCCCTTGTCGCTTTTTTCATCAAAATCGCTCCTACCCAAAATTAAAATTGTAAAGACAAATCAATAAACTCTGTTTCAACATCAAAATTACTACGGACAAGAGCGGATAATTGCTTCACCCCACCACATTCTGTAGCATAGTGTCCAGCGGCAACCATATTCATCTCTAAATGGCGACATAAATTAAATGCTTGGAGATTAACTTCACCTGTTAGATAAACATCCAAGCCGGCTTCTGCTGCTTGTTCAACACAATCTGCAGCACCCCCGCTAATTATACCAACTGTCTTTACTTCTTTTTTCCCAAACCCAAGAGCATTAAAATTACCTCTATGTGGTAATTCACGCACCTTCATACAAAAATCTTTAATTGATATAGGTGTAGGATATTCGCCCTTAAAGCCAATTGTCATCCCATGATATTCACCAAATGGCTGAATATTGGTGAGACCAAGCTCTCTAGCTAGAGTTGCATTATTTCCATATATAGGATGTGCATCAAGTGGTAAATGAACACCATAAAGCGCCATATTATTGTTAATCAGATATGACACAAGCTTATAATTTACACCAGTAATATGCTTTAAAGAATCACCCCAGCTAAGACCATGATGAACCACGCACATATCCGCTCCGCGAGCACGGGCTTCTTTAAAAAAATCTAGAGAAGCATCAACACCAAAGCAAATCTTCTTAACTTCTGTATATGGGGCATCAATTTGAAGACCATTATTAGAATAGTCCGCCTTAAATGTATCTATATTCAATTCAACATTTAAAAACTTAGCTATATCACACGGAAAAATCATTGATAAAACCCTTTATTACTTAAAGAAAACCTCTTCTCGTTATTTTCCACAAAAATACTTAGCCCAAATAGACATTGTGATTAGAGAAAAGATTATACCAACAAAAAGTCCGCCCCAAACCTCGCTCTTTGTATGCCCTTGCTTCTCTTTTAGCAGTTTATACTCATCTTCCTTACCTAACTGCTTAATAAGAGAATTAAGTGTAGCTGCATTTTTCCCAGAATTTAACCGTAATGTGCAAGCATCAAACATTGTAATAATTGCATAAGTACAAGCAAATGCAAACAACGAAGAACCAAAGCCTTCCTTTAACCCAATTGATGTAGCCAAGCCTGAAACTGTGGCAGAGTGTGCACTAGGCCAGCTTCCTGTGCTATGAAAATAATGCAAATCTATTTTTTTTGTTTTGCAAAAATTGATTATGAGTTTTATCAGTTGTGCTGTACACCAAGAAAAGAAAGCACAAAAAAAGCATATATTTAACGAAAACTCTTTGAAACAATCCCAATGTAAATTATTCATAATTCTTTAATATTTTAATATACTTAATAAGCATTTCGAACAGCAAACACTGTTCTAAGCATAATTTTCAAATCCAAAGCCAGAGACCAATTTTCTAAATACCACAAATCATGATACAACCTATCTTCAATAGAAGTATTACCTCTTAAGCCATGCACTTGAGCCCATCCTGTAATTCCTGGTTTACTATCATGTCTACGCATATAGTGATTAATTTCTGTTGTAAATTGCTCAACAAACACAGGACGCTCTGGACGAGGACCAACCATACTCATATTGCCGATAAGAACATTCCATAGCTGAGGTAATTCATCAACATTATGAGAACGCATCCAAGCACCTAACTTCGTTCTTCTTGGATCATCTTCCTGTGCAAAGACTGGTCCAGTTGCTTTTTCTGCGTCCTGCTTCATGGTTCGAAGCTTATAAATTGTAAATTCTTTACCAGCATATCCACAACGAACCTGCTTAAAGAAAACTGGTCCTGGTGAGCTGCGTTTAACCAATATTGCAAAAATCAAAATAATTGGGCTTGCTACAATAAGTCCCAAGAGAGCACAAACAATATCCTCTATGCGTTTAACAATACGATTTGACACCTTCTCAAGTGGACTATGCTTTAATCCCATTAGTGGCACATCATCTATTGTTTCTATCTCAATAGAAGAAGTAAGCAGGAAGAACATATCAGGTACGACATTAAATCGAATAAAGCGTTTCTCGCACTCAAATATTACAGAGCGAAGGAAGCTCTTATCAATATTTGGATTTACCACAATTACTTGCGTAACATTGTGAAGCTTATCAAGGACATCAAAAAAATCATTTGTCGTACCTAGCAATTGATCTGCAGTAATTTCTGGTGGTATATCATATTCATTTGGTAAAGACAAAACACCACAAACCTTAATGCTCAAACGAGGTTCTTCTGAAAAGCATTTTAGCAAATGCACAGTTGTTGAATTTGCCCCAAGTAAAAGAATACTATTTTCAGGTGGGATGCTCTTAGCTACTCTTATCTCAACGACAAAAAGAATGCCTCTTTCTATTAAGAGCAAAAAGAAGAATACAACCGAAAATATTAGAATAACAGCAGAAGATATTTGATTCCCGATAAAATTTCTAAATACACTGCAAAATAGCAGCAAAACAACTGCTACACTCAATGAATATCTTAGCAATCTTGGCACTTTGCTTGCAAATGTACCACGCTGTGGTCGCCTATAAAGCTTAATATGGCGTCCGACAAAATACATGGCAATAATAGCGACATATATAAGACAGGAATGAGACTGATAAACATTTTCTGGTCTACCAAAAATCACCTGAAAAAGCCCACTATCAAAACGGGCCCAAACAGATATGTAAATAGCAAGAACCACAGCAACTGCATCTGCAGCTACTGCGATTACTGAATTTAAAGTATCATTAAGTGATTTTGCCATATATAAACACCAACGGCGGATCAGTATTGACCCGCCGCATAAATTTGAACAATTATATTATTTTGCAGCAGGTACCTCAGCAGCAGGTGCCTCAGCAGCAGGTGCGACTGGCTCTGAAGCTGCTTCTACCTGTGGTGCAGCAAAGAAATTTGTTAAATCCTCTGCTGACTTTGGTGCAGGATTCTGTAAACGATTAATTGCAAAAAGCAATGCCTCAGCACGTATAACGACTGGCTTACCAGCATTGTCTGCTATAAACATATCTAGTATTGCTTTACCATTATCCTTATCACCCTTCAATATTGAACAGCGTGCCATTCCAAGCTTTGCTTCCTGTGCAAATGGACCTTCCTCAGATATCTCTTTGAATTTTGCAATTGCTTCATCAAAAGCACCATTTGCTTCTAGAGCCATTGCTAATGAGTATTTTGCATTGACTGCTAGTGCATGACTACCGAATTTTGCAAGAAAATCTTGATAAGTAAGAATAGCTTCATCATAACGACCATCAGCAAAATATGCTGCGCCAAGCTTTAGACTTGCTATTGGTGTTACATAAGATGAACGATTATTATCAACAACAATGGCTAACTCCTCTGCCGTTGTAGCTGCATTTAACTCGGCTTGAGCTTCAATTATTTTAACAGTCTGTTTACTATTAAACCATTTACACCCATAAATAACAATCACTATTGCTAACAATGTAATACAAATGTAATGACCATACTTTGTCCAAAAAGCCTTTAGGTCTTCTAGCTCTTCAATTGGAGCTGCCTCAGCATGCTCTAAATTTTTAACTTCTTTTGACATCAATTTATCCTTCCGTTTAGATGTAGATAATTTTAACATATAATTGATATCGCTTTCAAGCAACAAATCATTAAAATTTACGATATTGATGAAAACCATAACACGAATAGGCACACAACTTTGACTTAATGCTTTTTCTTAACACAGAGGCACAAAGATGGTTGTAATAGCGTTTGTCTGATTAAGTCATCCGTGCACATACGTGCAGTAAAACAGGATTACAAGATTTGCATGATTGCCAGGATTGCTTGCGTGT
>CALDQE010000057.1 GCA_937911295.1 uncultured Verrucomicrobiota bacterium
CCTTGCGTTGACACGCAACCCTTGACATGAGACTAGAGACAATAGACGTGACCTGATTGACGAGAGACGCTAGACGATAAGACAGATTTCAAGCTGACGCTATAGCCTGCGGCGAAACACGGAGCACACGTAGTGTGGTTTTCTGGAGGAACGGAGAGATTTTTGGGGCATTGGAAACTTGTTCTGCTGAATAATTATCAATCCCCATTGCTTGAAATACTGCCTCAACTCGCCTTGTAGATACTCCGTAAATATACATTTCCGCAGCTGTAAGCATTACAGCTCAGCAATCATTGCTTGGTTGTATTCCTACTTATGTGGGAAAATATATAATTCTACATAGTATAGATTGAATTTACAGACAATATTTTATACTATCCGTTTTATCTGCATATACAACATTTCCATTGAATATTATTCTAATAAGTATTTACAGTCCAAACAGCATATAATGTTTGTGATGATGTTAAAGTAATACTTTCGTCTAATTCATACACTACATCTCCATCTGGACTTGTTGCCCAACCTACAAAGATGTATCCTTCACGAGAGAATGTATTTACTGCAAGAGTTTGCTCTACACCATAAGTAAATGCTTGGTCAGACATTTCACCTGTACCACCATTCGCATTGAATTTCACTATATAAGTTTCTGGCTCCCAAATTGCATATAACACAATGTCTTCATCTGGAACATCGCTTGCAGAAGTATATTTATTGCCATCAATTATGTTATCATACCAACCCATAAAAGTATGTCCCTCTAAAGTTGGTGTAGGTAACTCACCTACAACTGTACCAGAATGGTAAGTTATATTATCAATAGAAACACTTCCATCTCTAGGTTCAAAAAATACCGTTACAATTTTCTCTGATGATCCACTATCATCGTCTTCTTGCATTTCATCAGGAAGAGAAGTTCTAACTCTAAAGAATTTGTGAGTATCATTAGCTGGTAACCAGTTTTCATCGTCCAAATTTTCTTTTCCTTCAACTATATAATTTCTTTCATCACCTAAATCTGGTTCCCAAGAAACATTTGGCAAACCATCTATCATATCAATTTTGGCAATAAATTTAGCATTTGGATCTTTTGGATCAAGTCCAGCAACAAAACATTCTCCATATGTATATCCATTTACTGTTTTAGTATTATAAGCCTCTTCTAATTGCTCAGATGTTGGTTCTGCCGATGCACCAATTAAATGTGATGCATGTGTTAGCAAATAATCTATTGACATTTTTCCACAAAAAGCACTAAGTATTTCACTAGGATCACTCATTGCCATTTCATTCAACGAACGAATATAGTATGAATATGTTTTACCTATTTTTGTGTTTATATCATTTCCTGAAACATCTTCTAATTTTTGCTGCGCTTCAGTGGTTCTTACAAAAGGCCAATAAAGTTCCATTTTACCATTATCAACACCTCTATAAATTCTATACTGTTGAGCACCCTCAACTTGACGGAATTGTATCCCCATAGTTTTATCTCCATTATGCGACAGAGCAAAAAGATATGGTAGTTTTGGTTTACTTAATTTTTTAAAATAAGCATTTTCTGCAACAACAATATTTTTAAGCAAACGTTCTCCATGAATTTGAACATCTGATAAGCAAGATTCATTATATGGAGTATTAAACCAAAATGTTTTTTTTTCAGTAATATCTCCTCCCTTATATAATTGTTTTGTATAATTCGCTAATTCGTAAAAAGTAATATTACCATCTTCATTACCGTTTTGATCTTCAAAGCCTATTAATCTTGCATCAGCATAAGATCTTTCCCAACCAGCAACAGACATATACCAACTAAAATAACTATATTTATCTTTGATAACTACAGAATATTGATCTTCTAAACATGAAACAACAAAAGCCTCATTCTTTCTTTTTCCCTTGACCATACCATCTGAATGACATGCCATAATAATAGAAATAACAGCAACATTTTTATCCGAAAATTTATTGATATCTTCACGGAGTTCAGACTCAGTGTATCCACTAATATTATTCTCCACGAAAAGAAAACCATCCGACCCATGATTAGAGATAAAGAAACAAAAGATATCTCCTGGTTTAACTATATTCTCCGCATATTCCCAAATTTCTCTCCTCATCTCATCCTCGGGACAGTCACAACCTATACGAATCATAAAATTGCCTTTTGCTTCAGCCATTTTCGAAAATAGATTCGCATCGTTAGAAAAAGCATCACCAAGTGTTTTATCTCCTGTAAATCCATAAGCTAAACCATGACGGTTTCTAGTTTCAAGACAATTACTAATAGGAATATTAAAATCATCGCCTTCTGCTTCAACCCAGAAATAGAGGGGAGAAAGAACTGGCTTGATTGAATAGAATTCATTTGTCGCCCAAGTATTACCCCTTATACCTGAGGCAATCTTCTTGGCAGCCGTCTTATCGTTACTCGTCCCCATATAGATTGAATAAGTATATGATAAAGGAGATGGATTTACTTCCCCGGAAACAAGACTATCATCCCATAAAAAAGTTACTCCATCGTTATCAAAATCAATTGATTCAATTTCTAAAATTGGCTGAGACAACTCATGCATTATCAAGCCATTCCACTTTCCGCTTGCGTCAATCACTTTGAGCCAACTTGATTTATACTCACGAGGATAATATCCACGTGCACCAGACTTTACACTAGAAAACGATGACGAGCCAACAGTTGGAGGTAACCCATTAAAATGAACTTCTGATAATGATAAACAATTTCTAAACGCACTGTCGCCAATACTCTCAACATTTGACAAATCGACAGACTGTAAATTTGTACACTTAAAAAAAGCAGAATAGCCAATGCTCGTAACGTTCGATAAATCTAGTGATTGTAAATTTGTACACTCATGAAAAACAGAACTACCAATACTCGTAACGTTCGATAAATCTAGTGATTGTAAATTTGTACACCCATAAAAAACAGAACTACCAATACTCTCAACATTTGATAAATCTACAGACGTTAAATTTGAACAATATCTAAATGCACTACTACCAATACTCTCAACATTTGATAAATCTAAAGACGTTAAATTTGAACAATATCCAAATGCACTACTACCAATACTCGTAACATTGGACAAACCAGTTACTTCTTTTAATGATCCACATTTATAAAAAAAATATTCAGGTATCTCAGTTATTCCACTACCAAAATTTACATACTCCAAGTTAGAACAAACATCAAACATATAAGAGGTAGTCAATCCACCAACGCTTGGTCCTGACAAACTAATTACTCCATCTCCGAAATTTAATTTATTTAAATTTGAGCAATATCGAAAAACACCAAAACTTATATGTAAATCAGTTCCGTCTATATTTGCTTCAACCAAACTACTACAATCAAAAAATGCACTCTGCCCTAATGAAGTTAGTTTTTTACTTGTTTCAACCTTTTTTAATGCATCACACTCTTTAAATGCACTACTATCAATACTCGTAACATTTGATAAATCTATAGATTCTAATTTTGAACAACAATAAAACGCAGCATGACTAATATCCGTAACATTTGATAAATCTACAGACGTTAAATTTGAACAATATCTAAATGCATTACTACCCATACTTACTAACGAACTTGGAAATTTTATAGAAGTAATATTCGCGCGCTCAAAAGCGAAACTCCTGATAGAAGTTACATCATATGTTTTTGTCACATAGATGTAATCGCCATCTTCATCCTTTTTACCTGTATTAATCTCACGAGAGACTCGTGATGGAATGATTACATCTTCTGCACCACCTGAATAGCCAGTAACCGTTGCTTCTAGTGTTGTATCGTTATATGAATAAGATAATGTGTATGAGAACACATCAAATGAGATAAAGCTCAAAATTATTGCAAGTACAGTAACTATGTTTTTCATATTATCCCTTAAACTAAGCTACAAAAAGTGTATTCTTCCATTGTGTCATAATGTTTGATATTTCTCAAATATCACATACCGACAATATGCAGTTATGCAAATAATATCAATAAAATAAATAATTTTTTATTATTATACAAACATATCAAAATATATTCAACTTAAAACGCATAATCATTTGATTAGGGAAAATTGCATGTTTTCTGTAAAATTAAATGCACGATCTAAGAGTTGAAAAAGACAAACTAAATGTGTAATTTGCAAAAGTAAATATTAGTTTTGCAATCTACAATTTTGGGTCACTAGACCACGTAAATGCAACGTCCAACTCTGAATGGTGTTGCATTTACTTTGTCCTGTGACCCATACACGAAACAGAGCTGGGTTGCATTACAAATGTGATTAACGTATTACTTTCGCTCAACACGTTACAAACAAAGTGTGATTTTATGATGAGGGTTTCTCTGGGAGTTAGGGCGGAGTCACCACCTCCCATTGGTGCATTTACTATCGCAATTTCAAATTTAGGCTAAGGCATTTGCCCAAAGCTCATTTAATCGCTTCAAGGAATAACCTGATTGTGCCAAACGAGGCACCCAAAGAGATAGTCTGGCCTCTTCTACCCCCCAACGATATGCTTGAAGCAATCCTTCATGAATACTAGGCTTTGCCCCACCATCAAATAATGATGTATAACGCTGCCACGCAATCCCGAACTCCCTTAGCTTGCGTTCCTCTATATCGGGCTTTAATTGCGCATTTATTAGACGTGCCTCCACCCCTTCTAAATATCGCATTATTTGAGAAATATTTTTCATTGCCGTGCTACGCATATACCCTGGGAAAACTAACCAATTTAGTTGCTCTGTCACATCAATCGCTGTAGCCTCTTCAACATTATCCAGCTGCTGCATACAGCTATCCCATAATATCGCAATACCATGCCCCAAATCCTTAAGATGCTCTGCCAATATTGTTAAGTGCTGCTGCTCCGAAGCACTCAACCCACGAGCCTTTATAATCCCATTTGACAAAACAAAATTTCGTAGCACACACCTTGCTAAATCCTCTGCAGAGGGTTCCAAATCTACCGCCATAGCACTAATCTCATCAGTGTTGTCCACTGCCAATTCACTAGTGAGAGCACCTAATGCACTAAATGAATTAACACCCTGACTCTTAGCTGAACGAGCCGATTTCTTACCGCTAGAGCCTACTCCCTTAACAGCAATTATCGACTTTAATAGAGCTGGATTTTTTGACAGGAATCCATCAATTACACAAGACATAAGCTGCTGCTGCGAATCACTCGATGTTAAACCTATTTTATAGCAATCCTCTCCACCACAAACAAATACGGTCAACACCCTGCCACCGCAATTACCTACAACAACCTCCTGCGGAGCTAATGCATTAGGCACATCTGAAGCATTGATACTCAACCTGCATTCAGGAAGCTTTACAAGCTTTATTAGCTCGTCATAAAATTCATATAATTCAGAAAGCTTGCGTGTCTCGTACAACACCTTTTTATTTGCACTCACTACCCTCCAACGAAGCAGCAGATGATTTGTAGGCTCTGCCTTAGATATTACGCGTTCAGGTATATGGCAAGAGGTTGCAGCATAAATTGCTCTAGAAATTGCCCCAGCTATCGGCACATTAGATTTATTAGCAGAGAGCCGCTCTACACAATCCTTCACTAGTGCGTCAACTCGATTTCTAAAATTTCCTCCATCAAGCTGCTGTGCTACTGGTTGAAGAACACTTGGTGGTAACGAATTTATATAAAAATAGACCAAATCATTTAAAAATCCAGGCACTAACCAATCACTTCTTACATATTTAACCAATGGAATTTGTTCTGGAAGTAATGTGCAAGTGATGCCATCATCATCTGACTCCGGAGAATTCTTATAGGAGAGCTTCATTTTTTGATTACCAATGCAAAGCTCTGTCGGGTAAAGAAGCTTATCTATTGACCCAAGCTCAATTGAAAAATCTGGATTAAAAACAAGCTTAGTTCTCTCTGAGTGAGGCAGTGTGTTAAGCCACTGTTTAAAAGCCGCCAAATTTACACATTGCTCTGGAAGTCTTGCATCATAGAAAGCTGTGCAATCTGTGGCAATATCAGACTCATCAAGCTTACGCAATCTTGCTGCTTGCTCTAAGGCTTTACGGATATTGGAAAAAGTCTGCCGCAAGCACTGAGGGATATTTGCAGGAAGCTGACAATTAGCTATGCCTTCAGAAATAAATAGCTCACGAGAAATAGCGGGATAAATGTGCGAAATATCTGCACGAGAATTTGTTGCTATTGTCAGCACCCCAAGCGTCGTTGTTTTTTTAGCTCGAGCGGTACCAGCTTCTGAATCCCAGTATTGCCCAGTGTAATGCACTTTAGACACATGGCGAGCAGCCTTTTCTATCCATTCTATTTGGATTGGAGAAACATTTCTGGCAAAAGTACGTGAAGTATCAACAAGCTCCGCTGCAAGGACCCATTTTGGTGTACGTTTTGCAAGACTGGATGCCGGGAAAATAACAAATGGCTTACCATCAACACCAACATATTCTCGTTTTTCTTCATCAAAGCGACCAATATTTGGTAAAAAGCCAGAAAGCATTGCTTGATGGATATGGGAGATTGCTCTAGTCTCTGGCTCTGCTATTGGCGGTATTGTGGCAGGGTGTACTTGTCGATGCTCCTCTTGATGCGTTTTTGATTTATCTTTTCGGGCAATATGTTGCTCATATTCTACAAAGCTTTTATGAAGCTGAAGTCGAATCTCCTCCCACTCTAATATACGCTTAAATGAAATGAAATTCTTTTGGCAAAGCTTACGTTTTTGCGTACCGGATATATCTCCTGTGGCAGGGTGAAAAAATTCCCAAACTCGTAAAATGCTATCAAAATCAGAATGAGGAGATTTAAATTGTGCATGTGCCTGATTTGCTTTATCCAACTCCTCTGCTGGTCTGACATACACAGACTCACCAGAAAGATATGCGATAATTGTTAGTACCTCACTATACACCCCAAATAGCTTTGACTCAAAAAGGATACAGGCAAGCCTTGGCTCAATATTTAATTGAGCTATAGCTTGGCCCAAAGGAGTAAGCTGATAGCGTGTTTCTGTTGGGGCTTCCTCCTTTGCACCAGACGGTCTTGCTTCAACAGCGGTAATCGCCTTTAGCCATAATAGCTCCTTATAGCCTTCACGTATAGCGACATTTGCTGGCGGTTCAATAAATGGGAATGTAGAAATATCACCTAGACGCCGCGAAAGCATTGTTAGAATCGTTCCTGCAAGCGACGTTCTACGAATTTCTGGATCAGTAAATTCTGGGCGTTTTTTATAATCTTCCTCTGAATAGAGACGAATACAAAGACCAGGAGCGATTCGACCACAGCGTCCAGCTCTTTGATTGGCTGATGCACGCGAAATTGGTTCAATATGTAATTTTTTAATATGAGAACGATAGCTAAAACGGCTGACTCTAGCGACACCGGAGTCTATAACAATTTTTATATTTGGAATTGTGACTGAGGTTTCTGCAACATTTGTCGCAACAATAATTCGGCGTTTACCTACGAGAGGAACAAAAGCACGGCGTTGCTCACTAGGAGGAAGGCTTGCCATAAGTGGGATTATCTCACAATCCTTGAGCATACGCCCTCTTAGAGACTCACACGTTTCTTTAATATCTCGCTCTCCTGGCAAGAACACGAGAATATCTCCATCTATGCCAGAGCTAATTGTATCGGCAACAGCATTTGAAACAATGCGTGGCAGCTCAACATCATCTTCGGAATCTTCTGGTGGCAAATATTTATATGTGATTGGATATGTCCGCCCAGAGATATGAAGAACTGGGGCATTTTCAAAGAATTGGCTAAAGCGTTCTGTCTCAATAGTTGCAGAAGAGATAATGACACGCAGGTCTTTGCGTTTCTCCAGGAGGCGTTTTAGGTATCCAAGCAAAAAATCAATATTCAGGCTACGCTCATGGGCTTCATCAATCATAATGATGCCATATTTCCGGAGCATTGGATCATTTTTAATTTCTGCAAGCAATATACCATCGGTGACAAATCTAATCCTATTAGCTTTATCAATTTGGCGTTGGAAGCGGTGCTGCCAACCAACAAGCTTTTGATTACCAAGCTCCTCCTCTACTCTTTCAGCAACAGAAATTGCAGCGACTCTACGTGGCTGGGTACAGCAAATTAATCGTTTCTTTTCTAGTTCTAGGCAGAATTGTGGGAGTTGAGTTGTTTTTCCAGAGCCAGTTTCGCCTGAGACGACAATAACGCGATTAAAGCGCAATGCATCGAGAATGCGACGTTTATGCAACAATATTGGCAGAGAAAATTCTTCTGTATGTTTTTCCATAGCTTAATATATGAGCAAGAAAACAAAGGAGTAAATCCTTGGAAAGACTTACCCCTGACAAATTTATTCAAGTGTTTTGGAAATAACCTTATTATTTTCCCAAACAGCTCGATAGCGTTTTTGTTGCAAATCTATAAATACGCCCTCACCTTTTTTCAGAAGACCTTTCTCCCAAACACCTCTAACCTCGGTACCATTTACAGTTTTAAAGACGCCTTTACCATGAGGAACATTTCTCCACCACTCACCAGTATAGACATCTCCATTTGAGTAAGTAAAAGTACCTAGACCACTTCTGCTTCCTCGTTTAAATTCGCCTTCATAGAGAGTTCCATCTGGAGAATACAGCACACCAATTCCATGGAAATACCCAAATCTATAGCTTCCCTTATAATATGAGCCATTGGATAGGCGATCTGTTTCGGGATCATTTATAAGAGCTTGAATATGCTCTGCATAAGACACTTTTTTATCACCATCTGGGCCCTGAAGTGTTTGAATTTCATCTTGGGTTAGCAAAGCAATTGCTGATGGCATTGCTGACTTTTCAGGAGTATTTTCGGCAGGTACTACAACAGGAGATTGCTCAGGAATAGGTGCTGGTGCTGGAGCTACAGCTGGCTTTTCAGTTGGAGCAGGAGCTGGTGCTAACGCCAATTTATTATCTGCAATTACTGGAGCTACAGCTGCTGACTTTACTGCTGCAATAACAGACTTATCTGTAGCCATATCAACAGGAAGCTTACCGAGATTATTTGCTACATCTACCTTTGCATTTAGCTTTAGCAATAGCTTTACCATTTTCAAATCATTAGCTGCAGCAGCTAAATGAATTGGCATATTCCCAGAATTATCTGCAAGATTTATATTTGCACCAAGCTTTACTAATGTTGCAACAGCAACATATTTTTGTCCTCGTGCAGCAAAATGCAATGGAGTCCAGCCATTATCAGCTTTTGCATCAAGCTTTGCACCTTTTTTAATTAGAAGACGAATTACATCAACAGACTCTTGTGCTGCAGCCCAATGCAAAGGTGTTGTATTGTTTTTTTCAGGAGCAATAACATCAACAGGAACACCCTTTACTATTAGCTCCTCTGCTGCAACCATATTGTTTAAAATTGCAGCAAAATGAAGTGGTGTAAGCCCAGTTTTAGTAACAGCAGATAAATCTTCAACAGAAGAAGCTTGAACTAATTCAATAATTGCTGCTGCATCATCACTTTTAATCTCCTTTAGTAGCTGCTCAGCGACTTCAGAAGCCGCCAAACCTAGTTGCAATGAGGCAAGAATAATAATTGTAAAAAACTTTTTATCCATAAGTGTTTTCCTTAATTAAATCTATATTATAAATCTTCCAAGCAGTTATTCTGAGGAACTAGTAGCTTTAGCATATTTTTCTTCACAGAAATTTCTAGTTCGCTAGTTGTTTCAATCAATTCTCCATCTAGTTGAATAGGGATTGGTTCTTTACGAAGGATACGAGCCTCAGAAATTTTTCTCATAGTCACAGAAGGCAGGCTCTTCAACCCAGTTTCAAAAACTTTAGATATATTGGCAAGCATAATTGGGGCATTACTTGTTTCTGCATAGACAATTTCCAGCAACCCATCACATCCACTCGCCTCTGAATCGATAAATGCTCCTCCACCCCATCCAGACAAATTGCCAAGAGTTAAAAGTAAAGGCTTCTTTAGTGAAACAGGAGCCTCATTAGGGATTAGGATTGTTGTCTCTGTTGCCTTATAGGTAAAAAAAGTGCCGATTCCAGCAAGCACATATGAGCCAACACCGCGCACAGGGAAACGGTTATACATATCAACCATATCTGTTTCCCACGCAATACTAGCACTGACAAGAAATGGATTATTATTTATATAGCCAACATCCATCCCCATTACTATAGAATTTGCCAGTTCACGAACCGCAGAAATTGGATTCAACGACTGATTAAAATGTCTAGCCAGCCCATTACCACTGCCAAGAGGGATAACACCTAGAACAACATTTGTGCCAATAAGCTTTTTTCCTATGCTCGCAATTGTTCCATCGCCACCACCGGCAATGATACAATCCACGCCATCCGCCACAGCCATTTCTACAAGCTTATCAGATTCCTCCTTTGATTTTGGGAAATACCAAGCAATATCTGCAGAAACATCGCCCCAATACTTAGCAAATGCAGCTTGCACTCGCATAAATGAGGTTCCTGTGCCAGAACGTCGATTATAAAAAATGCGAACCTTTTTAAATTTCAATGCCAACTTCCTCGGTGACTTTATTATTATTTCACCTCATGCCCAGCCTTAACAAGCTGATCACGGACCCAAGAATAAGTCTTCTTCATTCCCTCTCGTAGAGAATACTCTGGTTCCCATCCGATAGACCTGATTCGTTCAATAGAGAAATTACGGGAAGCGACACCCACTGGTCCCTCAATAGGCTTAAAACCAACTGTTTTCCCAGCTGCCTCTGCTGTATACTGAAGAAGCTGGCGAACAGTTACATTTTCAAGTGTTCCAATATTTACTGCACCCTCTAAATCTGAATGCATTAGCATAAATACAGCTCTTACTAAATCATCCACATAGATAAAGTTACGCACGGCAAGGCCATCGCCCCAAATCTCAACCGAGCCGCCATCCTCAATTTGGGCAACCTTACGTGACAATGCTGCTGGAGCCTTTTCTCTTCCGCCTTCCCATGCACTATCTGGACCATAGCAATTCTGGAATCGAGCAATTCTAGCAATCATTCCATACTTTCTGCTGAAAGCTTGAAGCATTCTCTCAGAATAAAGCTTTTCCCAGCCATACTCATTATCTGGGAATGCGGGATAAGCACCAGACTCATCCATCATTGGTTCTCCATGCATCATATCCCGATAAACACAAACTGATGATGAGAAGAAATAGCGAGGGACACCCATTGTGGCTGCCTGAGAAATCATATTGACATTTATGAGAATGCTATTATGCATAATCTCGCATTCTGCATTCTTAATAAACCCCATTCCACCCATATCGGCTGCCAGCTGATACACTTCATCAAAAGGCTTACCACTGTCAAGGGACAAAGCCTTCTTACAATTATCACATTCACGCAAATCTAAAACAAGAAATTCATCTGCCTCTGTAGGGGAAAACTCTGGAAGCTTTCTATCTACTCCACGAACCCAAAAGCCCTTGTTTTTCAAAAATTTAACTAGGTGCGAGCCAATGAAACCGCCGGCACCACAAACCAATGCTGTTTTCATAACTATTATAATAAAAATTTGTTTAAATTAATTTTCTATAAATAGTAGCAAAAAATAATGAAAAATTCAAATACAAACATGATGTATAAAAATCCGAGAAAAACACAAATGCACATTTAAATGTGCAGATGTATACCACCACACAATGCAATTATTTCTCTTCTATAAAGCATTTCAGTAATTCATCCAATGCTTTTTGGGCTGCATTGGGATAATTTACTGACACTGCTTGTTTTGCAACCAAAGCATCTGAGCTACTAATTATTTTTTCTCCAACTATTGAATCAATAAATGCTTGGATTTGCTCTTGATTATAAGCAATATGTGAAGCATGTAAACATTTCTGTCCCACAGGAAGGAATTTTCCCTCTATATCTGACTCTTGCTTTAACATATAACAGCATTGCTTACCTGTATAGAACCACTCAACAAGAAAGGATGCACAATCCTGCACAATGGCATCTGCTAAAGCAAATTCTTCTAAATACTCACTTCCTTCACTCCAAAAAACATTGGGATATGCCTTAATCTCTGATAAATATCTTTCTACCATTTCCTTGCCCCAATGCTTTGGTCTCGATAAAACTGGAAATAAAAATGGATGAGGACGAAATACAAAATCTACATTTGGATATCTCTTTGGCAATGATTTGAAAAATTCTGCATATCTTATAAAATTAGAAAGCTCCAGAATCCGGTTTGCACCACCCTCCACAGAATGATGTAGTGCTATCAATATCCGCTTTCGCCCTGTCGCTTTATACTCATATTTTGCTAATTCATCCATTTTAATGTAGCCAGTAACCACACCATTTGTGCCATTTATAGGTGACCCTGATTTATATATATCTAAAACGTCCTGACTTTCTAAAAAAACCTTACAAAAATAAGCATAATTGTAATGAGAGAGAACCTCTACCGCAAATTTTGTTGATGGATATCCATAATTCGCAAAAATAGGAACAAATGCTCTTCCAACAGAAAATTGTGGATTATATTTAAAATACGAATAATTTTGAGGTAATGGATAAACAATTATATCTGCAGACACCTCTGGCCAAATTCCATCAGCATCAGGTCGCAGCTTCCATAAAGATGCTTCTCCACTACGTTCTACAACTTTTTTCTCACAAGCCGCCATAGTTGCTTCTACATCATTACCTAATCCACGTAAATCTGGCACAACAGCAATCCTTGGAGAAAACCGACTATCCTTTAGCATCAAATCAAACAATGGCTTAGATGGGAAAAGTGCCATCGACGTGACAAAGAAAACAACATCTATCTTCTGACCTTTTGCGAATTTTCTCTTAATTGAATCAAATTTTTCAGTAAATGATGCCTGATGCTCCTCTACAGTGGGATACTTAAAATCCTGATAGCTTTGATTTGGCTGTTGGAGCAATGAAATTCGTGCCCCCGAGTGCTTCCCTTTTTTTTCAAAATGCAATAAAGGATTGACCCCTTGTTTTTGGGCTTCCGGATTAAGCTCTAAATACTCTGCCCCGACAAAATTAGGGCCGGGATTAAAGCCAGCAGCATGCCCACAAAACAAATAATGCAAAGCTGGATCCTCTCCTGTCTGCTTAAGCTCCGGACATTGTTCTAAATAAAACTCCGGATCAAAAAATCTGGACTGCCTTATTACTCTGGCATTTATTATATTGGCAAATGTATTTATTACTGCCTTAGGAGACAATGCATATCTGCGCACTCTATCAAGGAACAATAAAACAGCCTGCTTATCCATACTATCAATGTGTATCAATTAGCGCTCAAGAGTTTTATACAACTCAACACCTTGCCCAACTTCTCCGTCGTAAGCAACATTGCCATGATCAAAGACTATTACTCTATCGCATATGCGCTTGACTTGTTCCATTGAGTGCGAAACGAAAATAAATGTAGCCCCAGAATTAATTAAATCATCCATTCGTGCCAAGCATTTTTCCTTAAACTTTGCATCGCCTACAGCTAATACCTCATCAACTAAAAGAATGTCTGGTGCCATTGAAGAAGCAACAGAGAATGCAAGCCTGACATACATTCCAGAGGAATAGCGCTTTACTGGGGTATCTAAAAATTTACCAATCTCAGAAAATGCCACAATTTCATCAAATCTAGCATCAATATCAACCTTTTTCATTCCCAAGATTGCACCATTCATATAGATATTCTCGCGGCCAGTTAGTTCCGGATGAAAGCCAGTTCCTACCTCTAACAAAGACCCGACCTTGCCACGCAAAAAGACCTCTCCGTCGGTTGGTGATGTAATACGGGCAAGAATCTTCAATATCGTAGATTTTCCAGCACCATTATGCCCGATAAGACCGACAGCCTCACCTTTTTTTATATCAAAGGAAATATTATTTAGAGCATGATAAATTTCATTTTTCCGTGGTTTATTTGTGATTTTGCCAAACATATCTGAGGTATCCTTACCCATCAGCTTAGCAAATCTATATATTAATTCATCACGAAAGGTCCCTCGGTTAATGACACCAATCTTATATTGTTTATTTACATTGCTAACACGAATGGCTAGCTCAGAAGGAAATTCTTCATTAGTTACTTTAGCCATAATTTCTCCTAAATCGTATCAACAAAGTTATATTGAACCCTATTAAAGCTCATTATCCCAATACATAAAACAACAAGCACCAATACCGAGCTATATATGAATGCTTGAGGCTGTACTACACCATATCCAGTAAAGGCATAACGAACAAATTCCACTGCTGTCGCGACTGGATTACAAAGCATTATTTGTTGAATTATTGGATTAGAAATCCCTCTAATTGGAAATATAATAGGAGAGCCATACATCCAGCATTGTAAAATAAATGGCAATGCAAACTTCAAATCACGATATTTAACTGTTAGTGAACATATAACCAAGCCAAAACTAAACGCAGCAACGGCAACCCAAATAAAGATTAAAGGCAGACACAAAACCCACCAATTAGGAGCAAATGACGCCCCATGACATAGATAGTAAATGTAAAAAATGAGAAAAACGACTAGATTGAGCAAGAAAAAAACAAAATTAGATATAATCTGTGAAAAGGCTGGTATTAGTCTAGGAAAATAAATTTTTGCGAAAACATTTTTTGCTCCAACAAAGGTTTGACCTACGCCTTCCAAAATTGCTCTAAAAGAATTCCAAACAAGCAATCCACTCAAATAAAAAACGATACGAGGCATTCCATCAGTTGACACTCTGATAATATATCCAAAGATAAAAGAGAAAATGAGAGCCATCAATAATGGTTGAAGTAAAAACCAAACAGGGCCTAAAATTGTTTGCTTATAAATTACAGAGATATCTCTCTTTGCATATAAGGTCAATAATTCCTTATATTCAAAGAGCTCTTTAAAATTTATATAAAACAGGCTCCTGTTTTTTGATATTTTGGTAATTTTTTCTTCCATATTCACAAAACAAATTCAAAATGATTTATATGTTAGATTGTAGCAAAATTATCTTTATTTATCTACAAAAAATAATTTATGGCAAGATATCTGGTAAAGATAGGATATACATCTACGAAAACATTGCACCGATTTGCATGCAGAAAATAATATGTGATAGCACAGCCTCACTCACGGAGTGGCTGAGCGAGGAATTACATATCTGTTAGGCTGCAAGCATAACGGACAGAGCCCATGGCGTCCTTTGAATAGAAGTCAGCACCAATTTTATCTGCATACTCTTGCGTAAGCACTGCCCCACCAACCATCACCTTTACTTGCAGATTAGCTGCACGAAGCTGCTTGATTGTCTCTTCCATTGCACCAACCGTGGTTGTCATAAGAGCAGAAAGCCCAACTAGCTTTACATTATGTGCAGTTACTGCCTCTACTACTGCTTCTGGTGGGACATCCTTGCCTAAATCAATCACCTCAAAGCCGTAATTTTCGAGCAACACCTTCACGATATTCTTACCAATGTCGTGAATATCGCCCTTAACGGTAGCAATTACCACCTTGCCACGCGATTCGCGCTTCTCTCCATTATTGATAAGATATGCCTTAATCGAGTCAAATGCGGCCTTTGCAGCATCTGCACTCATCAAAAGCTGCGGGAGAAAGACTGTGCCACGTTCAAATCCTGAGCCGACCTCATCAAGTGCAGGAACAAGCTGCTGATTGATTATATCGAGAGAGTCCATTGTCTTGATTAGCTCTGCAGCAATTTCTCCTGCCTGCTTACACATACCACGCTTAATCGCAAGCATTAGCTCACTCTGCTTAGAAGCTACTGATTGAGCTTCTTGTGGCAGAGTCGTAGAGTTATTCACAGACACTGCCACGGGAAGCTGCTCTTGGGCCTGTGCACTTGTGTGAAATGCAATGTAGTCTGCACAATTTTCATCAAGTCCACGTAGTGCACGATATGCAGTATAAGCACTACGCATTCCGATTGCATTTGGATTTATGATTGCAGAGGAAAGCCCACGCTGCAATGCCATTGTATAAAAGCTTGAATTTACTCTCTCGCGCATTGGCAAGCCAAAGGACACATTAGAGACACCTAAAATTGTATTTACCTTTAGCTTCTTTGAGACAAATTCAAGTGCATCCAGAGTTACAGTAGCTGCATTTTTATCTGAGCTAATAGTCATGCAAAGCACATCGATAACGATGTCTTTTGGCTTGATGCCATATTCAGCAGCAGTATCTATAATGCGCTTTGCAATAGCAATGCGCCCTTCTGCTGTCTCTGGGATACCATTCTCATCAAGTGTTAGCCCTACCACTACGCCACCATACTTTTTGATCAACGGGAAAACACTGTGCATAGACTCTTGCTTACCATTCACAGAATTTACCATTGGCTTACCATTGTAGTAACGCATTGCTCGCTCCATTGCCACGGTGTCAGAGGTGTCGATCTGGAGAGGAAGATTGAGTACAGCTTGTAATTGCGTAACTACATTAGGAAGCATAGCCCTCTCATCTATCTCTGGGAGGCCCACATTTACATCAAGAATATGAGCCCCATTGTCGAGCTGGGTTAATCCCTCCTTTAAAATATAATCTATATCGTTATCACGTAGAGCTTGCTTAAAGCGCTTCTTACCGGTTGGGTTAATTCTTTCGCCAACGATAACCGAATCACCTAGCTTTATTTCAACAGCATGGGTATAAGAAGAAACAAACGTTATACCCTTATCAGATGTTGGCAATGGAGAGAGTGAGCCAACTCGAGCATAGACCTCACGAATATGCTCAGGTGTTGTGCCGCAGCAGCCTCCAACTGCTCTAATGCCTGCACTAACCATTTGCTCAACATATACAGCAAATTCTGATGCGTTAATGTCAAAAACCGTCTTACCAGACTCCACGCGTGGGAGACCAGCATTGGGCATAACTAAAGCTGGTGTTGATGAAATAGCGGCAAGCTCTAGTGCCAATGGCTTCATATGCACAGGACCTAGTCCACAATTCATTCCTATAACATCTACTCCCAAGCCTTCGAGCAATGCAACAACTGCACGGAGATTAGCCCCTGTGAGTAGCTGCCCCTTTTCATCAAATGCCACAGAAGCAACAACAGGAAGAGAGCTATTTTCCTTTGCTGCAAGCACGGCCGCCTTAAGCTCTAATGTATCACTCATTGTTTCAATGAGTATCAAATCAATTCCACCAAGCTTTTCGGCAATCTGAATAACCTCAGCAAAAGCATTATATGCTTCATCAAAGCTTACATCACCTAGAGGCTTAAGAAGCTTGCCCAATGGTCCAACATCAAGTGCAACAAGCTTTGCCTGCCCCATCGCAACAAATCTATCACGAGCTACATTTGCATTTTTAATTGCAGCCGCTATCACCTGCTCTAGGGTGTATTCTAATGGCAATTCTGCTAGTTTATAACGATTAGCTCCAAAAGTATTTGTTGAGACAAAATCTGAACCTGCTTCATAATAGCGAGTATGAATATCTATCAGCACCTCTGGGTGTGTGATATTCCAAACCTCTGGAAGCTCTCCTGCCTTTAGTCCACTAGCTTGAAGCAATGTACCCATTGCCCCATCTGCAAACACAATCTTTTTCTCTAATAAATCTAGAAATGCTGACATTATTACTTGTCCTTTCTAAAAGCACAATTTGAGAGTGTACAGCAGGAACAATTATGATGCTCTAGCGGATTAGCTCCTGGCTTATAAGCGACACCGATGACTGCACTAACACTCTTTGTTGGTGCCATCACCAGCCCCTCCGTAAGTGTCACCCCTACCCGTCGAGCAGCATCAACTTGGCGCAAGAATTCTGGCTGTACTTGTATAGACAAATCACCATAACCAGGAGAGAAGCGCGGCAGCAAACATAAACCTGCGTCAATATCTTCTTTTGTAAGTAGCTCTGTCTCAAGTTCATCACAATAGCTTTCAAGCATTGACGCTGCTACAGCCTGCACCATCACTTGCTTTTCTACACCACGTGCTGCAGCCTGCATTAGCTCGCGATCTATCTCTGCACCAAGTGTAGCACAAAATAAAATTGCTTCATCACACCCATCAAGCCTTGTGGCAAGGTCTTTGCTATCTAAAACAAATCCATTTTCAAAAGCCACCTTATCGCCAGTGTTTAAAACTATTGCTAGGCGTACAGCATGGTACCGATAGTGGACGACCTTTGCAAGTGCCTCATACACTTCGTTTAACTTTTGCTTTTGCTCATCGGTTGCTTCTTCACTTGTTTTATAGCCCATATAGCGTAAAGCTTCTGAAATATTAAATGTACTCATAAATCAAATAAAATAATAGATTAGTAAAAATTGTTTGTTAGTTTTCAATGATAGAGGACAAATTCTTCATTATGCCTTGGGCGATTTCTGGCTTATTCATTGTATAGATATGAATAGCATTTACACCATTTGCAATTAAGTCAATTATTTGCTCAGTGGCATAAGCGATGCCAGCCTGTGCCATTGTATCAGGCTTATCGCCAAACCTATCAACAATCGCCTTAAAGCGTTGAGGAAGATATGTACCAGAGAGCTTACAAATGCGGGTAATCTGCTTCGCATTTGTTACGGGCATAATCCCAGCAACAATTGGCACAGTAATTCCACGCTCACGTGCCTTATAGAGAAATCTATAAAGGATATCATTATCAAAGAACATTTGTGTTGTTAGGAAATCAACTCCAGCATCCACTTTACGCTTTAAATTATCCAAATCTGTATCAATGTGACTGCTTTCAACATGCCCCTCTGGGTAGCATGCACCACCGACGCAAAAATCCCCATTTCTATGAATTTCCTCAACAAGCTCACTTGCATAATGAAAGTCACCCGCTGGAACAAAGCTTGAATCAGGTGGGATATCGCCACGAAGGGCAAGGATATTTTCAATCCCTTTAGTTTTAAGCTGTGCTAAGGTATTAGCTATTGTCTCCTTTGAAGAAAGCAAGCATGTCAAATGCGACAATGCTGGAACAGAGCATTCATTCTGCACGAAGCCAGCAATTTCTGCTGTATGCCACCCAATTCCACCCCCTGCTCCATACGTTACACTCATAAAGCTTGGATTAAGCTCACATAGCTTGTGAACCGCTGTCTTCACACTCTCAAATGCCGTGCTCTGCTTTGGAGGGAATACCTCAAGCGAAACAGACACCTTCTTGGTTGCCAATATATCTCTAATCTTCATCTTTGCACCTAAAACCTTATTTGTTCAAAAACTTTATTCGACGAATATCACTTATAATCCACCAAGGATGAAATAATACAATAAAGAAATATTTTATTGCATAAAGAACCATAAGGAAAATTCGGTTTTCTTTCCATAGCTGCACAAGGTGCATTCGCATTGCTATTGGTACATTATAATAATCCAATGCATCTCGTGCCTCTTCTTTAGAAAACAGTTGAGGATATTTTAACACCATTTGCTTCATAAGTCTATTAAAACGATAAACATCCTTGTTTACCGCTGATGTACGACTCCTTTTATGGGTTCGACAGAATACGCGGCTCTTATGCTGTGCCTTTCCTATGTAGCCAGCATTTATCAATCCCAAAAAGAAATCGTAATCCTCTAATCCACTGGCAAAAGCCACATCAAATCTTACCTCACGAGCAGCAGCTGTATTAATCAGAGAGTCCATTACTATGAGATTTCTATGCTTCATCTTTTGAATAGAAAACTCTTCAGAAATCACCTCAAATTCTTCTGCTCCAAAGTAATTTCTATCAGGATATACCACTGCGATACGCTCATCGCCTGATACTGCAGCGGCAAGGCTTTGCTCAATAAAGCCTTTTGCCAGATAATCATCAGCATCTAGGTTTACAAACCAATCGCCCTTAATTTCATCGAGCAATGCATTTCGTAAATGGCAAATACCTTTATGCTCATAGCGAATATAGCGAACCCTGTCGCCATACTCTGCCACGATTTGGGCGGTATCGTCTGTGCTACCATCATCAGCCACAATAATTTCACATGGAGACAGAGTCTGCTCCAAAGCACTATTGATGGCGTCTTTTATGTATTGTCCGTAGTTATAGGTTGGTATTACCACAGAAACCGAAGGTTGATTTTTCATTCTTTTACCAAATATCAGCTGGGTCGTATTCTATTTCAGTAGGAGTATCATCAGGAATGGTTGTATATTCCCATGGGTTAACATAGCTTGTACGCTTTCTTCTACGCGTACTTTTTTTCTTAAATGAATCTAATGGAGGAGGAGCCTTTACTACCTTGCCATCCACTGGCACAGGGCGAACACAATGTACCTTAGGAAGCTTTTGGAAGCTATCTGCTTCTATAGCATCCTCATCCTCCATATGAAACTGCATTAAATTAGAATCTTCAATATAGTCCTTAATGTCTGCATTCCGCACTTCATTTCTATCTAGTGAAATAAATTCAAAATCTGTGAATTTAAAAGGATCAAGATCTTTGAAAAAGCGAGTATATAGAGTAAATGCACACATATCCTCTGGAGAAAGCTTATGAGTTGTGCACACCCAAGCACAGCCATATTGGAAATACCCTGTATCCGTAGATTTCAGACGAAGTATATTTTCAAAGCTATACCCAATGACATCAATATAGGCAATTGTAAGATAATTATTGCCAGCTATTGTAGAATCATACGGCAGAGGCTCTACTCGGTCAGATGATTCTACACCAGGAGTTCTTCTCCTTTTTGAGAATCGCACATCCTCCTTCTCCGTAGTGAAATTACCAACATCCATTTGAAGAAGAATTTTATGCATTTCGTCACTACACTTTATTAGTGACGAAAGCTTTATAGAATGAAGAAATGGACCTTCCTTCTGTATGTACCTTTTTTCTTCCATGGCAGCCTCACTTTCTAAGCACAAAGCATTAGTGTGCTTCAAGCCAATTATCCCCAATTCCAATATCTACCTTAAGAGGTATAGGGAGCTTGACTACACTGGTCATACACTCCTCCACGAGCGTACGCATTTGCTCAACTTCATTACGAGGAACATCAAACACAAGCTCGTCATGCACCTGAAGAAGTAGCTTTGAGCGTAAGCCTTGTTCTTTAATACGTTTTGAAACAGCAACCATAGCGAGCTTAATTAAATCTGCTGCACTTCCCTGAACGGGAGAATTGACAGCAATGCGCTCAACCGCAGCACGAATCGTTGCATTACGAGAATTTATATCACGCAAAAGTCGTTTTCTCCCAAGAAGTGTTGAGACAAAACCATTCTTGCGGGCCTCTTCAATAGTATTATCGATGAATGCACGGATCTTGGGGAACTGCTCAAAATATGTATTGCGCAATTCTGCAGCAACCGTCCTTGATGTGCCGAGTCTTTGTGCCAAACCAAAAGCACTAATACCATAAATGATACCGAAGTTTACTGTTTTGGCTTGTGAGCGCATTTCTTTTGTGACAGCAGCCTCATCAACACCATATACGCGGGCAGCCGTCTGCAAATGGATATCGGTATCATTTCGGAATGCCTCAAGCATTGATTCATCCATACTCATTGCAGCTGTCATGCGTAACTCAATCTGAGAATAGTCAGCAGCCATTAGCACATGGTCGTTATCGCGAGCAACGAAAGCTTGTCGAATACGTTTACCACGTTGTGAACGCACAGGAATATTTTGAAGATTAGGATTATCGCTTGAAAGGCGACCGGTCTCTGTTAAGGCTTGATTAAATGATGTATGAACGCGGCCCGTGGCAGAGTCTACACATTGAGGTAGTTTATCAACATAAGTTGATTTAAGCTTTGAGCATGTTCGATATTCTAGAACATGAGATACGATTGGATGATGATTTACCAATCCTTGGAGTACCTCTTCGCTTGTTGAATAAGCACCAGATGAAGTTTTCCCCGAAGGAGGGAGTTGAAGCACATTGAAAAGAACATCTGAAAGCTGGATTGGGGAAGAAATATTAAATTGCCTTCCTGCCATCTCATAAATTTTTGCTTCAATTTCTGAAAGCTCTTGCTCTAGCTCGCTACTATATTCTTTAAGTGCCAGTGTATTTACACGAATACCCTCGCATTCCATATCATAGAGAATACGGATAAGTGGATTTTCACTTTCCTCCAATGCTCTATCAAGCTTGGCGTCTTTACAGATTGCCCAAAGCTTTTCATGAAGCTGCAAGGAGATATCTGCATCCTCAGCGGCATACTCTGCCACCTGCTCAAGAGGGACTTGGTCCATTGTTAGACGCTTCTTTCCATTTCCTGCTGGACCAATTAGAGCGGCAATTGGAATTGGATTATATGTCAGATATTCACGAGCAAGTGCATCCATACCATGACGGGACGATGAATCAATAACATAGTGTTCAATCATTGAATCAAACAGTGGGCCATTAACTTTAATGCCGATATTGTTTAATATATGCATATCAAACTTAATGTTATGCCCAGTCTTGGTAATAGAAGCATCTTCAAAGCATGGACCTAATATTGAGCGAATTAGCTCCTCGGTCAAAGGCTCATCCTTTGTCGGAGTTATTACTGCCGAATCATTTGTTGACGTATTATTAGAAAAATCACCAAAATCTGCAAAAAGCTCGCTTTGAACAAGCTTACCATCTGAGACGGTGCTAAAGCCACCAAATAGATCATCCTGAACTAGTGTATTGGCAGCCACTGGCTCGACAGCACCTGGATAACGTAGTGCAATATAATATGCCTCATGTGGCTTCATTGCGATAGATATTCCAACTAGCTTTGCTGTGCGAACATCAACCCCAGTTGTCTCCGTATCAAAGGTAAAGCAGCTTACACTATTAAGCTTCTCAGCAAGCTGCTCTAAAGGTTTGCGTGAAGTAATGGTGTAATAATTATGTGGCACAGTCGCAACTGTATCATAAACAGGTACAGTTGCCACAGCATCATCGGACTCAACACTTTTTTTCTCTGTATCAGGAGCATTTGTCGTTGGCACCTCTGAAGCTTCCTTAGTGATGGAATTTAAAATATGCCCTGTCAGCTTACCATACACACCTGCAAGCTCATATTTCTGACAGAATTGCTTTAGCTTTTCTTCATCAAAAGCTCTTATCTGCAGGTCCTCTAGCTTCACAGCAAGAGGTGCATCTGTACGAATTTCAGCAAGCCAGCGTGAGAGCCGTGCAATTTCAATGTTTTCCTTCACGCGGTCCTTTAGCTTACCCTTAAGCTCATCTGCATGCTCAATCACACCCTCTAGCGAGCCATATTGTTGAATAAGCTGAATTGCTGTCTTTGGACCAACTCCAGGAAAACCGGGGATATTGTCCGAAGAATCGCCAGCCATACCTAAATAATCAATCATTTGCTTTGGAGATTGCACACCCCACTCCTCACAAACCTTTGCAATATCGTAAACTTCATCTCCGCCTGAGTTTTTACCACCACTAGAAGGTCTAAAAAGAACTGTATTTTCATTAACCAACTGAGCAATATCTTTATCAGGGGAAACTAGCACAGTTGGCACACCCCACTCTACCCCTTTTGCAGCAAGCGTTCCCATCAAATCATCTGCCTCAAATCCCTCCAATTTCAAAAATGGAATATTCATAACTTGAGCAAATTCCTCTGCCATAGGTATAGCTGCAGCAATATCCTCCGGAAGCTTTTCGCGCTGTGCCTTATATTCTGGATATTTATCATGCCTAAAGGTTGGAGAGCTATCCATAACTAAAGCCAAATGTGATGCACCTCTGTCTTGAAGAAAATCACGAACAATTTGTGCAAAAACAAATATTGAAGAAGTATTTATGCCAGTTGCTGTCATTCGTGGATGATTTATCATCGCAAAATGCCCGCGATACAAAATCGGCATAACATCCATTACTATAAGCTTATTATTTTCCATGATTAAAATTCCTATTTTAAGGCAGGATTGCCTTGATATTTTTGCCTATATTCAGTGGGGGACAAATTATAGTACTTTTTGAAGACATTAGAAAAATATGCTGAATCATTAAATCCAGAGCTTATGCCAACCTCATTAACCGTCATACTTGTATGACGAAGAAAACCCGCCGCATGCATAAGTCTGATATTTGTTAAAAAAGCCTGAGGTGTTTGATCTATCAGTTTATTCCAACTTCTAAAAAGAGTGCGACGGCTCATACCGACGCTACGGGCAAGTCGTTCGAAATCTACTTCATGCATAAAGTTACGCTGTAATTCTGCAACAATTAAGCGAATGCGTTCATCCTGTTTAGGGATTTCAAAATGAGGCTTTTGTAGGAAAAGCTTAGTAACAAGTGTCCATGCAACCACATCAATTTTATCTACAACACCTGGTTGATCGTAAATCGGGAAATACGATTTAAGCTCATCAATTAGAGCAACAATATCAGATGTAAGCTTTAACGGCCAAGACAAATCAGTCTTTTTTATACCAAAGCTTTCAAATGACTGCTCTAGCTTTGGATTATAAATCATAAAAAAGGATTCACGTGGTTTATTATATGCATATTCGTGATGAACACCTTCTCTCTGGATTAAGAAATGAGGATATTCATTTTTAATTTTTTCATCTCCAATCATATCAGTTGCAAATTTTTCTTCCCCCTGCACCCTGATGCAGAACTCAGTTCCACCAATATGTTCTCCACAATAAGAATCATCTCTTATGTATGCAGATCCGATAGTATCCAAAGGGAATGGGAAGGAAAGCATACGCTTAACTTTAGTCAAATCCAACCAATAAAGATAAAATTTTTTATTTTCCGAAATTTCTTCCATATAACCACCTAAATTTTGGCACTATTTTAATATAAATCTACTCTTAAGTAAAGTGTTTTGGCAAAAAATCTAAATTGGGTGAAAAGACAAACTAAATGCTATGTCCTTGTGTGTTAGGTAGTGCATTTATGTTGACCAGTGACCTGTTGCCTGCGGCGCTTTCTAGGAGCACACGTAGTGTGGTTTTCTGGGAGTTTAGGAAATTGGGGGATTAAATTCATACTCCGAACCTCCGAGCCTCCAAATCTCCAAGCAACGAAAGTAACCCATAAATATTGCTTTCGCTCAACACGGAGTACGGAGGACAAAGGAGGACTATGCTAATCGTTTCACTTATTGCTTACGCTTAACACGGAGTACAGAGGACAAGGGAGGATTGTGCAAACAACCATTACAAATCCCCAAAATACCCTCCGTGTCTCCGAGCCTCTTTATCCTCCGCGTTTCGCCGAAGGCCACAGCGAGCGCGTTTAAATCGTTTCATTCGTTGCTTTCGCACAATACGGAGTACGGAGGACAAGGGGGGAAAAAAGTGCAAGCAACAATAACCCCACAACACTCTCCGAGCCTCCGAACCTCCAAATCTCCAAGCAACGAAAGTAACCCGTAAATATTGCTTTCGCTTGTCTGCGGCGCTTTCTGGGAGATTCGGAGTTTAGGAGATTGGGAGGATTTTAGGGAATTTTAAGGGTTTTTGGGGAATTTTTGTTGATTGCTAGCACAATTCTCAGCGTCTCTGCGTCTCTGCGGGAGGGGATAATAATAAACAAAAAAGGGGCTGTTGCAAAACTCAATGTTTTGTGGCAGCCTCTTTTCTTTGTAA
>CALDQE010000058.1 GCA_937911295.1 uncultured Verrucomicrobiota bacterium
TGTCGCAATGGGTGATAATGTATCAAAAATCGGATTTGAAAGTCAACACCTTTTTTGAAAAAATTTTTATTTTTTGCGATTTTTCTCTCAACCCCCTTATTTTACTAGGGGTTCAGAGAAAAAATATTTTTTCAAAAATGCCTTTTTTCACAAAAAATGAAAATTTTTATTCTCGAAAAAATGGGTTTTTATGAAAAATGCGATTACTGAAACGCTACCAATAGCTAATTTTTCTTCTGCAATGACGTATAAGTCCATAAGACTTATATGACTTATATGACTTATAGCACTCATTTGATGGCTATATGTGCGAGGATGCAGATGCACAAACACCTATGCAATAGCCGCAATACTCAAGGAATACACAAAGGGTACCTCGAATGATGCCTTTTTATTATCGCAAAAGTGTGCCTATGCCATAAGAAATAAGTGCCACAAGCGTTGAAATACCTGCCATTTCAAAAAAACCACGCTTAAATGAGGTCTCTTTCGCCACACTTAAATAAAAATTGAAAAATGCTATAATGCCAAATGCTACCAATAGCATTGTTATTAAAGCACAATATAAATTTGAAAAAATAAAATATGGAGTCACTAACAAAAATACAGTTATCACATAAGCAATGCCTGTATAAAGTGCCGATGTCATAGGCGATTTGTCTTCATCATCTTCTTTGTCTTTTGCATTAGCATCTGCACGTGCAGATAAAAATGCAGAAGCTGCCATTGACATCGCAGCAGCCATACCAGTAATAAGCCCAAGCTTTGCAACCTGAACTGGATTGTTCATTGCATATGTAAAGCCAGCTAATGCTCCTGTTAATTCAACAAGTGCATCATTAAGCCCTAGCACTATTGAACCCATATTATTTAAATGTGCATCATCAAGCATTCCTAATAAATCTTTTTCATGACGCTCCTCGTCCTGAGCAATTCGCTCTAGCTCTGGATACTCTGCCACGACATCTCGATATTTTTTGCTCGCCAAATCCTCCCCTCGCTCCATTAACTTCAATGAAAATGTTAATCCAAAAATGCGAGCAAGAATTGAAAGCTTCAAAACCTTAAATCGATTTATACGAAAGTCATCCTCCTGAAGAATGTGCGAAATCACTTTTGCATGCATTCTTTCATCTGTGCTTATCCGCAGCAAAATTTCCTTATTCGCTTCCTTCTTTTCTAGCCTTGCCAAATATGCATAAACCTCAGCCTCTGTTAGCTCATTTATCACCTGAGTTCGTAATAGTTTTTTAAAACAATCATTCATAAAACACCTCTAAATTTCTTTTCTAAAAAATTTATTAAAATCACGTACAGCTCGTACTAACCATAACGGCAAAAATTCTATCATTCCACAATATACACCATATTTTATTTCCCACCACATTTTAACCCAACGAATTCGCTTCTGATAGCTGGGTGTTACCTTGAAAATAAATTTTTCATACTTTGCCAGGTTTTCCTGAATACAGCGTGGAAATGTTTTATCAATTGGTACACAATAAAATCTCTGCCAATCAAATGGTGTCTTCCCCTCAGCTATTAGCTTTTCTATACTCTGCTCCGTCACACCTTCAACATTAAACTCTTGATGGGCGTATGATTTTAGTTTTTGAAAAACTGCAGCAGCACCGCCAATACTTGTAAAATGCCACCCTGCATGCCGAAGCTTCTTCATAGGCAATTCTCTGGCACAACGAAGCTTAGTAGGCGTAGTGCCTTGATTATAGTCTTCAAGCATAAAACGATTATACTCTACCCTAATACCATCAGCTATAGTATATAACTTTTCAAAAGGAACCATTTTTGTGCCAGCCCAATAATGCTCCTTCACATTACGTGCATTTAAATAAAAGCAATAATAATCATGATAGAATGCTACAAGCTTTTGATATCCAGCATATTTTTTCACAAGCTCTGGACGTGGTATTTCATCAATGTCTGAAATCAATACAGTGTCACCCTTTTTCCCATATTGCTTCATCACCTCAGCAATATAATTGCGTTGTAGATTTTCTAATATCCACGAATCATCTGCGTCTGGTAAATTTTCTAGTTTTACGTAAATTATTTGCTTCTCATACTTAGAAAATTGCTTGCGATTTTCCTCAAAATAAAAAGGTTTGCTCAATCCAGAATGCGTCTTATTTGCTTCCACAATTACGAAAAAATCTACAACATCATGTAGCAATTCGAGCCGTAAATCTAGAAGCTCCAATTCATTAAAAAACGTAACGCAATCGTAAATCATAGAACTCCATTATTTATTACGTGATTTTAGATACACGACACCTATCCGAATGCGTTCAATCATCATTACAGAAAAAAGGATTGGGTGTCGGAATACCTTACACCACTTCCCTTTTTCTAAAAACACCCAGACAAAGCGATACCAAACGCCGAGCTGTTTTTTTGTAATTTTATCATTTCCCCATTTTTTTTGATAATCAGAAATTTTACTTGCATAATACGCTTTTTTCTCGAGCAGCTTCTTTGTTGAGAGCTGCTTCTCATTGTGTATTAGCACGCCATCTGAGAGCGCCACATTTTTTGTTTGAGCAAGCACACGTCTATCAATATCCCAATCCTCTGTGCCAACAAGAGCTTCATCGTAGCCACCAATCTGCATAAATATTTCACGCTTAAACAAACGCAAGCCATCTATGCATGTAGCATCATAAAAGCTACGCTCAAAATTACGAGCCTTAGCTTTTAGCCCCTCTCCTACTCGATGCTCTCTAATATACATTGCATCAGGAGGCATTGAAGAGCAGCACCTTTGCAGTAGCTCATCAAGTGTTTCTTTTTGCAAAATCATATCTGCATCGAGGAAAAGCAGATATTTTCCAGTTGCCTGCTGTGCACCATAGTTGCGCTGCGAGGAACGCTCTGGACCAATCGAAAAGAGCCGCACCCCCAGAGAGGCTGCGAGCTCTTGCGTTGCATCAGTAGAAAAATTATCGACAACAATTACCTCGCACACCCCTGTTTCAAGCTGTTCAGTAAAAGCAGAACAACAATTAACAATATTATCCTGCTCATTTTTTGTCGGTATAATTACACTAATTACTGGCTGCATTTAAAATAAAAAAGGAGAAATTATTCTTCGAGTTTTTCTAATTTGATATTCCAGAAATCTGCCATTTTAGCAGGTATTTCTGTATTATCGATATTCCCTGCAAATTTTTCGGCACCAGGGCCAAACGCATACAAAGGCACATCTGCTGCTGTGTGATGACCTGTTGTGTATGTAATGATAAGGTTTTGTTCATCGCGAGAGACATTTGTTATTCCACCAGTCTCATGGTCCGCAGTAACGACAACAAGTGTATTCCCATTCTTTGCTGCATACTCAACAGCCGCCTTAATAGCATAATCGATATGAATTGTACCAAGCACAGATTTTGATGGGTCATTACTATGACCACCCTTATCTGGATAACAGCATTCAACCATCATGAAGAAGCCATCTGGGTCCTTCTCCACTCGCTCAATAGAAGCCATCATAAATTCGGCAACAGATGTTTCTTTATTTAGAAAATCATTATCTAAATTTACAAGCACCTTTTTATCTGCTGGTGCTGTTTTAAATGCATCAATTCCATCAACAATCACATGAGTATCATTTACCCTTGCGACCTTTTCTGCATTATCTGTGCTACGTAGCCATTGATAGGTTGACTTATTCCCAAGAACAATTTCAAAATCACATGCGAGCTGATCCTCCATAATACCATTAAAATCATGGCGAGATGCACGATGTGCATAGAAGGCGGCTGGTGTGGCACCGACAGAAGAGTCTGAGGTTACAATTGCAATAGCCTTGCCTTGATCTTTTGCAAATGCAGCAATAGACTTAAGAGACACAAATGGTGCATCCTTTTTAGAGCAGCCACCAATATTTCCATTATTAACCTTATTACCTGTTGCCATTGCTGTACCAGAAGCAGCAGAATCAGTTACGGTATTATTTAGAGAGCGAGTTTTAACCATAGCATTAACTGGTAGCTGATGCATATATAATTTATTTGTCTCGCCAAAGCAATAGATTGATGCTGCATTATGGGCACCGACACCCATACCATCACCTATAATAAAAATGATATTTTTAGGTACTGCAGCATTAGAATTAAATGTAGGAATATCATTTTCTGAATACTTTAATCCTTCATACTTATCAAGAGCAACCTTTTTTTCAACTGGGGCAGCACCAACTAAAATCGAAGATAAAACAACCGCTGAAATAGAAACAAAAATTTTCATGGAAACAAACCACACATAAACAAATCAATGAATGGCATTTCTTCTCAACCTTCAAGCACAAAGGCAATTGAGCAAGAAATGCCATAAGCAAAATAATTATTCTGCTTTAGAGAAATCAGACTTACCAACACCGCAAACTGGGCAAACCCAATCCTCTGGGATATCCTCAAACTTTGTACCAGGAGCGATTCCGCTATCTGGATCACCTGCTTCAGGATCATAAACATAACCACAAATATTGCAAACATATTTATCCATAACTAGTTCCTTTAATTAAATTTTGTGAACACACATTTGTAATTAATTATCTAAAGCAATTTTATCAAAACAGCAAAGTGAAATCAACATAAATATACCCGCAAATAAGAATTTAAAAATCCTATTTTTGAGAAAAAACTTGTTTTAATTCAAAAAAAAATCAAAAGCTCATAAGTTGATAACTATTTTATAATGAACAACTTACACAAAACACCAAAACAAACAAAATATTTTTTTAATTTTTTACTTGCATTGGCACATACGTTTATGATAAATTAGTACACGTTTTTAAGCGAGCTTAGCTCAGTGGTAGAGCTCCACCTTGCCAAGGTGGATGTCGAGGGTTCAAATCCCTTAGCTCGCTCCATTTCTCAAAATTTCATAATATATTTATCAGTTTTTTCCTTTTTCCTAGCTCTGAGGAGCTAGGTTTTTTTGTTTTTAGTGCAAAGCATTTGCTGTCTCTGATTGGAGGCATAGGCAAAGTCCCTACCCCTTCAACAAATAATGATACTCTATGCAGTTAAAATGAGCATCCAAAACTCACCCCCTAATGAGCATTTCAATTAGACCAGCCCACAAATCTAACACAAAAAATTCTTTTAATTGATTTGAAATACTCTTTTTGATATACTTTGCGTATAATAATAAGTATAAATTTTTAGGTGTATTTCATGAGCTCCCGCAAGACTTTAGAATCAACAGAAAATAAACTCCTGCCTCTTATCCAATACGAAGGAGCAGATCAAGGTCACGAATGGCCAACTCGCTTCCTTCTCTGGATATTAAAGCGAATTTCCTCTGTCTATAAATTTGTTGTACAAACACGTCTTTTCTTCTACGAAACTGGCATCTACAGAAGATTTCCTCTAGGTGTACAAGTTATTAGCGTTGGCAATGTTACCGTCGGTGGTACCGGCAAAACCCCTCTTGTAGAAAAATTAGCCAGAGAACTACAAGAAAAAGGACGCCACGTCGCTATCCTTTCACGCGGCTACCGAAAAAAGGAAAAAACCTTCGGCGAAAAATTGCGCGATAAAGTTACTGGTGAAGGCGAAACAAAGCCTCGTATCGTTTCTGATGGCAAAAACCTCCTACTCGATAGCGAGATGAGTGGTGATGAACCATATATGCTAGCAACTAATCTTAATGATGTCGTCGTTCTTGTAGATAAGGATCGAGTAAAAAGCGGTAGATATGCAGTAAAGCATTTTGGCTGCGACACCCTTATTTTAGACGATGGCTTCCAATACCAAAAACTAAAGCATCGCCTTGACCTAGTGCTTGTGGATCGCACAAACCCATTTGGCAATGGCAATGTTCTTCCAAGAGGCATTCTTAGAGAACCGGCAAAAAATATAAAGCGAGCTAAATTTATTTGCATAACTAAAGCTCCTAAAGGCACTGATACCACTGCACTTCGTAAACGCATTCGCGAGCTTAATGGCGAAGCCGGAATTATGGAATGCAACCACGAGCCAACCTCGCTCGTTGAAGCTTTTACTCGTATAGTTCACCCACTTTCTGAGCTAAAGGGGCTAAAGGTAGTCGCTCTCTCTGGTATTGCCTCACCACTAAGCTTTGAAAACTCACTTGAGGCCCTAGGTGCAACAATTATTATGCGTAAGCGCTATGCCGACCATCATCGATTCTCACAGCAGGAAATCATCGACATCGTCCTTGAAGCAAAAAATGCTGGTGCAGATGCAATCATAACAACCGAGAAAGATGCTGTTCGTATGACCCGTATAGATAAACGCTCGGTACCAGTATACTATGTTCGCATTGAGGTATGCTTCTCTGCCGGAATTGATGAATTCAATCGCTGCATTAACGAAATTACTCTCTCAAACCTTAAGGACAACCCATCATTCCCAGTTAGTTCAAGCAACCCAATCGCCCCAACCGCTTAAGGATAATCTATCATGACAGAGCATATACCCACAGAGTTAAATAGAAAAAATAACAACCAAGATAGTTCCTTACGACCAAGCACATTTTCTGATTTTGTCGGCCAAGAAAAGGTGCGCGAGCGCCTACTCCTTTGCGTAGAAGCTGCTAAAATGCGTGGCGAAGCACTTGATCATGTCCTACTTTCTGGTCCTCCAGGCTTAGGCAAGACAACGCTTTGCTACATAATTGGTGAGGCTATGGGTGTTAGCGTAAAAACAACCTCTGGTCCTGTCATTGAAAAGCCTGCTGATTTAGCTGGTATGCTAACCTCACTAAACCACGGTGATATATTATTTATTGACGAAATTCACCGTATGCAACGCACTGTTGAGGAATACTTATATTCCGCAATGGAGGACTATGTAATTGATATCATGATTGACCAAGGGGCCAATGCTCGCTCAATCCGCCTAGAGTTGCCTAAATTTACCCTTATCGGTGCAACTACTCGCTCTGGATTGATTTCCTCTCCATTGAGATCTCGCTTTGGTATATCAGGAAGACTTGATTACTACACAAATAATGAGCTGGCAAGCATTGTCACTCGCTCTGCCGGCATCCTGAATGTAAAAATTGACAAAGCAGGTGCTCTTGAAGTCGCAAATCGCTCTCGTGGAACTCCTCGTATAGCAAATAACCTGCTTCGCCGCGTCCGCGACTATGCTCAAGTCGTAGCTAATGGAAAAATTTCTAAGGAAGTAGCCGATGCTGCTCTGCAAATGCTTGATATTGATGCACATGGTCTTGACGAAATGGACAAACGTATCCTTCGCACCATTATTGAAAAATTTGGAGGTGGTCCAATTGGATTAAACTCACTTGCTGTTTCAATTGCTGAAGAAGAAGACACAATTGAAGATGTATATGAGCCATATCTTATACAGGAAGGCTATATCAAGCGCACCTCACGTGGCAGGGTGGTAACACCTTTGGCATATGAAATTCTTGGATTGACGCCTAACTATACAAATAGCCGCCAAGAGGACTTTTTGTTCTAACTTTTATCACGTTTTTTGCCTTTTATTTTAATGAAAATTGGATTTACTCATCTCATATTGTCGGCTATTAGTCTTTGTTGTTTTTTGCTTACAGGTTGTGCCTCAACCCCAGAGCAAGAGAGCAACAATGCCGAATCACAGCCACAAAATGAATCTCTTGTAGCTACAGCTATAGCTTCAACAAATCTTGTTGATACTGCGATTGCTGGCACCAACACAAGCACAAATACAAACACCACTCAATCTGTTGCTACGAATATCACCACAAACGCTGTTACCCCATCCTCTACTCTGCCACAAAACACCCCAATAAAAGCAACCCCAATAACCGATTCTCCTAAGCCCTACACCCCCAAAGACGCCCCTCGTAATTGGGAATATTCTGTGGGCAAAGACAATCGTTTCGTAAAAATTGATAATACACTTGTCCATCTCTACAAGCGAGCAAAAAGTGATGTCAATAGCTCTTCTCCAATCCATTATATAGACCAAACCAAAATCATAGATGTCATCTTTAATGCTCACACTGCCCCAATTGCAACAAACCGAGCATTTCGCATCTTTATTGACCCTGGACATGGAGGAGCAGACCCTGGTGCAATTGCTAGAGACAAATGCACCTATGAAAAAACAATCACCCTTGATATTGCAAAACGCTTACAAACATATCTATCTATGGCTGGATTTAACACTACTCTCTCCAGAACCGACAATAGCACATACCTTTCCCTTGAGGAACGCTGCCAGCTCGCCAACCGCTGGGGGGCAGATATGTTTATTAGCATCCACGTAAATTCCTCCACCACAGCTAATCCAAATGGCTTTGAAACCTATGTTTTAGCTAATGTTGGTCAGCTATCCTCATCGATGGATGCAAGTGCTATGACTGCTAATGATAAAGCATTTGTAAATGCGACTTATACTGGAAATAAAAATGACACAAAGAATCTCCTGCTGGGATTTGCAATTCATCGTCGGACCACACGAACCTCACGCATACAAGATAGAGGGCTACGATTTGCTCGCTTCCATGTGCTACGAGATGTTACAATGCCTGCTGTGCTTGTTGAATGTGGATATATTTCCTCTGCAAAGGATTTAAAGCAGCTTCAAACTGCCGACTATCGTGAGAGAGTTGCTCGTGGCATATACCAAGGCATTTGTGATTACACTTATGGACGCATGCAGCCAGGACTAGCAGCCACACCTGTACCAACTGCTCCTCAAACTTCCTCTGTATCATCCACCTTGAGAAGCATTAGCTCCCCCAATAGTGAGCCAACTCACCTCTCTGCTACAACAAATCAAAAGCAGCCAAGCATCCCCAAGGAGCTAATAAATGCACCTACCCTAAAATCGCTCCCCAAGCCACCAGAATGGACTCCTTGTTATGCAAAGGATGAAGTAGCTCCAACTGCTGAATTAACTAGCGCTAGAGAGCAAGCTCTCAAGGCTGCTGGCATGGGAAATCTCTCACCAAAAACCCCTCAGCCTCCTCCATCTAATGAGGTAGAGGCTTCTCCAGACAAGAAATAGCAAACACTATGCAAGCAAAAGCATTAAAACCACCAAAGCATATTATTTGGGATTGGAATGGGACATTGCAGGACGATGTCCGTGCTGCCGTATATGGCATAAATGTTTTGTTGGAGCAGCGTGGAATGCCTTTGGTTGATATAGAAAAACACCGCGAAATATTTTCTTTCCCTGCACGAAATTATTATATAGCCCTAGGCTTTGATTTAGAAAAAGAAAATTGGGATGAGATGTCAAACCAATTTATTAAGGCTTTTCTTTCTGAACCTTCTACGGATTTATTTGAATGGACAATACCAACGCTAGCTACATTAAAGGCTCGAGGTATTGAAATGTCACTAGTTTCTGCTGCAGAGCAAAACACCTTAACAAAAGCAGTTAATAGCTATGGTATCCTTAATTATTTCAGCAATATTGTGGGATTAACAGATCATGGAGCTGGCTCAAAGGCAGAGAATGCCAAAAAGCTTGTTGAATCGCTTTCAATTTCACCAAGCGATATAATTTTGGTGGGAGATACATCACACGACAAAGAGGTGGCGGATTTTGCTGGCTGCAATTGCGTGCTTGTTGAAAGCGGATATGAGGCACGGGAGCGACTGCTTAAGTCTGGGGCAATTGTAATCCCTAGTGCAAAGGAATTACTGGAGCTATTCTAACATGTAGCGCCGTTAATGACTGAATGAATTGGTAATTGCTCTAAAATGATGTAAGGTTGGGGACAGAGCCCCAACCCTACGATAATAACCATAAACCAATTTTTTTGGTCTTACTCGTAAATGTTTTCAACAAGCGAACGGTCTAAAGCTACGCCTGCATTTACTAGAGTCTGCTGTAGCTGCTTTACATTCAAATCAGCAAATTTCTGGACGTTACCTTTCAAGCATAATGCTGCTGCTGTACCAGCTGCTTCGCCAGAAATAGCACAAACAGGAATTACTCGTGCAACATCCCAGGTATCGCCAGTCGTTGAAATACAACGCCCTACCGTAATTAGATTTGGTGTCTTTTGTGCATACAATGAACGATATGGCAATGCATATACTGGCCCACGCTTACGCCAATCTGGGAAAATACCCACAGCGTCATCATGCCACTTATGATTGTCCTCCTCTGTCATTGTGTAAGGAGCAACTATGCGACGAGTCATGCGAAAACACGCCATACTTGGAATAAAGCCAGGGAAGAATATCTCCTTCCCTAATTCCTCTCGTGGCTTTAAATTATGATACTCATTCTCTAACACCACAAGCTTGTGTGACTCAATAATATGCTTCGAGACATCACGAAAATCTGTTCCATCTAAGCACATGTGGCGAACATGATCTGGGCTATTGTATGGATGGACAGCATGTGTTCTTAGTTCAATCTCGTTATGGTCATTTAATGAATAATACCAAGCCCCGAGCTTATTGAGCTTTGAAATCTCACATTCTTCATCAGCAAATTTGCACAAATCTGCATCGCCAGTTCCATCAACAACAAATTTTGTGGAGAAAACACCACAACCCGATTTATTATCTACCACAACATGCGTAATTGCCCCTGAAGCATCTTTTAAAATATCTGTAATCAATGTGTCATAATAAATCGTTACACCGGCATCAAGAAGCACCTGCTCAAGCCCTAGTGACATAGGGGCAGGATGATAAACAAGCTCATATCTTCGAGCAGCAAGCTCTTCGACTGTCGCATTTTTAGGATCAGCCCAAGCACCATTAGGCTTTACTGGACTGCATTTTAATGGGAGCTTTAAAAGCTCCTCTACTATTCCAAAGCTTACTTGGTGACCAAAGCCATCACACAACGGGAGATAAATTACAACAAAGCCCGCTGTCCCCAACCCGCCTAATGTAGCAGATTTTTCTAGCAACAGCGTTTTGGCTCCATTACGGGCTGCAGCTAATGCAGCTGCAACACCACCGAAGCCACCACCAGCGACAACAACATCAAAATCTCCATGTACAGGAGCTTTTCTCTCAGGTAAACTAATTGTCATAAATATTCCTTTGTTTTATATAACCTTTCCACCCGACGAACAAAATTATATACAAAACTAAGCACTCCATTCAACAAAAAATCTCTATATCTTAGGCTTTCGCAATTACTAAAAGTGCGAGGTTATCCCCTGCCACAGAGACGCGAAACGTTAGACGATTGTAATAGCATTTGTGTGATTAAGCCATTCGTGCACATTCGTGCAGTAAAACAGGATTAACAGATTTTGCAGGATTTGCAGGAT
>CALDQE010000059.1 GCA_937911295.1 uncultured Verrucomicrobiota bacterium
AGGGCCACACCGCTCCCGGTCTGTACGCCACCCTGGCAAACCGTGGCTTCTTCCCTGTGGAGGATCTGCCCACCCTGCGTCACATTGATTCCTATCTGCAGGGTCACCCCAATATGAATATGGTACCCGGCGTAGATATGTCCACCGGCTCTCTCGGTCTCGGTATCTCCGCAGCTTGCGGAATGGCGCTCAGCGCCAAGACCTATTTCATGGACCGTTTCGGCGTGGATGTAAAGATCGGATATTGCGTCGACTCCTTCGGGCACCCTGCAGGGCTCCCCAAAATACTCAATGCCTCCGGTTTCACCCACTATGTGTATATGCGGGGTCAGAAAGTACCCGGCATATTTTTCATCCACTGCCACGTGAATCACGGTACCGATTTCCGTTATCTCCTTATATGCAAAAGAATGCTGTTTCATCAGTTTCTCATTACCTACAATAACCATTCTCTTATCCACCAGTGCCTGCACTCCAAACCCACTGATTTCCTTCACTTCCCCCAACCGTCTCTTATCCATAGGAGTTGTGCTTTGCTTTTCGTAAGAAGCCAATATACTTTTGCTGATAGGATGATTGGAATAGCTTTCCGCATATGCCGTAAGCTCCAGCAGTTCCGCTTTGGTAATTCCTTCTTCCGGGCAAACAGATACTACTTCAAATACCCCCTTCGTCAGAGTTCCGGTTTTATCAAATGCAACAACATCAACATGTGACATTGTCTCAAGAGCTTCACCCGACTTAACAAGCACACCCTTGCGAGTACCCTGTCCAATTGCTGCAACAATTGATATCGGCGTCGCCAATGCTAATGAGCAAGGACAAAACACAACCAAAATTGTTACCGCTTTATCTAAATCTTTAGTAACAAGCCCGACAACAATAGCAAGAAGCAATGCAGCCGGTACAAGCCATGAAGCCCAAACATCTGCCAAGCCCTGCATCGGAGCCTTCTTGCTTTCTGCTTCCCGTACAAGACGTATCATTTTCTGCAGAGAACTATCACTGGGCTCAGTTGTAACCTCAATATCTACTGAGCCATGACAATTTATTGTTCCACAAAATACTAAATCCCCTACTGCCTTATCCAAAGGTAAGCTTTCTCCAGTCAAAATTGACTGATCTACTGTTGTTACTCCCGCCTTAATTGTCCCATCAACAGGAAATGCCTCTCCTGGTAAGACACGCAACAAATCGCCAATCTGCAAGCCTGAAACAGCACATTCTTCTTCTACTTCACCAATTATTCGCCTAGCTTTAATTGGTACCAGCTTTATTAATGAAGAAAGCCCCTTTTGAGTCCTTGCAATAGAAAAATCTTCTAACATCCCTCCAAGTGCCATCAAAAACACTACCTCACCGGCAGCAAAAAGATGCCCTCTAGCTATTGATGCAATCATTGCCATAGAGATAAGCAATCCAGCCTTAATTTGCTTCATTACAATAAGCCGGCGAATAGACCCATAAAGAATTGGTAAACCACAACAAACAATTGTAATCCAAGCAGGATCTAATGGAAACTTATAATTCAATATTTTAATAAACACAAAACTTGTAAGCAGAGCGATACCACCGATGATTTTAGAATGCTTTGTAGCAAGCAATCCCATTATTTTTATAAATATGTTCATCATAAAGCTCAACCCCTCTCAGATTTAGTTACTTAAAAAATTGATTTATTGTTTCACTTATTTTCTCAATATCTTCTTTTATATTTTTATTGGTTGCATCAACAAATCCATCAGCAATATAATTCTTCATGATTTCCTTTGACAAACCAGTCAAGGAGGCACGAACAGCTACTAGCTGCATTAAAATTTCATTTGTTTCTCGTCCTTGAACTATCATACTGCGAACACCTTCTAAATGCCCAATGCAACGATTCAAGCGACGCATCACTTGTAAATACTCTTCACTTTCATTTATCGTTTTCATACTTTAATTCAATTTCAAAATTTAGTTTTATTAGTACCAACACTAAAAACTGGCACCTAAGTTCTTTAATACATTTGTTAAAACATAAAATGGGAAATGCTTTTATGCAGTTCCCATTTACAAAAGGTTACAACAACATTTTATTTAATAGCCTTTTATTAGAAAGGTCTACCAAATTTATTAGGATGCTGCTGACGCTTCATTTGCATTTTGGGAGCCTCAAGGAAAAGAGCATACCACTCCTCACCTAGACCTGCATTTGAAAACTCTCTAATCTTATTATTTGCAAGACGCTCTAGGTTTTTCTTCATTGTATCATGAGAACCAACCTTACATCCCTCAACCAATGTGATATGTGCTTTATCCAGCATATCTTTTTTAACATAAATCCAAGCCATAAGAGAATAAAGAAGGTGGCTCTTACCACGACGCAAGCGAATTGTAAACTTTTTGAACTGTTTCTCTATCTCTTCTAGAGGTTTTTCTTGATTGAACATACGAGCCAAGCACATAGCACATGTCATTTGCTCCATATAAAGACATTTTGGTAGAAGCTTATCAACCATATCAAAATCCTGCATTTGGTAGTAAAACTGCATACGAGTTGTATTGATTTGTCTACCGAACATTGGTGTCCAATTGCGATAAACTTCGAAATTCTTTGTATATTCAATTGCAGAAAGAATCAAATCATGCTGCTTCTTCTCGATTTCAGCCATAAAGCGTTTTGGATCACCATTAGGGCGAGACTGGAATTGATTTACGCGTTGTTGTATTGACTTTTGTCCTTCAGAAAGCAACATTTGCAAGCCAAGCATCACATCACCAATTTTCTTTTTTAAACGCAAATTGATTAAAACAGTGATACCGATAAAAACAGCGACACCCAAAAAGATACTCCAAAAAGAGCTAGACACATCGGTATATTTTAATGTAGCAGCTGTAGCTACTCCTAAAAAAATAGAAATTAAAAATGTATACATATTTTCCCTCAAATAAATTTAAATTTTTGTGCAATATTTTACCATAAGAAAAAAAATATTGCAAATCATTATAAAACACCAAAGGTTATGCGTTAAAAGGGTCACTGGACAAAGTAAATGCAACACACATATTTATGTTGCATTTAACCTGACCAAAGTTGCATTTAATTTGTCTTTTGACCCCAAACCCAATTTCCTGTTTCTGCATTTGACTTGATTTTATGAAATATGCTAAAATATAAAGTTCAATTTGACTCAATATGTTAGCATTATTAATTTAGTGCTAAAGGCTTGTTACTTTCTGTCCCCGCACGCGGACTGCCCCGTTTTTCTAACCTACGATTTTTTTAGGGATCTTGAATTCATAGCCGACCACATGCCTTCTTTATGTTGGACTTGGAACGCTATGGCGATGGAGCCCACCTTCATTTATGAGGGTTCGAAGAACTTGGACGATACGGCGGGGACGGTTTTTTCTCCATCCTTACCCTTGATTCTATATTTCTTTAATCAAGGCATCCAATGCAGGAATAGTAAAGTGTTGCCCATTCCAAGTGCAGATTACATCATTTGCGGTGTGGTTTACAAATATTTGTACTCTCTTACCTTCATTTTCCCATGCAGTTGAAAATACAGCCGGTAGTTCTTGTTCATAACCAAATATTGTTTTCACAGATATAGTTGAGCATTCTACTGGAAGTGCCTTAATCATACGCCCAGCATAGAGATACTGCTTTGCTTTGCCCCTATAAAACTCCATTAAGCACTTAATAAAGCCAAGGTGAGTTGCTTTGTCTGGCAAAGCAGAAAAATCTCGACAGCCCCAATTTGGCATAAGCTCCCCATTAGGCATGAGCGTAACAGTTAGTGCATCCCCGGCGACAAATGAATGTGCCATACGCATACAGAGAGTGCCATCCTTCACTGGGAATGGGCATGAAACCTGGTTTCCCATAAAGTTACGCAAATACTCATGGTAAATGAAAGCATAAAGCGGTACTGGGCGGCCAAAATAGTAGTTCAATTCAAAACGATTATCGCTAAAGAGTAAGTTTGGAGTAAAAGGCTCTGCTGCCGCCGACTCGCATCCCATCAGCATTGATGGAGCAAGTCGATTCCACTCGCTTAAAAGTGACTGCATATTTTTCGTCATCCAGCTACCAGGCATTGCTGGGTGTCCATGCTCACGGCCATAGCAGAAATACTGTGCTCCGCCATGATTTTGGTCAAGTATCTGTGCATAATCAACGCCAGAGGAGAAAAGTGGCAAATATGCGTCATTCAATAGCTCTCGTCCCTTTTTTGAGGCAGGGCAAATATCATAGCCAGAGCGCTGGAAGGTACATATCTTACTTAATTGTACCTTGCCGTCAGGGCCGGCACACATAGCATCTAGCACGCCCTCCTGCTCTGCAGAGCGTGTATATTCAGCAATAAGATTCGATTGCTCTGTCCACCCAAAGCCAGAGCAATACACACCCAATAGGTGTCCCTGCTTGTGTAGGGCATCAAGAAATTCACGGAAGCTTGCTTCACCACCATAGGGAGGCCACACGTATGGAGGAGCCCAAGGTGCTGTCCCCTCCCAATGCATTAGCAACACCATAACACGTGTCTGTGTCTCGCGAGCGATTTGCTCCACAATCGGCATTGCCTGCATGTATGGGAAAAGTGCATTAGGCGTCATCTCATCCATATCGTGAATACCACGCACAGGATATGCAATAATTAGAGGAGAATCTGCATACCATTCTGGCAAACGAGGATTCATTGGTATTTTAACGGCACCATCAGGTAGATTAGCCTCAAACCAATCGCGATAAATTGTGGCAGCGTCCTCCCAATCGCCGTCAAAGCTCTTTGTAATAATTGGATATGTTAGAGAATAATTTTCTCCGTATGACGCACCTGTAAAGGTCTTAACAAATAGCTCTACCCCTTCCTCTGTGGCACGGTAGTCAATGGATTTTGGTCCACGTGCTGGGTCATGTGCACCAAGATACAAGCATCCTGTTGGGGCGAGGTGTGCAATAAACTGAGCAGAAAGCATGTGTGGGAACATATAATATGCACCCTCTGATGGGTATTCTACTTGCTTTTGAGGGAATGGGGATGAGGTATCACGCGCAAAGGCGTCCTCAATAATAATGCCTTCATTGTAGGAGGAAAGGATTTTGGCATCCCCCCCATTTCGCTTTAGCTTCCCGCATTTAATACAAGGATAATCAACCCACTCAATAGCATAAGCAGATGGGTTATCAATAGTGATGCTCCACTCTGTTTCCGTTGAAGATATAGGCGTAGCTGTAGCAACAACAGAAATTCCTTCTACAAAGCCAGTGAATATTACATCATTATCAATTTGGTTAATAGCAGACGCATCTGATGCAGAAAGACAAAGCTTTTCTCCATTGGCTGAACGAAGTTGAATTGTGAAATTATGAGAATTCATATAAAATCCTACCAAACATTGAATAGAACCAAAAGCTATTGACTGGAAATTATTATGATTATTTATTTTAACTAAACTAGAGCAGAATACAATGCCGTACGCAAACGGTAGTATAGGTCAGTATAGTGGACCTTAGGATTACTCTCATACTGGCGCTGTACGAGATAAATCATAGACATATTTTCTACTGGGTCAACAAAGCAGTTTGTGCCAAGCCAGCCACCCCAACCGAAGGTGCCAACATTGTCAGGTGTTGAGCAAGCTGTCATTGTTGTCTTGATATTGAGGAAATTGCCATAATTCTGATTCAAGCAATCTGCCCAGTCAAAGGAACGAGCCTGCTCCTTTGTTAGCTGTGGAGAGGTGTACCAGTCAAAGCCATACTTTGAAATCAAGCGCTCATTACCCACCCTGCCACGTGCAATAAGGAACTTGGAGAATTTTCCTAGCGAATCGATTGTACCAACAAGTCCTCCGCCACCTGATTCAAAATCTACAAGCCCCTCCTTGTAGGAATTCATGCCAATATTACGATTTTCAAGCTCTCCATAGAGCTTCAATCCCTCCTGTGTGCGGATGTATGTCTTAGCTAGCTTTCCTCTTTCTTTGTCTGGGATAGTGAAGCCAATGGTTTTCATCTCAAGAGGGTCAAAGATTTCCTTCTGCAAAAACTCGCCATAGCGGCAATCATTTGCCACCTCCACTACTGCACCTGCAACATCTGCGGAGAAGCCATAGTTCCACCTATCACCTGGAGCAAAGGCTGTTGGGAATTCACCTACCTTAGAAACGATTTCGCGGGTTGTAATGCGCTCTCCCCTGTCCTGTGCCTTTCTAACCTCATCAAGAAGCTTCATAATTTCTCGTGATGGCTCATCGTATTCACCTGGATATGAAATGCCTGAGGTCATATTGAGCAAATCAGAGATATAAATTGGACGTGGGGCTGGGCGTATTTCTCCATTGATTATGCACTTTTTATTTGCAAAGGTTGGGAAATAATTATAGACCGGCTCTCGAGGAGAAAAGATTCCTCGGTCAACGCACATTGCAGCAGCCAAGCCAGTAAAAGGCTTTGTTTGGGAGTAAAGGCGAAAATATGTATCACGATCAATCTTCACGCCATTCTCAATATCTGCATAGCCAGCAGCATCGAAGAATACCTCTTCGCCATCCTTGATTACCATTACTGATGCACCTGGTAATTCTCCCTCATCAATGGTACGGCGCATCAATCTTGAAAGTAAATTTAACTTTTTAACATCTAGCTTCATAATTACCTCATTCGTTATAAATTATACAAGTGCTGAATATGCTGCAGAACGCAAGCGATAATAAAGCTCGGTCACCTTGACCTTTGGATCTCCCGCAAATAGTCGCTGAACGAGGAATACCATAGACATATTTTCTACTGGGTCAACAAAGCAGTTTGTGCCAAGCCAGCCACCCCAACCGAAGGTTCCAACATTGTCAGGTGTTGAGTAGCAGCCCTTCATCATCTTCGTTGTAATGAAGTTCCCGTAGTTATGCTCAGGGAAATCCTGCCAGTTGAAGGTACGTGCCTGATGAGGCGTTAGCTGTGGAGAGGTATACCAATTAAAGCCAGCTTCAGAAATAAGCCTTGTATCGCCTAATTTGCCACGGTTAATCATAAACTTAGAGAATTGAGCCAGGTCATCGATAGTAGAAACAAAGCCTGCGCCTCCTGACTCAAAGAAAACCTCACCCTCTTTGTAAGCATTTAAACCTAGATGCCTATCTGCAAACTCTCCCTCTGGGCGTAGCCCCTCTGGATAAAGGCGATAAGCCTTTGCAAGCTTGTGGCGTTCTGAATTTGGCATATCAAAGCCCGTATGAGTCATCCCAATAGGCTCAAGAATTTCTTTTTTCATAAATTCGCCAAAGGTGCAGCCATTTGCCTCCCCAATCACACCACCGGTGACATCGGCAGAATAGCCGTAAGCCCAGCGGTCACCTGGAGCAAATGCAAGTGGCATTTCACCTAAACGTGAAACAAACTCGCGCGTTGTGAAAGGAACACCCTCATTTTGAGCCTTGCGTGCATCTTCTACTAGCTTACCAGCCTGACGAGAAGCCTCATCCCATTCGCTTGGATACGAGATACCGGAGGTCATATTAAGCAGGTCCGAAATAAGCACAGGGCGTGGTGTAGGCTTAAATACGCCTGAGCCATCAACCTCATACTGTTTATTTGCAAAGGTTGGGAAATAATTATAAACAGGCTCACGAGGAGAAAAGATTCCCCTCTCAACACACATTGCAGCAGCTAGTCCTGTATATGGCTTAGTCTGTGAATACATACGGAAGTATGTGTCGCGGCTAATCTTCTTTCCTTCCTCAATATCAGCATAGCCTACGTCATCATAAAAAACCTCCTCGCCATCCTTTATTAGGATTACAGAGGCACCAGGTATTAGTCCATCATCGAAATCTCGTTTAAGTATATCTGAGAGTCTTGATAATTTTGATTTATCAATTTTTGAGCTCATTTTATTGTTCCTTTTTAAGCATTAAATTCTTTGCTAAATTATCTACAAATGCGGCAGAAGGTGCTCTTGCACCAGGGAGCGTACAAGTTGCAGAGCCAGCAGCAACAGCGTGGGCCATAAGCTCCTCCGTCAACTTTCGCTCGCCTGAAGCAAGCCCAAAATACCTATATGAAAACTCTGCCAAAAGTGCATCTCCTGCACCTGTTGTGTCAACAACTTCAACCTCAGGTGCTACCATAAACTTGATTTCTCCAGAGCCAGCAGCATCAAAGAACCAACAGCCGTTGCTGCTATCTGATAGAATAACAAGCTTGGCCTTCTTTCCCAATGCTTCAAGTGCTGCAAAAACCTCATGATCAGAGTTTATGCTTTTGCCAAGATACTCTGCACACTCCTGCCGATTAGGCTTAATCACATCTGGCATTGCCTCTAGCCCAGCTGCAAATGCCTTTCCAGAAGCATCTAGCACCGCTGCCGAGCCTACTGAATGGAGTGCTTCAATTATCTGTGCATATACATCCTCAGGCATTGCTTTGGGTAAAGATCCTGCCATAATACATGTATTCGCCTTTTTGCAACTATCAATAATTGCCTGAATGCTGTATTGCTCCGGCTTTAAATCAGGGAAACCCGAGCGATTGACTTTAAACATTCCTGACGGAGAAACAAACATTACATTCACTCGTGAATAACCCGGCACACGGATAAATTCATCCACTAAATTATTTTCGTGCATAAAGGCTTCAAAATCTGCTGCATTTTCTTTACCAAGCAAGCCCGTGGTTAGCACACTGGCACCACGTTTAGAAAGCCAATTTGCAGAATTTAACCCCTTACCACCAACAGAATACACCTCTTTGCCTGCTTTAATAACAGCATTTTCAGATGGAAACGCCTCAATCTCAAGCGTGGTATCAATCGCTGGGGACATTGTTAATGTGGCAAAGTCAAACATACTCATTGTAATTACTCAGCAAAAAATGTAAGTTATCTATTTACTGTTAATCAATGGCTCAAAACCAAAATATCGGTCCTGACAGGTTGTGCCCAATACTGCTTGCCATAGTGTATCATCGACATTTACCTTTTGGCGCTCAATTGTTGCAAGAGCAATTGGTACATGCATATAAATATCGGCACACTTACCAATCACACAATTTGTTTTACCAGCCATTGCAGCATGAACCGCATTCTTTGCGAGCAAGTGGCAAAGAATTGCATCTGTCCCTAATGCTGGAACACTTCTAATGCTATAGCTTGGATCAAAATACTTTACAGATGCTTTCTCGCCTTTTTTCTTGAAATACTCTTCAATTTTACGTTTCAAGAATTCACCAATATCCTTTTTAAGGACATTACCTGAAGCATCGCGACGCTCCTCTTCCCCTTCTATAAGACTTTGACCCGCTCCTTCGGCAACCACAATAACAGCATGAGTTTTACCAATATTGAAGCGACGCTCCAATGCGGCAAGCAAACCATGCTCTCCCTCAAGCTCAAATGATGCTTCTGGTATAAGACAGAAATTCACAAAAGAATTTGCAAGAGAAGCATAGGCAGCAATAAAGCCAGAATCTCGCCCCATAAGCTTTACTAAGCCAATTCCATGAGGTGCACCCTTAGCCTCTGCATGTGCTGCCGTAATAACAGAATTTGTAGCATATACAGCTGTTTCAAAGCCAAAGCTCCTACCAATAAATGCCAAGTCATTATCGATAGTTTTTGGTACTCCTATCACACTTATATTAAGCCCACGGCGCATAACCTCTTCAGAAATATCACGTGCGGCACGCAATGTTCCATCACCACCAATACAGAAAAGAATATTTATACCACGGCGAACAAGTGTGTGCACTATCTGCTCTGTATCTTGACCTCCACGTGATGAGCCAAGTATTGTTCCTCCTACTGTATGAATATCATCAACAATATCTGGATTTAGCTCCATTGGTTCATGACCATACTTCGGGATTAACCCTTCTAAGCCATACCGAATACCAACAATATTTTTTACGCCATACTCAAACCAAAGTGTTTGAACAATCCCCTTAATAACATCATTTAATCCTGGGCAAAGACCACCACAAGTAACAATCGCTGCCTTTGACCATGCTGGGTCATGAAAAATCTTCTTACGAGGACCAGCCTTTTCAAAAGAAGGAACCTTTAGCCCATTTTTTACTAAATCAGATAAATAAACGCTATCATGAGAAATAAGCACACGTTCGTTTTCATCAACATACTTTTTCCTCATAACAGGAGTATCTAATTGACCCTCTCCAAGATTAGGAACACTAAAATCATACTTACTTGGATTTTCTAAAACATCCTTAATTGACATATCCAACCTCCAATTCCTTTATAAAGCCTTTTATGATTGAATTACTTAAATCAGTTTAATAACAATCGCACTCATCACACCAATAACAGCCCAAAGAAGCACACCTTGAATTAACGGACGAGGTCCTACCTCCCTGATTGTTTTCAGACTAAGCCCTGTACCAATTAAAAAGATTGTTAATGCAAGCCCTCGCTTACTAATATCAACAATAAATTTAGAAACTACCTCTGGCAAAGCACAATATGTATTGATAATCATTGCAACAACAAACCACATAATAAACCAGGGGATAGAAACCTTGCTACCCTTTTCCTTGAAAATAAACATAGTTACAAATGCTAATGGGATAATCCATAAAGCACGTGTTAACTTGATTAGTGTTGCTGTGTCTAATGCAAGGTTTGGTTGTGAAGCTGTGGCATAGTAGCTTGCATCAAATGCAGCAGCGGCACCCACTACTGAGCTAGTATCATGAATAGCAATTGCTGCCCATTCGCCAAACTGAAGCTGATCCATATGTAGCCAATGATATCCCATATATGGGAAAATAAATAATGCAATTGCATTAAGAACAAATACTGTTCCTAAAGCAACAGACATCTGCTTATCATCTGCCTTAACAACTGGTGCAGTAGCAGCAATAGCACTACCTCCACAAATAGCAGTACCTGCAGAAACAAGATAGCCAGCTTTTTTATCAACCTTTAATAGGCGTGCTATCAATACACCTAAAACCATTACCACAACAACTGACACGATTGTAAAAAGCATTCCCTCTTTACCAGATTTTAGCGACTCCACTAGGTTCATACCAAAACCAATGCCCACCACACAGAACTGAAGCAAATATTTTGATATCTTCTTAACTGGCTTACTCCACACTGAACCAAATATCAATGTGAAAAACAGGCCCAATGCCAAAGCCAAACCGGATGAAACAAAAAGAGACACAACGGCCAGCAACAAAAGAAGTGTCCGTTTAAAAAATTCTAGTTTTCTATCTACATTAACCATTGTCTATTCCTCAATAAAGAAAAACTCCTTCAAATTTTTACAATATTTTATCATATACAACAATTCAAAACAAATAAAAAGGCACACAATCTCTTGTGTGCCGCGGAGGTATAATTCAACTAGAAAAATGGAGCCAACAGTGGGGATCGAACCCGCGACCTGTGCATTACGAATGCGCTGCTCTACCAACTGAGCTATGTTGGCCAGAAAGGAGAAAAACTAATTGAATTAGATAAAAGTAAAACTGGGTCAAAGTTTAACAAAACAGGCATAATAAGTCAACCTATAAAAAAGAAAATTAGGCTTTAGGGGCGCATCTGAGTTATTCACCAGATTATTCTAAAGTCAAAATCATCACTTAACAAAAATCAATGACCATTATGCCCCCTAGAGCGCTTTTCGTTTTTAGTGGCTCTTCGTTTAGTTTTATCCTTAGA
>CALDQE010000060.1 GCA_937911295.1 uncultured Verrucomicrobiota bacterium
GGATTAGCATTGCAACGCCTGCTAGTGCTAGCATAGCTGATGCTGGCTCTGGAACTGCTGTGTAAGATGGTGTCCATGTAGATGGAGCAGCAACCTGAGATTGAGAGAATGTAATAGACGTAGCTAATGCTTCTGCATCTGTTTCATCATAAGCATATTCTGAATTAGAAGCAGTCATATAATATGATGAATTTGCTGCATCGTAAACTACGATAGCAAAATTATAAGATGTATCTGCTGTAAGCTTATCGCTTGTTGCTGTAACACCAGTAGAAGAAGTTAGCTTACCTGCAGAAACTGCGGCTGTACCTAAAGTAGCAGATGTTAGCTGAGTTTCAAACTCCTCTGCTGTTGTAGCATTGAAAGTTGTATCAGCTAGAACTAGGTAAATGCTACCTGTCATTGTTGCGCCTGTTGAATCAACAAACTTGCCAGAACGACCTAGGTTTACAGTCCAGTCAATAGATGCTGCAGAAGCAGAAACTGCTACTAGAGCAATGACCATCATTGTTACGAATTTCTTCATTTTTGTTTTCTTTCTAATTTATTTATTGTTGTTTAAATGTGGGAGAAAAATGCTCTCCCACAAAATTGCTTTAATTATTCAGCTGCTGGGAATGAAACCTTACCGCCGCCTACAGACTTCATCCAAAAACCCTGACCCACTGCGATATCTGCGTGCATTGCTGTCTGGTAACCATCACCCCAACCTGCGCCAAGAGCGATATCGTCATCATAGTTATCTGGTGTGTTGTTTACGTCATCAAAAACACCATCCATTGAGTCACCCCAGTAGAACATCTTTGTGTACTTACGTGTGTCTGGATCCCAAATCTGAATAAAATCAGTACCTTCTTCACCAAGACCAACGCCTTTAATATCTTGAACATCAATAGTTGTCTCACCAATGTACTGGAACTGGTTACCAACGATTGTCATTGCATTAGCTGGTAGTGCGATTTTGCTATATCCAACAACATTGTCGGAGTTTACTTCGGCTGCGCTTGCGGCAAGAGAATTTGAAGAATATAAGTTTGCTTGACAAACCAACGGAGATTATATATAATTTCCGTCGTTTTGTATAACTAGGTGAATAACAATGAAATTTGAAGAGTTTCTACATAAACATAAGCAATTCTCGCTTAAAACAGCAAGTGAAAATGGTTTTAACCGTGCAATAATTGGATACTATCTAAAGCGAGGCGATATAGTTCGCCTTGCTCGTGGTATATATGCAGATAGCAAAATTAGTGGGGATAACGAATATATTGAGTTTGAGATACTCACTAAATGTGGATATGAATTTACTGTCTCACTTTTTTCAGCACTGAAAATTCATGGATTCACAACCTCTAATCCTATAGAATCATGGATTGCACTGCCACAAAAAGCTAGAAGACCTAGTAAGGTTGATTTTCCTATCCGTTGCGTTTGGCTTGGGGATAAAAGCTATAACTATGGTATACAAAAAGTTCAGACAGCCAACGGCTCATTTAAAGTTTATTCCCCAGCTAAGACAGTGGCAGACCTATTTAAATTCCGCAATAAGTATGGAATTGATATTGCAATAGAGGCATTAAAAGACGGATGGCAAAAGAAACTCTTTACAGCAGATGAGCTATACCGTGCTGCACAAGTATGTCGCGTTGCAAAAGTAATAGAACCTTATTGCGAAAGTATTATGCTATGAGCTCAAAAACGCCTACAAATTTAACTGCATCAATTGCCGCAAAAATAAAGAATTGGGCAGATGCAAATTCTCAGTCATATCAGCATGCTCTCACCAGATACGCAACAGAACGCTTTCTTGCTCGTTTGGAAACAAGCGGCTACGCAAATAAGTTTGTGTTGAAAGGAGGTAATTTATTTGTTGTTTGGTTTCGGGGAAGGGATTATCGACCAACAATGGATACTGATTTTCTCTATCGTGGTCGTGATGTAACCGAAGAACAAATCGCATCAGTATTTAAAGATATAAGTGCCGCTCAACCTTCTTGTGACGGATTGGTGTATGATTTAAAGTCTATTAGAGTAGAAGCTATACGAGAAGATACAAAATATGGAGGTTGGCGTGTTACACTAAAAGCTTGCCTAGGTAATATACGAATACCATTGCAATTTGATATTGGTTTTGGTGATGCGATTACACCAGAACCAGAGAAGGTAACTTATCCATCTATGTTATTTAATGTGTCTCCAAAAATAATGGCTTATCCGATGGCAACGGTGGTTGCCGAAAAATGTGCGATTATGGTAGAGCTAGGTTTCGCTAATTCAAGGATGAAGGATTTCTTTGATGTGTGGACTATATTAAAAGAATTTGAAATTTCTGAGGAACTTCTTAAAACCGCAATTTCTGCAACATTCAAGAGAAGAGGTACTAAACTTGATAGTACGAAACCTTTCTGTTTTACAGAAGAATTTTCATCTGACAAACGAAAATCAACTCAATGGAAAGCTTTTTTAAGAAAGAATGGGAATGAGGCCGATTGCCCAATAGAATTTAATACAATCGCTGATTTTATTACATCAAAAATCTACCCTCTATTACCAAAAGTAGATTCAGAGTAAACATACTCACATAACTTAAAAACAATAAAACCACTCTATTGCGAGGGTGGCTTTTTCGTTTTTATAGGCATAAAAATTGGTGCAAAAATACACCAATTTTTGTGCCTTTTTTATACCCCCAAAAATATCTTCCGCAAGCGCAGCAGAAGTAACATCCGACAATGTTGTCGGTTATAGCAAAATCACATTGCCAGTTAACGCAATGACAATCGTTGGTAACCAGTTCCAGAATATTGGTGAGACCATTATCAACATTCAGGATATTACTGTTGCAGGTGATTTTGCTCAGGATGGTACAGATTGGATTAAATTCTGGGATCCTTCAACTGGTTCTTATCAAGAAGCATATTTCTTTGGAGAAGAGGCTGATGGTGTTTTCACGGATGACACTTATGAAGAGACTCTTGGCGCTGGTTGGGGTGATGCAGACCAGATTGTAATAGATTTGGATGTAAATCTAGGGCAGGGTTTTTGGGCTCAATCTGTTGAAGGAGGAGCTTTGGTTCTTAATGGAGAGGTTTCAAACAACAACACCGTCAATGTTCCAGTTAATGCAATGACTCTTATTGCAAATCCAATTCCTCAAGCAATTAACATTCAGGATATTACTGTTGCAGGTGATTTTGCTCAGGACGGTACAGATTGGATTAAATTCTGGAATCCTTCTACAGGTACATATCAAGAAGCATATTTCTTTGGAGAAGAAGCTGATGGTGTATTTGCAGATGATACATATGAAGAGACTCTTGGTGCTGGTTGGGGTGACGCAGATCAACTTATTGTTGATATAAAGATAGATGTTGGTCAGGGCTTTTGGGTTCAGTCTGTAAATGGGGGCTCTGTTGTTTTTCCTACAGTTGAATAAAAAATAATTTTGGGAGGTTATTCCCTTCCACTAAAACAAAATAATAAAGAAAGAAAATATAACTATGAAAAAATTCGTAACACTTATGATGGTTGCTCTAGTAGCAGTTTCTGCTTCTGCAGCATCTATTGACTGGAAGTTCTCTGGTCTAACAACAGCAGCTAAGAGAATTGTTGATTCTACTGGTGCTAACTACAATGGAAATATCTATCTAATTCTTGCAGAGGATGCTTCTACATTAACAGCAACAACAACAAAGGATACATTTGAGGAAACTCTATCATCTATTACTGTTGGAACAACAACTGTTGCAGATGGTAAAGCATCAAATGCTACAGCAACAAATACTGGCTGGTTGTCACAAGCACAGGGAGGTTCTCAATATGATTTCCAAATTGTTGTTTATGATGGAGCACAGTATTATCTGTCTGCTGTAAAGTCACAATATGCATATACAGACCCAACAACTCCTACATCAATTACATTTGGTTATAATGATATTGGTAAGACATATCAGACTAACAGTGGTAAAGGCTACACAGCTGTTCCAGAGCCAGCATCAGCTATGCTAGCACTAGCAGGCGTTGCAATGCTAATCC
>CALDQE010000061.1 GCA_937911295.1 uncultured Verrucomicrobiota bacterium
TCTCCGAACTTTTATCGTTTTCTCCGAACTTTTTGATGTATTCATCATAATCAATATGGGTGTAACGGTTTTTAAGTTCGTTGTTTTCACCTAAAATAAGGTTTCGGAAGAAGCGTTCCAGATAGACAGGATTTTCTTCTATTCCTTCTTTAAGATTTTTGTAATTAGCACGCACAAGGGCATTTCTAAAATACCAGCTGTTTTGGGCAAAAATATCGTTATCAACTTTGTAGCCCATTGAACGAAGATATTTAATTGTAAAAACGGCTGTGGTTCGGGTGTTACCTTCTCCAAATGCGTGAATCTGCCAGAGCCTTGAAACAAAGAAAGTAATATGCTTTATGATTTCATCTGTAGAAAGACCAGTGTATTTAAAATTACGTTCCATTTCAAAATCGTAATCAAGAGCTGCCTTAAGTTCAAAAGAAGCTCCGTACATTACTGTATCGCCATTTAATACCCATTCTTTTTTTGTACTGTCGTAATCACGGATTTTACCAGCAAACTTAAAGATGCCTTCAAAAAGTCTTTTGTGAATTGCAATCAGATGAGAAGGACTAAAATTAAAAGATGGCTCACTAAGAATCTGCGCAATTCTAGCCGAAACCTTATCGGCTTCTTCTGTTCTTTCATCATTAATTTCTACAATCCCAACATTTGGCTCAATCGTACAAAATGGATAATTAGCAGATTGTGCATTTTGTGCACGTGTTAAAGCATTAAACAATGTAGATTTACCTACATTTGGCAGACCAACAATACCGATACTTAAAGACATTTTCCCCTCAAGGCTTTCTTTTTAATACTGCTACAATTATCAAATAAAAACCACAAATAATAATTGCAACATAAATGACACAATTTTTAGTAAAGATTTTATCAAAAAATAGACAAAATTTAAAGTGATAAAATCATTTTACACAAATTCGTCTGAGCATCGAATTTTTATCGCTCTATCAGCCTAAAATAACAATTTCCCTATCTAAAGCAATCCCGCTTTTTTCTAGGACGGATTCATGTACTATTTTAATCAATGCCTCTATGTCTGAAGCTGTTGCGGTTGAATCTGCAGCAATTATATTACCATGCTGCTCTATTACCCTTGCACCGCCAATTCTTAAGCCCTTACAACCTGCCTCATCTGAAAGCTTGCCAGCAATACCATTTGGTGGATTTCTAAAAACACTTCCCTCAGTACGTAATCCACTAAAATCAAAGCGCCTTGATTTTGCTTGCTCCACTGCTCGCTCTATGTCCTCTATCAAGCCTCTTTGTAGTTCTATAACACAGGAAAGCACCACCTTACCCTCAATACCAGGGCAACAGTGATATCCAGCATCCAAATCATCAACCAACAACTCCTGATGCTCACCCGTTTCGGCATCCATTACACGCACACGTTTCACGACATCACAAATTGCCCCTTGGCGTGTACCTGCATTCATCGCCAACCATCCACCCACATTACCAGGAATTCCTACCATAAACTCTAGCCCTGTAAGCTGATGCTCTTTACAATAATTTAACACCATCGCACCTGGTGTTGCGGCACCAATCTCTAGCTGAAGCTCTCCAATTGGCTTAATAAAAGAATATTCCTTTGGCAAGTGCAAAATTGTCCCATTGTAGCCAGTGCCAGAAATAAAAAGATTTGTCCCATTTCCAACAACCCGCTTCTGCCCTGCTGCTTTTGCAAACTCTTCTAAATTCGAGGTTAATTTGCCGACATACCCCTTTGTACCAAATGAGCCAACTTGAACAAGCTCTCCATTTATAGGTGCCAGTTCCTGAAGCTGAGGGAGTAGCCCAACAATATCGCCAGCTCCCACTAACAGCACCAAATCTCCTTCCTGGATGATAAAGCGTAAATAGGTCAAAACAGAATCAAGCGTTGCTGCAAAAATTGGCTCTGGCACTGCTGTGGCAGGGTCTACCTCCCTCGCACGACGAAATTCTGCATACAAAAATGCATGTGTCCCACCATAAACCATAGGCTCCGATGCAGAATACACAGGTGGGATTATCACCTCATCACATCCTACAAAGGCAGCAGGAAATTCCTTTAAAAAATTCTTTGTTCGCGAGTATCTATGAGGCTGAAAAACAGCAATACGGCGGCGTGCTGGCACAAGCATAGCAGCAGAAATTAACGCCTTAATCTCCTCTGGGTGATGTGCATAATCTGAAATTATTTTAAAAAGCCCAGCTTTATGCTCAAAATGCTCAAATCTGCGTGCTGGAAGTCGTGCAACATCACCTAAAAGACTAGCTGCTTTCCCCAGTGGCACACCTAAAGAGCTGGCTGCTGCTATAGCCGCTACTGCATTATATAAATTATGCTTTCCAGGCATATTTGCTAAAACTAACTCACATTTCTCCCCTGAATAAAAAATCTCTGCCTTAGGCGAAATTGTGGCAGTGTCCAAAATATTAAGATAAAAATCTGATGTGACAGATGTACCAAAGCTAAATGTTGGGACGGCACTAGCACACGCTGCCACAGCATGGCAAACTCTTGGAGCATCTGCATTAAAAATTATCCGTCCCTTTGTAGCTGCTACTGCTCGAACAAACACCTCAGAAAATGCTGCCTCATTAGCAAAATGGTCTATGTGGTCTAAATCAATATTTGTAATTACGGTCACATAAGGAGAATATTCCGCCAAAGTACCATCACTCTCATCTGCCTCGGTGATGATAAGAGCATCCTCTTTCTCTGGACAGCCTCCAGCTGGATGTGGCAGGGTATGAGAGCTACCTCCAATACACCAAGCAAAGGATGGATAAGCTGTGGCTTGCAAAAGAGCTGCAAGAAAGGTTGCTGTCGTCGTCTTACCATGCGAACCACACACTGCCACAAGCTTCCTATGCTTTGAAAGCTCTGCCAAAACATAACCGCGACGAAATATTGCACAACCATTTTTTTTAAACTCCTGCAGCTCCTCGCTCCTTTCGGAAACTGCAGGTGTATAAACAACAATATCCGTGGCAGGGTCAAAGTCTGCACAATGTGTGGCAGAGTGTCCTATAGACACTGCCACACCAAGCTCCTCAAGCCAACGAATATTGTCATTTGTTTGTGAATCACAGCCAGAAACACGCCACCCAAAGCGATGCAAAATATATGCCAAACCAGCCATTCCAACACCGCCAATTCCCACAAAATGTGCCTTACCTGGTGTGGGGGTTGTAAATATTGTAGCTAATGATATCACCGTAGATTTCTTTTTTATATTTTAGGCTAGATAGCCTGAAGCTATTTAGGATTATGGGCGAACACGCTTTGTTCCGCGGTTATCAACTAGCACGCGAACACGCTGACCAACCTCAAAGTGATCATTGCCAGCTGTCTGTACAATTGCTTCACACTCACCAGTCAGTTCATACTGAACAGTAATTTCGAGGGCAGCTGTACGTGTTAGCTTCTCTTCAGCCTTTGCACCAAGCAATGCACCACCAACAGCTCCTGCTGCAGTAGCAATATCATTGCCCTTGCCTCCGCCAATACCAGAGCCCAAAACTCCACCCAATACAGCACCACCGACGCTACCAACAGCGCCTGAAGTACCCTCAATTGTTACATTATCAATTGAAACAATTTCTGCCATATAAATTTTATTCGCTTTCTTTACTTCATCTCTAGAATAAGTGCTACCTGCAGCATCCATGCTAAAGCAACCTGTGGTTAATGTCATAGCAGCAACTAATACTGCAAATATTGCTAATGATACTTTTTTCATAATTTTCCTTTCTTTCATTATTTAGTTAAGAACACCATTGTCCAATGTTAAAATCCTGTCACACTTCTGTGCAATTTGTGGCGTGTGAGTCACAATCAATAAGGCTGGTGGAGCAGCCTCTTCATTTTCATCAAGCTGTGGAATTCTACTTGATAGAGAAAACAGCAAATCAAGAATTGATTCACCTGTGGCAGGGTCTAAATTTCCAGTAGGCTCATCTGCCAAAATCAATTCTGGCGAATTTATTAAAGCACGAGCTACAGCCACACGCTGTTGCTCTCCACCAGAAAGCTCTAAAGGCTTATGCTCAAGACGTTCACCTAACCCTACTGCCTTTAATAAAGCAATTGCCCTTTCGCGCACATTCGGATTACGTTTCCTTAGTGCCATATTGGGGAGAGCCACATTATCAACAATATTCATCTCTGGCATCAAATGATAGGTCTGGAAAACAAAGCCTATCTTTTCTGCACGCAACAGAGCCTTACGATTTTCTGAAAGCCTTGTAAGCTCCCCGACAGATGTAAAATTGATGCTTGTCTCTGCACATTTATCTGGCTTATCCAATGTCCCTAAAATATGCAAGGCTGTACTCTTTCCAGAGCCACTTTTACCGACAATTGCAATATGCTCTGAACGTTTAATATCAATTGAAAAATCATTCAACACCTTAATATTACCCGAAGGGAGCTTATATGTCTTCATTATGTGCTTTGCAGATAAAACTATATCATTCATATTTTTTACTCCTGATTTATAGCTTTAATCGGGTCGAGAGAGGCAGCTCTCCATGCGGGCAAAAAGCTTGCTAACGAACACAAAATAAATACAGAGCCAACTATTGCAAGCACATCCCCAATCACAATACGATAAGGAATTTCCCCAAGCCCATAAATCTCCTTTGGGAAGACCTCTATACCAACGCTTGACAATGCCGCAACAAGCCCCTGTAAATTTATCAATACCACCCATCCAAGTAATACACCTAGACACAGCCCAATAAGACACTGAAGCTGTCCATTTATTATAAATGTAAGCTTTAGCTGCCTGTTTGAAAAACCTAGTGCTTTAAGCAGTCCTATCTCTGGTGTCTTTTGAATAGTAATGACAATTAGTGTATTGGTAACACAAAAAGCAGCAACAATTGCAATAAAGAATAGGAGAATAAACATCATCGTTTTTTCGGTTCGCAATGCCTCAAAAAGCACTTTATCATTTTCCTGCCAATTATTTACCACAAACATTGGACCTAATATAGACGCAAGTTTTTCTTGAACAGCAAAAGCCTGCTCTGGCTCGTGAAGTTGGACTTGGATTACCTGACACCCATCCTCAATACCAGTAATATCGCGTGCCATCCCTAATGATGTAATAATTATGCCATCATCAAAATCACGCATTCCCATATCGTAAATACCAGAAACATATAGCTCTTCAGGGAAGTACAATTCATCATTAGATTTTAAATTCAATGGCGAATAACAAAGCACACTACTACCAGGAGCATTGACACCGAGCCTATGTAGTGCCATATCAACACCCATTACAGCTGAATCCTCAGAAACATTGAACTTTCCAACCTTTATATTTTCTGCGAGCTTATCGAACATTTGACAGCGATTTGGGTCTACTCCTATCACCTGAGCAACAACTGGATCTATATCATCGCGATATTTAACCATTACAGGAGAAGAAATTGTAGGCATACAAGCTACAACTGCTTCTTCCTTCATTAGTAAATCGCAAACAGCATCTGGGTTACTAATTTCCTCTGTAAATCGCGATGTAACTGTAATATGAGGCTTAAAGCTTAAAATCTTCTCTTTCCATGTATCACCAAAGCCTGTCATAACGGCAAGCACAATCATTAAGATTGCCACGCCGAGTGTGACACCAAGCACTGTTATTATGGTAATAACAGAAGCAAAGCTACGCTTTGGCAGCATATATTTTAATGCTAAATATAGTGGAAACGATTTCATTTTTTAAATTTACCTTTGATTTGCTTATTATTTTAGAAAAAAGAATAAAAATGAGCAAGTAAAATCAACAAATATGAAGCAAGGTATGAAAAGAGAAACTAAAACGGCTAGCGAATGTAGACGCACCAAAGCCATAAGCTAGATGGCACACTGCTTTGCTATCGCAAATGTATTCGGCGGAACACGAAGCACACGCTGTGTATTTTTCCAGAGACACGGAGAGGGGTTATGGAAATTATAATGATTACTTGCACTTTTTCTCCGAGCCTCCGCATCTCCGTGCCGCCGTGTTAAGAGAAAGCAATGCCTAATTTTCTAATAAGGGAGCGGTAAGGCCTGTGAGTTTTCTTGTGCCCACTTCAATGCCTCTGCCCTATCCTCATCATACCACCAATAAACTATGGCATCATCCTCATTACCATACTTGGAAAGAATCTTCTCTGGTACACCAAATTTATTCCACCAAAGTAAACGAGTACTCGAAGTATTCCAAAGCAATACATATGGACATTGGTCAGATACAAGCCTATCGATTTCACGACAAATTTCATTACGACGTGCCAAGTCAAAACACGTCTTCTGCTCCTCTATCAACTCATCCACACGTGCATCAGCAAAACCAGTTATATTAACCCCTCCATTAAGCTTTGCATGTGCTGAAGACCACATTCCCTCCGGATCTTTAAAAAGCCCAGCACCCCAAGCACACCACGACATCTCAAAATTATATGAATCCATGTCTCGAGACCAAGCAGACCAATCCTTTCGCTCAATCTTCAATTGAATTCCCACCTTTTCTAAATCTGAGCGATACAAGGCAAGAAACTTATCTGTCGTACCAGAATCATTTGACAAAAATGTTATCACAAATTGCTTTCCATCCTTCTCCAGCCAACCAGAGGTTGGATTTATTTTCCATCCAGCATCATTCAATAATGCCGTAGCCTTCTCTGGATTAAACTCATAAAATTCATTTGAGCATACATTGCTCTCGTCATACAAATCCTCATAGTACGAGCGATGTAAGAAATATTGTCCATACATCATTGTTGAATTCATTGTCTTACGATCTAACAAGTATGCAAGAGCCTTTCTTACCCGAACATCATTATAAGGTTCTCGACGCATATTCATAGCAAAGCCTTGGAACCCAATTGGTTTATTGTTATTTATAGCCTTAGCAACAATCCAATTCTTATCAAATCGCTCTCCTCTTATTTCTTGCACCCAAATTCTTGCAGAATAAATTGGATACAAATCAAAGCCTCCTTTTCGGAAAACCTCCCATGCATTGTCGCGATCTGTATGAAAACGATATTCAATATAATCAAAATTAAATAGATTCTTATTGGCAGGGCGAGTACTCTGCCACCAATTATCACGACGCTTCATTGTAAGCGAAATATTTTCCTTCATGCCTGAAATCCTATATGGACCAGAGACCACTGGAAAATCAAAATTGATTTTATTAAAATCCTTTCCCTCAAAGTAGTGCTTTGGGAGAATTGGGAAGCCACCAATTATTCCAAGATTTCGCCAATGAGATTCTGCTGCCGTAAATTTAATTGTACGATTATCTATTACAACAGGTGGTGTTTCTAAAAATGTAGCAAGCCCAATTTTATATGGACCAGTAAGATGCTTTGGATCCATAATCGCATTAAAGCTCCAAAGTACATCGTGTGCTGTAATTGGTCTTCCATCACTCCATCTTGCGGCAGGGTCAATCTTAAATATAAAGACCTTGCCACAGCATGGCGACACACTCCACTCGTTTGCAATATTTGGTGCATAATCTGCTGTAATCGGATCTCGACCGAGCAATGTTTCATACATCATATAAAACACTTGGCTTGAAAATGAATTATTATCCAAAAGAGCATTGAGGCTTTTAGGCACTGCACTGCCCCAAATTGCAAGCTTACCACCACGCTTTGCATAAGGGGAAGAATATGGACTTGGTTGCTCAATCCAACCTTCCTTCGGGAACCACTCCTGAGCACACGATGGAGGAGGAGGCACATTAGTTGTATCTGATGCAAAAGCAATAACCGTTGGCAATAAAATTAGTAATAAAAATATTTTTGATTTCATAACTTCTACTTATTTGCTTCATTAACAAGTTCAAGAGCAGGGAGCACCTCCGCCTCTAAATATTCTTCATAGCTATATAGAGAAATTCCTCTAAGCTTCTTAAAGCCAGCAAAGCGAATTTGATGAAATACCTGAGTCACACTGAGCATTCCTTCGAACGAATTTACTCCTATTCCAGAAACAATTTTATCTCGATATTTTGGGTTTGCCTGCACACTCACTAGTTCACGATACAAAGCAAGGTCGTGCGTATAATTCATAGCCACCACAAAATCAACAAGCCCCTTATCTAACCAATCAACCCAATCCTGTCCAATAGAAAAAATACTTGTAGGATACTTACCAAATACAGCTGTTGAATATGTTACCCCAGGTGCTTGCCTTCGTAATTCGCTACCAACATATGAGACAAGCTCTGTCACATTTTGAGTTCTCCACTTATCATATTTTTCGCGATACTTCCCTTTATATCTTATATCCTTCGGCCAATCGATATTTTTTATATCAGCATATTTCATAAATTCTGCTTTATCATTATCTGCCTTAAGGCTAATAGTAGGAAAATCTGGATAACGGACATAATCTAAATGAATCCCATCAAAGCCATATTCTTTAGCAAGATATACAGCAATCTCGCCTAGAGCTTTCTTTACTTGTGGATGATTAGGATTTAACCATTTAACAGATGAGCTTTGCGAACTTCCTTCTATTGTCATTTTACGTTGTTGATAATCAACCCAACGTTTTGCTGGCATAAACTCGCCATTCAACGAATAAATCCAGGCATGCGTGCGTATGCCGGCAGCCTTATACAAAGAAATCATTTCTCGCACATCTTTTTCAATTGAGTCATCCTTTGCAACAGGGATATATGGGAGGGAGACAACACTCCAGCCTGGAGCAGCCATTTCCATAAATACATCTGTCACACCAGCAGCTTTAAGTTTATTTACTGCAGCTTGTTTATTTTTTACATGTGCTGCAATAGTAGATTTATCCCATACTGCCACAACCCGCAGCTTGATACGTCCATCTAGAAATGCTTGTGTCAGCTCGAGCTCTTTACGTAGTTGACAAAGCTGAGGCACAGATTTTGCAAAAAGCCCCTTAGAAAAGCTAATATCAATTTCTGCATTTAATTTATGTAAAAGCTCCATTTTCTGCTTAAGCTTTGGGTAAGGTGTATTTTTATAATGCTCATAGAGAGCGGAGACTGATTTTTGGGGGATTGTTGACTCAATTTCCTTGCGTAAATTTTGTGCAGCAGAGCGCCATAGCTCTGAATTTGTGCCACCAACAATTGAGGCAACAAACATTGTATAGTCTGTAGGATTTGCATATTCGCTAGGCAATAGGCTTACCCAAAAGCCATTAGATGTTTGCACTAGTCCCGCTGGACCTTTACTACCATTGGTGTCAACCCAATTCCCAAGCACTTTAGCATCTGCTTGTGGGATAAGTTGCATTATTGATGGGAGTTCATGTGCATAATCATCTGGCATAAGAATTGGTCTTGGCCAAGTAAACACAATGCGTTCCCATTTTTCATCGGCACCAGCAGGCTTTATAAATTTATCGACCCTAATTCCCATTATCTTAGCCAATGCAGGCGAATCAGAATAAAATATACAAAGCTTTCCACCTCTTGCCACAAATTTTTTCAACTCGAAGACAAACTCCTTGCTAGGATTTTGGCAAAGAATTAAGTTTGCTGTCTTGCAGTTTTTATCTAATGCCTTTCTAAAAGCTTTATCGGAATAAACCTCAACCTCAAAGCCCACCCTATTTAGGTGACGCTTCATACCATTTGCACGGCGTTCAGCAAAGGCAACCTCTTTTTTATTCCACAACGAATTATCTCCATAAATTATGGATACATCAGCAGCATAAGATAATGGTAATGCGACCATGATTAGAAGAAAAAAGAAGAGTATTTTTTTTAGCATTTAATTGCACACAAGAACAGAGGTTAAAACAAATTGTCCTAAACGGCGGCAACACGCCGTCGAATAGGACATAATCAAATTACCTATTGGTAATATTGTGCTCCGTCAAGGAAGCACACTTACGCATTAGAATGCAGCATCATTCCAGCGTAGTTCATTGCGGAAGCCACGAATAGTTGTTGCTTCATCAATGTAAACGCACTCGATACCCATTGCAGCAGCCCAATCACCCATCTGCTCTGCAGTTAGGTCGTATGAGAATGCTGTATGGTGAGCACCGCCGGCAAGAATCCAAGCCTCAGCACCTGTGATTAGATTTGGCATTGGCTTCCAAAGGGCAGTTGCAACTGGGAGCTTAGGCATTGGTGTATCTTGTGGCAAGCACTCGACGTCATTTACGATTAGGCGGAAGCGGTGTCCTAAATCAACAAGAGAGCAAGCAACACCACGACCTGGCTTTGATGTAAATACTAGGCGAGCAGGATCCTCGCGCTGACCCATAGATAGGAACTGCACCTTCATTACAGGCTTCTCTGCAGCTACTGTTGGGCAGATTTCAAGCATATGAGATTGAAGAATTGCCTCATTACCAGCAGGTAGATGATAAGTATAATCCTCAAAGAAGGATGTACCCTTGGCATTTTTGATACCTGTTGTCATAATCTTCATCAAGCGAACCATTGCAGCTGTCTTCCAATCGCCTTCAGCACCAAAGCCATAGCCTTCAGCCATTAAGCGCTGAATAGCCAAGCCAGGAAGCTGCTTCAAGCCACCGAGCATCTGGAAATTGGTTACGATTGCATGATAATTATGCTCCTCTAAGAAGCGGCGGAAGCCAATTTCGATTCCGGCTTGAACCTCGACGTGCTTGCGAAATTCTGCTGGCTTACGACCCTCGAGAGCCACGCCATATTGTTCATAATAGAGGTCGGTCAAATCACTAATTTCTGATTTCTTTACAGCATCAACATATTCGGCAATATCTGTAACATTATAAGCATCAATTTCCCAACCAAACTTAATTTCTGCCTCAACCTTGTCGCCTTCTGTAACAGCAACATCGCGCATATTATCGCCAATACGTAGCACACGGATATGGCTGCTTTCCATAACACCGATGGCGGTACGCATCCAAGCTGCGATACGCTCCTGAACATTTTCATCACTCCAGTGACCAACGATAATCTTGCGCTCAATACCCATGCGACTTACGATATGACCAAACTCGCGGTCTCCGTGAGCAGACTGGTTTGTATTCATAAAATCCATATCAATAGAATCATATGGAATTTCGCGATTAAATTGAGTGTGCAAATGAAGAAGAGGTTTACGATATTCCTGCAAACCTAGAATCCACATCTTTGCTGGTGAGAAGGTATGCATCCATGTGATAACACCAGCGCAATTTGGATCAGCATTTGCGTCATTAAAGCACTTACGTATAGAAGCAGAATCGATAAGGGTAGGCTTTAGCTCAACCTTAAAAGGAAGTTTTTTAGAAGCATTAAGTGCTTCAACAATAATTTGAGAATGCTTTGCTACTTCCTTTAGGCACTCATCACCGTAAAGATCTTGAGAACCAGTAGCGAACCAAAACTTATATTTTTTTGTCTTTAGCATAGGATAACCTTTCTTACAAAAGTATTTTTAAATTTGATAAAGCAAATTGTACCTTAAAGACAAAAAAAAAGCAATGTGATTTACAAAAGTAAATAAAACGAAAAACACACAATTAAATGAACAATGCCAATGTGTATTTACTTCTTTTTCATGAAAAAATGCCAAATATATATTTTTTTTGTACTGTGATAGCATGTGTGTGCATTCGTGCAGCAAAACAGGGTTATATGATTTGCAGTAAAACAGGGTTACTTTTACATTGTGAGCATTGTGATGTGTATACAACGCACGAGACAAGAGCTTAAAGGTTGCCTTTCTTATTGCTAAATCTTTCGAGCAATAGGGCAACCATCAAGCACAAGAGAGGAGCACAAAGAGAATTATCAGGATTGCGTGTGTGATTGTCTAAAATGCGAAGTAATTTCCCGCAGAACACACATAGTGTGGTTTTCCTGAGGTTCGCGTAGTATGTGTGTAAGAATCGCACCGAATGTTAAAGCGACAGCACATTCACCCACCTTCGCATTTATATAAATGCGATAGTAACTCAGCTACGCAAAAAATTATTACATAATGCTGCGACAACAACGCAAAAATCATCGTAAATCTAAACATTCCCTACTTTCACATTTATATAAATCCGATAGTAATACAGATGAAAAAATTTTGGAAAATATTTCTAAAAAAACTGCGTAAAAATACGCCTAACAGATGTGATTCACCAACCCTCACATTTATATAAATGAGAGGGTAACTCATCCACACAAAAAAAATTGTCACCCTATGCTGCATCAACAACACCAAACACAGCTAAATCAGAACATCACCCACTTTCACATTTATATAAATGCGATAGTAATACAGATGCAGAAATCTTGAAAAATATTTCTAAAAAAACTGTGTAAAAATACGCTTAACAAATCTGAAATTCCTACCCTCGCATTTATATAAATCCGATAGTAACTCATCTCCTTAAAATTTGTCACACAATGCTACAAAAACAACGCAAAAATCATCGTGAATCAGAGCATCACCAACTTTCACATTTATATAAATGCGATAGTAATACAGATGCAGAAATTTTGGAAAATATTTCTAAAAAAAACTGTGTAAAAATACGCTTAACAGATGTAATTCTCCTACCTTCACATTTATATAAATGCGATAGTAATCACACGCGCAGAAATCTTGAAAAACACTTCTATGATAACTGCGTAAAACACAGGTGACAGATAGGATTCCGCTACTTTCACATTTATATAAATGCGAGGGTAAAACATTGCTCAACACAGAGGCTCGGAGAAACTGTGCTGCAATATTGTTTTATTTTGCAAAACCCGTAATCTAGTATTACTGCACGAATGTGCATAGTGTATCACAGTGCATTCGCATAATCACGAGAGCAAAGTTCCTTGCGTGATGGATAGAAGGGCGAAGACCTCCCGCAGAGAGGTTTTCGTCGATGTTTTATGGTGCTGAGGACAGAACCTCAACACTGCAATATAATATATTTACTCCTAAAGGTGGCAAAGCCACATAGTGTTTCTAGGGCAAGAAGTGGCACACCATTTGCAAAAGCAAAAAAAATGTTGTGCCGTCTAGTTTACGGTTTTAGCGCTACCAGCCACACCCGCTTGCACTTCACCCTAAGCCATCTCGTCGTCTAACGAATTGTCGCTTTGGTATATTATTTTAGGAGCGTTTTTCAGAATGATTTTTTTTGCACATCATTATCAAAACAAAAACAATCAGCAATAATGGGAAAATTGACGCTACCGCTATACCACTCCGTAATGCTAATGCATCTATATTCGGCACATCAACAAATTGAGTTAACCAGGAGGTTCCTGTTGCTTCTACAGCATCTCCTACCCAACCCACTACCGCCGGACCTAATGCACACCCAATATCCCCAGCACATGCTAATAGAGCAAACATCGCCGGTCCTCCAACAGGAAAACGCATAACCGAACACGAAATCGTCCCCGGCCACATTAAACCGACAGAAAATCCACTCAACGAACAAGCAACTAATGCCACTATCGGTGAATTAGAAAATACCATCACTAAATATGAAATAACACAAAGCACCGCACTCGCTATCAATGATTTCTGAACATTATAGTGCGACCAAACAGTAGCAAATAAGGTTCGAGATGTTCCCATAAAAATAGCAAATGCACAAGGGCCTAAAATGTCTCCCAGTGTTTTAGAAATACCTAAACCACGCTCAGCAAACATTGATGCCCACTGAGCTATTGCTAATTCAGATGCCCCAGAACAAAGCATTGCTAATATAAATAAAAGCATAGTTGGATTGAAAATTAAATGACGCATTTTTGTGCCAGCAGTCTCTCCAGACAAAGGAAGCAAAGGCACACGCATAAAAACAAATGTATTTACAAACGGAACTAATGCCCAAAGCACTGGGGCAATATACCAATAGGTAGTTCCTTTTGTTAAAAAGAAAAATACTGTTGTTAAAAGAACTGTCAAAACCTGCCCCCAACAATAAAAAGAATGTAGCAATGCCATTGCACTGGATTTGCAATCGCTTGGCAAAGATTCAACAATTGGGCTAATCAAAACCTCAAGCATTCCTCCACCAATTGCACAAAGAATCGTTGCAATCAATAAAATAAAAAAGACAGCATTATTCGGCACAATTGTTATTGCAGAATAAAGTAATAGCCCGACTACAGAAATTATATGACAAATTACGCAAAGCCTGCGAATGCCCCACTTGACTGCATTTTTCCCTACCACTAAATCTACTACAATCTGCGTGCAAAAGTTTATAAGAATTAATGTCGAAATCTGATCAAAAGATAGCCCATATTCTTGACGAAAAACAATAAAAAACAATGGGGGCAAATTGATTATAATAGCTTGTGTAATATATGCAACACAGCATGCAATAAGCGTTGATTTAAAGTTCATAAATATTTTCCTTTGTAAACTTAAATATAAATATATCAAAATTATTTTTTATCCAATCCTCTAAGCTTATTAAGCAATTTCGAAATTTGGCGTTTTGCATTCTCTGGGATTAGCCTTTCACAAAAGCAGTAGAAATTACACCACACGATATAGAAGATTCTTTTCATACGAGTTTTCTTCAAATACTCGGGCGTAACTTGAAATATTAAATGAGCATACTTTTGCGGACTATCAATTATTGGCTGAGGGAACGAGGAATCGATTTGCTTTGCAAAATGAATTTGCTTAATAAAAGGTCCTTTTCCAGATGAAATAAGAGCACCAATCTGCTCAGAGGTGATATCTGCTAAATTAAATTCTTGATGAGCAAATGCTTTAAGCTTTTGGAGTACTGCCTCGGCTCCTCCTAAAGAAGTAAAATGCCAGCCACCATTTTTGATAATTCTGCGTTTTATCTCTGAAGCACAGCGGAGCTTCGTTGGCGTGGTTCCTTGATTATATTCTTCAAGCACATAGTCATTATAAGCCACCTTTAGATTATCTGCGACTGAAAAGAAATTTTCATAGGATAGCATTGTTGAGCCAAGCCAATTCTTTTGATACAAATTTTGGGAGTTTATATAGTAGCAATAATAATCCACATTAAACGAGATAACCTCATTTGTGGCAGCGTACCTTTGAACAAGCTCTGGGCGAGGAATTTCATCGAGGTCAGATATAAGGATCGTATCACCGGGCTTTGCGTGCTGTTTAATTACTTTAGAGATATAATTGCGCTGAAGATTTTCCAGAGCCCAAGAATTGCCAACAATTTCAGGGAGATGGGCTTTAGCATAAATTATTTTAGGGAGAAATTTATCAAAGCGGCTTTTATTTTCTTCGAAGATAAACGGTTTAGAATTACCTGCGTGAGTTTTATCTGCTTCGACGATTACAAAATAATCCACGACATGAGCTAGAGTTTCTAACCGTAGTTCAAGGAGATCTAATTCATTGAAAAAAGTGAAGCTATCGTAAATCATTTTTATTAAGAGTGGAATATGAACTGGAGCGAGCAGCTAGAATAAAAGCATTTGATCTAACTCAGCAACCGGCTTAAAGGTGCGACGATGCTCTGGGCATGGACCATACTTTCGAAGAGCTTCAAGGTGCTCTGCTGTGCCATATCCCTTATGCTTTGCAAATCCATACTCTGGGAATTTCTTATCCAATTCAACAAGAGAGTGATCACGCGTCACCTTTGCAATAACACTTGCTGCAGCGATAAAAAAGCTTTTAGCATCACCCTTTACAATTGCCTCATGCTCACACGGAAGGCCTTTAACGCGAAGTCCATCTACTAAAGCAAAATCTGCAGGAGATTTCAGCGATAAAATGGCACGACGCATCGCAAGATGCGTCGCATTTAAAATATTTATCTTATCAATTTCCTGAGCAGAGACGATGCCTACGCCGAAATCTATTTCTGGTGTATTAGTCAGGGTGTGAAAAAACAGCTCTCGTTTATTTTCCGAGAGCTGCTTACTATCATTAAGCCCTGCCAAATCACCAATAGCAAGTGTTTGGGCGAGAGCAAGAGGCATAGAAACTGCTGCAGCAACAACGGGACCGACGAGCGGTCCCCTACCAGCCTCATCCACGCCGGCGAGATGCCATTCCGGATGCACGCCAAGATATTTGGTTTCGTAGGCTAGTTTATTGCCACTATATTGTTTCATTAAGCCTGGCGCTCACGTAGGCGAGCCTTCTTACCACGTAGGTTACGTAGGTAGTATAGCTTAGCACGACGAACGTGTGCTGAGCGCTCAACCTCGATCTTTGCGATAGATGGTGAGTGGATTGGGAAAACCTTCTCAACACCTACGCCAAAAGACATACGGCGAACTGTGAAGGTTTCATTTGCACCAGCACCATCACGTGCGATAACAACACCAGAATAAGCCTGGATACGCTCTTTGTCACCTTCTTTGATTTTAATAGAAACCTTAACGCCATCGCCTACCTCAAAGTGAGGTACATCGCTCTTAGCGTACTCAGCGGTAATCTGATCAACGATATTCATTATTTTAGCTCCTGTACGGTAGCTGCACTGCAGCCCGTTTCTTCTTTAGGTAAAGCTTTAGGCTCCACCAAGTTGTTTTCATTAGACGCTTGGCGATATCCGCGGCGTCTTTTACGAGTCTTGCCTGACTTTTCCTCTGGTTTTCTAGGGAGGCCTAGAGCCTGAGCCAAGTCTGGGCGTTTTAGCAAAGTAAGTTCTTCGGCTTTTGCTTGTCTCCATTCAGCGATTGCTTTATGGTTTCCGCTTTGTAGGACCTCGGGGACTTTCAGCCCTCTGTATTCTACTGGCCGAGTAAATTGTGGGTATTCAAGTAATCCTTTTTCGAAGGATTCATCCTCTGTAGCACCTTCACCGCCAAGCACACCAGGTATTAGACGAGTAACGGCATCCACTACTACAGCGGCTGCGATAGCACCATTTGTGAGTACATAATCACCGATTGAAAGTTCCTCTGGATTTAATAGCTGTCTTACTCTATCGTCGATACCTTCGTAGTGGCCACAGATAAACACTAGGTGTTTTTCTTTAGCCAAGCGATGTGCATCTTGCTGGCAAAACTGCTTACCAGAAGGAGTCATCATTATGACTTTTGTTTCTGGGGTGGCTACTGACTCGACTGCCTGCATAATTGGGTCAGGGAGCATAACCATTCCAGGTCCCCCACCATACGGCCGATCATCGGTAGAATGATGGGCATCCGTCGTAAACGCTCTTGGGTTTATCAGCCCAAATTCAACAGCTCCTTGATTAGCTGCACGCTTTAACATACTTTCATTAAGGTACCCCCGAAGCATTTCCGGGAAAACTGTAATGATATCTATGTGCAACGGACTTTTAACTTCTTCACTCACAATAGGTTGCCTTTCTTGAGGGCCACCTTACTTCTGCTCTGCAGCTGCCTTGTCTGCCTTCTCCGCACGGCGGATTAAGCTTACAACAGTCTCGCTAACGATAGCACCAACACTCTTCCAGTAGTCAATGCGATCTCTCTTCAAGCCAAAGTTTACACCGGTCTTCTTAGGGTCATACCAACCAAGAAGCTCGATAAAACGACCGTCTCTAGGGAAACGGGTATCAGCAGCAACAACGCGGAAGCAATTGTCTTTGTTCGCGCCAGTGCGTGTTAATCTAATTTTAACAGCCATTTTTATCCTTACTGTTTAATTTATTATAGGGTTATATACCTGTTTTAACAAGTATCCGAACATTCTTTTCCTACTTGTCTGCAGAAAAAGAACTGATATTTTTACATATTTATGAAAAAAAAGCAAGGTGATTTTTCTTCTTCCAGAGATTTGGTCAAAAAAAACAACTCGTTATTGAAACGCTACTTTTCGCCTAATGCTCTTTATATTTACCAGATAATTATTTGTGTGGCAGCAGGGAAGCCAAACCAAACCACCTTGTGTGCACCTTTATAGCCCCAGCTGCCTACACTTAGGGAGCTGTCTTTGGGAGGAAGAGTTAAGCTTACATTAGTATCTGCCAAAGATGCTGCAAAGACTGCCCAGTCATCCTTTTTTGCAATATCAAAATGGTGAACTGCTGTTGACTTGCCAGCAAGAAGTCCATACGTACCTGTAGTAATTTCTCCTACACGAGCAACACCCTTCCACCAAACATGAAGCTCAGCATCTCCCATATTTCGCATACAATCACCAACTGTTGTTACCGTTGAAGCAATAACAAGATTTGTTAATGAAGTACAATACGGGAAGCAATCACTGCCGACTGTTTGCACACCCTCGTGAAGAATTACACTCTCAAGCTTCCCCGCTTGAAAGAAAGCATTACCAGTGGAAGCTAAGCCACCACCAAGCTCAACAGATTTAATACCGCTACTTTGAAAAGCGGTGCCACCAAGACCTGTAAGCTTAAGTAGCTTCAAATCACGATTATCACCCTCAAGATTAGGTGTAGTATGAAACGCACTGCCACCTATCTGCGTTATATTACTTGGAAATTCATTCTCAAATGTTGTAAGCGCAGTACAGGAAGAAAAAGCTGTCTCCCCTATTGAAGTAATATTTTGATTCCACTTAATTGATTCTAATTGCTTACACTCACGAGCAAACCAATTATTAACATTTTTCATCCCAGAACCAAACACCAATCTGGTAATAGCTGTTGACATAAAAGGATGATACCCCGTTGAACCCAAAGAGTCTGGTAGAATAATCTCTCCTGTTAAATTTGAACAATTAATAAAAGCACTTTTCCCAATATATGTAATAGTGTCCCCAAGCACTAATTTTGTAACATATTTGTTCGAATTAAATGCAGACTCTGCAATGGAATTTAATTGATAGCCATCTGCGAAACCTGTAGAAAAGTCTAATTCAACTGCAGTCTCATTAGCCTTATTATCTCCAATTGTCAATTTTGTACCAGTTGCTGTCACATTATTAAGAACAACAGTTCCTTGAGTCAAGGTTTTTGCCGTTGAGTCATAAACCCATTCTGCAAATGCTGTTGAGAACAAGCAAGCACTTAAAAATATAGATAATATTGATTTCATAATTTATTCCCCTATTATTATGCTAATTCGAAGGTGGATTTTATGTAAGAAGTAAGGCATTTAATTCAATACACAAACCACAAATCCCAAATACAAAACTACTTTTAGTTTACCACACTACCCCCCCCCCCCGTCAACCCAAATTAAATAAAACAAATAACCTAAATCCGGCAGGGAAAAACCGAATTTAGGTTAAGGAAGATAGGTTATTTGGAATATTAAAGAACCCCAGTAAGAACGTATGTATGCAATTAATTGCACACACAGCCTACACTTTATTTCATTATGATAACAAATCCTTGATTATTTGGATTATAATAAGCGATACGAACAATATATCCACCCCAATTGCTATGTTTTTTGTACCAAAGCCCCGTATCTTTTGCATCTGTTGGCATGATAAATGTGCTTTCATCACCAACAAGTGCTGGAATATCTGCCCTTTGCCATTCGAGAGCATGTGCAGCGAATTTATTGCTTTGAGTAACTCCATTTGTGGCATCCTTAATTACTCCATCATAATAAGGAATATACATTGTAACAATGGTTTCTTCTGCTGCAATTTGCTCATCTGTTGGACCACTTTGTGCATGAGTCTCGGCAAATATATTTTTAAATGAAGCAGGAACATTTGTCATATAAACCGAAAGCTCAGCAGCATTTTGGTCATTTTTCGTTCCATGGCCACCAAAAGCAGTAGAATCAATGAATTGTACATTATTGGATCTAAAAACAACATTAGATAGACCGTATGTTTTATGAAATGCCTTGAATCCAATTGAAACAACATTCTCACCAAATATCACAGATGGAATACGGTTGCTCTCAAGAAACGCATCTTTACTAATTTTTGTCAAATCAGGATTTGTAAGCTCTAACTCCTTATCTAAGCTACTACAAGCATAAAAAGCAGCATCAGATATATTTGTAAGTGATGTTGTTGGGCCAAAATCAACAAGAGATGTGCAGGATGAAAATCCATTGCTTTTAACATATTTAATTCCTCTGCTATTAAATACCTTTAACGCAGAACAGCTATTGAATGCCTGGTTTCCTACCGTCTCTACATTTAGACCCTCAACATACTCCAATAATGAGCAATCAGAAAAAACTCTATCTTTTATCTCTGTTATCTCTTCTGGCAAAATAATTTGACATAAAATATCGTTATTGTAAAAAGCAGAGGCATCTATTGAAACAATAGAATAATCACCTATTATTTTGCATGAAAAATCAATTTTTTCTGCTTTGCAGGTTTGATTATCACCTATCGATAATTCAAGACCATTTGCAGTAACATTTTTAAGAACCTCTTGTTCTGCTAGAACATTTCCACCGAAGGAAAGGGTCAATGCATTAGGATCATAAACCCATGAATTTACTGCTCCAAAATCAGAAACATCTCCTTGAACAGGTGTTTCTTGATTGTCAACACAAGAAAGAGTAAAGAAATACACCTTATTAGCATCTAAATTATTTAAAGAAAGAGGTATTTTTGAGTTAGTGCGAGTTAATGTTCCAGAAACAGAAGTCACAAGCTCTGTATGCTCGGCATCTGCATAAGCAGAGAATGTAACCGTCATTTCTGTTGCATCATCTGGAAGATTTCTATAATTAGCATTTATTGAAACATTTGTAGAAGAAATATAAGAAAACTCCTCATAGCACGATGGTTTAGAATTATCGACTTCAACTTGATTTGGATCATCCCAGAACCTTACTCTAACCACAGCATCATTCCATGTATAGCCAGTCTTAGACTTATCTGTAACATACAAGCCTTCCCCATCTGGAGTTGCAGGAAGAGTAAAGATAGGAGTTGAATTATCAGTTAACCATTTTGGGCTATTTTCAGCCAGGGTTTGCCAAGCAATTGCATTAGCATTCCAATTTGGTGAGCCAGAGGTCAAAGAGTAACGAGGGACATAAATAACAACATTATCCCTTGTCTTGATGTCAGTGTCGGTAACTTTATAAGAGTCACCGTTTCTAAACATCTCACAGAAAGGATTTTTTGTAATCGTTTCTTCTGTAAATGGACAGTTTTTAAAATAGACCTCTAAAAGAGGATAGCTTTGTGCGTGACAATTAAATGTGGATTTGGGCATTGAAACAACATTGTCAGGCAACAAGACCTTTCGAAGCTTTGGTGCTTCACGAAATGCCTCACCTTTAAACTCTATGCGACTCAATTTCGAAAAATCTACAACTTCAACATTAGACATGTAAAACATTTGCGTATCAATTATAACTGGTGCAATAGATTCCCCAAAGAATACACTGAAACCAGTACTATTTATACCAGCTTTATAGAATGCCCAGCCTCCAAATGATTTTATTGTATCTGGCAAATAAATATCACCTGTCAGGTTATATGCATCCTGGAACATTGCACCACCCCAAGTGGTGAAATTTGTTGTATGAGAAATATCAAACGTGAAAATACCAGAGGATTGGAAAGACCTTTCATTAAGAGTTGTAAGTGTTGGAGGAGCAATAAAGCCTGTAATACCTTTACACCAACGGAATGCTTCTTCCCCTAATGAAACCAAGTTGTATTGCGTTCCTTCCAAATCAACAATTGGCTCAGAATAAAAATCCAGCATACCATATTCATAAGTATCTGTGCTCGAGGCTTGTTTACCAATTGTCAAATTAGTTCCGTTCTTAGAAACATTCTTAATTACAACTCCCGACTCACTATTAGTAAGAGTCTTGGTACTGCCATCAAAAATCCAATCTGCATGAGCACATAATACTGGAAAAACAAATAAAATACACAACAAACATTTTTTTGACATAATAATAACTTTCTTTGTAAACAAGACAATCAAAGATAATTAACGTTTTTATTTAAGCACAACTAATGAGAATTTGTCAAGATAAAGCAACCCAGACGCCCCCAATAATTTTATATATTCATTTTTTGTCAGATTTTTGATAATATAATGGCATAATTTGTTAGATTTGTCTATGTTGATATTGAACACTTAGTTACGAGGCAAAAAAATGAAACTCAAATACTTAAACCTTATTGCAATCCTATCATTATTATTAACTTGTAATGAACTGCTCGCTTGGGATAAGCTAGTGTGGGCAAACCGTTCATCAAACATGAATGATGCAGCCAGCTGGAATGACCTTGATGGCAATGTCTCAACAATTGCTCCATCTAAGGACACATTGTTGATTTTCTCTTCCAAAGCCGCAGTTCAGCCAGTTTTAACAGCAGACCTTTCTGCAATTGGCTTATACTTTGTTGCTCACACAAACTCCACATTACCAAGTGTTCACTCAGCAGACGGTTTTGGTGGATATAATTACGACGGCTATAATATTACTGCAGAAAACGGAGCTAGTCTTTATCTTTATGGTAACCAACACAACAATGGGTGGACTAGAGATTTCTATATGGCATCTCTTGGAACAAACGTTATTGATGCACCAATTGTTTTTGCAGACAATGGTAGCCAACATCAGGCACGTTGCTCTGGTGGAAGGCTTGTATTAAAGCAGCCTCTTGTAGCTACATCAAACACCAAATTTTTAGTAGGAGGTAATGCTATGGGTCGTGTGGTATTTGAAAGCGCAAATCCTGATTTTAAGCCTAGCGAGCTTTATATTCAAGGACATCTTGAAATTATGAACAAGGAAGGCTTAATCGCTGTACCTAAATTTGCATCTGGCTGTTGGGGTTGGGGCACTGCTATTAATGGATTCCCAAGCGAAAAGTGCTGTCGCCTAAGAAACTCTTCAGGGGAGATTGCCACAATTACAGCGGAAACCTTTGTGTTAGACGATCATGATAACATGCTTTTTAATGGCGATCCATTTGATATGAGCAACACATCTCTGCAAGCTACAATGCGTGATGGAAAACCAATCGGTGCTGGTGAAACTTATGTTATTTTTAAAGAAATCACTTGTAGATCTTCTGGGGATAGGACATTATCAATAAATGGAGATGGTGCCATTATCAATCTAGGGCAATTTTGCAGAAACACATCAAACACAAATAATCTGCAAATAAACTCTGGAACATATTTTGCCGTAACCCCTGAGGGTTTAAGCAAAAACTACAATAGACTATATCTAAACGTATATCCATCTAATTTGAAGCCAGCCAACCTAGGAATTAACTTTGACTATGCTCCAGACCCAAGTATGGATAATGAAGATGATTTTATCATGCACCATCATAATCGCCCTGGCGGTTTTGCTGCTTACGAAGGTGTCAGAAGAGTTAAACTCCTTAATGGGGAAATGCTTTATAGAAGCAAGTCTCATGCAATACTAGGAGGAGACAACAAGCAATCTATTTCAAGCAATCTAAGCTTTGGTTCTCCATACGCAAATGGCACCATTATTCTAGAAAATGACATCAATGTAAACCAAAATAATTCAGGAATGGGCTTTGTTGTATTAGATGGCTCTCCTTTTGTTGATGCACGTATTGAAGGCATAATAACAAACTCCTACAATGATGCAGAAAACCTCAATGCTTCAATAACAAAGTATAATGATGGCGTACTTGCTTTAGATAGACCAATTTATATTACCCGTGCCTCTGAAGTTCAAGGTGGTGGACTACTTATTAACGACAAAGCAAGCTGCAAATTCAAGGTTTTTGAAAATGCATGGATTGGTGGCACAGGCACAGCTAAAGATTTAGAAGTGCTAACTGGCGGAGGAATTCGTCCTGGCGAGCAAGGAGGCGAAATGGAGATTGCAGGCAACATTACGCTTAAGGATGGGGCAAAATTCATAATTGATGTAAATTCCAATGGTTCTGTTGGAGCAGCAAAATTCACAGGCTCAAATGTAAGCTTAAAGGCAGAAGGCACTATCAAACTTGATGTGCGTGCTGTTGGCGAAATTACAAAAGCTGGTAGGACAAAAATATTAGATTGGAACGATGCAACTACAAAAGATACAACCGCATTTAATTTGGATAATTATGAGATAGAATTTGATGAAGAGGTATTCTCATTCATTAAGCTTGCTGCTGAAGACAATGCTATCTATATGACCCATTACTTCAACAACAAGAATCCAACTTTGATTTTGTTTAGGTAAAAGTAATAAACAACACCATTAAAACTGCAAAAAGTTGCGATGTTGAAAGCGAGTATGAGCCAATTTCAACAAGCTTAGTGCTTGAGCTTATCCAAGGGAAAATCAACCCTAAAAACTTTGCCATTGCAATATTAACAGCTGCAAGTGTCCCTGTTTGAATAACCAAAAACAAAGTCCATCCATAAAGGAAAGCTAATTTTTTATTAAATATTGGTTCTTTAGGATATATTTTAGCATGTTTAACTTCTTATTTTTCCCTTGATTTATCAAAGGGAATTAATGATATAAAACAACATATTTATATGATTCAAAAATCTATAGAAGATAATAAAGAATATACTGTGCATTGGAATGCCATCGGGCGTTAAAAGGATTTGCGAGAAGCAAAATAAAGAAAATAAGTAATTAACATAGGAGAGACTTAAATGAAGGATCCGTATCAGGTGCTTGGAGTTGCGCAGGACGCAACCGACGAGGAAATAAAGGACGCGTATCGCGCGCTCGTTAAAAAATACCATCCCGATAAGTTTGCGGACAGCGACCTTGCCGAGCTTGCAAACGAGAAGATGAAGGAGGTAAACGCCGCTTACGACGAGATACAGAAGATGAGGAACGGCGGCTCGCAAAGGCGTCAGTCAAACAGCGGCGGCTTTAATCCGAGCAATTCCTCAAGCAGCGAGTTTTATACGAGAATACGCCAATTCATCAATATGGGAAGCATCTTTGAGGCTGAGCAGATGCTCATTACAACTCCTCAGGAGAAAAGAGGCGCGGAGTGGAACTATCTATACGCCTGCGTTATGGTGAAAAAGGGATATTATGCGGACGCGCAGAGATATTTTGATATCGCTTGCTCGATGGACCCCTACAACAACGAATACAAGGTAGCGCGCGAAAATCTGCGCAGACGTGCAAACGGCTACGGCGGAGGATACAACACCACCGGTGGCGGCGGATGCTCGGGATGCGACATCTGCTCGAGCCTTATCTGTGCCGATTGCTGCTGCGAGTGCTGCGGCGGCGACCTGATCTCCTGCTGCTGATTGAGGTGAGATCGTGAGTAGAAACACAAGCAAAAGCACCAAGCGCCTTACAGTCTGCGCTATGCTCTCGGCTCTCGGCGTGGTGCTGCTATATCTCGGCTCGCTTATCGAGGTAATGGATATGGCAATGGCGGCAATAGCCTCTCTTGCGGTCATCATAACCGTTATTGAATACGGCAAGAGCGCACCTTGGGCGGTCTACGGAGTTACATCGATACTCTCGCTCATACTTCTTCCCAACAAAACACCAGCCGCATTCTACGCGCTTTTCTTTGGGTTTTACCCTATCATCAAGGAAAAGATAGAAAAGAAGAGCAAGATATTTCGCTGGGTTATCAAAGAGATAGTGTTCAATATCTGCTTTGCGCTGATGGCGCTCGTAACGATATTCTTCTTTACCCCCGCAGGAAGCGAGCTTGAAAGTCCGCTGATCATCGCCGCTACTATAGTTCTTGGCGAGGTAGCATTCATTCTCTACGACATCGCCCTGACGAGAATGATATCCTTCTACATCTTCCGCCTGCGCGACAGATTGAGAATAAATAAGAATAAATAAAAAAGCTCTGCGAAGGGCGACTTCTCATAAGGATATTTACCTAACCACGGTAGGGGCGAACTATGTTCGCCCGCGG
>CALDQE010000062.1 GCA_937911295.1 uncultured Verrucomicrobiota bacterium
GCTCACACGCAAGCAATCCTGGCAATCATGCAAATCTTGTAATCCTGTTTTACTGTGTGCATGCACACATATTATCCCAATATTCGTGTTCTCATTATCCGTGCATATCTGTGTTCCTAGCGTAGTAATACGGATGTTCTCAAATTCGCATCATATCAATTATTGTCTTGTTATTAATATTAAAAAATAGTAAAATATGTGTGTTATGAATAAAAATTTTAATGATGATTTTAATGCAGATTTTCAAGAACTCGCCATAGCCCTTTCAAAGATGTCGAGCCCAAAAGAAATTTCTCAATTCCTAAATGAAATCTGCTCTCCTGCAGAATGTCAATCTATAGCACTTCGCTGGCGCTTAATGAAGCTACTTAGCTTGGGTGAAACCCAAAGAGCTATTGCTTCAAAACTACATATTAGTTTGTGTAAAATTACTAGAGGTGCTCGCTACCTCAAGGATGAAAATTCTGTCCTGCGAAGGGAAATTAATAAAGTCTCACATAAAAAGAAAAACAATTAGTTGCTTTGTGCTTAATATGCTATGAAAATGAAATTTAATTTACAATATCTTAGACAAAGACGTGAGCAGGCTTTTGGATGGGTGAATGCAACCCAGTTTTTTGGTGCTTTGAATGATAATATTTTTAAGGCTTTTATCCAAATGTTCCTTATTGTTCAGATGCCAGATTCAAAGGGAACGACTCTTGCAATGGCTACAATCCTATTCTCGTTGCCTTATATTTTCTTAACACCATTTGCCGGATATTTAGCAGATAGATTTAGTAAAAAGACTATTACTGTTATCTTGAAGTATACTGAATTGGTTATTATGCTGCTATCATGTGTCGCATTTTTGATAGGCTCAAAGTTTATGCTATTTTTCTTGCTATTCACAATGTCTGCACAAAGTGCATTGTTCTCACCAACAAAATATGGTATTTTGCCTGAACTTGTGAAAGAGGAAAATTTAACCAGAGCAAATGGCTTGCTAGTGATGATGTCATTTGTTGCTATTATTCTTGGCACAGCAGCAGCTCCAGGATTAGCTGTTGTAACAAATAATCTCTTTAGTAATCCATGTTGGGCTTATGGTCTATCTACAGTGGTTTGTGTGCTTATTGCTGGTGTAGGTATATTTACCTCCCACCAAGTTTGGAATACTCGTGCAGCAAATCCTTCTGTGACACCTGATCTTCTATTTTTACGTAAGCTGTGGAATACATTTAAATGGGTTAAGAAGGATAAAAATTTAACAGTAGCTGTTTTTGCTTCTGGCTTTTTCTCAATGCTAGCAGGCTTTATGCAAATCAATTTAATTGATTATGGTATGGAATGCCTAGCTTTAGATGAAAAGCATAGTAGCTTTATGTTTTTCTATTCAGCAATAGGTATTGCATTAGGTGCTTTTTATGCCGGTAAAACCTCGAAAAGAAATATTGAATTTGCGTTGATTCCAATTGGCTCTTTTCTAATTTTGATTTCTCTTTTGTTGATTGGCTTCATAACAACACCTAAATTTTTTATCGTAGTTTGTATCTTAATTTTTCTTGCTGGCTTGGGAGCAGGCTTGTTTATCGTGCCATTGGATACATTTATTCAAATTGCAATGCCGAAAAAAACACGTGGAGAGGGTCTTGCCCTTAATGCATTTTTGAGCTGGGTTGGCATTGCTCTTTCAGGTGTTTTTATGCTTATCTTTGATAAGATTTCTCTTCCAGCAAATGGGGGCTTCCTATTTTTTGTAATTCCAGCAGGAGTATTATTTATCTTTAGTCAACATTATTTGAAGGACTTTTTCTTCAGGTTTTGTGTCAATTTTATTGTTAAGCTTGCATATAAGGTGCGAACAATCGGCATAGAAAATGTTCCTGTTCAGGGTCCTGCGATTCTAATTGTTAATCATGCATCATATATGGACTCTCTATTGCTATGTGCAACTACACGACGCAGAATCCGCTTCTTGATGTCTCGAGATATTTATGAACGCTGGCGTTGGTGTCGTCCAATTTTTAAAATGTATGGTGTAATACCTGTAGATAATCGTTCTTCTCCACGCCAAGTCGCTATGGCTATTCGTGATGCCCGTAAGGCTCTTGATCAAGGCTATTTGGTGTGTGTATTTGCTGAGGGAGGAATAACAAGAACTGGTACAATTCGAGCATTTAAGAGTGGTTTTGCACGAATTTTGCGTGGCACAAATTATCCAATTATTCCAATATATCTTGGTGGATCATGGGGTACTATTTACCATTATTATCAAGGGCAGTTAGTTCGAAAGTGGTTTCGCTTGAGCTTAATGCGTTATCCTGTTACAGTGATGTTTGGAAAAGCATTGCCTGCCACAACAGATGCTTTCCATGTTCGCCGGGCTGTGATGGAGCTATCGTGTGATTATTTTAATTCTAGAAAGATAGAGCATAAATCATTAGCAAAAAGCTTCATAACTGAAGCCCGTCGGAACTGGTTCGCACATGCAGCAGATGATACACTGGGAATGAAGGTTACCTATGGTAAGGCTTTGATAGCCTCGGTGGCTTTGGCTCGAGCAATCTCTCCAAAGGTCAAGGAGGATAAGCATATAGGAATTTTGCTTCCTACAAGCTGTGCAGGAATGATAGCCAATATCACTGCAGCATTATTGGGTCGCAGTGCCGTAAATTTGAATTTTACCACATCAAAGCAGGCATTCAGCCATTCAATCGAGCAATGTGGTATGCATGCCATTATAACAAGCCGTAAATTTATTGAGCGCTTTCCTCAATATGAGATTAGTGCAGATAAACTTGTGTTTATTGAAGATGTGTTGAAGAATCTTACAGTAAAGACTAAGCTTTTGTGTGCTGTAGCTGCTGCATTTTTCCCACTTAAGTGGATGGTGCCTGCAACTGTAAAAACAGATGCTGATGATGTCGCTATGATTCTATTCTCTTCTGGCTCTACAGGCGAGCCTAAGGGTGTTATGCTTAGCCACCATAATGTTATTTCAATGATTGAAAGCCTTCGGATGATGCTTGCAACAAAGCCGGATGATCATATTTGTGGAACTTTGCCTTTGTTTCATTCCTTTGGTATTATGGGGTGTATTTGGTATCCATTGTTAAAGCATGTTCGAGTAACAATGCATCCAAATCCACTTGATGCACAAGCTGTTGTGGATATTGTCCGTAATCACAAATCTACGATGATTTTTGGTACACCGACTTTTTTGTCAATTTATGCACGTAAAGCTACTCGTGAAGATTTTCAGTCACTTCGCTTTATTCTAGCTGGTGCTGAGAAGCTAAAAGAGTCTTTAATTAAGACATATGAAGAGAAATATGGTATTCGTCCGTATGAGGCATATGGAGCGACGGAGCTTTCTCCAGGTATTGCTGTAAGTGTTCCTCATGGCACTGGTGGAGGTATTGTCCAAGAGGGTTGGAAAACAGGTCGTGTGGGCTTGCCTTGCCCTGGTATTGCAATGAAGGTGCTAGATCCAGATACTGGGGAGGAAATGGCACCTGGTGAGCCAGGCTTGCTATATCTAAAAGGACCTAATGTCATGCTTGGCTATTTGCAGCGTGAGGATTTGACATCAGAGGTGCTTAAGGATGGTTGGTATTGCACTGGCGATATTGCTTTTATTGATGACGATGGATTTGTTGGTCTTACTGACCGCTTGTCTAGATTCTCAAAAATTGGCGGAGAGATGGTGCCACATGTCGGAGTAGAGGAGGCATTGCTTAATGCTTGTGGCTTGACGGGTCAGGTTTTAGCCGTTACTGGTGTGCCAGACGAGCGAAAGGGTGAAAAGCTTGTTGTTCTTTATACACCAGAATGTGGCGATCCTCAGTGGATGTACGAAGCCTTGGATTCCTCAGAAATTCCTAACCTCTGGAAGCCTGCAAAGTCAGAATACTATCCTGTTGATGCTATACCGCTACTAGGCTCTGGAAAGGTAGATCTTTCTGCTATTAAAAAACTTGCTATTTCTATTGTTAGTAAAAAATAATTGGAGAAAATATGAAGTCTAACGCACAAATGATTATTCTTTTTTCATTGCTCTTAGCTAGCTTTGTTGGTTGTAAAACGACCGAGGTAGAGGAAGCTTCTTCTACAAAAAAGAATTTGACGCACATTGAGTCAAAGAATAGGTATATACAACCTTCTGAGCTTGATAAGAAACAAGAATACACCGTTGCTGTTATTAACCTTGTTTTGCCAAAAGGTTCAGAGACAGCCGTTTCCGCAGAGTTAACCTTTGGTAGCTTTAAGCCGAGGAGTAACGGTAAGGTATATCTTCAGGCAGATTCAAAAACGAAGCGATATAATTCTACCACACAGCTTGTTAATGAAATATCTATGCGCTCTATGGACCCACCAATTGGTATATTTATGCTTGTAGATGATGTGGCTCTAGGTACTGAAAATTCGCCTGAAATTGATGAGGATATAATGACATTTACTCGTGAAATAGATTCCTTGCTGGCAGATGAAAATATTCAGCAAGTATATTTAATACCTGATTCTTTTTCAATTTCATATAAATAGTTTTAAATGAACAAAAAACAATGAGAACACCAATTGAAATTCCTTTGTGGGATAATCTTTCTGATGCACCATATTATAAGCCAGAAGATGCAGTAACTAATGAATATTTCCTTCCCAATGATGGTGGAAATCCCGCTATAGATAGATTAACTGATGTAGTTAATCCAACAATTACGGTATATAAGGCATCAACCTTTAAGCCTGGTCCAGCGGTTCTAATTTGCCCAGGTGGTGGGTATAATATACTAGCACTTTCACACGAGGGCGAAGATATCGCTGCATGGTTTAATGCAAATACAATTACTGCTTTTGTGTTGAAATACCGTTGCCCAAATCGTCGTGATGCAGCACTTGCAGATGCAATTCGTGCAATGCGCTTAATTCGCTCTAGAGCAGACGAATTTTGTGTTGATCCCAATATGCTAGGTGTTTTAGGCTTTTCTGCTGGAGCAAATTTAGCTGGTCGTGTTTCTAATATGCCAACACCTAATGAGGTTTATCAACCTCAGGATGCAGTTGATTCTTTTGATCATTATCCAAATTATTCCTTTATCATATATCCGGCATATTTTTATGAAGATGGCTATAAATTAAATCCAGAGATTAAAATTACGGATAAGACACCTCCAGCATTTATTATGCAGGCAGAGGATGATAAGTCTTTCGTTGATAGCTCTCTTGCATATTTTGTGGGGATGAAGAATGCAAATCGCCCCGCAGAGCTACACATATTCCCTCGGGGTGGTCACGGGTATGGCATTTTTATGAATGGAAACCCAACACAGGAATGGCCTGCTCTAGCAATGAATTGGTTTAATCGTGAAATTATGAAAGGCAAACCTATTATTTGCTAATGGTCTCTGGACAAAGTAAATGCGACTTTAGACAACATAAATGCAACACCTAACTCAATACGGCGTTGCATTTAATTTGTCTTTTCAACCTCTTTTGATCCACCAAATGTTATCTCTTGACACTGATTTTATATAAGGGTATCATAATAAATCGTTAGTAGGCTAAAGGTCTGTTGATGCTAAAGTAGCTATATATTTTATTTTTTAGGAGAAAAAATGCGTTGTAAATCCTGTGGAAGTGATGATGATAAAGTGCTTGAAAGCCGCACTGTCCGTGGCGGTGTTGCAATCCGTCGTAGGCGGGTTTGTTTGCAGTGTGGTCACCGATTTACAACTTATGAGGAAATCGTCCGCGAGTCTCTTCAGGTTGTTAAAAGAGATGGTAGGCTAGAGGAATTTAGTAGACCGAAATTATTGTCTGGCGTAATGCGAGCATGTCAAAAACGCCCAATATCAATGGAACAAATTGATAAGCTTGTTGATAATGTTATTGATATCATAGAAGAAAAATATGATATGGAAATTGAAAGTCACGAGATAGGTAGGCTCCTAATGAAGCAACTGAAGCGTATTGATGAGGTAGCTGCGGTTCGTTTCGCCTCGGTTTATCGTAGATTTGAATCAATTGATGATTTTGTAAAAGAAGTGAAAGCTATTGGTAATGAAGGTAACTAAGCTTTTATCTAGTTTTTCCTTTGGTACACGTTGTTGTATTGTAATTATCTTGCTTTATTTGCTAGCGGCAATTTATGGAGAATATACTTATCGCTATTATCACGCAAAGGGTGAAACTGCTACCTATAATTTAGTAAATATGGAAGCAAGGTACTTGCCCCCAATGTCAACCATAACTTTGCAAGATGGACGTACACATTGCTTTCTTCTTGGCTCAGATAATTTGGGAAGAGATGTTGCAATGCGCTTAATTCAAGGTGCACGAATAGCCTTTCACGTAGGGGTTGTTACATCGCTATTAGCAGTTCCCTTTGGTGCTCTGCTAGGCTTGCTTGCTGGCTATTATCGTGGGTGGGTTGATTCATTATGTACATGGCTTGCAACAACGGTTGCAGCTATCCCTGCTTTGCTACTAATTCTTGCAATTTCAATTGTTGTAGGTAAAGGCTTATTAGGTGTATATATTGGGATAAGTGTTACCACATGGGTAAGTGTCTATCGTACAGTTCGTGGCGAGGTGTCTAAGCATCGTGAGCTAGGATATGTGACCTCTGCCAAGGCTTTGGGATATAGTGACGCAAGAATAATGTTTAGGCATATTTTACCTAATGTGATGCATGTAATTATTATTGCATTTTCAATTCGTTTTCCGGCAGCTGTAGGGACTGAAGTTTTTATGAGCTTTTTAGGTATTGGCTCACAAGGTGAACCTTCTTGGGGCGTTATGATTAATAATGCACGTGTAAGATTGTGGCAAGGCTTTTGGTGGGAAGGTACGTTTGTTACTATAGCAGTTTTCTTGCTAGTACTATGCTTTAATAGACTTGGAGATGCTTTGCGAGATAGCTTAGATCCAACAATTGTTCGATAGTAGGGAGTGTGTAATAAATGCTTAATGATGTTACAGTAGTTGTCAGTGAACTTCCTTCCGATGGCCTTCGTATTGATAAATATCTAAATAATCGCTTCCCAAGCACGACTCGTTCGTTTATTGCAGATGCATTTGCGAATAAATATATATTGGTAAATGGACGACCTGGAAAGAAATCTGATAAGATTTATAATGGGGCAGAGATTATAATAAAAGAACTCGCAGAGGAGAGCGACCGTTTTGTCGTGCCAGTCCCTGGTGCACTTGATGTAGTGTATGAGTCGGCAACACTGATTGCGTGTAATAAGCCTGCCGGTATGGATTGTCATCCAATAGCAGTAGGAGAAACAGGAACTCTTGCAAATGCTCTTGTGGCACGGTGTCCAGAATTGACATCGGTAGGTGATGATCCTCTTATGGCAGGGCTGTTGCATCGCATTGATGCTGGCACATCTGGGCTTGTTGTGGCGGCAAAAGACTCTGCCACATATGAAACAATTCGTAAACAATTCGCAGAGCGCAAGGTGAAGAAAATATACCATGCATGGGTTCATGGTAAGGTAGAATCTGCTGGTGGCGTTTCTGGAAATATGGCACACCATAATTCCTTTAGAGGGAGAATGCGCTGCGTAAATGGACCCCAGCCCAAGGGAGAACGCTTGATGTGGGCTGAAACTTTTTATAAGCCAGTAGAATATCGAGCTAATGAAACTTTGCTTGAAATCACTATTTATACAGGTGTTACCCATCAGATACGTTGTCAACTTGCTTCAATAGGATATCCAATCGTTGGAGATAAATTATATGGCTCTCCTCGTACATTGCGTATTACAAAGCCTGATGGTGTCGTTGCAGAGTATTTTCTTTTGCAATCGACAGCAATGTGTCTCCCAGATCAAAAACCAATTGTTTTATCTGTACCTCTTGAATTTAGGTAATGTTGGGAGTCGCTGTGTTCGAGTTTAAAGAAAATTATATGTAGGATTTAGCGTCTTTTACTTAAGGTGATTTATATGCAAGAATACAAATATCAAATGCATGTTCATACAACGCCATGCTCTGGTTGTGGACATATCTCTCCAGTAGAATTATGTGAAGCGTTGAAGAATTTTGGTTATCAAGGAGCTGTTCTTACAAACCATTTTTTTCATGGAAATTCTGGTGTTGATAGAGAGCTTTCATGGAAGGATTTTGTCGCCGCTTACGAAAAGGATTATCTTGATTGCTTAGAGGAAGCAAAAAAATATGATCTTGATATATTGTTTGGTATAGAAGAAATGGTGGTAAAGGGTCTTGAAATTCTTTGCTATGGTATTACGCCTAAGGTGTTATATGACCATCCTGAGCTACGGGATTGCTCTATAGATGTATTTGCTAAGATTATGCGTGAAAATAATGTTGTTTTAATTCAAGCTCATCCTTATAGAGAAGCTCCATATATCCCCAAACCTGATGTGTTGCCTCTGGAATATATAGATGGTATTGAAGTATACAATTGTTGCAATGCTACTGAAAAAATGAACCAGGATGCAACGGATTTTGTAAAGCAACATCCTCACCTAATTGTTACGTCTGGTGGTGATGCACACCATATTGTACGATTACCGTTTGGTGGTATAACAACAACTACTCGTATACGCACCTCTGAGGATTTAATACGAACACTTCGCTCCGGCTCTTACGGACTGATAATTAGCGAAACTATTGGTAAAGTTCCTAAGCAAGTATAACCATAATAGGGCTATAGTGAATAGCTTTGGTAATGCATATACTTGAAGCTATTGCGGGTATGTCTCTCAAATGATTATAAACGCGGCTTCTAATGGCTGCGTTAACTAGAAACATCTTAAACGGATGGCTAATTGTCGATTTCGTTTCGTGTCAAATCTTTAACCCATATGAAGCGACGAAAGTGGTTAAATACCCAAGGTAGTTTGCCCACTTCGTCAATACATGTGCACCCATACACTAGTAGGACTGGCCAATGAAAGACAAATGCACCAAGAAATGCAAGAGGAACAGCCAATCCCCACATGCAAACAGCTAGACTATACATATCAAAGATAGTATCTCCACCTGCTCCGAAAACTCCATTGATAACAACAGTATTGATGCAACGCCCAATCATATAGAATGCGAGAATATAGAACATTCCACGAAGTAACTCTTGTGCTTGGTCTGTGAGATTCATGTTGTTGATTACAAGAGGAGAGAGTAGTAATACCGCACCCATTGTTATTACACCAACAATAGCAGATAAAATCGCAAATCGGCATCCATAGAGCTTTCCAAGCTCCAGTTTTCCTGCACCAAGCTCATTCCCTACAATAATAATTGTAGCACCAGCCATACCATCGGTTAAGCAGCAAAGCAAATCACGCAATACAGCTGCAGCCGCATTTGCAGCAGCTGCATCTTCTCCCAAATGACCTAGAACAGCAGTATATGAAGAAAAGCCCACGCCCCAAAAAATCACGCCGCCAAGAAGTGGTAATACACACTTTTGGAAGTCTTTTGAAAGGGCAGGATACTTTTCAAAAAGGCGTTTCCATTGAGCCTTGATAGCTCCTTTTTGGAAACTTGATAAAATTCCAGCTAATAATTCAATAATACGAGCTATAAGTGTAGCAAGAGCAGCACCCTTTGCTCCCATAGCAGGGAAGCCAAAGTGTCCATAAATAAAGACATAGTTAAGGATGATATTTAAAATTACTGCCCCTCCTCCAATAATAGCAGATAGGTTTGCTTTATTAGTAATTTTTAGGATTGTTAGATAGCATTGGGAAACACCAGTTAGCAGATATGAAAAACCTGCAATACGAAGATATTCAGCACCAATTTTAACCATTGGCCCTTCTTCGGCAAAGATTCTCATCAGCATTTCAGGGCAAAATGTACAAAGTAAAGCAACAAAAAGAGATGTACTTCCTATTGAGCGTAAGCCGATACGAAATATTTTGCTTATTGATTCTTTATCGTTTTTCCCCCAATACTGAGCTCCTAAAATTGATACTGCATATGTAATGGCAAATACAACCATGCTTTGTAGGAATTGTATCTGTGTGGCGAGGGAAACAGCTGCCATTGCATTTTGGTCAATTCCTCCAAGCATAAAGGCATCACACACGCCTACAAGGGAGACAAGAAATGCCTGTAAGGTTATGGGGAACCCGAGTTTAAAAAGCTTTTTGTAAAAGGTGGTGTCTGTAAAAAATCCATTTAACACATTCATTTTATATCCTTAAATTTTTAATTGCGAAAGTATATCATAATCTTGTTTTCATAACAACATAACTCGTTTAAATTACAATGAAATAATTTTCGTAAAATATGCTTTGTTTAGATTGAAATTATTTTTAGTAAAAGGTAAAATAAAGAGGTGCAAAGGAGATAATTTTATTTTGCTGCAAAGGAGGTTGCCTTATGAGAAAATTTTTTGTTTTGGTAGTGGTATGTATTTGTTGTTGTCCTATGGTGTTTGCAGGAGTAACTTCGCGTCAGATTGGTAATACCACATATTATAGCGGAGTGAATTCAAAGGGGGAGAGAGTTAACGGTACTTCCCGCAAGATAGGTAATACTACATACCATGACGTTACGATTGATGGTAAGCGTGTAAATGGGACAAGCCGTACTGTTGGTAATACCACTTATCATGAATATAAGGATAGCAATAATAAGCGTGTTAGTGGTACAAGCCGAAATGTAGGAAATACAACTTACCATAATTTTAACAACAATAGAAGTAATACTCGCTCTAGCGGAACATCACGCAAGGTTGGAAATACGACCTACCATAATTTTAATGATAACAATGGGAATCGTTCATCATTCTCTTCTCGCCCAGTGGGTAATACCACATATTACAATGATTAACCTATGAGGGGGTATTGGGGTCAATTAGCTCCAAATTCACCAAGGGGATATTACGCCCGTTTGTATGATTGCAAGTAAGAGGTATTGGGCGAGGCGATGAAAACCCTTAGATGGATTCTCAAAGTAGTTAATTGAGGTAATTTGTTGCTTTTGTTTTCTTGCTATGGTAAAATTTGAGGTATGAAAATTTTACCTGCAATAGATTTAAAAGATGGACGCTGCGTGCGTCTTTGTCAAGGTCGTGCTGATGATGCGACCATTTATTCTGATAATCCCACCGATATGGCTCTAAAGTGGCAGAGTCTAGGAGCGGAGTTTTTGCATTTAGTTGATTTGACTGGTGCATTTGAAGGGCATCCTGCTCACACGGAGGTCATTCGTGATATTGCAAAGCATATCTCTATCCCATTTGAGGTTGGTGGTGGCTTGCGTACAGATGCCGATGTGAAGGAGCTCTTGGATGCTGGTGCTAGCCGTGTAATTATTGGCTCTCGTGCAATATCAGATCCTGCTTCTCTTGGTGCTCTTGTTTCCAAATATGGTAGTGAACGCATTGCTGTTGGTATTGATGCCCGCGATGGCTTTGTTCAGATCAATGGCTGGGTTGATACTACAACCATAAAGGCGACAGATTTGGCTGTAAAAATGCAAGAGCTTGGCGTCGGTACTTTAATCTACACTGACACTGCCACAGATGGTATGCTAAAAGGCCCAAATCTTGCTGCGATGGCAGAGATGGCAATGACCGTGCCACAAATGCAAGTGATTGCTTCAGGTGGTGTAAAACAACCATCGGACATTACTGCATTAGTAGGACTTGGTTATGAGAATTTAAGTGGTGTGATTATTGGTAAAGCCTTATATGAAAATATGGCGACATTACCAGAATTTCTAGCAGCAGCAAAATAAAACCTTTCCTTAGGAGCTCGGGTATGATGAAGCATTACAAAGATTTTTATAAATTTCAAGCAGCAACACTTGCTATGGTTGATGGCAAAGGCGTCAACCTTTCTAAACCTCGCGATAATGCAGAAAAAATTGTAAAATGTGTTTGTGATTCTGATTCGTCAGTTATTGTCTTCCCTGAGTTGGCTCTTACAGGAAGCACTTGTGGAGATTTTCTTTTTGATGCAGCATATCTTGATGAGCTCAACGCAGCAACAAAGACTGTCTGTGATGGCTTGACAAAGACGCATGGAAAGGTGGTTGTGTTTGGTTTGCCTTTTGTCTATGCTGATCGACTTTATAATGCAGCACTTGTTGTTTACGAGGGGACTGTACAAGGGTTAGTTTTAAAAAGCGAAATTTCTTCAAGTCTAACCGTAAATGAACAGAGATATTTTTCTTCTGGAGCTGTATTTCCAGAGGCAACAATAAATTTTGCTGGTTCAATAATACCTGTTGGTACGAGGCTTGTTTTTAGATTCAGTGATTCCTTAACGTTAGGTGTCGAAATTGGCTCTGATAGGGCAGGTCTTTTCAGCCCGGCTGCAGAGCTTGTTCGTGCAGGAGCAACAGTAATCGCCAACCCATCTGCTGATGCTGTTATTGCTGGTGAATTTGATTTATTTAAGCAGTGCTTGACTGCCCGCAGTAGGGCTCTTTGCTGCATGTATATTTATGCAGGCTCAGGACTCGGTGAGTCTTCAGGGAAGGCATTGCTTTCTGGCTATACCGCAATTGCTAGTGATGGAGCTTTGGTTGCTGAAAATATTGATTATTATAAGCCGACAGCAGAGACCTCTTTTGTTTGGAGCCCTCGCTGGTATAAGGCATTACGTATGCAACGTGCCGGATTTGCTGATGTAGCAAAGGTTCAGCAAGTAATTCCAACAGCAGGAGAGTTGCCTTCTATTCAGGAGATTTCTAAATCTACATTAGGAGCAGAGCTGCTTTTAAATAGGTGTCCGTGGAATCCTAACAATGAAAAGGATTTCTACAAAAATGCTCTTTATATTCAGGCTCACGCATTGGCAAAGCGCATGACAGCTACCCATGCGAAGTCAATTGTACTAGGGCTTTCTGGCGGATTAGATTCAACGGTTGCAATTTGTGCTGCTGCTTTATATTGCGATTTGTATGGAAAGAATCGTGATGTGATTTGTGCTGTGACGATGCCAGGCTTTGGTACATCAGACCGCACCTACAATAATGCAAAGGTTTTGGCAGAGAGCTTGGGTGTAGAGCTAAAGGAAATTAGCATTGTTAAAGCAGTCACTCAGCATTTGGAGGATATTGGGCATCCTCTTGATAAGCATGATGTCACTTATGAGAATGCACAGGCTCGCGAGCGCACGCAGATTCTCATGGACGTAGCAAATGCAAAGGGTGGTATAGTCCTTGGGACAGGAGATATGTCTGAATTGGCTTTAGGCTGGTGTACATATAATGGCGATCAGATGTCAATGTACAACATCAATTGCGGAGTGCCAAAGACTCTTATGGCTGGAATTATTCAGGCATTTATTGATGCTGTTAAGCCTGGGGATGCTGCTGAAGCATGTCTAAAGGATGTTATAGCTACACCAATTTCCCCAGAGCTAGTGCCAGGTAAGCAGCATACAGAGCTAGTTCTAGGGCGCTATGAGTTACATGATTTTATTTTGTATTATTATCTTCGCTACCATGAGCGGATCTCTGTAATCAAGGAGCTATTGCTTGCTGCATTTGATGGAGATGCTTCGCGAGAAGAGGTGGAGCATGCAGCATCTGTCTTTGAGAGTCGTATAAAGACGCAGCAGTTTAAGCGCTCTGCAGCACCAGAAGGCCCAGTGTGCTTCCCAGTGAGTGTTTCTGCTTCTGCATGGAATATTCCATCTGATTTATAGCAAATAGGCGGATTTTAGCTGATGCGGCTTAAAAGTTGTTGCAGCAAATTGCTTAAAATCCAACTTTAGGTATAGATTTTTTTCTTCTGAACCCCTAGTAAAATAAGGGGGTTGAGAGAAAAATTGCAAAAAATAAAAATTTTTTTCAAAAAGGTGTTGACTTTCAAATCCGATTTTTGATACATTATCACCCATTGCGACACAAAACGCGATGTTGAGTGTTGCGAGTTGCAGGACGGACCTGTTAATCAGGCGGCTGCAAATTTGTTCTTTGAAAACAGAATCGCATTCGGGCCACGCATCCGATATCGTTAAGCGAGAGATTGCTTAGCTGAGTGGGAGGGTGGCCTGACAGTAAAGTAGTTTGTGTGGAATCTTTTTTAACCCTGAAATTAAACCGAGTCCACTCCTGAGGGAGAACGGACAGGGATGAATTTCTTTTTCGGAGAGTTTGATTCTGGCTCAGAACGAACGCTGGCAGCGTGGATGAGGCATGCAAGTCGAACGGTCAAGACTCTTATAGCAATATATGAGTTGCGATAGTGGCGGAAGGGCGAGTAATGCGAGAATAAGCTACCCCTCAACCTGGGACAACATTTGGAAACGAATGCTAATACCGGATACGAAGTACAGCCGCATGGTTGTATCTTGAAAGGTGGGGATCCTTCGGGACCTGTCATTGAGGGAGGTGTTCTCGTGCCATCAGCTAGTTGGTAAGGTAACGGCTTACCAAGGCTTACGGCTAGGTGGACTGAGAGGTTGGTCACCCGCACTGGGACTGAGACACTGCCCAGACTCCTACGGGAGGCTGCAGTCGAGGATCATTTGCAATGGGCGAAA
>CALDQE010000063.1 GCA_937911295.1 uncultured Verrucomicrobiota bacterium
CTTGAGATTGTTCATTACTACCATCACTAGCCGTATTTGAGTTCGAGCTTTGGACAGATGAAGAAAGCGACCCTAGCTGTGCAGAGGAAGAGATTTGACCAGATTGTGTCTGGACAATACTATTACTACCATTAGTTGAGTTTGAGTTATTGCTAGCATTGCCAACATCATTTGTGGTGCTACCGCTACCTGAAGGCTTTGTGCCCCCATAAATTGTCATCATGAGGAAAAACAATAGAGAAACAATACGATCCAATGGGGATTGCTTATTAAAGAAATCCTTAATGTCCTTTAATGGGTTTACCTTTATATTTTTGCAAGCTAAGCCAACCAACGCAAAGAGTATTGCCCATACTAGAAGAATGATAATACCTACATAGGTCTTAATGTCCATTAATACCATAGCATTACCTCAATAAAATCAAGACATGATTGTAATTAACCGTGCAACGAATCCATTCGGAGGTTGGTTCTGCACCTCGTCTTGCAACACGCATCATATTCCAATGACCCTTGTATAGCCATTGTGGAGGCTCTGTAGATAATGCTTCAAATGCGGGTACTCCATCGCATATAGCAGAAACGGATTTAATGGCAAAATTTGCACCAATCTCTACCTTTATATCCATGACACCATTTGTACTACTAGAAATAGCAGTCTCTTCAATTCTATCCAAACCAGATACATCCTCAACAAAGTACCTACCTCCTCGCCAGCCGTATGTGGTTTCTATTTCCTCAACATCAAGAACACAATTGGTATTTGAATCTCGACCAAAAGCAACCTCAAAATTATTAGAATAAGTGCCATTGAACAGAAGGTTTAACTTAAGCTCTTTAACATCAGTCCGTGAGGCATTTAAAACGAGATTTGTGGACACCTCGGTATCAGCATAGGGCGATTCAGGTTGAGTAGAAACATTTATTTCACGAGCACACAGTGGTAATGCAACAACAAAAGCAAGGGAAGCAAAGAATAGTTTGCCTAGAAATGAAGTATATACTTTTGTTTTAGAAGACATAGCGAGCACATCCACATTAATTGCTTTTTTAGTTCTCATGATGCAAGTTAAATAATAATTACTATTTAAAATATACCATACATTAGAAATAAAATTCAATGTGTTTCGTTCTTTTTGACATAGAAAATATCTTGATTAAAAGGGCGACGAAATTTGACACAATGAATTCATACTGTAAAAGGTGTGCAATACACGAAACGAACTTTTTCACTAATATAAAGGGGAGTTGTCTGCTACTTTTTGTTCTATTGATATAGCGGCACGCTTGTCGCCCTTACGGACTGCATCAAGATAGGCTGCATCCTATTCTACCGTGACGGAACTGCGTGGCGAAAATTGTTCCTTGACTTCAAAAGAGGAATTTGGTTTACTATCTTGCAAATGGAGGGTTTGGATGCTTGTCGCTTGGTGATGTACAATAACCTCCATGGCTTCAGAAAGCGACCTTGTCTGAAGTCCTTGTTTTCTTTTTTTGTTAGAATAGACAGTTGTTACTTCGGTTAAATCTACTAGTAGATTGCCTACTGTATCGAGTTTTGTTATAACCTCAAATTTCCCTGACGAATATTGGTCTCCAATAAAAATTATCTTATCTTGGGTTGGTTCGTTATCTCTTAATGATACAATACATTTTTCGTCATTTATAGTTAATCAAAAACAATAGTAATCTCATCATCGTCATCATCAACAATATCAGCATCAGAAATTGCAGGCGTATGAAATGAAGGCAAATATCGATAATAAACCTCTAGCTGCAGTGTACACAGACACGTATCCATTATGTCCTTCCATAGTGCAGAATGAGGTCCACCACGATAGGACTCTGCATCTGAAGGGCTCTGCCAATAGCCTACATCGCACATATCTCCATTAGGGCCTGATATTGCACTTGGTATTACATTTTGCTGTGCTATAAGCTCTTTTTGAAACATTGTATTCCATTTTCTCCAACGCTCCCCTCCTGTGTGAAACTTAGCCTGAGTAATGTAATACCAGTAATAAATAGGACTTGGATTATCACCTTTAGAATATGGCTGATTCCACCACTCCGCAAATGAAAAGGTACAAGCATCTAAATATGAAATTGCATTCTTAACTTCTCTGCAATCACCTTCGCCCAACAACTGTAAGCATAACGCACCAACTCCTGTCAAACCAACATGCGCTGTACCTGGAGACACATAGCTAAAGCCTTTTTCTGCTGTTCCATTTATTGCATTTGCACGAATACCATTCCTGCACTTTATATACGCCCTCTGCAAAAGGTCATTACCTGAACTATCCTTAATATTCAAGCCCGCTAAATGTGCGGCCTTAATTGCTTGAGTTGCCCATCCAGAATAAGACAAATCATTGCGAGAAGAATTTTTATTCAATTTATAGTCAAAGCCTCCATTAGCCTGCTGTCCATTAATAATGCAAAGTATAGATTTCTCTGCAGCAGACTTAACAGCAGGAATACGTGTCATTGCATAAGCTTCAGACAAAGCATAAGCACCAATCAGTTGAGAATAATAGTTACCATCAAGTTGATTAAACATACCATTATCTTTTACATTATTTGTAAGCCATTTAATTCCACCTTCAACTGTTTCTCCAAACTCTGCACATTCTTCAGAAGGAATTTCTCCGTGAGCTAGATAAGTAAGAATAGCGAGCCCCGTCATAGCGGTTTGATAACTATTTCCCCAGGATCCATCGGGGTTCTGTTTCATTTTAAGCCAGCGTAATGCTCTCATCACGGTTGCTTCACCAGCAGCAGAACCACCAAAACGTCCTAGTGCACTACTACGTTGACCAGGAGAGCGAAAGGTCATAAGACCGCTAAATGTGATAGGGCTAGTAACATCTGCTACAAAGTCAGCTGGCGATGGCTTTGGTGAATGTGAAATATTAGTAGAGGGTCGAACAATCTCAATTGTTTTTACTTCTGGTTCTGGTCCATTAAATTCTGTGTCTATGTCAGTTATATCTGGTACCTCTAAGATATCTTGTTCAACTGGTTCAAATTCAACCTCTTGAAGTGCTACAATTTCTACTGGTGTAATTTTTGTTTTAACTTTAACGTCTGTTTCCAATGAAAGAAGTAAAAAAATAATACATAATGGCACTAAAAAAGCCAACAGTGGGCATGACAATCGCTGTAGTTCAAGCTTCGCAAATTTATATTCAGCTGAATCATGATCTTGAGGTAAACCATAAATTGTTCGCCTCATCCGAGAAAAAAAGCCTTCTTTTTCAAAAAGCTTCATAATATCATCATATGCCCTATTTCGTCTCATATCATTCTCGATTGGTAATTTATCTTTATTATGCATACTGACATCCTATCTGAAAATCCAAATACTCTTCAATATATATTCGTTTATAAAGATAATTTTATTAGAAATTTACCAAAAAAGGACGGCAAGTAAAACCTACCGTCCCAAACACACAAATATACGAAACGAAACAAATAAAGGATTTTATTCCTTAAAATGCAAAAGCTAATCTAGCTGTAGCGGCATGACTATAATCTAGCTCTGCTTCACAATTATACTCACTGTAAAGGTATTCAGCAGAAACAGAAACAACATCATTAAATGCATAAGAGAGGGTTCCACCAACTCTAATTTCTGGCATTTCATCTACAAGAAAATCCTTTGAGCCTTCATATCGAGCAGCTATAGTAACAGAATCAGTAATAGCATAGACTAGATCGATAGACCAAGCCTTTGGTTGATTATTATCTAATGCTTCTACTTCATCTAAAGCAAGCATATATTCACCGAACACACTGAAGGAGTCTGAAAGATAAAGCTCAACCCAAGCATTTAAGCCCATTGTTTGCTTATAATCAAGTAGCTCGCCATCTTCATTTTCAAGCTCAATACTATCGGAAATAACACCCTCACAAATATCTGTTATTAGTCCAGCTCCGAATGCAATAGAATCCACAGGGGTTAGTTCAACGCAGACAACTGCATTATTAAATTCCTCCTCAATATCACCGCTAAACACCCATGCGGATAGAGAGAAAGCATCAATTGGAGAATAAGAAAGTCCAGCTGACGTTTTTCTCATTTCACCTAATTCAAGGGTAAGAGGATCTGAAATCATATCACCATTAAAGCGACCAAATGGGAGGTATAATTTACCTATAGAAAAAAGAACTTTCCCCTCTTTATCGAGGGCAACATCAAATTGAGCAGAGCCGACAACAATATCTTCATCATCAGCATATTCAACAACAGTACTAAATTTAATATTATCAGTTACATCGACATCGAGGCTAATATCAACGATATCTAGGACAAAGTCATTTGTATCATCACTATCGCCATCGCGAGTTTTATCATTTTGATAGGTGGCGAGGAATTCTGCTTCAACACCGAGTTTAATATATTCATTAAGCATCATATTACCTGGTTGAATTGTGTTGAACAGAGTATAAGTTTCAGAATTTTGATTGGAGCTTGCTTGATTACTAGCGAGTAGGAAGCAAGCACAAAAAGTTAGAGGCAACGTACAAACATATTTTTTCATTTAATATCCTTTGATTTGTTAGACACCTCTAACTTTATCAAAAAACAATCTGCTCTGTCAACAAAAAGTTAGAATTCCCTAACTTTTTAAAGCATCAACAAAAATAACAGCCTCTTAAAGCATCCCTCTTCTGCTTTTAACGTATTACCCCTAAGAATACTTCTACTCTAACAGCAAATGCTACGGCTCATTGCAAAAGTATAAAATATAAATCCTCTATCAAAACTAAAGGGCTAAGCTCTATTCGTTATTTTTCGCTTCGCGAGAACGCCTAAACAATAAGTATCCTTGAAATTCAAGTTCATCCAAAGAAAGGGATGAATCGTCTGCTTTTATTCGACTGACTTTAGGATTATAAAGAGAGCTTACAATAAATGCAACATCATCTGAAACTAGCCAAATAGCTTCTTCTTCATCTATTACGATAGTTATCGAACTAGTATTTAATAATTCTAAATTGATTTTTTCAGAATTTTTTCTAAATATTTTTTCAACATAATCTGTAACATCTATAGTCCCATTTGGAATAGCAACATTATTTGTATTGACAGATTTAGCCGTAAATAATTCTTTAACATCATTTAAATCTATCTGCCACTTATCACCATTATGTTTAATAATTATCTCATCATAGCTTACACCACAAGTGTAATCATACCCAAATGTAGGAATTATACTAAAGGGATTGGTAAAATTTGAGAAGATTTGTATATACTGCCTATGATTGTCTATACCTCTCTGAGTGCCTATACCTCTCTGAGTGTCTATACCGGTCTGAGTAAGAAAATCATTCTTTTTGGCAACTATTTCGTCAATAATTGGCTCAGCATCAAAATAATTAACTAAAATGTAATCTGTTTTTGTTCTGTTTAAATAGTCTAGGCAACTAGATATAGTTTTCTTATCCTTTTCACTTATTTGAAGCTCTTCAGGTAAAGATAATTTTCCATCAACTAGCAAAGAGTTTTTCTCCAGTACGCGAATAAGCCTTTTGTTTTGATCAAAATTAGGAAAATCAAATACATTTATCGGTGTTAACAAAAAAATGAAAATCAAGACACTTCCAAATGGGAACATTGATTTAATTGATTTGTTTCTTGCAACAAGGTATAAACCATATACACCAAGAACTAATAACACCATACCCGTCATTCTAATTGTTGTTAAACCATACGCATTATAACGAACAACAATACCTACAATTTGGGTTATAATTATTGGAATAATTGGTATCCAGCACCAACGAATTACAAATGCTAGAAATTTATTTTCTATTCCCCGTAAAGTAGCATAAATAAACAAATAAATTAGCACGCATAGTGAGGCAAAACCATTTAATTTACCCGATGGAAAATCGCATGTTAAAAGAATTTTTAATACATATACTAAGAGAATTGCTAGCAAAATTAAACAAGGGATAACTATAAAAATTGAGAAGCTAACACAAAATTTTGAACGAACAATTTCCTTATCTTCACGAGGAATCCTCATCAAGAAAATTATTGGAGCAATTACGAACCACAAATATCTTAAAATAGTATCTTCCAAATCATAGCAAGAAACTGAAAATAAAGTACGAACCGCAAAAAGACAAATCAATAGACCAAGAATTAACACAAACACAGAAAAAAAAGCAAATAAAAATGCAACAAAAAGCTCAAAATATATCGTATTTGCATTTTTCTTCTTAGATAATAAAAACAAACAAAACAAAAATAAAATTGCTAAAGTTGCTCCATAAAATACATAAATAAATCTTATATAATAATATAAACCACTATGCATTAAAGGCCACACTACTAAAATTGTGGATAGTCCTACTAGTGGAGAAACAACCTTGCTCAATATTGGTTTTGCCTTCTTCAATGGGTTGTTTTCTATGAGCAAAGAAATAAACAATGTAGCAATTGAACTATATAATAATGATAACTTAAATGAACTCAAAGTATCTGAAGCTGAATACTGGCAAACATCAGATGTAATGGCAAAAGCAATAAGCAACACAATAGTTGATGGGAAGCGCTTTAAACAAATAATAAATTGTTCTGATAAATTATTAATTAACTGCTTGAGCTTCATAATGCTTCTCCTTGGATAGATATTTCATTCATTAAAGACAATATAAAATCAATTGCTTTAGTTCAATTCAACTTTAGCGTCGCAAAGCCTCTATTAGCTGTAGAATATCTTGAGGCAATGGAGCCTCAACAACAATTCGTTTTCGCTTTTGTATTGGATGCATAAATTCAAGGCGAGCAGCATGGAGCATTTGCCGCTTTACTTTTATAGGCATTCGCATATCCCTGCGAAGGCTTCCGTAGGTTTGATCGCCGACCACAGGATTTCCTAAATAATTCATATGAACACGAATTTGATGTGTGCGCCCAGTCTCAATATTTACACTTACTAGAGAGGCAACACCAAAATCGCGTTCAGTTGTATACTCTGTAATCGCATTACGACCTTGCTCCTGTAGTACGCACATTTTTTTTCTATCTTGAGGATTGCGTCCAATATTAGTTTCTATGCGTCCAGCTATTGGATAAGGCACACCATGAACAAGTGCCTTATATGTCTTCTTAACCTCATTATTTTGAAAAGCAGCTTGAAGTGCCGCAATTGCTTTATCGGTCTTAGCTATAATCAATGCTCCTGAGGTATCTTGATCAAGTCGATGTACAATACCAGGTCTATCCTCTCCACCTATAGAAAAAATACCAGGATAATGGTAAAGAAGTGCATTAACAAGAGTGCCAGACTCATGCCCAGGTGCAGGGTGAACAACAAGCTGTGGAGGCTTGTTTACAACAACAATTGCATCATCCTCATACAAAACATCTAGAGGAATATTCTCTGGTTGTATTCCTGTTGGTGCTGCATCTGGAACTTGTATAGTATAGCATTCTCCGAACTGTAGACGATGTGACAAAGTATCTAATCTTGTGCCATTACAAAGGATATTGCCTTGCTCAAAAAGCTTTTGAATACGTGAGCGAGAATGCTCACTAACCTGTGCCAACCAAGCATCAGCACGAGGTGCTTTCCCTTCAAAAGGCTCCACTATATATTTTTCTTCAGTCATACCGTAAGAACTCATCTTGCATTAAATTATTCATGTGGAAGCATTGGGACAATTATTCCTCGACGCGTAAGTGTCTGAAAATATTGTCCGAGCAATGCACGTGCCTCAAGAAAAGTAAGCTTCTCCTTTTCACAAAACTTATCAATCAACTGCTCAAATGTGCTTTTATTGTCAACCATATCATAAACCTGAGCACCAATAGCATCTAGGACATAAGTCTTTTGTGTATTAGCCTTCAGTAGTCGACGGAAGAAATTCATTATAGAGCCTTTATACACAAGTACAACCTTAATATAAAGCTCGCCCGTCACTTCATCTCTTTCAATAACTCTGGCTTGAGTATTTTTAACAGGTATTGCTTTGAGAGCTTCACGAAAGCGATATTCCTGCTGCTGAATTGTTAATTTACTTTCAAACATACTTACCCCCAGAAATTAAAATAGCTTTCTAATTGAGACATTTTTAAAGCCAGCAGCCCTAGCTAGTTTAATAATTTCCATAAGCTTGGAAATTGGTGTATCAACCTCGCCATCGACTTCAAGCTCAAGCTCTGGTTTTTTTTCATATAAAAGCTTTAATGATGCAGAAAGATCATCCCAAGCAACTAGTTTACCATCCACCCAAACTCGATTGTCGGACATTAGCTTTACAACATTTTCAGGTATTAAGTTATCAAGTGGAGTCTCTCCACCCTTTGATTGCTCCTGCTTAAGCTGTTCTTCTTTTTCCACAATGACATCATATGCTGGTTTTGCAAGCTGAACCTCTGGACGAGCCTCAGCTAGTGCTTCTGGCGTCAGCTTAGCTCTATTAACCTTATTGCGAAGCTTATCATATTCTAAAAGCGAAGCCACATACTTGTATCGCTCTAATTTTTTAGAAAGCAATACATCCTTGCTCTGCTCTGCTTCCTTTAGTTTGATATATTTAGTATTTGCGGCAACAATATCTTTGCGTGGGGCATTAGCCTTACGAAGAGCAAGAAGCTCATCCTTGGCAGCTTTTACTGCTGGGAGCAAATCTATTTCACGATTTGCAGCTAAAATATCTCGCTGAAGGTTAATCATTTCAACAAGCAGTTGATCACGCTGAGGCTTAGTAAGAAGATTCTCTTCATACGTTGCTGCATCAGAAGAAATATCAGCTGGGGGTTGTTTACCTAGCACGATGAACTGTAAAAAAACAGCAACTAATGTCATTGAAATTTTAACATAACCAACCTTCATAAAATCATCCCTTTCTATTCAATGACAAAATTTATTGTCAAAGACTTATTTTGTTTTATAAAACTTGCAGGCAAGCCTGGTATTCGCCGAACTGCCTTAGCTGCTGACTCAGCAGAAGCATCTAAAAGTTTATTTCCTGAGGAACGACTAAGTACATATTTTGTTATATACCCATTATCTCCTAAATAAATTGTGATTTCGGCACCACGAGACACCTCAGAAGAAGATATAGCAGGTCGACGCCAAGCAGCATATAGTTTATTGTAAATAATTGATAAACACCTTTCTCGTTCTCCTGGTACAGAGGTGTGGTCAGATGGTTTTGCCCCCATCTCTAAGAGCTTTTTAACCTGCTCCTCAGTTAGATCATTTTTCTTTGTGGAGGTAGGCTTTACCTTTTCAGGAGTCTTTACAGATGGTTGATTTATTACAACAATCCTTTTAGATACCTTTATTTCCTTACGTTTAGGCTTTTCTGGCTTTGGCTTCTCTGGCTCTATAGCAGGTTCTGTATCGTCTACAGGTGTTTCAGGAGCTTCTGGTATCAAATCCTCTACTTTTTCTTCTTCTACTGGCACTTCTTTCTCTAATTGGAAAGACGAAACATCAACAGTAAACTCTATTTGCATTGAATCTTCATGATTCTTTTTTGCCACGCAAGACAAATCACTAAAAAAACCAACCACAAGTATTACAAAGACGACTACTCCATGTAATACAAATGAAATTTTACGTGCTCTTTTTTTTATCTCGGCGACATCCACAGCAATTACTCCTGTAATGCAAGCGAAGTATTTTTTATTCCCAAAGCACTGAGAAGCTTTGCTACCTCAGCCACTGCACCATACTGTGCAGCAACATCACCACGAATTACAACGCGTAGCTCTGGATTAGCTTCTTTTTTTTGAACTAGCTCAGACCGTAGTTCATCTAAGGTAACTGTTAAATCGCCAATATAATAGCGCCCCTCCTTATCAATAGTAACCGTTGCTGTCGTTTGCGAGACATCAATCGGTTTAGACTTACCTTGAGGGAGCTTTATAGGGATACCATTCTCAATTAGGGGGAAGGTAATAATAAATGTAATCAGCAGAATGAAAGTCAAGTCCATCATTGGGGTTAGATTCATCTCTGCGACTGGTTTGATACCAGAGCGATGACGTCTAAGCATTATAAATGCCTCCTACCCCATTCTGTGGGACTTGCTGATAAACAGGTGGTTGCTGTACAGGCATTGATGGCACTGCTATAAACTGCTGCCCTGCCATTGGCCTTTCCTTTGCAGAATGGAGCAATGAGATATCCGCCAATAATTTATCAACAAATGTCTCAGCCTGAACAGTACATGTGCGTAGCCTTGTTGCAAGTACATTATAGCACCAGGTCATAGGAATAGAAACCACAAGGCCAACAAATGTTGTAAGCAATGCTCCACCAATACCTGGAGCGACATTTGTAATAATTGCGGCACCAGTCCCATCCGCCATACTCATAAATGAAACTAGCACACCCCAAACCGTTCCAAACAAGCCTAACGAAGGAGCGACTGCAGCTACTGTAGCAATTGTTGATAAGCCCTCCTCTAAACGCTCTAATTGCTTGACCAAAGTATTTTCTGCAACGATTTTTACCTTATTTATCTCCTCAGTGCTAAGTACTGGCAATGGAGTAACACCATCCCATGTAATAAGCTGCTCATGGCTTACTCCGTACTTCTGCATAAGAGCGGCAACCTCATCTGTTACTGCCTTAAATATTTCAACATTACAAACACCGATTGGCATCCTTTCCATGCGTAAAGAATACAAGTTACGGCTTTTTCTATATTTAGCAGCCAACATTTTATGAGTGCTATTTGTGCAATTATATATGGAAAAATTAGCTACAAGAGGAATTAACCCATAAACAGAAATAGCAATAATAAGAAGTACAATACCCTTACCAAACAGATCTGATGTCATAAAGGCATCATACACTGTAAATCCACAAAAAATTGTTTCCATATTCTCCTTCTAATTTTCAAAAATTCAAAACATTAGTGGTTATACTTAAATGATTATTCCGCGTCATACGAAAGTATAGTATTTGCGAGACCAAAAGTTGCAGCAATCAATGCAGCACGAATCCACATACCATTACGCATCTGGCGCCAATACATAGCACGTGGATCATGGTCACAATCAGTAGATATTTCATCTCTACGAGGTAATGGATGAAGTAAAACAGCAGTCTCCTTCATCATATCCATTTCTTTTTTACCGATTTTATATGAAGAAATATCTATTCTTGCACTCTCGCCCTTTGATTTATCCCATTCGTCTTGAATACGTGTCATATAGACTGCATCAACATCAGCTAAGCGTTCACGCATATCTGTAAGAACTGAATATTTAGAGCCATTTGCTGCTAGCATATCCAAAATATCTTGTTTAATTTGCAGCTCTGGTGGAGCAACAAATATGTGCTCAATATTTTCGTAATTCATTAACAAATTAGACAAAGAACGAACTGTGCGCCCACGGAGCAAATCACCAACATACATTATGCTTCTATTCTTTAGCCCACCATTATCTTCAAAGCTTCTCTTAAGGGTATAAATATCAAGAAGAGCTTGTGTTGGATGCTGATCCTTTCCTGACCCAGCATTGATTATAGGAAGAGGACGCTCAGAATTTGATAGCGTCCATGCCATGTGCTCTGCCAAGCCCTTTTCTTGAGTTCGCATAATAATCAAATCAAAATATGAGCTAAATGTTCTTATAGAATCCTCTTTTGACTCACCTTTAAACTCAGATGATGTGGCAGCGTCTCTAACCTCAGCAACCTTTAGCCCCATAATCTGGCAAGCAGAATAAAAAGACAAAAATGTACGAGAGCTAGGCTGAGAGAAATAAAGCATCGCACGCTTATGTGCTAAAAGACTATTTAAAAATAGCATTCCGTCACGCTTTTTAGCTATTTTTCTAATCTTTGTTGCTAAATTACAAAGTCTATCCAATGTTTCTCTATCAAACTGCTGAGCGAAAAGTGTATGACCAGGAAAGCCATCGTCTTCGCGTTTGAAGCATTCGACCTTTTCAGGCATTGATAGCTGGCTAAATTCTTCCCATGTAAAATCAGTAAGTTTCATATTGACCTAGCCTCCGACAAGATTACTTAGTTTCAAACTCTTCAGCTACAGCCAAGGAAGAGACAAACAATGCTTTAATTGTGTGCATTCTATTTTCTGCCTCATCAAAAACCTTTGAATATTTTGACTCAAAGACTTCATCTGTAACCTCTAATGCTCCTGTATCCTTTGATGCAGTTGTCTGATTATCATGAAAAGCTGGTAAACAATGCAAGAAAATCAACTCGCCATCAACATTACCTGTCTTTTTCATTAAATCCATAGTTATTTGGTATGGAGCAAGAAGCTTCAAGCGCTCTGCCTTCTTTGCTTCCTCGCCCATTGAGACCCAAACATCTGTATAAAGTACATTTGCACCAACAACGGCCTCCTCTGGATTATGAATTACTTCCACTGTGGAGCCATTCCTTGCAGCAATTTCACGGGCATGCTCAACAAGCTCAGGAAGAGGATTTAGCTCTGGAGGAGTGCAATTAACATAGTTAACTCCAGCCTTTGCACATCCCAACATTAGGGAATTAGCCACGTTGTTTCTTCCATCTCCAATATAAACTAACTTCTTACCCTTGACAGAACCAAAGCATTGCTTCATTGTCATCAAATCAGCAAGTATTTGTGTTGGGTGAAAATCATCTGTTAAGCCATTCCAAACTGGTATTCCAGAAAATTCGCGTAGCTTCTCTACTGTATCTTGGGCAAAGCCACGAAACATTATACCATCAAACATACGCCCTAACACGCGTGCTGTATCCTTCACTGATTCTTTTGCTCCTAAATGAATATCATTTCCATTCAAATAGGTTGCACAACCTCCCTCATCTTGAGCAGCAATTGTTGCTGAGCAGCGAGTACGGGTTGAGCTCTTCTCAAAAATAAGTGCAAAATTCTTTCGCTTCAACAATTCTCCACGTATACCATTATCACGACGCTCTTTAAGTGCTATCGCTAGGTCTATCAATTCAAGCATTTCTGCGTCAGAAAAATCATTTAATGACATCAACGAACGATTTTTTAAAGCTGGATTTAGTTTCATAAAAATTCTCTCTTAATTGTATTGTTTTAAATATATTAACGATTGTATATTAAATCAAAAAAAAATTCAACCTAAATTCGGTATTTACATGCCGAATTTAGGTTATCTTATTCGCAAAAATAAATGCTTGGTGTACGGATAAATACAACGTAATAAGTACATTTCCTTATGCAATAATTATAGAGAAAAGAAAACACGCCTATTATTCTATCAACAATTCTGACCTCAACAATTCATTTAAATCATTTCGCACCAGATCCTTATCCTCTGGCTTTTTGCTCCACGAATACGATTGCAACTCATCATATTTATCCTGTAGCAACAGAGAAAATGCTACTGATGGGCAAATTGTTGTTCCTTCATTTGCTTCTGACTTCAAAAAAAGTAATTCTTTTATTGCAGAGCTCTCACTTGAAGAAATATCTATTCCTTTAAGAATCTTAGCAAATTCCGTAGGTGGCATTGTCTCATTTGCAATAATCCAACGAACAGCACAGCTTGCCCTAAGTGCATAACAAAGCTTTTTTATTGAAATACACCCATCAACACCCATGCTTCCAATCGCATGCCTAAACATTGATGCATAATGGTACGAGACATGCAACGGATTAAAAACCCTTTCAACAAATGGCTTTAGCTTATTGAGAAAGACTTCCCCTTGATAAATCATTGGAGACTGAACCCATTCAATAAAACTAGCATTACTTTTAAGTAACTGACACAATGCCTTTCTAATATCCCAAGCAGAAATATCCAAATCATTGGGAAGCATTGCTTCCCAAGTGTCCTTTGTAGCATCGTCAATATGTAAATACGACTTTAAACTTTTCACATATACAACACGTACATCGTAATCACTATCCTGAGAAGCAAACCCCCATGCCCTGCTACCACTCTCTACGGCAAATGATATCCGACAGTCTCGCACATTGGCTTCATTCATCAATGCTTCATTTATTATATTATTCATAGCAATCAATCATATTCTGACATAATCTCTGCAATAATCTCGTCAACACGGGATTTATCGCATGCAATTGGCAAGCACTCCCTTCGCAACTCAATTTCTAACTGAATTTTCTTAGCATGCTCCATAATCATATCAAAAGACCATTTACCTTGTCTAATGGAAAGAAGCAAATCCAATTTTTCACCAGAAAATCGTACAATTGGCTCACCATATTTCACAATATTTTCCCCAGACAACAATAAGCGAGTAAGATGCATCATATTTTTTGCATCATAATCTAGCTCATGCTTCTCCTGAAGAACCCACCTAGATTCATTTCTATTTCGCCTCCATTCCCAATATTCCTTATGGTATTTTTTTGCTTGTTCAAACGCTTGCTTATTGAAAAACAAAATACCGCAACGGTTTTCCCTTTCATTTTTAGGAACATCAGAAATCACCAAGCTTCCATTCTTAAAAATTCCACCAGTTATTTCATCCATTGCATAAAGAGAATATATATCCGCACTCACACTTCTACTTAATGGTGCTGCCTTACATTTCTGCAAATCAATATTACTCTTTTCTAGTGGCATTGGGTTTGAAGTCATATTGGACATTAGCATACAATAATCCTCGGGAGCTGGTGGCTCTTTAGGATATGGATTCCATACTCGTTTGTTGCACCCTCGTGCCTTTTTAATTTGGCTTATAGCATATCCTAAATGACTATCAACCGCCCTTTGAGTAATAAACATAGACCTATTTCTAACAAGCAAGTCCCATGCTTTAGAAGATTTAATAATACAATCTGATGGTAAAAAAAGCATTTCTAGCATAGTCGGATTTGCTTCAGATGCTAGCTGACAAAACCTCAATAATGAATAATACACCTTATCATTGTGCTCATCATTTATCTGATGTGGTGGAGCCAAAAGTCGAACATATTCTTTTGCCGGAACAAAAAATACGCCTCGTTCGTCAGTATCACTATTTGCATTAGCTGTACCATAAGCACGACTTCCCACGATACCACGAAAAATGACATTTGAATTATTCATTTGCTCTAAATCTGCAATAGTTGTTTTCATAATAACCACCGATACATTTTTTAACACCAAGCCCTGAGATTATCTGAGGGCTTGGCACTGCTTACCCTTTAAGATTTGCTAATGGAACAAGTCTAACTAATGGTTCAACAAGATCCAATTCTGCATTTATTACATCTTCTATATCCTTATATGCTTGAGGAGCTTCTGACAAGTCCATATTCCCTTTTGCTTTACCATAGCCACGAAACTTATGCCAGCGCTCACAAACAATTCCATCCATTGCCTTGTCACACTCTTCAACTGTAAGTGTGCGAGATGCGAGACTTCTGGAAAGCTTACGCCCCGATCCATGCGAGCATGACATAAACGACATTGGATTACCAAGCCCTCTAACGATGTAGCTAGCCGTACCCATTGAGCCAGGAATAATTCCTATTTCATCAAGCTTAGCACTTGTTGCACCCTTGCGGTGTACAATAACTTTCTTACCAAAATGCTCTTCAAAAGCAGCATAGTTATGATGAATGTCAACTGTTTGTGTGAAGTCAACCTCTAGAACAAGCTCTGCAACTGTCTCCTTCATTATATCCATCATACGTCTGCGATTTTCTTTTGCATATCGTAAAGCAAAAAGCATATCAGTAAAATACTCATGGCCTTGATTTTCTTCAATTGGAAGAAATGCTAAGTCTGGATCAGCAAGGGCAACATGATAGCGAGAGCACATACGAGATGCTATCCTATGATAATATTCCTCTATGCGTTTACCCAAATTTCGTGAACCGGAATGAATCATAAGCCAAATCTTTGACCCGTCTTTTGGCTCGCCCATTCCATCTAAAGCAGTTGTTTTCTGAAGCTCAATAAAATGATTTCCCCCTCCGAGTGTCCCCAGATTCATTCTATCAAGCTTTGATGGCCAAAGGTTGCATCGTTCACCATTGTTTTCAAGATACTCTTCAAACCCATTCCAATTTTGAACACAATTGTGAGATTCACCTTCTCCAACAGGGATACGGCTTTTAAGTTTTTCTTGAAATGTACGACGAAATCTCATATCGGCAAATCGCTCAGCAGGGATATTTGTCTCCGTAGCAATCATTCCACACCCAATATCCACACCAACTGCAGCTGGAATGACTACATTATCTGCTGCAACCACGCCACCAATTGGCATTCCATAGCCTAAATGAGCATCTGGCATTAAGGCAACATGATGCACTAGCGCAGGATGTTTTGCAAGGTTGATTGCTTGCTTTATTGCTCCTTCTTCACAATTATCACACCAGCTTTTAATTGGGATAAAACATCCCTCTTCATTCTTTTCCCATTTCATTTTATACTTCCTTTATAACTCAAATTTGTTTTTTAATTTCAATAGATTATTTAAACAGACAAATTACATCCATATTTGTTGTAAAGTGTAAAGATTTCTCTTGAATAGACAACCATTCTAATTCATTTGGATTGAGATAATTTATTCCACCTAACACAAACACACAATAAGGCAAGAGCAATTGATCTGCAAGATGCGATTCACATGCCTTCTTTGATTTTACAAATTTTTGGACTGCATGGACAATTTCGTTTGCAACTGTCTTGCGAGAACGCCCCATACATCCTATAGACGAGAAAACGACACTTGCACGCTCATACAGAAGCTTAGCAATGCAATAATTTCCTGGTCCAACAGATTCAACCTCTTGAATTTCTTTTCCAAGAATTAAATCAGATAGCCTTCTAAAAACAATCTCTACCTCTGTTTCAGCTATTTTTCTTTTAATATCAGAAACAACACCTGTAATTGTACCACCTTTAAATTCTCCTAATTCAATTAGAGAATAGTTTTTATTCCGTGAAGAGTTATCAAAAGGTGTTATAGAAAGTGTTATTTTTCCTCCTCCCGCCGGAGAAAATCCATAGCTCTCAAGAGATGCCTCAACATTTGCCCCCATTCTGCGAATCTCAGGAAGATAGCACTCACTAAAAAAATCCCATGTTGGAGCAAAAGAAACATGAGTTCCTCCTGTGATAGTTACCCTTGAAGGGGTCTTTGCCATTAAAAGTATAGGTATAATTGTCTGTGCAACAAGTGTAACACTGCCAGCTGTACCTATATTAAAATGGTAATCACCTCCCTTAATCTGACCTGGTTTAAATTCTAGAGAGCTTGCGCCAACCTCAACTGTGGAGACCTCTGCAGAGCAAATCTCTGCAACGGCCTTCACACATGTTAAGTGCTGCCGCTTTAAACCTGGTTTTTCACGTCCTGCGCGAATTTTTTCTATTAGAATTTCTTTTCCTGTAATAGCAGAAAGAGATAACGAAGTGCGCAAAATTTGACCACCGCCCTCTCCTTTTGATCCATCTATTTTAATCATATCTGCTCCTTTCTTAATTCAGACATATTTGTAGACTTTATTTCTGCTTTACTACGCTCAAAACTAATGCTTTTTCAGCAATATATTCAGCGTCTATTCTATGAGCCCAAAACCCCAATGGTTTCACCTCATACACAATAGGGTTTCCCCCATATTTTTCGCTAGCCTTCCTTGCATATCTCATAGCAGATAGCAATGAGGTCGTTATATAAACAACATCAAGATTATTTTTCCGCCAATCTTCACGCAAATTATTTGTATCAACTGGAGGTAAAATAAATTTACGAATATTAAAGATGCTGCTTGTTCCATGATAAAATACATTCATTGTCTATGAATATATTTCTATGTCATGGTCTCATCTCCTTTTCTAATTATTATTCACATCTAACCTTAAAAAAAAAGACCTGCCGCCCCATTGGGTGCCGCCGGAGCGACAGGTGAAAATCAACTACAGGAATAAGCTCAAAATAAGTTTTAAATATTAAGCTTTGAAATTTATTTTTTAAGTCCTTAACCTTTAAATTTTAACTCCGAAAAATTCAGAAGTCTCAATATCATTATTCTAGCGGCTCAAGGGTCTTTAAAAACCCATGCCGAGAAGGAGTGAGCCCCCTACATAGTTGATTTTCATCTCACTCATTAACCAATTTGTTAACAAGATGAGAAGAACTAATCAAATTCTATTTCTACATATGTAATTGCATTATACTCATCAATCTCATCCTGAAGCTCATCTGCTCTCTTTTTTAGCAATTCTTCCTCCTCTCTTAGAAAGGCCTTAGAAAGAACAGCATCATACTTAACCTCATATCCTGAAGAATGATAAGTTGCATTTTCATATTTAATGCCTTCATCTGCATTGATTTTACATATCCAGGCAATTCTAGACTTAATTTCGTCGAGTTCTATAATTTTATTTACAATTTTAACGTTTGCAATAGCTATTGCTGTCTTGATAGAAACGAGCTTAGAATCAACCTTCTTCTCTTCTTCATACATAGCACCAATATCAGCACTTCTAGAAGTGTTTTGACCTAATGAGTTTTCATTAGATATTATCTTTCGTATTGCAACTAATTGACCAGCAACACGATTTTTTTCCTTTAATGCTCTTGCGATTGAAACCTTCTTTTTCATAGCTTCACCTTTACTTCTTGTAATGAATATTTTTTAATTTAATTTATGCAACGAATAGAGCACAAACCATGCCAACATAAAAAAATTGTGTTTTTTTTAAGAAAAATCTAAAAAAACTTATATTTTTTCCTGCTTACTATGTTTTATCAAAAATAAATATATAATATTTTATATTAGCAGTATATTTTTTTATAGACATTTAATTTTTTTTATGATAACCTTTTTAGTATGAAAACAACAGTTATATCAGTTCTAGGAACACAAAAGGATGCTCATGGCGGCAGAAGCCAATCTCGTTGGAACACATGGCGCCCAACTATTGGTCTTGTCCAACAAGAAAATCTCACTATTGATGAGCTTCACATCATTGTAGAAAGAGAATTTACCGATTTAGCAAATCGTATCAAAGAAGACATATCATTAGTTTCACCAGAAACAAGTGTATTTTTTGATTTTATTGAATTAAATGACCCATGGGACTTCGAAGAGGTTTACGAAAAATTCTACACCTATTCAAAACTACCCTGCTTTCACGAAGAGAAGACAAACTACTACATTCACATTTCAACTGGTTCACATGTTGAACAAATTTGCCTTTTCCTATTGGCAGAATCTCACCACCTCCAAGCTAAACTTATACAAACAAGCCCTAAAGAAGGTCATGTACGACACTCTACCGACCCCAAAGGTACTTCAACCATTATTGATTTAGACCTCTCCCGATATGATAAGCTAGCTGCACGATTTGAAGTCGAGCGAAAAAACGATCTTGAATTCCTGAAGCAAGGCATCGAAACAAAAAATCCTGCTTTCAACCACCTAATCGAAACAATAGAGAGAGTTGCTGTCCGCTCTTCTGACCCTATTCTCCTAACTGGACCTACAGGTGCAGGTAAAAGTAAATTAGCTAAGCAAATTTATCTTTTAAAAAAACAAACCAATAAAATTGACGGCTCTTTTGTTGCAGTAAACTGTGCTACACTAGGTGGTGAATTAGCCAAATCAGCACTTTTTGGACACAAAAAAGGGGCTTTCTCGGGGGCTGGGGCTGACCATATAGGGTTTCTGAAAGAAGCAGATGGTGGAATTATTTTTTTAGATGAAATTGGTGAGCTGCCATTAGACACACAAGCAATGCTTCTTAAAGCAATAGAAGAGAAAACATATCGTCCACTTGGTGCAACACGTGATGAGAGAAGCGATTTTCAAATCATTTGTGGAACGAATCAAGAGCTAAACAATCCAGAAAAATTTCGTCCTGACCTCCTAGCTAGAATTAACCTATGGGAATTTAAGTTACCAGGACTTGCTGAGCGTCGTGAGGATATAGAGCCAAACCTTAATTATGAACTAAACAACTTCACAAAGCAGACTGGCAAATATATTTCTTTCAATGCAGAAGCACGAAAAAGATTCCTTGAATTTGCTTTGGATAGAGCAAACAAATGGCAAGGAAATTTCCGTGATTTAAATGCAATGATTGTACGAATGGCAACACTATCAGACAGCGGGAGAATCACTATTGAGTTAGTTGAAGAAGAGATCGCAAGGAATAAGGCAAGCAATAAAGTTAATGGACCGAAAAATTTAAACGAAGATTCTTTCATACAGACACTACTCACCAAGGAAGTATACAATTCAATAGACGAATTTGATCTTGTACAATTATTACATGTAATAAAGGTGTGCCGTGAATCGACATCAGCTGCTGCTGCAGCTAAAAAACTTTTCGCAAACTCGCTTAAAGAAAAAACATCAAAAAACAACTCTGACCGTCTAGTAAAATACCTTGCAAAATTTGGATTAAAATTTAAACAAATCATAACACGCGAATGAGCAAGGATGCTTGGGTGCGTAGTTGCGTGGAGTAACACGGATGAGCATGAATGCCTTACACGGATAATTTAAGTGCACACGGTATCACAATATCCGTGTGCGGAGAGGGAGTACTAGCACAAGAGCAATCAGACAAAAGACTTGAGACGAGAGCCTTATTGGGAAGGATCAAATACACCTTTATTTAGTATACCTCAACAGGAATATCTTGACTACCAGCCTCATCTTCGACTATAACGACTCCATCAAGTGGCTGTTCTATCAATAATTCACTTCCCTCTTCAAACTCAAGCTGCATATTATTATATGAATCAACTTCAATCGCATTGTCTACAGCTGCTTCAAGGAGCTGCTCCTCAGCCACAAGAATACGTTCCATTTCTGCTTGGCGTTGTGCCTCTTCCTCTCGTGCTTTCTTCTCTGCAAGCTCCTTCTCCTCTCGTGCAAGCCTAGCCTCCTCCAGCTTTCGCTTGCGCTCCTCCATTCGAAGCCGATGCAATTCTCGAAACGAAATACGCTCCGTTCCATCAACATCCTTTACAGTGACAGCTTCACGAACTTCTTCTGACAGCTCTAAGCCATCGCTCGTTTGTTTATGAGAATCTTTAGTCTGATTTGTATCACCAATCTCTTTAAGAACAACGCTATTTGTAGGAGCTGCTGTAGTGTCAAAAATATTTAATGGCGACAATTTCCCAGAAATTGGATGAATTGATATTTCTCCTGGCTGACCAGGTGCATAGCTCATAGAGATAGATGCAATAGCATTCGTTGTTTCTAAAAGTATAGAATTATCCCCAATATCTGTAAGTGTATACCCTAAAATAGATTGCCCCTTGGTTAAGTAATAGGTCCGCTTAGAATTTAATTCAATAATCCCAGCAGCAGGCACACCCTTAAAGGTTGTAATGGCCGTTAGCTTTATATTTTTTCCTAATTGCTCCGCCTCTTTTTCAAGCTCAGCCTGAAGCTTTTGTTGTTCCTCTATCAACTGTGGCTCTGCAATATTTGAATTTCCTATATTGGATGCAATATTACCAAAAGGAGCACGTTCAAAAATAACCTTATAGCGCTCTGGAACTTCGCTCCCTGCATTAAGAAAAGCCATCTGACAGAAAAAAATTGCACCAAGTGTTAATTGTTTTTTATAACACATGATGCAATTCTTAACTTTCATCTTATTCGATAATTAGAATGATTTAAACCACTCGTTATTACTTTAATGTGGGGCTATTTCACAGAATAACGGGTTGCTTTTGTAAGCACCTTCCACAAATCCTCAGGAGTTTCAGCAGCAATAGCAGCTTTTGCATTTGACTCCTTAACAAAGGAATCAGTCAAGCCAGCCAAAAGCTTTAGGTAAAATGCACTTACAGCTGTTGGAATTGTTGAGAAGAAAATAATATGAGCAAGACCTTCTTTAGCACCACCAAAAGGAACTCCCTTTTTACTTACACCAAATGCTAAGGACAAGCCACCTCCTTCAATACCACGTACATGAGGGAAAGCCAATCCATGCCCAATACCAGTTCCAAAAACAGTTTCACGAGCAATAGCTGCCTCTGTAAGCTTATCTGCATTATCAATAAAGTGAGCTTCCTGTAAGCAATTGGTTAACTCTGCGATTACTTCCTCAGGGGTAGTTCCCTGTAAATTTGGAATCATAAGTGCAGGAGATGAAAAACGGGCTATACCGACTTTGCGACCACCATCTGAACGTTTTGGATTATCTGCAACCCATTTAGCACCAGTTGGGTCATAAAGCACTCGAGCACAGCCTGGACAAGGGGTAAGTGCATTGCATTGTTTTACTGCTTGAAGCTGTGAAATTGCCAGCTTCATACCACACATTGAACAGCATCCATTATTTGTTGGAGCCAAAATTATATGATCTTTCTTATATAGGCGAGTATAAAGGATGCGAACCTCTGGTACTAACGACTCTATCATTGCATCAATATTTTTATTCAATTCAGAAAGATCGGCAGAAGTTCCCTTAATAGAACGTTGTTCATCGCGAATTAAAGTTAACTCTTGAAGCTGAATTAGATGATTAATTATACTACGCATTTTCAAATCCTAAATGTTATTTACTATTAGATACTGAAATATTTATTTGTGCTATTATTTTCGCTTTTTTGATGTATTTTGTCAATAAATTTTCAAAAAAAATTGCATCACAACTCTGTATGTTTTCTGTAAAATTAAATACACGATTTAAGAATTTAAAAAAAATAAAGGTTTTTTATAGGATAAAAATCGTTTAAAATGGAAAAAATCATGTCCCAACTGCGAATTTGGGATAATGGAATTGGATGACTACCCAAAGCTAGGACTAGCTTATCAACTCCCAACAAAGCCATCAATCTAGAGAGTACCCTACTCTGCCACTAATCTAGAGACTCCAAACCATCACGACGAAAAGCAGACTTTATTGTCCTTAAAATATTGTTATGAAGGACTTGTGGAGCTTTATTCATAAATTATTACCTTACTTAAACTCAATTAATCAAATCATTGATTTGCTTTTGGTAATATGAGTCATCAAATCGCTTTGTCACGTACTGATGCAAACCATTTACATCCTCAGTGAAATAATTACTGCCATCAGTTGGGTCAACCCTTGCTCGCCCTTTCGTTACAGAATAACCAGCAGCATTCTCCTCTCCAATCAATGCTAACACAACAAGCATTGGATCCCATGATGAGCGACCATTAGGGCTGCCATGATCTATCAATGCTTGCTTAAGAACATCCCCGTCTGCAAGCTCATTTCCAGAAATAACAGTATTGCCCACTTCCCACCCTAAAAAAGTTACAGGGACGGGACAATTTTCACAAAATATCGCCGCATTTGATGATGTTAGCGAGTGGCAACAAAAATTATACTCTTTACCACCTTGTTCATCCCACTTGCCAGCCATCATCCAGACCTTTGCAACCTTTTGGCGAAAAAGCTCAATCCCTGACAACGGGGAAATATCATCTGGCGAACTCATCAATACACCACAAATCACTTGTGTAAACCCAATTTCCAAAAGCTCAACTTTAGAAGGAGAACTTGCAATCAGCCTTCGATACATACGAACAGCATCCTCAGCATCATCATTCGTTCTATCGGGAGCATAAGCTGCAAGGTTTGGCTGATATTTTGGCTCAAATATGCGAGCATTGGCAGAAGCTCTATCGATACCGACAGCTACATCAGTAACACCTTCCGTAGCTAAAAAACCATATAGAGAGGCAGCACTAATGTCTACACACGTATTTATGCCAACACCAAGCAAATTAATTTTCCCGGCTTTGTGTGCACGACAAATAATGCGCATTGCAACAACATCGTCACAATCTGTGCACCAATCAGTTCCTAAAATAAAGCTTCTCATAAGACATATCTTTCTAAAAAAAATTAGCGTTGCTTCTTAGTGCGTTTTCTAAAAAACTGACGTACTTTATCGATTGGATCCTCATCCGTGTAAAAAGTGATAAAATCTGCTTTGCTACGTTTAAAGCATTTTTCAAGCTGAGAAGTTCTTTCATTTGCCAGCTTTTGAAAAGCTTCACGAACCTCTGAAGAGCTTGTATCTATCCACAGAAGCTCACCAGTTTCAGGGTCTTCAAGCTCAAGCATACCAGCATTGGGAAGCACTTGCTCACATTTGTCCACAAGCCTACAACAAATAACATCATGCTTCCTTGCAGCAATCGAAAGCTGCTGCTCCCAGCCATCTGCCTGAAAATCAGAAACGACAAAAACGACGGCTCTACGCTTTTGAACTTGGCACAAATATTGCAATGCTTGGGCAATATCTGTGCCGCCAGACGATTCTCCAGCAGCAAGCACTTCACGCACAAGGCGCATCACTGCTGTACGCCCTTTTCTTGGGGGGATAGTCTTAAGAATTGAATCTGAAAAAAGGACAAGTCCAATGTTGTCTTGATTTTGTATAGAAGTCAAAGCAAGTAGACATGTAAGCTCAGCAGCACGTTCTGCCTTTGTCTTTTCCGATGACCCGTACGACTGGGAGCCTGAGACATCAACTAAGAACATTACAGTAAGCTCTCGTTCCTCACAAAAGCGTTTAACGAAAGGGAAACCAGTGCGAGCGGTAACATTCCAATCAATACTGCGAACATCATCACCAACATTATATTCGCGAACCTCGTCAAACTCAACACCCTGCCCCTTAAAGGACGAGTGATAGTCACCTGTCAGGCGCTCATCAACTAGACGTGAGGTAAGAATTTTTATCATTCCTACCTTTTTCATTAGTTCAGCGGTATCAATCATTGGAGATTACTTTTTTACTATACTTCTTGGCTTTAGGTTTATCAATTACCTTTGAAAACAAAAGCTTCTTCTCATCTGTATCCACAGACACATTGATTGTGCAAGGAGGCTCAAAATTACCCTTTAAAAGCTCCTCTGCCAGCGGATCTTCGATAAGACGCTCAACAGACCTACGTAAAGGACGAGCACCTAGCTCAGAATCATTGCCATGATTGATAATAAATTCTTCAGCCTCTTTGGAAAGCACTAGCTCAAGATTTTTATCTTTCAAATTAGCACGAACACTTTCCAACTCACTGTTAATGATAATTCGTAAATCATCAATACCAAGCTTTTTAAAGAAAATTGTTTCGTCAAAGCGATTCATAAGCTCTGGCTTAAAAACAAGCTTAGCAGCCTCAAGCATACGCTTATTCAAGCGATCTTGCTCTTCTTCCACTAGAGATTTACCTGTAGAACCAAAGCCAAATGCTCTAGAGCTCTTCCCTGTATCAACACCAAGATTTGAAGTTAAAATAATAATTGTATTTTTAAAGTCAACTTCTCGCCCAGTGCTATCGGTTAAGCGTCCCTCCTCAAGAATCTGAAGCAATACGTGCATTACATCTGGATGAGCTTTTTCTACCTCGTCAAACAAAACAACACTATAAGGGCGGCGTCTGACCTGCTCAGTTAGCTGACCACCCTCTTCAAAGCCAACATATCCAGGAGGAGAGCCAACCAATCGAGAAACATTAAATTTCTCCATGTATTCTGACATATCCAATTGAATAAGAGCCTTTTCATCTGCAAAAAATTCTTTTGCTATTGTTTTTGCTAGAAGAGTCTTACCTACGCCTGTTGGACCTAGGAATAAGAACGAACCAATAGGTCTACGAGGATTCTTTAAGCCGGCACGAGCACGGCGTAATGCTCGGCAAACAACACTAATTGCTTGCTCCTGCCCTACAACCGTCTTGCGCAGCTCTTCCTCAAGGGTAAACAGCTGCTGCTTTTCCTCTTCACTCATACGAGAAACAGGGATGCCAGTTATCATAGATATCGTAGCAGCCATATCCTCTACTGTAACAATAGAGCGATTTGTTTTTTTATTATTCTCCCAAATTTCTTGCTCTGACTGCAAAGCTTGCTTAAGCTTCTCTACCTTATTTCGAAACTCTGCCGCAGCTTCAAAATTTTGCTTAGTTACTGCTTCATTTTTATTTGCAATATTTTCAGCAATAGCTTTCTTAAGCTTTATAATATGCTTTGGACTTGTATTATTAGCGATTTGAACTCGAGCACCAGCTTCATCAAGCACGTCAATAGCTTTATCAGGGAGGAAACGAGCAGTTTGATAGCGGGCACTTAGGCGTACAGCCGCCTCAATAGCTTCATCTGTATATTTTACCTGATGAAAAGCCTCATATTTTTCCTTAATCCCCTTCAGAATAGCAATAGCATCTGATATACTTGGCTCATCAAGCTTTACCATTTGGAAGCGTCGTTCAAGAGCTGCATCCTTTTCAATAAATTTATGGTACTCTTTAAGTGTTGTTGCACCGATGCATTGCAATTCACCGCGAGCCATAGCTGGTTTAAAAATATTTGCTGCATCCATTGAGCCAGTATTATCACCAGCACCTACGATGCTATGGAGCTCATCAATAAACAGAATAACATCCTTAACACGCTTAATTTCATCAACTATTGACTTAATTCTTTCCTCAAACTGCCCGCGATACTTTGTACCAGCCACTAGTAGCGTCATATCTAAAGCAACAACATGCTTATTCAAAAGCTTTTCCGGGACCTCACCAGCCACAATCGCCTGAGCCAAGCCTTCTGCTACAGCAGTTTTACCAACACCAGCCTCACCAAGCAATGCAACATTATTCTTAGTTCTACGAGACAACACCTGCATTACTCTGGAAAGTTCTTCCTTTCTTCCAATTACAGGGTCCAACTCACCGTTTGCTGCAAGAACAGTCAAATCTCTTCCAAACATATCTAAAGCGGGTGTGGCAGGTCTCTTTCCTTGTCCATTTAAATTTGCCGAATTTGCATCATACGTTAATTTTGCTGGAAGGATGCGAGAATCTGGTGGGATTGGTGGAAATCCACCCATTGGACCACCACGTGGGCGAGAGTGACCACCTAATGAATCTGAACCCAGCATATCCCCTAGCATTGAAGAATCTTCGGAGGATGGTCCATTCATATCATCTGTATCTAGGCCAAATGGATTTGACGATTTATCTTCTTCATTCATCGCTGAACGAAAGTCTTCAATTATTTTTTTAACAATTGTCACAACCATATCTAAGGTAACGCCTAACCCATTAAGCACCTTAGCACCAATTCCATCACCCTCTCGTAGAATTGCGATTAAGAGGTGCTCTGCATCTATCATAGAAGCACCAAGAGCACGAGCTTCACCTGTAGCACACTGAAATATTTTTTTTGTTCGAGGTGTCAATGGCAGCATCCCTGCCACAGCAATATTTGCATCTCCATGAGATACAACAGCATCTACACCAAGACGAACTTGCTCTAGTGTAATATTTAGGTTAGAAAAAACATCAACAATAATTCCCTCGGTCAAAGAAGCCAATCCTATAATAAGATGCTCAGAACCAATTGCGTCATGGCTATAACCAATAGCTTCTCTATTAGCTATTTGAATTGCTTTTTTAAGATTAGGTGTAAATAGTTCAAAATCCATAAAATTCCTTAATGATATCTTTTTCCAATATTATATCAAACAAAAAAAATAAATACAACACTTCAAAATTTGAATGTAAAATGGGGTCAAAAGACAAACTAAATGCAACACCAAACTCACAATGGTGTTGCATTAGCTTTGTTTATGACATTTTTATTTATTTAAGAGAATCTAAAAGCTTTCTAGCAGGAGGAAAATCTGGCTTAAGCTTTAGAGCTTGATTTAATATGCTTTCTGCAGCATTGGTATCGCCTTGTTTCAAATGAATATGCCCCATTTGAAGGTATGGCTCAAGCATTGTAGGTGTCAACCATATAACACGATTAAAGCATTCCTTAGCCATATCATAATTCTCTGTTTTATACATAGAAATTCCAGTGGAATAAAGCAAAGAAGAAAGCTCTTTACGAAGAACAAAATCTGAAGGATTTAAGAGATAAGCAGTTTCAGCACGTTCTATAGCGGCTGGAATATTGCTTAACTTTGTGTGGCAAAGAGACTGACGAGATATTGCAAGAAGCATATTATATCCATAATGAGAGGCTTTTCCATATGCATTGCAGGCCTCCATGTAATCACCTTCATTATAATAGGCTTCACCTAGCCAATAATGGAATAATGGTACATTAGGATATTGCGTAATTAAAGCTTTAATCTGGTCGGTTGTATTTGTTCTAGCTGTTGCTGCAGCTGTATAAAAAGCAACTTCATTAGTAACTGATTCCAGCACATTCGTTGAAGGATATGGAGGAATCAAACCTTCTCCAACGGCACCATGAGCTAAAATTGTAAAGGCTTCAAATCTAGACGGTAAAACTTGTGCTTTGACCTCACCAAGTCCCCAATCACCTTCCCATCCAACACGTTTTGGATGAAGATTAAATGCATACCACGGCATTATAGCCTCTGCCTGAGGTTGCTTTAAAATTTCTGTGCACAAAGCTTTATTTTCAATTGCTGCAATAATAATTGCAGGAATATTCATCAAAGAAATTGTGTGATTTTCAGGGATAATACTCTTCCTATTTATACCCAGGCGAACAGAGCATTCATCTAGAGACAAACCAGCAAAAGGCTTGTCTAGAGGATTTGATAAAGGAGTATAAATTATAAGAGTATTAGGATTATTATGGCTCTTAATAAAATTAACAACCTTAGATGCGGCTTCAAAGGTATCAAGATTAGCGATTGGTTCTGAAACATGCACCCAAACAAATGCATTTTTAGATTTTTCATTCTGTTTGGAAATAAATCTTGAAGATCTCTCAAGAACAACTTGAGCAGGAGTAACTAGTTGGGGGATATTATTAGAGATTGCTAAGCTAGAATCATAAACTGCAAAGCCATTGGTAAGTCCATGATTATTTGCAAAAATCAACGAAGAGAAGAAGGCACCACAGGAATATTTTTTAGTTGTCAAATATGTAGCAATAGTAGGAAGCTTTTGAGGGATTGAGCCTACGCCATTAACACGGATTGTGGTTTCTTTTGGTGTTTTACCTGTGATTAAGCTAGCACCTGATGGCAAAGAAAGAGGCGAAGTAGAAAATCCTTCATAGAAAGAAAAGCCAAATTCTTCTGTAAGAATACCTTCAACAGGCAATTGACCATGAGATGTGATAAGGATAATATTATCAAAGCTATTTTGCTTTAGATTATTATCTTGTTGGGAATTAGGTTTTAAAAAACAAGTTATTGCGACAGCTGCAAAAACTACAGCTATCGCAATAAAGATAAAGATTTTACATTTGGTCTTATTAATCATACCGATTGGAATAAGAATTTAAGTTAAGCGGCAGGTGCAGCTGGTGCTTCTGCGGTAGGTGCTGCTGGAGCTTCTACTGCAGGTGCTGCTGGTGCCTCAACTGCTGGTGCTTCAGCTGCAGGTGCTGCTGGTGCCTCAGCTGCAGGTGCTGCTGGAGCCTCAGCTGCAGGTGCTTCAACTGCTGGTGCTGCTGGTGCCTCAACTGCTGGTGCCTCTACTGCTGGTGCTTCAACTGCAGGTGCCTCTACTGCTGGAGCTTCAGTTGCAAGAAGTGCCTCTGCATCCTCTGCTGTAACTGCATCTGCTGGCTGTGCTACTTCAACAGCCTGCTCTTGCTTCTGCTGCTTCTCAATTGCTTGATCCAATGCTGACTGACGCTCCTTTGCCTCAGGATGAATCATTGCCAATATTGTTGTATTAATCAAAAATAATATACCTAGAATAACTGTTGTTCTTGTTAGAACATTACCCATTTGTGCACCAAAAATAGCCTCTGCTCCATTTCCGAAGCTTAGCCCTGCACCCTGACCCTTTGTACGCTGAATTAGAACAATTCCAATCAACAGCAAGCTAATGATAACCTCAACAGCAACCAACAAATTATACAATATTATCATAAATTAATACTCCATTTATAAGACCTAAACTTTTTTATATCTCAATTAAGCAAGTGCTGCCTTAACAATTGCAGAGAAATCCTCTGCCTTAAGTGCTGCACCACCAATTAAGCCACCATCAATATCCTTCTGTGCTAGAAGACCAGCTGCATTACCTGGCTTCATACTACCACCGTAAAGAATACGTGTTGCCTCTGCTGTAGCTGCGCCAAATACATCTGCTAGAACTTCACGGATAAATGCATGAACCTCCTGTGCCTGCTCATCTGTAGCAACCTTACCTGTACCAATTGCCCATACTGGCTCATAAGCAATAACAACCTTCTCCATGTCTGCTGCTGTCATATCAGCTAAACCAACACGTACCTGACGGTCAATTACCTGCTTCATTGTGCCATTCTCACGCTCCTCTAGTGTCTCACCAACACATACAACTGCAACCAAATCTGCTGCAACTGCTGCCTTTGTGCGCTGATTAACAGTCTCATCTGTCTCACCAAAGTACTGGCGACGCTCGCTGTGACCAATAATTACATGTGTGCAACCAGCATCCTTTAGCATTGCTGTTGAGCATTCACCTGTGTATGCTCCGTTTGCTGCCCAATGTACATTCTGTGCACCAACCTTAATGCAGCTGTCCTTTGCCTCTGCAACTACAGCTGGAATAGTTAAAAATGGAGGGCAAACTAGAACCTCTGGACCATTCTCACAGCAGCATGGAATTGCTGCCTTTAGCTCTTTAACAAGTGCTGCTCCTTCTGCAGAAGTCTTATTCATTTTCCAGTTACCTGCGATCAATATACGACGAGACATTTTATTTCTCCTGAACCTTTTAGATTTTATTGTTTTGTAATATAAATATATGGAAACCAAATTTCCCTCAAATAACGTTTATTTATTTTGCCATATTATCTTGTTTTTTGTCAACATAATTCAATTGCAAACAAAAACTCAGCCTAAATTTGGCATAAAGATGCTGAATTTAGGATAAAAACAAAGAGGAGCAACCTTGGGGTCGCTCCTCTCAATTGATAACTTCATCAATTTCTCAAGCTTAGATGCTTTGTAGAATTGTGATAACTACTGTTCCGTAAATATCCTCAGCAGAACAACCACGTGAAAGATCATTTACTGGCTTTGCAACACCCTGGAGCACAGGTCCATAAGCTATAGCACCACCTAGACGCTCTGTAATTTTATAGCAAATGTTACCAGCCTGCAAATCTGGGAAAATCAAAACATTTGCATTACCTGCTACTGAACTACCAGGTGCCTTTGACTGACCAACAGATGGAACAATTGCGGCATCTGCCTGCAGCTCACCATCAACATCTGCATCAATCCCTAGCTCTGCAAAACGAGCCTTAGTTAGCTCTGTTGCCTGCTGCATCTTTGATACAAGATCATGCTTTGCACTTCCCTTTGATGAGAAGCTCAAGAATGCTAGCTTTGGCTTCTTACCAAGTAGTGCCTTATAGCTTGTTGCTGTTGCTAATGCTATATCAACTAGTTCCTCTGCTGTTGGGCAAGGATTTACAGCACAGTCTGCGTAAAGAAGTGTTGTATCGCCAGCTGGTGTTGGCTCGCGCAAATCCATAATAAAGCATGAGCTTGCAAGCTTAATGCCCTTTGCTGTGCCTACGCAATGGAATGCTGAGCGAAGCATATCTGGTGTTGAAGCAATAGAACCAGCAACAAAGCCATCAACAAGCCCCTGATTCATCATCATATTACCAAAATATAGACGATTTGTGCGGATTAGCTTAGTTGCATCTTCCTCTGTCATGCCCTTAGCTTTTCTTCTCTCATATAGAGCTGCTGCTAGCTTGTCACCTAGAGGTGCTGTTGTATAATCAATAACCTCAATATTTAAGCCATCCAAAGAAACTCCAGCCTTCTCACATGCTGCTGCTAGCTCCTCAGGAGTAGCCAAAACTGTTAGTTTACAGATTTCATCCTTACCTAGTAGATATGCAGCCTTAACTACGCGTGGATCCATACCCTCTGGTAGAACAATATGACGTTGTGCTGCTTTAGCCTTTGGCTTTACTGTTTCAAGAAAATTCATTTTTTCTCCTTTAAAAAATTTTATGTGAACGAAATTATTTAGACATTACTGCTTTAGTTTCCTTAGCAATCATTAGCTCCTCATCCGTTGGGATGATAAGTGCTGTCACCTTAGAATCTGGCTTAGAAATTGTGCAAGGACCACGAAGTGTAGCATTAAGCTCTGGATCAATATCACAACCAATTGCTGCCAACTGCTCAATTAAAGTTGCACGTGCTGGTGCAGAATTTTCACCAATGCCACCTGTGAATACAATAGCATCAGCACCACCAAGCAATGCATAATAAGCACCAATATAGAATACAAGGCGATGTGTCCACATATCAAGAGCAAGCTTTGCAGACTCAACACCATTCTGAGCATTAGAGATGATATCGCGCATATCATTTGAATTTATACCACCAACTCCTAGCAAGCCACTCTTTTTATTTAGTAGATTATCTACTTCATCGACTGACATACCCTCGCGTAGTAGTGTAAATACTACAGCTGGATCAAGATCACCAGAACGAGTACCCATTACAACACCAGCTAATGGTGTTAAGCCCATTGTTGTATCTAGCACCTTACCATTCTTAACTGCAGCAATTGAAGAACCATTGCCAAGATGACAAGTGATTATCTTCAAATCCTCTGGCTTCTTACCTAAATATTCGGCTGTTGCTAAAGTTACAAAGTGATGAGACGTACCATGGAAGCCATACTTACGAATACCATACTTCTCATAATATTCCTCTGGAATTGCATAGTGACAAGCACTCTTTGGCATTGTCTGATGGAATGCTGTATCAAAAACAGCAACATTTGGAAGCCCAGGGAATAGCTTCTCACAAGCTTCAATACCACCAATATTTGGTGGCATATGTAGAGGACCTAGTGGAACAAGCTTCTTTAGCTGTGCCATTACAGCTGTATCCACAAGAGTTGATGACTTAAAGATTTCACCACCATGAAGTACGCGATGACCAACAGCATCTACCTCATCAAGACTCTTTAGCACACCCTTAACTGGATCAACAAGTGCATCTGTAACAAGACGTAGAGCTGCTGAATGATCTGGTGCTGAAACTAACTGCTCTTCCTTTGCTGCATCGCCCTTGCGATAAACCATATTTGCATTGTCTGAACCAATGCGCTCAACCAAGCCTGAAGCAAGCTTCGTCTCTGTCTCAATATTATAAAGAGTAAATTTTAATGATGATGATCCAGAATTAATCACTAGAATAATATCAATTTTTTCCATATTTAATCCATTCATTATTATTTCAGGTTAACATTATACTTTTACCTACTTTGAATAAAAGCAATAAATTGTTTTTAGTATACTCTTTTCATTTCTCAAAAGCAACATATTTTCAAAAATGCCACAATCCTTGATGGATATCCTCCTAATCTCTCTCAAATTCAGCAATTCAATACTAATTTCTCTGTACGCGATGAAAATAAAGTGTAAGGTTTGTTGACATAGTTCCAAAATTATGCACATACTAGTGGCGTAAGTGATGTATACATAAGAGCAAATGCAACATAACCACACCTAACCCTACACTAAGATGCAGAACATCACGCCAAATGTGGCTTGGTTGACTTGGACACTAATCAAAGACGCTATACCCCCTGTGTTAGGTTAATATTAGACAAACTACCCAAATCGCCGCAAAATAGGTTTTGTTTTCTCAATTTAGCATTTGCTCATATATTTTTTTTATGCTAAACTATATTATAAATATAAGGAGCAATTTTGAACGAAACAATTTCAGTACTTAATGATGTGATTAACTACATCAAAAATGAAATACAAGCAGGACGTCGCTATGTAGCAATTGATAAAAGCATAGCGGACGAATTTCTTGCCTCATCCCCTATTGTCAATCGAGCAAAAGAGGACGGGCTTACTGTTCCCCCAAACACATCCCCTGCGCAAAATGTTATACCAACTCCACAAACAAACAATCTGCAGCACCCCCCTACTACATCTTTATATCCAGAAATAGGCAAATACAAGAAATATCGAGGCACAGCTGTTGCTCCTCTAGTCGCTTTTATTGGATATGAGCCTAGCTTTGACTCTGACGCCAATGACAAAGCCTTTTCAGGAGAACAAGGCGAATTGTTAGATAAAATCATCACAGTTATGGGGCTTACAGAAAAAGAGTATGTTATCGTAAACATATTTGAAGAAGCTGCACGGAATTTTACTGGTCCTGCTATTGAAAAGCAGGTAGACCATTTCAAAGATTTTATTAATCAAGTCTCACCTAGGGTATGCATTATTATGGGTGATGAGGCATCTAGACTACTTCTAAAAACCAAGTCCCCTGTCGCAAATATACATGGCATCAAATATCCATTATTTGGATTCCCTTCCATACCAACATACCATCCGCAAACGCTTCTCCGTTTTAAAAATCTTAAACGTTCGGCTTGGGAGGATTTTAAGGCAGCCCTGGCGATAATTGGCAGACAACCACCTAAAATAACAAAAAAATAATCTATGAACACACAACCTAATGAAACACCCCCACCAGTCTCCTCTCCATTTTACCAAGAGGCTCCTCGTGTAGCACAAGTAGGCAACACCGAAAAAAAATCTAATAAAATAAAATTTCTGACTATTGGATGCGGCACCGGATGTCTTTTATCAATATTGCTCCCATTTTTTGTGATGGTTTGCCTTTTTTACATTCTAGGTAGTATGGGTTCCAAAAACATAACACATAGCAATGCTATTGTTACTCCCTATCAGCAGGAATTCAATCGTGTAGCTATTACTGGGAATATGAATTCTGATGTCTTCTTTGCCTATATAAAGCTACATGGACCAATTATGTTTTCTGATGGTGCAAGCTCCTTCTTTGACACCGACTACACATCAGCAAGCTATGCCTTAAAGTTAATAAAAAAAGCGAAGCATGACCCTTATTGTGCTGGCATTATTCTTGAGCTATCAACCCCAGGTGGTAGTGTGACCGATAGCGATATCATTTGGAAAGCGCTTCAGGATTTTCGTGCTTCCAAGAGTCCTATCTTAAATAAAAAACGCACAGTAATAGTGCATATGGGCGACACTGTTGCCTCGGGTGGATACTACATTTCTACTGCAGCAGATTATATTTTCGCACATCCAACCACAATGACAGGATCTATCGGTGTCATTATCTCAAGCATTAACGCAACTGAGCTGGCACAAAAGCTTGGTATTGCACCAGTAACAATTAAATCTGGCAAAACAAAGGATTTTCTAAATCCATTGCGCCCACTCGCACCAGAAGAAGAGGCAATGCTTCAGGCAATGGTTAATAAATTAAATGATCGCTTTATTAAACTGATTGTAGAAGGTAGAGGCTTAGAAGAACAAAAGGTTCGTGCTATTGCTGATGGCAGGGTTATGCTTGCCGATGAAGCTTTGAAGCACGGATTAATTGATCAAATTGGCTACTTTAATGATATTGTTAATTGGCTAACAGAAAACACTGAAGGAGTTGAAGAAATTTGTATTTACCAATATTCTCCTGACAATGGTTTCTTCTCTTTAATTCAGTCACCCTCCTTTATTGGCAAATGTGCAGCTAAGGCAATCGAGGAATATTCAAAGGATGCTTCTGCCAAAGGCACAACACTAAAACCATCTTACAAATAAGGCTAAAAAAATGGTAACAAAATATAAAAAAATTGCTGTCTTAATGGGAGGCAAATCCAGCGAGGCAGACATATCTCTTAGAACTGGAGCAGCAATCGTTAAAGGGCTTATAGAGGCTGGCTATGAAGCCATACCTATAGAGCTATCAAGCAAAGACAACTCATTTACGCTACCACAAGATATAGATGCCGTATATATTGCCCTTCACGGTGCATTTGGTGAAGGTGGCGAGGTTCAACACAAATTAGCTGCACTAGGTGTTCCATATACAGGTTGCAATGAAGCTGCATCCAAAATAGGCTTTGACAAGGTATTGTCCCGTAAAGCATTTGCTGCCGCTGGTGTCTCAATCCCTGATGGTTATGTAATTACCGCAGATGAAAAAGATATTGCTACCCCCAAGCTTCCTTTGCCAGTAGTTGTAAAGCCTCCTAGAGAAGGCTCTAGCGTGGGTGTTTCCATTGTTAAAGAACCCTCTGAATATGTACCAGCCATAGAGCTGGCACGCAAATATAATCCAGATGTGCTAGTTGAAAAATATATACCAGGAAGAGAATGGAGTATACCAATTGTTTGTGGCAAGGTCCTACCAGCCGTTGAAATCAAACCCAAAGATGAATGGTATGATTGGAAAGCAAAATATCAATCTGGTGGCACCACAGAATATGTATTTGTTGAAGCTTCTGAGGATACTCCTATTCTTGAGGAGGCAAATCGCCAAGCTTTACTAGCTTTTGAAGCAATAGGTGCACGCACACTTTCACGTGTAGACTTTCGCATATCTCCTGAGGGCAAGCCTTATTGCCTAGAAATAAACACTATTCCAGGCTGCACAGAAACCAGCCTCCTACCTAAAGCAGCTGCCAGAGCCGGAATTTCATTCAAGGAGCTCTGCTCTATGATTATTGAGGAGGCTATATGCGATTAAAACAAAAAACAAAAAATATCATCGGTGGGGTTTTCTCTGCCATATTTGTGATAGCTCTTTTGATTCTATATCAAATTCTTGTTGTACACGGAAAACAATTTGAAATAAAAAATATTTCTATTGATGACGACAAAAAATATCTATCACCAGTATTGGCATCCTATAACATTGCAGAAGGCAATAGTATTTTTAGCTTTGATGCAAAGGAAACTAGCGACATTATTGAGGAAAAACTACACCATGTGCGAACTGTTGATATTACTAAAGAGCTCCCCTCTGATGTAAAGATTAACATCACACACCGTATTCCTGTAATGCGACTATCAGAAAACCTTCCTTATGTTGTGGATGAAAATGGGAAAATCTTTATGGCATCAAAAAACAATACCTCAAAGCATGTTTTTGAAACCATACCTATCCTCCTTGATAATAATGCCGCAATACTTAAGCCTGGCGACTCTCTTGGAAACAAAGCGGCTCTTGCTCTAAACATTATCAATAAGTTTAATTCTATCGTTGAACCTGGATTTAAAATTTCCCATATAAATACAAGCAATGACATATACCTCATTATTCATAGCAACACAAATAAACAAATCTTTATCGCATGGGATGAACTAACAGATGACAAAATGATTTCTTCGGCAATGGAAATTGCCGTAAATGCTATGATAAATGGTAGCAGAAACCCTCTTTCTAAGCTGATAATTCAAGTCAAATTAAAACAGTGCCAATTTACAAAAATGTAATTTAAATCTTCCTTTTTCACTTTAGAGAATCCATATGAAAAATTGCGTAATTATTGAAATCGGAACTACCTATTCTAGGGGAATGGTTATAGAACCTCGCCCAAATGGACAATATGGCATAATATGTGTTGCCGAATCAGAAAATAAAGGTGTTAAAAAAAGCGAAATAGTAAATCCTGATCACACAAACACCTCAATTAAAACTTTAATTGAACGCCTTGAAGCTCAAGCCGACATGGAAATTGTAACCACAAATATTTTATATTCTGGTGGTGACCTAACAACAGAAGAAATTTCTGGACTTATCCCAGTAAAAGGCAAAGAACAAATTATTGAACAAACCCACATTGATGAAGCAATCAAAAATGCGTGTGAGCAAGAATTACCAAACTCACGTGAGCTAATTGAAGACATTGAGCTTGATTATATTCTCGACGACAAACAACCGGTAGAAAACCCTATCGGCATGAAGGCAGACTCTTTACGCATTAACCTTATGAGGCTGCATGTCGACAAAAATAGAGTAAATGCCATCTATAATGCACTAGATGACAATCATGTTGACTATGAAAAGGTTTATATTACTGGTCTATGTGCTGCACTAGGGGCCACAACTCAGCAGCAACGAAACGAAGGTGTTCTTGTTATTGATTTTGGAGGTGGAACCACTAATTGGTCTGCATATGTAAACACGACACCACGTTGTGTAGGCAGCATTCCTGTAGGCGGAGATCACATCACCAACGATATTTCCTATGCATTTAAGCTTAGCTTCGGTGATTCAGAAAAAATAAAAAAGCTTTATGGCTCAGCCACTATTATTAACAAAAAACAAAGATTTGAGTATGACCAAAATTATACTACTCACACTATTAGCATAAATGATTTTACTAAGGTAATCAATGCAAGAATTGATGAAACCATTCGCATTGTTAAGGCAGAAGTTGCTAAATCTGGCTGCTTAAATGCAATTAAATCTGTTATTCTTTGTGGAAATGGTGCAGCATTAAGCAATCTCCCTGCCCTCGTTTCAAACATCTTTCAATTACCTTGTGCTATAGCATCACCCCAGCTCCCTCCAAAAATCTTTGAGAAAGAACAAAGCCATCTCCCATATATTTCTCTTTTAGGTGCTGCCGTTGGATGCACCAAGGAAGCTATTCAAGAAAGCACTTCAAGAAAATCTAAAAGCATATTCAGAAGGTTTTTACGAGGCTAAATTGCTATAACCACACTCATTTTGTACAAAAACAAACAGGATAAATCAAAAACATGTTAGAAAAATTTACATTAATTGGTATCGGAGGATGTGGTTGTAACATTGCTTCTCGAGTTGTCCAAAGCTCATCAATGAATGCAATTTGCATTGACACTGATGCTCTTTCTTTGGAGCAGGTACCAGATAGCTGCACCAAGCTTCTTGTTGGCGATGACCGTTTTGACGGTTTAGGCTCTGCCGGTGATATTGGCTCAGCTAAAATGGCTGCAATGACAATGACACCAAGCTTTCGTCAGCAACTTAAAGATTCTGCATTGGCAATTGTTATAACAGGCCTTGGAGGTGGTACCGGTTCTTCTATTACACCGATACTGCTCGATGTCGCTAAAGAGCTATCTATCCCGACAATGGTTTTTGCTGTACTCCCATTTTCTATGGAAGGCACAGAAAAAAAGAAAATATCAAATATTGCATTAAACAACATTTCTAATTCAGCTGATATTTACTGCTATTTGAAAAACGACGATTTTTCTGATATGGCAACAGCAGAAGCAGACTGCTCGCTATTACAAGCTATGGAAAGTTCTACCGAGCAAATCGTTTCTGGCATTACAATGTTTTGGCGACTATTTACTAAGCCTGGCTACATCAATTTAGATTTGGCTACCCTTATTTCCTGCACTAAAAAGGGTCACGGTCAATTTTATTTTTCTACAGCAATGGTCTATGGAGAATATAGAACCCAAACCGCATTTTCACAATTATGTGGACAAAACTCAGTAATAACAAAGCATGCAAACGAAATTGCGTGTGCTATAGTTGGTGTTGCTGGTGGCGAGGACCTTCGTCTTTCTGAAATTGATGACACAGTTAAGAATCTTTCAATGCGGCTATCTCTTTCGAGTAACATAAAGCTTGGCACAATTGTTGACAATTCACTTACTGGTTCACTAGAGATCACTACTCTCCTATTTAAAAATTGGGTTGAGCAATATGCAGATCTTTCCGGCAATTCAAATAATCAACATCCAGAAGCATCCACTATTTCAACTTATACACAGCCAGCGGCAAAAAGCAAAGGCTATCAACAGTCAATAACAGGTCGACTCACAGGAACAACACCATTTATATACAATGGCGAAAATCTTGATGAACCAACTTATATTAGAAAACGAATAACAATTTCCTAAAATATATAAAGGAGAGTATTATGGCAACATGGACACCAAAAAAAATTAAGGCACTTAAGGGCAAAGGAAAATTTGCGACAATTACAGCATACGATGCAATTACAGCAAGCATTGCTGATGCAGCAGGGATTCCATTAATTCTTGTTGGCGATTCTTTGGGGCCAACTGCTCTTGCATTAGAATCTACAGTTCCTGTTACTATGGATATGATGGTGCACCATACAAAGGCAGTGCGTCGTGGTTGTAGCAATGCAATTATTGTTGCAGACATGCCTTTCCTTTCTTACCAAATCAACGAGGAGGAAGGGATACGTAATGCGGGTAGACTCATTCAAGAGGCAGGTGCAGATGCAGTAAAGTTAGAGGGTGGAGTTTGTAGAGCATCTCTTATCACAAGGCTAGTAGAGAATGGAATACCTGTTATGGGTCACATAGGAATGCTTCCACAGAATGTTAAGCAATCTGGCTATGCATATAAAGGCAAAACGGCTGAAGAAGAGGAAATGATTTTAGCTGATGCGAGGGCTGTTGCCAAGGCTGGGGCTTTTTGTGTAGTTATTGAATGTGCAACCTCTGCATTAGCCGCAAAAATTACTGCAGAGCTCGATATTCCTGTTATTGGTATTGGAGCAGGTGGAGAGACTGATGGGCAAATTATTGTAATGGCAGATATGCTTGGACTAAATCAGGGTAAGCTTCCTAAATTTGTTAAGCAATATGCAAGCTTACGCACTGAGGCAATTGACGCCGTAAAACAATATATGACTGAGGTTGAAAATTTAAGCTTCCCATCCGCTGACCATATCTATGAATAAACTTAAGAGCACACATAGTGTGATATTCCATGGGTAAATGACAAACTAAATGCAACACGCTTCTATGCTTAGTGTTGCATTTACTTTTTCATACAGCCCCATCGCATTTACTTTGTCCTGTGACCTTTTACAAATTAAATTTCCGTCAGGTGAATGTAATTGATTTATGTAAAGCGAGTACTTGCACACACTATGTATGTGCAAGGTTGAAAAGCTTACCATCAAAAAAAATCCTTTTTTTGGCAATTTTTTGCAGTTTTTTCTTTATATATTTGTAAGATAAGAGTAAAATTTTTTGCCAATTTCATTTTCAAGGAATTCTTACAATGCATAACATATTTATAAACCCCGTTTGGCTGCTGTTTTTAGGTGTCGCCCTACCCCTAGCCACAAACAAAAAAATACGACTGACTAACATCTTTGGTGCAGGTAGTAGCATTATGCTCTGCTCCCTATGTCTAATCAAGGCAATAATAGACCTTATTGCCCCAAATGATTACACAATTATGCACCTAAGGTTCACTAACTTCTTTATCCTTCCTATCACTATATTAGGTATTGCTGGAGCAATTCACTCAATAGGCTACCTACGTGGTCACTGGGAACATAAACGTGGACTATATTGGGCTTTGTATTTCCTAACTATTTTGGGTATGATTAGCGTAATTGACCAGCTGCCTCGCTATAATTATCTTTCTTGCCTTGTTTCTTGGGAAATGATGAGCCTTGCTAGTGCAGGACTTGTGGGCTTTGACACTAAATCAAAGCAAACACAACGAGCATTTTGGACATATCTTCTAGCTTCTAATGCAGGTGCTGCTTTCATAATGCTTATGTTCGCTGCAGGTCATGCCGAGCATCCATATCTATGGACGATTTTTATGCTCATTGGCTTTGGCTTAAAGGTTGGGTTCCCTATTCTACACGTATGGCTACCACAAGCCCACCCTGCTGCACCGGCACCTGTCTCCGCCCTAATGTCTGGTGCTATGCTTAACCTCGGTATTTTTAGCATTATAATTTTTAGTGCAGCAGTTCCTGAGCAATTTGAACTTATCGGATATATTCTTATAGCTCTTGGTCTAATTGGAGCTTTAGGTGGCATTCTATTTGCACTTGGTCAGCGTAATATTAAAGCCTTGCTCGCTTATTCAAGTATTGAAAATATGGGTATAATTTCTATGGCTCTAGGCCTATATTTCATCTCACGCCTACAACCAGAATTACATTCCTGTGCAATCTTTGCTATTGCTGGTGCTGTCTATCACATTATAAATCATTCAGTTCTTAAAGGAAGCTTATTCCTATCTGCTGGTTCAATCTATAAAGAGACCGGCACTCTAAATATGGAGGAATTGGGTGGTTTGATGAAGCGAATGCCCCTAACAGGGCGCTGCTTTGCTATCAGCTCAATTGGCATTTGTGGTATACCTCCTTTAAATGGGTTTATTGGAGAGCTTTTAATCTATATTGCTGCCTTTAATGGTGTAATTCTTGGCAATAGTGCAATCGCATCTATTTCTGCAGCTATTGCAATTGCACTTGCGTTAACTGGAGGACTTGCCTGTGCTGCCTTTTCAAAATGCTTTGGTGCTTGCTTTATGGGTGAGCCTCGCGGTGATGCCGCAAAAAAGATTGATGGCGACGGTTCACTTTTTATGCTAGTTCCTATACTAATTCTCACAATTTTAACAATTCCACTAACAATTTTGTCTCCGCAAATTTTTGTTATTATTTCAGAAGCATATAACATCCCATATTTCTCAATGGATTTACTAATAATCAATAAGGCTGTTATTGTTCTGATAATCCTATATTTTGTTACTGCATTCCTCTATTTTGCACACAATTACCTACTACCGGGAGGGAGAAAAATCCGCAAAGGTCCTACATGGGATTGTGGTTATGCAAAGCCCACAGCTCGTATGGAATACACAGGTACAGCATTTGCACAGCCTTTGGTTGATTTCTTCAAACCAATACTAAAAAGCATTCGTAAAATTTCACGCGTAAATGAAGAGCTTTTCCCAAAAGACTCTAGCTATAGTGTTGAAACAAATGATGCTGGAATTGTTCGTTTTTGGGAACCTATATTTAAATTATTTACAAGAGTATTTAATAAGCTCCACGAGCTACAATCAGGTTCTCTACATTTCTATATTCTAATTATGGTTGTAGCAATCCTAATAATGCTAATTTGGGGCTTTGCACTGTAAAGGAGGTATAATTTATGTATTGGCTTTTTTGTTTTATTTTTGCTCTAATCGCTTGCCCTGCCCTTATTGGCATCATAAATAAGGTTAAGGCATTTTTTGCTGGACGCAAGGGGCCCCGACTCCTACAGCTATATTATGATATATTTAAGCTTTTAAGGAAAGATCGCATACTTAGCGAAACCTCTACTTGTATTATGGAGCTAGGTCCAATTGTGAATTTGGGCGCAGTCATCACTGCGGCAATTCTTATGCCAGCAGCTGGAGCAGCTTCACCTCTTGGCTTTAATGGTGACATTATTCTTTTCTTCTATCTATTCGCTTTAGGAAGAATAGTCACTATATTCACAGCACTAGATACTGGATCTGCATTTGAGGGAATGGGAGCATCACGCGAAGCACAATTCTCTGCAATTGTTGAAATTGTTGTCTTTACAATAATAACCTTCCTTGCACTGGTCTCTACTGGCGAATTTTCTTTAGGGTTAATCCAATCAATTTCAATTGCAAATACAGGTATAGGGCTATCCGTAACCCCATTATTGCTAATTGCTGTTGCCTTCTTTCTAGTAATTCTTTGTGAAAATTGTCGTGTTCCATTTGATGATCCAGAGACACACCTCGAGCTCACAATGATTCACGAGGCAATGATTCTTGACAATGCCGGACCTGATTTGGCTATTATTCACTATGCTGCAGCACTAAAGCTTTGGGTAATGAGTGGATTCCTTGTGCTACTAATCATGCCAAGACTTATCGCAAATACTGCCGCTACATTCTTTATTTACCACATTGGAATTATTTTAGTAGCAATTATTATTGGTGTTGTAGAGTCTATTCTTGCTAGAGCACGCTTTGTAAAGATACCACAGCTATTATTAAGTGCATTTACTATTTCCTTAATTGCGATCTTCCTTTTGGCCGTATTTAAGTACTAACCACATTATGGATTTACATATGATAACAAACTCAATTGAAATCATTTTAGCAATCATTTTGCTTACAGACATTGTACTAGTTGCTTCAAGCAGACTATTTCATTGTATTAAAATTACAGCCATCCAAGGCATTGCGGTGGGGTTACTACCATTAGTCATTTGGAATTGGTCAGCTTCCTCGCCACACCTAGCACTATGGGTAACATCTATCATAAATGCAGCCATTAAGGGCGTACTACTTCCAATGCTGCTTGCTAGGGCAATGCGTCATTCTGCCATTAAGCGTGAGCTAGAGCCATTGATAGGATACGCGGCTTCTGTATTTATTATGCTAATCGTTATTGTTGCCTCCTTCTGGTGTGGTCGGCTAATGCATACTCAAGCGGATGCAGTGGCTAGCTTTTCAACGCCAGTTGCGCTATCAACAATCGGAGCTAGTTTATTCATGATTATTTCACGCCGTAAAGCAATCACACAAGTACTGGGATTCTTAATGTTTGAAAATGGAATATCAATTTTTGGGATTGGCATAGGCATAGAATATGGCTTTATTATAGAGCTAGGAATATTGCTTGATGTGCTTGTCCTTGTCTTTATTATGGGTATTACTGTTTTCAATATTAACCGAGAATTTTCACACATTGATTCTGATCGCCTTAATCAGCTAGGCGATTACGATCACAGCAAACAAAAGTAGGTAAACTATGCTATTATATCTTACTGTTATTCTTCCATTTATATTTGCAGTCGGAATCTTTTTCTGTAAAAAGAACGAAACACTAGCCCGTAAGCTTGTACTCAGTGCAGCGGGATCACATGCTTTGTGTGCAATTCTGATTCAGTGCTTTAAAGCTAAATCTGCACTTGTTCTTACTAGCACAATTGAAAAGCCAACATTGCTTGGCATAGATACAATTAGCTGGATAATTCTTTCCATCACCTCGATTTTATTTTTATTCTGCACAATCCATTCTATCGCTTGGATACCTGTTGCAAAAAAACTAGAGGGGGGCGAAGGTCATGCAGAGCCAATGCAGCTAAATGTTTTCTATAGCTTTATGGCAGCATTCCTTGGTTCAATGTCACTTGTTATTCTATCTCAAAATCTTGCTTTAACATGGGTTGCCATTGAAGCCACAACACTTGTTAGTGCACCGCTAATTTGCTACCATAGAACAAAGGCAAGCCTTGAAGCCATGTGGAAGTATCTACTAATTTGCTCAGTTGGCATTGGCGTAGCCTTATTTGGCACAATGCTTCTTGTACATGCTGTTATTGCTCCAGAGCACGGAAGCCCAATACTAAATCTTGCTTATCTAAAGAGTGCTAGCTTCAACCCTAATTGGTTTAAGGCAGCCTTTATTCTTGCTCTCGCTGGCTATGGAACAAAGATGGGGCTAGCCCCATTTCATACATGGCTACCAGATGCACACTCAGAGGCACCAGCAATGGTTTCCGCCCTTCTCTCTGGCTCCTTACTCAACTGTTCCTTTATTGCTATTTACCGCTTTGTTGAGCTTGTACCCGCTGAGATTACCAGCTTCTGCCAAAATCTTATGTTCGCGCTTGGAATAATCTCAGTACTCGTTGCTGCAATATTTATTGTTAAGCAGACAGACTTTAAGCGTATGCTTGCTTACTCAAGTGTTGAGCACATGGGCTTAATTTTAATTTTAACAGCTATTACAATGCTTGGCGACAAATATACATTAGTCCTAATCCCAGTTTTGTATTTACACCTATTTGCTCACTCCATGACAAAAATGTCGCTTTTCCTCATTGCTGGTAATCTTTTACTTGCTTATGGCACAAGAGTAATCTCTGCTGTCCGTGGGTTATATAAGACAATGCCAATTACTGGCAAGCTATGGTTTGTAGGAATTTTTCTTATTACAGCATGCCCACCTTCTTTAATCTTTTTACCAGAGTTTTTCCTTATTATCAAGGCACCGATTTTTGTCGGTATTACTGTCGCAATCGGCTTATTTATCGTTTTTGCTGGAATGATGAATAATTGTTTAAAAATGACCAATGGCTCTCCCGAAGATACAGAGGGAAGCATCATTACTCCACACACACTTCCTAGGGGAGTAATTGCTACTCCACTTATAACTATAGTATTTCTTTCCATCGTAAGTATTTTGGCATTTATAATGCTATTTGCTTAAGGCGAATATAAAGCCGCATTATAAATTACAAATTTCTAACGTTTGAGGACAATTTAATGAACAACCTATTTTTAAAAGTTAAAAATGCAGAAGCAGTTGAATTAGCATTAGTCCCACTTCTTGATTTCAACACATTTAAATCTGCACTAATTGAAAAAACCATTGGCAGTAGCGACACACACATTCTATCGCTATTTGCAAAACAAAATTCTCTATCCGAAGCAACTCAATTTACTCTCTATGCCATACTAGGCTGCAAATCCGAGCACAAAATACTAATCACCTCGACCGGTATTGGATATGAATACCCTTCTCTATCTAATGATTTAAGTCAGGTAAGCTGGTTTGAGCGCGAAATTGCGGAGCAATACGGCATAATCCCTATCGGTCATCCATGGCTAAAGCCTATACGTTTCCACCGTTCATGGCACATTGGGCATGATGCTTGGGACCGCAAAGAGACCGATCCTATTGACCCATGCGTTACAGATTACTTTACAATGGCCGGAGAAGAAACCCACGAGGTTGCAGTAGGGCCAGTCCACGCTGGTGTTATTGAGCCAGGTCACTTTCGCTTTCAATGTATGGGCGAAGATGTCTATCATCTAGAAATCTCTCTTGGTTACCAGCATCGAGCTATAGAAAAGCTCCTAATTGGTGGACCTACAATTGCATCGCAGCATATTCTTGAAACAACCGCGGGAGACTCATCCATTGCTCATGCTCTTAGCTACACCTCTATAATTGAAGGATTGAGCAAAACACAGCAACCAAGCTGCTCCACAAATGCTCTTCCTATACTAAAAGCAATCCTACTTGAACTAGAACGCATAGCAAATCATGTAGGTGACCTCGGTGCCCTTGCTGGCGATGTGGCATACCTTCCAACCATGTCATACTGTGGTCGCATACGTGGTGAATATCTCAATATGACAGCAGAGCTAGCTGGCAACCGTTTTGGACGCAGTATCCTTCTACCATTCGGCTCTCGCCAAGGAATTACAGTACAGCAGGCTGAAAAAATCCTTACATGGGCTAGAAGCGTAAAGGCAGACCTTGACAATGCACTGGAGCTCTTATTCGATGAGCCTTCTGCTTTAGATCGCTTTGAAAACACTGGCATTGTCCCACCAGAGGCAGCACGTGGCATTGGCTTGACTGGCTCAGCTGGGCGTGCCTCCGGAATATCCTATGATGCTCGTTGCGATTATCCACTCCCTGCACTTGGCAACTGCTACGAAGGCCATCAAGCAATAACAAATGATAGTGGCGATGTTTACTCTCGAGCGTTGATTCGCTACAAGGAGCTAGAGGCTTCTCACAAGCTCTTATTTTCACTATTGGAGAAACTAATTGCTGAAGGTAAAGGGCTAGACCCTGCCACAGAACATCTCTGCTCTCAGCCAGAGCTTAAGCCACAATCTATAGTTGTTGCCGTAACAGAGGCATGGCGAGGAGAATTGGTCCATGTCGCAATCACCGATGAAGCTGGTAAATTTGCTAGGTACAAGATAATAGATCCATCCTTCCGCAATTGGTTTGGTTTGGCATATGCACTACGCAACGAGCAAATTTCTAATTTCCCAATCTGTAACAAGAGCTTCAATCTTTCATATTGCGGTACAGATTTATAATTTGTAATTTTAAAATACTGGAGATAATTTATGTTTAAAGCTATATTTGCAAGAATCAAACAAGGCTATAAAACTGGCAAATTTCCACTAAAAGGAGAGCCCAAGCTACCAGATAATTTTATGGGGCGGCCAGAAATCGCAGCAGATGCAGGAGAAGCCGATGTAAAGCTTGCTTCAGCAGTATGCCCATGCAAGGCAATTTATTGCGAAAATGGTAAGCTTTGTTTAGACATGGGCAAGTGCATTTTCTGTGGCAAGTGTGCGGCTGTTTGCTCAAAAATTAAATTCACAAAGGATTGGCGGCTTGCGGCATTTCGTCGAGAGGATTTGATAATTAGAGCTGGAGATAAAAACCCATTCACTAATCCTAATGACACACATATTCAGCTAACACCACCAAAAGAAATTGTAAAGCTATACAAAAACTCACTCAAGCTACGTGAAGTATCTGCTGGAGGATGTGCTGCTTGTGAACTAGACTTTAATGTGCTTGGCACATTGGCATGGGATATGGGACGTTTTGGAATAAGTGTTGTTGCTTCGCCACGTCATGCTGATGGGATATTGGTTACTGGGCCAATCACTAAGAATATGGCACTAGCTCTAGAGAAAACGCATACAGCAATGCCTGAGCCCAATATAACAATCGCATGTGGGTCTTGTGCAATATCTGGAGGGATCTATGCAGACAGTCCTGAAACGGCACCTGAGCTTATGGAAAAATTTAAGCCAGTCCTATTCATACCAGGCTGTCCACCACACCCTGCCACAACGCTTGACGCACTTGTTCGCCTCTGCGGTATATTGAAATAGAAAAAAACCAAAATTCGGCAAAAATTGCCGGATTTTGGTTAAAATTGGTTATGGTAAATACCATATAGCAATTGCCCTAGAAAAGCGCCTGATAGATGCTAGAACATTTACCAGCTAAAACATTAGCGAAATAAGCTTCTTCTCAAAGGCATCGTATTTGCCAATGCGGCAGAGTAAATCCATTCCAAAATACCTGTTGCGCATATATGGGACACCGCGTAGTGTTTCTAGCAACCGCTCCCTTGTTACTCCAATTTGCTCTATTGAATATGGGGCACCCGCCTTCTTCAAATTTTCTAGCACCAATTTATATGGCATAATTTGTGCCTTTAGCCTTGGTGCAATATCATTCCAAGCGTCCCTAACTATTAAAAGCTCTTTTTTTAGAGAATCTGGAGTAACATATTTTGTTGCCATTTCACCTTCTGCACGGCGGATATGAGCCTCACGAGAGCCATAAATTTTAGGAAATTCAGCCTTAAGTGTTTCAAAATCACGCCACCACCCTGCCACAGCAGCATCAACATCCAACTCTGAAAGATTTTGTTCCAATAGAAATTCAAGGATGACAGTTGAAACCAGGGTTCCAATCCCCACCTTAAAGCCGTGAGATACAGGCTTCCCATTAAAGCACAAGTCTTCCATATCCCAATAATGTGAAATTTGGTGCTCGGTGCCACTTGCTGGGCGGGAGGATCCCATTGCTTGCATTGCAAAGCCACTCATAATTAGTCCCTTGCATAAGCCCGCAATCTCGTCCACATTGCCGGCTGCAACACCACATGGGTTTGACAGGGCCTTCCTTAAAGAATTTTGCACAAGCTTCCAAGCTATAGGATGGATTTTTTCTGAACCAATTAAATCAGCAAGCATCCAATCTGCACCAGCTGGCAGCTTTGCTATCAAATCCGCATAACCACTTGCAGCCATTTCTGCAGGTGCTTGAGCAGCAATTTCTGTATCTATTAGACACCCAAGAGGAGCTTTGCATGACAGAGTCTGCTTCATACCATCCTTAGTAATTGCAGCACCAAAGCTAGTGTAGCCATCCATTGAGGCAGCGGTACCTATTACAACATAACGTTCCCCTACCTCCTCAGCCATTCTCTTACACAAATCATTGATTGTGCCAGAGCCGACCGCAACAATGGTTGGGCGATCAGATTCTTTTAAATAAGCCTCTCTTAGCTCATCAATCCATTTGTATTCCGCATGAAAATATGTGCCATCCTTACACAAAATATACGGCTTAACGGCAACTCCAGAAGCAGAAAGTAATTCAGCGACCCTTTCACCTGCCACACGCCATGTATTTGTATCGGCTACAATAAATGCTCTTCTTATTGAAGGGAAAAGCGACTTAATAAAGGATGCTGCTAGATTTATCGCACCCCTCTCTATAGTACAAGCCTTAGTATCTGTCGTATACTGCAATGCAACTTGTATCTCATTCATATTGCACCTACAACTACTTTGCTGCAATTACTAGGCTACGCAACCTTGGCAATGCTTCAATCATACATTGAACCAGGCGTGTCTGCGATTTAGCACGAATTAAATTATGTCCCTCAAAGGCAGTGCTAAAGTAAACATCTCCCTCAAGATAATCAGTTAAAAAGCGAACTGCCACCTCAGCAGTCATTGCAATACCACCATCTGGCAAGAGCTCTATTTCGCGATTATTCAAGACACCCTTTGCTCCTTTTAAGAAGCCACGTATAAGCGAGTCATAAATATCAAAATTAATTGCGATTTTTGATAAATCAACCTCATCCTCAGCTGTTTGGCTAGACATACTGCGAGCCATATCGCCAAAATCGTGACCTGCCAAGCCTGGCATACAAGTATCTAGGTCAATAACACAAATTGCATTTCCAGTATTGACATCAAGAAGGATATTTGAAAGCTTTGCATCATTATGAACAACACGCTCAGGAATTTCACCCTTGTCAAAAGCCTCTTGCAAAGCAAGTGCATAAGGCTTTATTTCCATAATTGCTTCATATACATCTTTTGATGCTTCAAAGCGCCCTAGCTTATCCTCCTTAGCCACGCGCTCTAGCTTTTCAAAGCGTTTACGAGTATCATGGAAGGATGGAATAGTTTCCACTAGACGAGGACCTGTAATACCGGAAAGCATTCCTTGGAACAAACCAAAAGCCTCAGCGGTTTTAAAAGCTTCAAGAGGAGACTCTGCCACAAGCTTACCAACCGCATTATTGATATAGCGATACATACGCCAGAAGCCAAGAGCCTTATCATCAACTGCTGGAGCACCATCTGTTGTTCGTACAAAGTGAAGATAAGAGCGTGTCATATTCATATTATGCTCTTTAGCATAAAAGCTCATTTGCTCAGACACTCTAAGAACATTATCCATCAAGCCAGGTAAATCAGGAAAGACTTTTCTGTTGAGGCATTGAAGAACATAGCGATTAACATCTGATGGAGTAATTTTGCAATCAACGAAATATGTTTGATTGATATGTCCGCCATGGCATTGTTCGACCTGTACAATCTCAGCATCAGGGAAAAACTTAGCTACAACCTTTTTAATTGTTTCCTCAGAATGTGTCATAAACCCCCCCGTAATCGTAAATTAACATTTAAACACTAATTAGTTACTTTCACCTGCAACTCTACCTAACTCAGCCTTTAGACGCAATTCAGCATTAGATTCAATTAATGCAGTAATTAGCTCTTCCATAAGACCTTCCATAATTCTATCTAGGCTATATAGAGTAAGATTTATTCTGTGATCTGTCAAGCGATTTTGTGGAAAATTGTATGTACGAATACGCTCACTACGATCACCAGAGCCAATCATAACCTTACGTGCACTACCCATACGCTGCTCCTCTTGGATGCGGGCATTTTCTAGCAAGCGGGAACGAAGTGCTGCCATACATTTGTCTTTATTGTGGTGTTGAGAGCGTTCATCCTGACTTTGCACAACTATTCCTGTTGGCAAGTGTGTAATACGCACAGCAGAGTCGGTTTTATTAACATGCTGACCACCTGCACCACCTGCTCGATAAAAATCAATACGTAAATCCTCGGGCTTAATTTCCAGCTCATCATCCTCATCAGCTTCTGGGAACACTGCCACAGTAGCAGCAGATGTGTGTACACGACCTTGGGACTCAGTTTCTGGCACGCGCTGAACACGATGTCCACCACCCTCATAGCGAAGAGCAGCATAAGCACCTTCGCCTTCGACATTAAACACAATTTCTTTGTAGCCACCCATTTCAGAAGGGCTAGAATCAAGAGGAGTCACCTTCCAGCCCCTTATTTCTGCATAGCGGCTATACATACGATACAAATCGCCTGCAAATATTGCTGCTTCATCACCACCAGTACCGGCACGAATTTCAACCATTGCATTACGGCGCTCATCTGGGTCGGGTGGAAGCAATGCAAAACTAAGAGCCTTTTCTGCTGCAGGTACAGACTCTTCATTTTCAGCCAATTCAGCCATTGCAAGCTCCTTTAATTCTTCATCACCATTTGGATCTGCAATAATTGCCTTTGCTTCTTCGATAGAATCAACAAGAGTAAAATACTTCTTCGCGCAAGCCTCTAGCTTCCTTAAAGAAGAATGCTCGCGAACAAGAGCACGGTATTTCTTTTGATCTGAAGCAGCCTCAGGTCCAGATAATTGTGTTTCTACCTCCTGTAAACGGACTAATATTTTCTCTACTTGTTTTTTCTCTATCATGGCTAAAAACTATTTTTGTATAAATTAAAAAATCAGGTGGAGCCACAAACGAGCTCCACCTGAAATAAAAAATTCCGAACGAAAGAACTACTTCTTCATGCCATAACGGCGCTTAAAGGAGTCAATACGTCCCTCTGTATCGATAAATGTCTGCTGACCTGTGAAATATGGGTGGCAAGCAGAGCATGTATTAACATGCATATCTTTTACAGTTGAATTTGTTTCAAATACATTACCGCAAGCACAAGTTACCTTGGCTGGGCCGTAATTTGGATGTACTTCTTTTTTCATCGTTAAGATCTCCAATCAATTATTTGATTAAAAAATATTTAGTAGATAATTAAGCTAGCTGAGCCTTAGCCTTTTCGACTAGAGCTGTGAAAGCTGCTGGATCTGCGATAGCAATCTCAGAAAGCACCTTACGATTTAGCTTGATATCTGCCTTTGTAAGACCTTCGATGAAGCGGCTGTAAGTAATTCCATTAGCACGAGCTGCTGCGTTGATACGTGTGATCCACAAAGCGCGGAAATCACGTTTACGTAGCTTACGGTGCTCTGTGGCCATAACCATTGCGCGATCTACAGCCTCTGTAGCTGTACGGAAGTTCTTACTTCTATTACCGCGGAAGCCCTTGGCCAATTCTAATCTGCGACGACGACGCTCTCTTGATGCAGGCGCATTAGTTGCACGTGGCATAGTCTATTCTCCTTAATTTGTAAAGTTAATTGTTAAGCATCAATGCAAAGCATTAGGATGCGAGTAATTTCTTAATACGCTTCTGCTCTGGTGCAGCTAGTGTTGCTGTACCGCGTAGATTGCGTTTACGTTTACGTGTCTTGCAGCTTGCCAAATGGCGCTTGCCAGAACGTGCGGAGAGGACCTTGCCGGTCGCTGTTACCTTGCAGCGTTTTGATGCTGCCTTATGTGTCTTCTTTTTAGGCATTTGTTTACCCCGTTTTGCGGCTATTGCCGGATTATTAACTATGTACCTATTTACCTATAAGTTACTCACTCATAAGCACATTCTATTATCTGTTTTCTTTTTCCTCTGTTTGCATAAGAGCGCACGGTGGTGAGCGTTCATCGCACTAATTGCGTTTCAGCTTCAGGGAGAAAACTTTTAATAAAACCTCTGGTGGAGCGAATGAGATTCGAACTCACGACTCCCACGTTGCGAACGTGATGCTCTACCAGCTGAGCTATCGCCCCTTTTAGGCACAAATGAAAGTCATAAAAATACATTATTTTTGAAAAAAAATCAATACTTTTTTCGCAAATACACACTGTTTTTTAGATAAAATTTACACTAAAAAATCAACAATTATAATGTCGAGCTCAAGGTAAATCTATTACCTATGCATTCTCCTCCTCATTTACTATCGATGCCTCTGATGGGAAATAAAGCTGTGTCTCCTGCTCTGTTAGCTCTTGTACATTTCGTAGCTTACGCTCCACTGCACGAGTTCGTGTACCAATTGTATCAACATGATTAACAACAGCTTGTAGGCTCTTTCTCGTCAAATCCATCTCAGCACCAAATTTTTTAAATTCTGTCTTAACAGCACCTAAAATTTGCCAAACCTCATGTGAGTGCTTCTCTAATGCAAGTGTCTTGAAGCCCATCTGCAAAGAATTTAAAAATGCGACAAGATTAGTTGGACCAACCACTGCTATATGATATTCATTTTGCAGCTGCTCAAACAATCCTGGTACTCGTAGAATCTCCGCATATATGCCCTCACTTGGCACAAACATAAGAGCAAATCCAGTTGAAATTGGTGGATATATGTATTTTGTCTTTATATCTGAAGCACACTTTCGCACTGTTTTGGCAAAGCTATTCTGTGCAGACTTTACCTCTTCTGACATACTGCCAAATTTCTCATAACTGTCCATTAAGCGTTGATAATCCTCTACTGGAAATTTACTATCTATTGGCATGAACACAGGGTCCTCATCCTTCTGACCAGGCATCCGAATCGCAAATTCAACAACAGCCTTGCTATCTGGATTTATAACCTTATTTTTCTCATACTGCTCTGGTGACAAGAACTGACTGAGAAGTGTTTCTAGCTGTATCTCTCCAATATTGCCACGTATTTTCACGTTTGATAACACTTTGCGTAAATCACCTACTCCATCTGCAATACCTTGCATTTCACCCAACCCCTTGTGAACCTGCTCTAGGCGCTCACTAATAAGCTTAAATGACTCATTAAAGTGTTTATCCATAGACTCTTGAAGCTTGTCATCAACTGTTTTCTTCATTTCGTCAAGCTTCTCTGTATTTACCTGTTGAATTTCCTTCAAGCGCAAATCCACTTCCTCACGACTCTTCGTTAGCTGTTGATTTACAGTTTCTTGGAAAGCATTCTGGAAAGAAAGCTGTTCCTGACGTGACTGGCGGTTTTCCTCGAGCACTTCATTTTTCAATTGCAGCATCTTTTCATCAATAAGCCTTGATTGATTAGTAAAATACTGCTGAGTTTCAATACGTGCGGAAGAGAAATTGTTATTTAGCTCCTCCCGGTTTTTAGCAAATTCACTGGAGTTATTTGTTGCAAGCTCATTTTTTAGCTGTTGTAACTCTTGGATAGTCTTAGTAGAGCTTCGTTTCCCAAATACCCCAATTAAAACAACCACAATTAAGACCACATTAAGAATAAGTAATGCATAAATGTATTCCATGACACACCCTTTTGTTATATCAATAATTGATTGGCGATATTTTTATTAAACTTTTCTTAATATTATACCATAGCAAAAAATTTTTTTGAACTTATTTATAAAAAAAATGGCGCATCTGAGTTATCCATCCATTACGCCACGCACTTCTAGCCATCACACAAGCGTCCCATCCTCCTCAGCGCCCCATCTACCCTTTGGCGGGTGCCAGCGTAGGATTAGACGCCGGATTGGAGATTATTTACATCTCCATAAAAGGCAGATGGCTTATTAGCATATGCTGCCCACATTTTATCGCCATAAGAAAAATGCCACCACTCTGCTGGGTAATTAACAAATCCCGCTTTTTTCATTGCTTTATGAAGAATTCTTCGATTCGCGCAGATTGTTTTATCATTTAGTCGAGCAAATGAAGGCGTTTCATTATTAAACTCTAGATATTTGCTTCCGCATGACACCACCTCATTATTTTTATATAGAAGCACATCTACGGCTCCGCCCGTAAGATGTCCGCTGCGATTAGCAACTGACTTATTTAAGCGGGTCATCAATTCAGATTCTGTTATTTCAGGAAACGCTTCTTTTATTTTTTTCTCAGCCTCTTGTCGTAATTGCCCTTGTTTTCTCTCATCACGGAAGCCTTCAACAACAACAATACGATAACCATTAGGCAAAAATTCATTTACCTGCTTTAGACGCTCAAATACGCCAAGGCGCACTAGACACCCATCACGCTCAACAAGCTCTTCACCACATTCAGAAACAGATTTTGAATTAACAAAATGTGCTGGAAGAATATGACGAACACCTAGACGAACAAGGATATAGTTATATAAAACTCTTATATTCATATACGAATAAGTATAGTTTTTTAAATCCTAAAAATCAATTTAGATTTAACTAAAAGTGCTAAAATATGATGATTGTAATTTGCATCACCAACTAAATTGCAGTGTATCTGCTTATGCATCCCTATCATAAAGAAGGGCTGCATTTATGACAACTAACAAGGAGGATACATTATGAACCAATGCACCTGTAACTGGTGTTAATAAGCCCATTACGCTAAAAATAATTGCCACAAAATTTACCGTCATCGAGATTATTATATTGGTCCGTATTGTCCTGAATGTCGCTAATGCCAATCGCCGCAAATATACTACTAACGATAATCTATCACTCATCAAAGCAATATCTGACGCCTCTATTGCAATATCACTTCCAAATGAACCCATTGCTACTCCCACATTAGCAAGCTTTATTGACGGAGCATCATTAACACCATCTCCCACCATAGCAACGATATGCTTATCCATCTGTAAATCAACCACCCTCTGCACCTTGTCCTCTGGCAACTGCTCAGAAAATACTTGCTCTATACCAACTTCTTTTGCAATAAATTCTGCAGCTCTGGAATTGTCTCCCGTAATTAGCACTGCCGTAATTCCAGCCTCCTTCAACGCCCTAACGCACTCTTTCGCCTCCTCGCGTATCTCATCCGAAAATGCTATAACACCGAGTGCTCTTGAACCAGAAGCAACGACCAATGTCGCCTTACCCATAGCACTAAAACGCCCAACCTCGTCAATGATCTCTTGAGAGATTGTCTTACCTAATGCTTCCTCAACAAATCTTACTGTGCCACAACAAAGCTTCTCGCCTGCAACTATTGCCTCAACACCCCCACCAGCAACCATACGAAATTCTTCGGCTCTTTGCTTGGTAAGTGATAACTCATGTGCCTTATCACAAACTGCTTTTGCAATTGGATGCTCTGAATATCCTTCTACTGCTGCCGCCAAACCAAGCATTTGCTCTTTCTCTACCCCATTTGCAACATAAATATCACTAACAGAAAGGCGACCTTTTGTAATAGTTCCGGTTTTATCAAGAACTACAGTGTCGACTGATGATAAATTTTCAAGGGCTTCGGCAGATTTAATCAATATTCCATTTTCGGCGGCTTTTCCCGTTCCTGCCATAATAGCAAATCCCCCATCGTCGGGAACAGATCTGAAGTACAGGTCAAAATAGCAGATTTTATCCGATTCCCCATTCTGAAAATAGCCGTTTGCCATTGTCAATTCATAATAATCACAGAGCATTGTAAGATTTCTTTTTATGTCCTTCATTTTTTCCTCCAAAGGTAATCTTAATAATCATTGCTCGCACGGCTTCGAAATACGCAGCCTCGCGACGCTCCGGCTCCGTAGTTAAGCTCGAACACAAAGAATGTGCTTGCTTCAGCAACAGTGCTTCCTTAAGAAACAAATCTTTTTTGGTTATTGGCTTTCCGTCATCCTTGCCCATCGGTTTGGCATCCAAAATAAAGTTGGTTGCCCCCGTAATAAGCTTAGCCATAACAAGCGGAGTGCCATTTATAAATCCGCTGAAATCAAATC
>CALDQE010000064.1 GCA_937911295.1 uncultured Verrucomicrobiota bacterium
AGGCTATAGCGGCAGCATTGAAATCGTTTCACTCGTTGCTTTCGCTTAACACGGACACACGTAGTGTTTCGCCGAAGGCTAGAGCGGGAGCGACCATCAGTCCTTTGCGTCTCTGTGTCCCTTATTCGCTCACACAATTTCAAATCCCCTCACCTAAGTAAATCTTCCACCAACATATAAATTCAATTTTATCTATTAAAACGCTTGTAAAATCACTAGTTTAGTCTTTTTTTGATAAGCAATTTTTGATATAATTTTTTCAATTATGAGTACATCGGAAAAATTTGACTTTCAATACGCTGTTGAGAATACAGAAATAATTATAGAGCCCAAAGGTACACTAGAGACCTTTGGTAATACAATTATTAACTATTATCTTGTAACAGAAGACCTAGATTCTATCAAAAAGACCACTCTTCGCATTGGTCGTATGCAGCTATTGCGTCCTCAAATCATCACCCCATCCCAATATTCACAAATGTTTCTTGAGGGGTTTAGTGAGGAAGCACAGCAATATGTTAAATCAATTATGGAGAAGGATGAGTGTCGCATCCTGCGTTATGGTTATACATTAAAGCAAGAAGCATTTTCTCAGGAAACGATTACAGATACTATTGCAAACGTCATCAATAATGTTCGCACAGACATTCGATCTAAAAAAGACCCATATATAGCATTAGTTAAAGGCGTAGAAAAGCCTTGGGATGTTTCACTTGTTCGATTATTTATGGCAATGGTTCAAAAGTCCATTCAAAAAAATGTTATGGACATGACTAGGCAGCACCTTTTTGATAAATCAGAGCAAAATATGACTCTTTCAATAAAGCAGGAAATCGAAAATGCATTTCGTGCTGCAGAAAAGGATTCTTCACTAATTCAATCCCTTGGGGTACTTCTTCAGAAAAAAAATGTATTCCCACTTTACGAGGAGCGTTTCTTTAATTTAATTAACAAATCAAAGCGTCGCTAAATTTCAGCACAAATTCTATTTAATTAACAATCAAACTAAAAAGATTCTATTATGAGCAAAATGACAATGACAGAAAAAATCCTAGCTAAGCATGCTGGCTTGGATTCCGTAAAACCTGGTGACAACATTTGGGTAAATATTGACATACTTCTGACACATGATGTTTGTGGACCTGGTACAATTGGCATCTTCCACAGAGAATTTGGTGAAGACGCAAAGGTTTTTGACAGAGAAGGCGTTGTAATTATTCCTGACCACTATATTTTCACAGCAGATGAGAAGGCACACCGCAATGTTGACACACTACGCGAGTTTGTTAAGGAGCAGGACCTTCCATATTTTTATGAACCAGGAACACCACGCTACTGTGGTGTTTGCCATCTAGGCTTGCCACAGCATGGACATGTTCGCCCTGGCGAGGTAATAGTTGGTACAGACTCACACACCTGTAGCCACGGTGCACTAGGTGCTTTCTCAACAGGCATTGGCAACACAGACGCTGGCTTTGTTATGGGTACTGGCAAAATGCTTGTTAAGGTTCCAGAGACAATTCGCTTTGTGCTTAATGGCAAGAAACCAGACTACATTTCTGCGAAGGATATGATTCTGCGCATTATTGGTGACATTGGTGTGGACGGGGCAACCTATTGTGCAATGGAATTTACTGGCGAGGCAGTTGATGCACTAACTATTGATGAGCGCATTACAATTTGTAATATGGCTGTTGAGGCGGGTGCAAAGAATGGTATTATTCCACCAAACCAGATGACACTTGACTATGTAAAGGCACGCACTGGCAAAGAGTTCACTCCTGTATATGGTGACCCAGATGCTCCTGTACTAAAGGAATACGTATACGATGTATCTACCTTTGTTCCATGCGTAGCAAAGCCACACATCCCAAGCAACTATGCTCCTGCTCGTGATTGCACAGACATCAAGCTAGACCGTTCTTACATTGGTTCATGCACAGGTGGTAAGCTAGAGGATTTTGTGATGGCAGCATCAATCCTTAAGGACCGCAAGGTTTGCATTGATACATTTATCGTTCCTGCAACAACAGAGATTGCTGAAAAGCTTATGACAACAGAGATTGGTGGCAAATCACTTGTAACAATCTTTGCCGAAGCTGGCTGTCTTCCAATTGCCCCTCCATCCTGTGCTGCTTGCCTAGGTGGTCCGATCGATACATTTGGTCGTACACACGGCAAGGAGGTTGTAATTTCTACAACAAATCGCAACTTTATCGGTCGTATGGGCTCTAAGGAGGCCCCAATCTACTTGGCTTCCCCACTAACCGCTGCTGCTTCTGCTGTAAAGGGTTATATTTGCGATCCTCGTGATTTGTAAGCGAGGAAGGTGCAACGTGCAAAATCATAAAACAATTTAGGAAAACTACACAATGAAAATCAAAGCAAAAGTTTATGTTCTAGGTGACAACATCGATACAGACCTAATCATTCCAGCACAATATCTAAATCTTGTACCAACAATCCCTGAGGAATATGCAAAGCTTGGCTCTTATGCAATGGCTGGTCTTCCTGACTCCGAAATTCCATACGTTGATAAAGAAACTGGCAAAACTCCTTATGGCATCATGATTGCTGGCAAGAACTTTGGCTGCGGCTCTTCACGCGAGCATGCACCTGTTGCTCTTGGTGCTGCGGGCTGCAAGGCTGTTGTGGCAGAGTCCTATGCTCGTATCTTCTTCCGCAACTCAGTTGCCACCGGTGAGGTTTATCCATTCGAAACAGCTACACCACTTACAGCAGAGTTTAAAACTGGCGACGAAGCAGAGGTAGATGTTGAGGAAGGCACAATCACACGCTGCTCTGACGGTAAGATTTTCTCACTAAAGGATCTTGGTGCAGTTGCACCAGTTGTTGCAGCTGGCGGTATGTTTGGTTATGCTCGCCAAATGGGCATGATTAAGTCTAAGTAGACAATAGCAACAAAGATTTGTAGCTCGATTAACAAACTCATTACTACAAGGGTAAACACAATGTCATACGTAATAGCTATAGCAAACCAAAAAGGTGGAGTTGGTAAGACCACAACAGTAGTAAACTTTGCTGCAATGCTTTCTGCAAAGAAGAAGACTGTTTTAGTTATTGACCTAGATCCACAAGCAAACGCCACTTCTGGTCTTGGTGTTGAGCCAAAGGATGGAGTTAGCCTATACCCAGCACTTATGGGTACAAAAGCTATAGATGAGGTAATTCTCGGTACTGTTGTTGAAAATGTAAATGTAATCCCTTCTGAGGTTAATCTAGCTGGTGCTGAAATAGAAATTGCTAGAATGGAGGATCACCTCCATGGACTAAACAAAATTCTAGAGCCAATCAAGCAAGCAAACATTTTTGATTACATCATTATTGATTGCCCTCCTTCTCTTGGCATTCTAATGTCTAATGCATTAGCAGCAGCTGATTCTGTAATCATACCAATGCAATGCGAATATTATGCGATGGAGGGCTTAAGCGTCATCACACAGCTAATTGAGCGATTGCGTTCCACTGGCGTAAATCCAAAGCTATCTCTTGATGGAATTCTAATGACCATGTACAACAAGACCCGCTTAGCAGATGAAGTGATTTCACAAGTTCGCGAGCATTATGCAGATACTGTTTTCGAGACTGTAATTCCTCGTAGTGTTCGAGCAGGTGAGGCTCCTAGCTATGGATTACCAGTCGTGGTATATTCACCTGCATCGACTGTCGCTATCGGGTACTCTGAATTTACAAAGGAATTCCTAAAGCGAGAAAAATCAAAGGAGATAATATCAAATGCGAGTGATGCTCCACTACCAAATTCTATTTCATCAACCCTTGCGTAATTTCAACTAACACACAAAACAAAGGAAAATAAATGTCACAAAAACGTTCAACCTGGTCTAATCAGTTTGCCTTCATCCTTGCAGCTGCAGCTTCTGCTATTGGATTAGGAAATCTATGGAGATTCCCTTATCTAGCAGCACAATATGGTGGTGGCACATTCATTCTTGTTTACCTAATTCTTGTTGTAACATTAGGTTTCACATTGATGACGATTGAAATCTCAATCGGTCGTAAGACAAAGCAAAGTCAGCTAACTGCCTACACAGCTCTACATCCAAAATTCAGCTTTTTAGGTATTTTAGCTACAATTATCCCAGTAGTTATTGTTCCATACTACTGCGTAATTGGTGGTTGGGTTATTAAGTACTTCACAACCTATTGCAAAATGATAGTTTCCCCCAAAGCAGAACTAATTAATGCAGCAAATGCAGGAGATTTCTTCGGTGGATTCATCTCATCTAATTTTGGTTCTTTTGGTTATGGCATGATTTTCATTTTTGCTTGTGCTATAATCATCGCTCTAGGTGTAAAAAATGGCATTGAAAAGTCAAACAAAATTATGATGCCACTTCTATTTTTTATGGCAATTGGCATTTCAATTTATGTATGCACAATGGATGGAGCAATTGATGGCTTAAAGTATTATCTAGTTCCTAATACTGACTGCTTACGCACAGAGGCTGGTGAGTTTTCTCCTGCTCAGCTTGGTAAAACAATCCTTGGTGCAATGGGGCAGATGTTCTACTCTCTCTCTCTTGCTATGGGTATTATGATTACTTATGGCTCATACCTACGTAAAGAGGATTCAATTGAGAAGAGTGTTCGCCGCATTGAAATTTTTGACACTCTTATCGCTATAGTCGCTGGTTTGATGATTATTCCTGTTGTTTATGTTTATGCTGTTAAGACAGGTGTTACACCAGAGCTAATTGCAGAATGCGGTGGAGATACAGCTGCTGCAACAACAGCTGCTGTTAAAGAGGCTATGAATGCCGGTCCTGGCTTGATGTTCATAACTCTTCCAAAGGTATTTGATGGCTTTGGTGCTGTAGCTCCTTACGTTGGTGCAACATTCTTCCTATTGGTTATCTTTGCTGCTCTAACCTCAGCAATCTCTCTTTATGAGACTTGTGTTGCATCAATCTGTGACCTATTGAATATGGAGAGAAAGAATGCAACATTCTTCGCATTCTTTGCAATCGCATTCTTAGCAACCTTCAGTGCTCTAGGTTATGGTCCATGGAGCCATATTACAATTTGTAAGCTACAATTCCTTGACTTCTTTGATTTTGTAACTAACAGCGTATTGATGCCATTAGTTGCAGCAGCAACTTGTATCTTTGTTGGTTGGGTTATCAAAACAAAGGTTATTGAGGACGAGGTCGAAAGCTGTGGCACTCCATTTAAGTCACGCAAGCTCTTTGTTGTTATGACAAAGTACATCGCCCCAATCCTTGTTACACTAATCCTTGTTGGCGAAATTTTACGTAACACAGGATTCTTCAAGATCTAATGCACAACAAGGCTTGGAAGGAACAAATAGCGCAGAGGCTTACAAACGCCTCTGCGTTTGCTCATTTTTTAGGAATAGACAATATTACGGATGCAGGCATATTGGAAGCAGAAAAGCACTTCCCTATGGCTGTTACTCCGTATTATGCTTCACTTATTACTAAGCCCTATGAAAATGACCCCATATTCCTCCAATGTATACCATCCAAATTGGAGTTAATCAATCCCCATTGGCTAACAAATGACCCTCTGGGGGAGCTAGGCTGCTCACATGGACAGCGACTAATTCATCGCTACCCAGATCGTGCATTATTACTTGTCTCGAGTGAATGTGCCACATATTGTAGGCACTGCACACGTAAACGCATCTCTTCTACCACCCTGCCACACATATCTGATCAAGAGCTTGAAGATGCATGCAAATATCTTAAGCAGCACCCAGAAATCGATGATGTGCTTATCTCTGGTGGTGACCCACTACTATTAGATGACGACATTATAGAACACATTCTTACGCAAATAAAAGAAATAAAGTCCGTTAAGGCAATTCGCATAGCGACAAGGACGCTTGTTACCCTGCCTATGCGCTTTACCCATTCTCTAATAGAAATATTGTCAAAGGCAAAGCCTGTATTTGTAAACACACAATTTAACCACCCTAAAGAAATTACACCTCAAGCATTAACTGCTGCAGCAATGCTCATTGATGCAGGCATACCAGTTGCAAACCAATTCGTACTTCTAAAAGGTGTAAATGACACAAAAGAATGCGTAGAAATGCTCTGCCGCACACTTTACCACAACCGTATTCGCCCATACTATATGTTCCAATGCGACCTTGTAAAAGGGGTGGAACATTTCCGCACACCAATTTCTACTGGCATCGAAATTATGGATCATCTCCGTGGTCGACTTAGTGGTATGGCAATACCAAATTTTGCTGTTGATATTCCTGGCCTTTCAGGAAAAATTGAGCTACTACCTAACTACATTTTAGAAGAACGCGAAAACGAGACTATCCTTCGAGATAATCGTGGTCGCATCACCAGCTATCCATCACCTCTTAAATATATAAAGCAATAAAATGGCAAATGACGCAATAACTCCACGCCTTATTTTAAAGCGTTTCACTGATTTTAAGCTTCTTAAAAAGCTTTGGGAGCAATTTTTTCCTGAAAAGGAATTAAATTGGAAGCAATCCAGAGAAGAGCTATTAAATACTCTCTCTCTTCCACCTATTGAAACAGATGAAAAATTCAGAATTGCTTACATCAATACTTTGCGTTCTTTTGATACCATTTTCAATAAAGCAATATCGTTAAAAGGGCTTAAGCAGCAACTTCACCATCTAAAAATCAAACTAGACTCCAGCGTAGAAAGCTCCCAAAGAACTATTGCTGACATTATTCTTTGGGTTTATTTTAAATATCCGGAAAAATGGAATAAGCTTGTCCTCAGTTATGAAATAAAATCCACGCCCAAATGGTCTCGATATAATCTTGAGGCTATTGTAGATGAAATCCCAATGCCCAACACCATTAAGGCTTTTGTTGCTAATTTAAAGCACATTCTAAAGCTGGATGCATTAGGCGAGGATGCTATCTCATACGAAGTATTTAAATACGACTCCACAACAACTGCATATGTATTTATCTTAAATAGCTCATGCCTAGATAGTGACATTGCCCCACTTGTGAAAAATAAGATTTTTTTCTTGCACGATGAAGACACAAATCAGCTTATGCTATACTCTTCAAAGCTTGAAAAAGACATTAGCTTTTTTGCAAAAATTTTTGCTCGCGACATGCTTGCATCTAGACCAACAATTACACCCACACCAATTTACAATCTAAACATCTTCAAGACAACAAATCTTGAGTTAGAGGGCCTAGAATTTGGAATTGAGCTAGCATTTGTCACGGAGCTACGCTTTGATTTTATAGGTGTACAAGGAGCATCAATTAAATTCTCAAATAAGTATCGTTCAATATATGAGACTATTCGCAGTAAATTTTCTGAAAATCTCTTTGATATGGTAGAAATTCGCAAGGTTGGTCTTCATATCCAGATGAAGGATAAAAATGGCAATCTACGAGAATTTGACATTTATATAAATGACAAAGGGAGCAACATATATGAGCTTCCACCCGATGTTTATTCTCCAATAAATGCTCTACTCAAAAAATATCGCATAATATAAGAGAGGCTCTAATCAATACACTTACTCACGGGCAATAAGACATTTAGGCAATATCAACGTGAGATTTGATACAACAGATAAAACCTGCTCAAAAGACAAACTAAATGCGACACTTTGGGTGTTAGGTGGTGCATTTAATTTGTACAGTGAACAAAAAAAGAACACAAATTTCGTATTTTTGGCCAATCAAACTAACCATTTTCTCCGCGTTTCACCGAAAGCCACAGCGACAGCGTTTTAGTCGTTGCACTTATTGCTTACGCTTAACACGGACACACATTGTGTGATTTTCCGGAGGACAAAGGAGAGTTGAACTAGCAACCATTATAACACCCCAAAATCCCCTCCGTGTCTCCTTACCTCCATTTTCTCCGTGTTTCGCCGAAGGCCACAGCGACAGCGACCATTACTCACGGATATTGTTCTGTTGGATTTTATTTCCCGCAGAGACGCAGAGGCACAGAGACTTAAACCACAAAAATTTTTTCGTGTAATTTCGTATCATTTCGTGGT
>CALDQE010000065.1 GCA_937911295.1 uncultured Verrucomicrobiota bacterium
TCGAGTGGGAGGATACACCCGACCAGCAGAGGGCTTCGGAGGCTGTGAAGCGGGATATGGAGTCGGAACGCCCGATGGATAGATTGCTCTGTGGCGATGTCGGCTTCGGTAAGACAGAGGTGGCTATTCGTGCAGCGTTTAAGGCGGCAACAGACGGTAAGCAGGTGGCAGTGCTGGTGCCGACAACGATATTGGCTCTGCAACACTATCGCTCCTTCAGGAGCCGACTGCGTGATTTCCCGATAACGATAGAGTATCTCAACCGCAGCAAAGGATACGGCACGAATTTTAGAGGAACTGAAGTCGGGTAAGATAGATATCCTGATAGGTACGCATAAGATGCTCGGCAAGGGTGTGGAGTTTCACGACCTCGGACTGCTTGTTATAGATGAGGAGCAGCGATTTGGCGTTGCTGCGAAGGAGAAGCTTACGCAGTTGCGTGTTAGTGTCGATACGCTCACTTTGACCGCTACGCCTATACCGAGAACTCTGCAGTTCTCACTGATGGGTTCGCGTGATTTGTCGGTAATCTCGACTGCACCGCCTAATCGTCAACCTATTATCACTGAGTCGCATATCTTCTCCGACGAGATTATTCGTGATGCCATAGAGGAGGAGTTGGCTCGTGGAGGACAGGTTTACTTCGTGCATAATAGGGTAGAGGATTTGATGGCATTGCAAGGGCAAATCCAACGTTTGTGCCCCAAGGCCAGAGTTGCTGTAGGTCACGGTCGTTTGCAATCCGAGAAGTTGGAGCGACTTATAATGGATTTTATCTATGGTGAGTTCGATGTTTTGTTGGCGACTACGATTGTAGAGAATGGCATAGATATCCCCAATGCCAATACCATTATTATAAATAATGCTCATTACTATGGCCTTAGCGATCTGCATCAGTTGCGTGGTCGTGTGGGACGTAGCAACCGTAAGGCCTATTGCTACCTCATCACTCCGCCCGAGGAGTTGCTCTCGAGTGATGCGCGACGTCGCCTGCGTGCCATAGAGGAGTTTTCGGACTTGGGTTCAGGCTTCAATATCGCTATGCAGGACCTGGATATTCGAGGTGCGGGTAATCTGCTCGGTGCGGAGCAGAGTGGCTTTATTGCCGATATAGGCTTTGAAACCTATCAGAAGATTATGCGTCAGGCTATTGCCGAGTTGCGTGCCGAGGGTCTTGATGTCGAGGGCTTGAGCGAGAAGGAGGCCGAGACCGTTAAGCAGCAGGCATTTATTGACGATGCTGTGATTGATATTGAGATGCTGGCGGAGCTGCCCGATAGTTATGTGCGTCAGGCGGCAGAGAAGATTAAGCTCTATCGTGAGTTGGACTCATTCTCAAAGGAGGAGGAGCTGGTGGCATTCGAGGGACGTCTGGTCGATCGTTTCGGTGCTTTGCCCGAAGCGGCACAGGAGTTGCTGAATGTGGTGCGTCTGCGTTGGGAGGCAGTGAGATTGGGTATGGAGCGCGTGAAGGTGAAGAATGGTTTGATGATTGTTCACTTTGTCGGCGAGGAGAATTCGCCATACTACAAGAGCGATGTATTTATGGAGTTGCTGAAAAAAGTTACCGCCCAGCCCGAACGATTTGTGCTTCGCCAACACAATAATCGTCTGGCGATGACCGTTAGAAAGGTAGGAAGCGTGGCAGAGGCAGTTACAGTATTGAGAAACTTATAGCCCACAAGGAAGATGAATCTGATTGTAGATATTGGTAACTCATTTATAAAAGTGGCTGTCGTAGAGCACGATGAAGTGCTGGATCTGCGCCGTTATCAGTCGCTGGAGGAGTTTGCGGTGAGTAACATCGTCGCAGAGTTCCCTTTTTTACACAGAGCGATAGTGGCTTCAACTGCGATGGCGACCCGCGAGGTGGCAGAGTTGCTTGAAAATTGGGGTTTGTGGGTGTTGGAGATGACTCCCGCAACGCCCGTTCCCATAGGTAATGGCTACCTTACGCCCGAGACCCTTGGTGTTGATCGTCTGGCGGCGGCGGGGGGAGCTGTGAGTCAGGTGGGGGAGAGTTGTTTGATAGTAGATTTTGGCTCGGCTATAACCATCGACCTTGTGGAGAATGGTGTTTTCAGAGGCGGAAATATCTCGCCCGGTGTGGAGATGCGTTTCAGGGCTCTGCACGATTACACCAAACGACTGCCAAAGTGTGAGCCGACGGATGAAATTCTGGAGCTTGGACGCACTACGAGTCAAGCCATTGAACAAGGCGTTATGCAGGGCATAACTCACGAAATTGAGGGCTATATTCGGGATTTTATGCAATCCAATGCAAAATTATCGTTAATTTTTACGGGTGGAGACGCAAAATACTTTGTTAAACGAATTAAAAATGCGATACGGCATGCATCAACATTAAGGTGCATAGTCTTTGATTTAATATGTATATCCCCAGGCATTATGTTGTCTTCCAGGATATTTTTTATAAGGCTGTTTTTATCATATTTTTTGTCTTAGAAACTCCATTTGAGAGCCAAAGTTGGGACAAAGTAGAAACCCTTAGCCACAAAGTTATTAGACAACTCTAACTCTGTATCCACGCTGAGGTTAAACTTCTCACAACCCTTGATTTTGTTAAGATTTACCCAGAGCTGAGGCTCAAGCAGCAGAATGTGCGATGTTCCCTACCATGCACGCCACTCACGCCAGAAGTCGATAAAGCCCGAGAACGAGCACCAGCCACTTGCGAAGTTGACACCCCATACACTTGTAATTTGGTATTTATGCACCTGGCTTGCGCCCTTGTCATTTACAGTATGAGGAATATACTTATACATTACAGACAAAGACCACGTCTTGCTAAAGTCTTTTGAGTGGCCGGAGTATGTTGCACCGGCTAACCAACTATTATTAAATGAGCCGGTTGCCTTACTCATACCTCCGTTATACTCAACATGGACAGAGTGCTGCCAAAAACAGAGTTCACGGCTAATCTCCCAATAGGCGCCCTTAACACCTGTCGAATAGTCTAAATCGACAAAGAAGAAGGTGCTTCCAAATGAGTCAGGACGAAACATCTCTACAGTAGTAGTCAACTAAGGACGGCCATAGGAGAGCTCACTTTTGCCCAGCTCCTTATACAGGCGATGACCAAAATCATAATGCAACTGCACATTCTGCGCAACAACAGTAAAGTGCAGAGCCAAGAACAATACAATAAACGATAGTCTCTTCATCTCTTTAATAATTAGGTTTACATAATATATTACGCCCAATAAATCTCTATTTTAGACAAAAAGTTTATCTATATATACATTTTTCTATAAAACAGAGAGCATCCTACCTGCTCTTTTACCTCATCTGCATCTATCATACAGCCTATTTTTGCAGTCTTTCGCAGATATTTTAAGATTTTTGTATTTTTTTCCATAAAAATCCTCTCGTATTTCCTATTTCCGTACTCCATTATACATTAATCCCTTTAAGATTCAACATATCCGACCAAAAAATTAAAAGGATACTTTTGTATCCTTTTATTCAAAATAAGTTTTTAATGCCTCTAGTGCTGCTGTTACCTGACTTCTTGGACAAGCTAAATTCATACGAACAAAGTTCTCATATTCTTTACCAAATGTTTTTCCGTCATTGAAGAATACATTTGTTTTTTCTACCAATTCTTTCTGTGGACACTCTACATTCATACAACTCATATCTAACCATAATAAATATGTAGCTTCACTCTTTAATACTTTAATCTGTGGTAAATAGTTAGCAATATAATCCAATGTATAATCACGGTTTGCCTGTAAGTATTCTACTAATTGTTCTAACCAAGGTTCACATTCTTCATACGCTGCTTTTACAGCTTCTAATCCAAAGATATTAATGGATTGTAATCCACTGCTGCTTGTTCCTTTATTAAAGGTTTCTCTTAATGTTGGGTTTCTTTTGGTTGGTATATCCTTATACCTTTCTAAAAATATGTTATTTTAATAAACTTTCCTATATTTGTCAATGCTTTTTCCAAGATTTAATAGAAATTAATTTTTAAAAATTGCTATTGACTTTATTTTTTTATTTATTTAAAATAGGTGCAGTTAAAGAGAAAGATTCTCGTTTCTTCTTTAAGACAAAATGAATGATAACACATAGGAGTGAATAAATGAGTAAAATAGAAAACCTAAAAAAGGTACAGCAGATACTACAGAACATTACACGCGGTCAGCATCCATATACGGGTGCTGTAATACAGCCTAATGAGGTATGTGCAGATGAGCGCGTAATTCAGTGGTTCAACTTTCTAGAGGAAGAAATTGGCTCATCAATTGAGCGTTTAGAGAAGCATCGTGCTGGTATGCATGAGCGTTTTGTTGAAAGTGCAATTTATACAGCTTTCAAGATTAGTAAGGAGCAGCTTGCTAAGTTTCAGCTTTCTGAATCTCCTATTACAATATCTGAGATAACAAAGCGTTTAAATGAGCTTTCTAATTGTCCTCCATTTGAAGAGTTGAAGCCAATGAGTGTTAACTTGTGGTTGATTGCTGATGGTCTTTTGCAGGATGAGGAAACGCCATATGGTAAAATGAAGAATGTAACAGAGCAGGGGAAGAAATTAGGTATTAAAAGCGAGGAGAAAACCTTTCAGGATAGGAAGTATCTAAGCATTACCTATAATTTGGATGCTCAGCGTTACATTTTAAATAATGTGCCAGAATATTTAAAGAGATATTCTAAATCCTCTAAAGAGGCATAGCAGATAAAGTAATTGATAGGGATTAGGGCTTCGTTACTGCATTTTTCTAGAAAAAATTAGTGAGCGAAGCATTTAATTTTACCAAATAGGGCTAAAAAGAGGTTTAATTAAAAAAAAATGTGCTTGTTTTTTTATCCCATGTCAAAAATTGTAAAATATTGACAATTAAAAAGTTATATAATTTTCTGGGTAAAAACGGTGGGTTTTGGTTTGAAAAAATGGGAAAAATTAACAAAAAGAATAATTTTTTTCCTTGAAAACAAAATCAAATTATGGTTTAATACTCTTGTTTTAAACGAAAAGTTTCGTTTAGAATATCCCTAAAATATAACCTATCCCTAAACACTTAAACATGTGTGCCACTTTAGAGTTCCCCAAACTTTAAAGTGGCTTTTTTTTGTTATCGCCGGTATGGTTGAGGGCAGAGCCTCAACCCTGCGATAGATTTGGGGGTAGAACCTCAATCCTGCGTTGGTAGTATGTGTGTGCTTTGCGTGAATACACAACACTATTGGTTTAGCAATTAAATAACTCAATTTTTTATCAATTAACGTCATGTTACCCTACATCTTAATTGCTTTTATTTTAGAATTTTGCTATTATAAATATGTTTAATTTATCGTTGAAGAAAAAATGACCTTTGTGAGGTCTGTTTTTGTATAGATTTAAAGGATTACAATAATGAGCTTTTTTACAAAATTATTCGGAACAAAGCGTGCTCGTGATGTTAAAAAATTGCGCCCATTTGTTGATGCAATAAACAAATTTGATGAACAATACAAGGCATTGTCTGATGATGAACTGCGAGCAAAGACTCAGGAGTTTAAAGCCCGCCTAAAGGAAGGTGAAACTCTTGATGATATTATGTGCGAGGCTTTTGCTGTAGTCAAAAATGCTTGCAGAAGAATGTGTGGTAACGAATATGAGGTATGTGGTCATGTTCTAAGGTGGGAAATGGTCCCATTTGATGTACAGCTTATGGGTGGAATTGTTCTACATCAGGGAAAAATTGCAGAAATGCAGACTGGTGAAGGTAAGACACTTGTTGCAACTCTTCCTCTTTATCTAAATGCTTTGACGGGTAACAATGTGCACCTGGTTACTGTTAATGATTATTTGGCATTGCGTGACTCTCAATGGGTTGGTCAGGTATTTAAATGGCTGGGTTTGACCGTTGGCTGTATCCAAAATACCATGAATCCAATACAGCGTAGAGAACAATATGCCTGTGATATCACTTACGGAACAAATTCAGAATTTGGTTTTGACTATTTGCGTGATAATGGTATGGCAACCTCTGCAGCAGAGCAGGTACAGCGTGGTTATAGCTTTGCTATTATTGATGAGGTTGACTCAATCCTTATTGATGAAGCCCGTACACCTCTAATTATCTCTGGTCCTGCACCTCAAACAACTCAGCAATATTCTTTGTTGCAGCCAAAGGTGGAGCGCCTATATCGCAAGCAACTGCAGCTTGTAGAAAATTTATTTAATAAGCTTGAGGCAGCGATTGAAAAGGATGATCGTAATTCTTCCTTGAAGTTTATGTATCAAATTTATCATGCGATGCCAAAGCATAGCAAGCTACTACAAATGTTTGAGGAGCCTTCTACTCGTAAGCTTCATGAGGATGTAGAAAATATGATGCTTACAGAAATGCATAAAGAGGATGCTCGACGCTTCAAGGAAGAGCTATTCTTCACGATAGATGAGCGCACTCGTGAGGCAATATTGACAGATAATGGTTGTACTGAGCTTAATCCGTCAGATCACGAAATGTTTGTTCTGCCAGATATTGTGTCAATAATGTCAGCCATTGATGCAGAGCCAATTTCTGTGGAAGAGCGTCAGAAGAAACGCCAAGAGGCACAAGCTGATTTCGCTGAACGTAGTGAACGCATTCATACGATTGACCAATTGCTAAAGGCATATTGCTTATACGAGAAGGATACTGATTATGTTGTTATGGACAACAAAGTCCTAATTGTTGATGAGTTTACTGGACGTATTCTTCCTGGTAGACGCTGGTCTGATGGCTTGCATCAGGCAGTTGAGGCAAAGGAAGGAGTGAAGATTGAGCGCGAGACTCAAACCCTTGCTACAATTACAATTCAGAACTATTTCCGTATGTATAAGAAGCTTGCTGGTATGACTGGTACAGCAGAAACAGAAGCTTCTGAGTTTAATGAGATTTATCGCTTGGATGTAGTTGTTATCCCAACCAACCGCCCAATTCGTCGTGTCGACAGCAATGATTTAATGTATCGCACACAGCGCGAGAAATTCAATGCCATAATTGAAGAGGTAAAGGAATGTCATAGAAATGGGCAGCCTGTATTGCTAGGTACAGTAGCTGTTGAGACCTCAGAAATATTATCACGACTCTTTAAGCAGGCAGGAATACCACATAATGTATTAAACGCAAAAAATCATGCACGTGAGGCAGAGATTGTTGCATTGGCAGGGCAAAAGGGTGCTGTTACTATTGCAACAAATATGGCAGGACGTGGTACTGATATTAAGCTTGGCGAAGGTGTTGTATGGACTCCGCGCGAGATGATTCACTCTCAAATTAGCCTTGATGATAAGCCGGAAGGTAATCCTAAGACATTGCGTCAGCTGTTAGAGGAGCGCCCATGCGGTCTTAGAGTTATTGGCTCAGAGAGACACGAGTCACGCCGTATTGACCGTCAGCTACGCGGTCGTTGTGCTCGTCAGGGTGATCCTGGCTCATCACGTTTTTATGTTTCATTAGAGGACCCATTGATGCGTTTATTTGGATCAGACCGTATTGCGGGTTTGATGGCACGTATGGGCTACCAGGAGGGCGAACCAATTCAGGCTGGCTTGTTAAATCGCTCAATTGAGACAGCACAGCGTAAGGTTGAGCAGAGAAACTTCTCAATTCGTAAGCGTACACTTGAGTATGATGATGTGATGAATCGCCAGCGTGAGGTTATTTATGGCTTCCGTTCTGACGCACTAGTTAGTGATAATGTGCATGGATTGATATTGGATATTTTTGAGGATATCATTTTAACACAGAGCGAGAAATTTATTGTTTCAGAGAAGGATTCACGATTGGGCGAGCTTGTGGAGTGGACAAATAGCATTTTCCCAATTCCTTTGTCTGAGTCAGATTTGCTTCCATTTAAGGGTAAGCCAGAAGAGGCAGGCAAGTTTATTATGAAGCTTGTTGATGAGGCATATCAATTAAAGTGTTCAATGGAAACACCTGAAAGGCTTGCAGATTTAGAGCGTTATGTAATGCTACGCAGTGTTGATTCGGAGTGGCAGACATATTTGCGTTCAATGGATGATTTGCGTGGAGATGTTCGTCTTCGCTCTTATGCACAGAGAGATCCTCTTGTAGAGTACAAGCGTGAGGCATCGATAATGTTCTATGATTTGTTAGAGCGCATAAAGCTAAATGTTTGTACTTCTGCATTCCGTTCAGCAACATCATTAGAGGCAATGCAAGGCTTTATGACACGCCTCGCAAATTCTCATCGTGTAAGGACAAATAATCCAGAGGATCAAAATTCCATTTTAGCACAAGCAACTGCAGCTGTAGCAGGTGCAAGAGACCAGGCAGCTAGAGCAGCTCAAGCGAGCCGTGTGGCAGCAGCCTCTAGGGGTAATAGCTCTGATGCTTTTGATAAGGCTATGGCTATGGCAGAGAGGGCACAAGCAGCAAGAGCGGCAGCTTCTAATGGGACAGCTCAAGGAGCTCCAAGAGGTCCAATTAAGACTGCTGCAACTGTTGGTAGAAATGACCCTTGCCCTTGCGGAAGTGGTAAAAAATATAAAAAATGTTGTGGTGCAAATTAAACTGATTTTGTAGGAGCTAATGTAATGCCTCTTGAACATGGTCAAAAAATAGGACAGCACAGAATTATTGAATACATAGGCGAAAGTGTATTTGGAGCTGCTTATTCGGTTGTTTTTGGTTCAACAAATCGCAAGTATGCTCTTCACACTATCCCTCGTGATACAGGTGTAACGGTAGAAAGCTTAGAGGAATATATCCGTAAAATCCGTAAGCTTCAAAGTCCTTGTATAATTAAATGCTTCGCTGCTGGTGAGACTGACGATTTTCTTTGGATTCGAACAGAAAGACCTTGTGGCTTAAAGCAGATAAACCTTTTTACAGATATTTCCTGTCAAACAGATGAAGAAAAAACCAAGAAGTGTGTATTTGACTTAGATTCACTGATTGCTGAAAGTGCAACTACAGGTGGACTTGCTGGAGATGATGCATCGCTTGTGCTAGAGGATATTTTAGAAACCATTTCAAATCTTCACGCCTACAATATGTATGCGGGTAGCAAATTCTCTAATCCATTGCTTGATAAGTTAATGAATCCAGTTGGTGTAGTTGCCCGTGTGCCAATTGTCATGTGGCCAGATGTGGTTGATATTGATAGTGTAATTAAAGCAGATGTGGTTGAGGCAGGAAAGCTAATTGAGAAGGTTGCAAATGCTGTAAATATAGAAGAAAAGGCATGGAGTAAGGCAAAAGAAGCATTACTCCAGCTTGCAGATAAGGCTCAAAGGCTTGATGGTTATGTGGCCGCTTGTCAATTGTATGTTGATATGCTTGAGGTCTTTTCTAGTGCCGGTATCAAGTATTATGGAAGATGCTCTGTAGATGAGTTTATTGTTAAAGCTGTGGTACCAAAAGACGAGGAAGCAAATGAAGAAGGTGCTTCTCAGGAGGAGGCTCTGCCAGAAAAATCCTCACATGGACATAAGGTTCACTCAAGCAAGCATAAGCATAAGAGTGCCTTTAGTAAGCAGCGTAGACGCGGGAATAAACCGAAAGTGGATACCGTAAATCAGCAAATTATGCGGAATTCAAAATTTATTTTGTTGCTTCTTCTTATTTGTGGTTTTTGTGGAGGTCTTGCATATTTCTTGCACAAAAGGGAGCAGGAAGCCTTGCTTAATTTATCGATAAATGGTGAAAGTGCTTATTCTGCAATTTCTATAATTGGTGAGGAAGAGCAATTGAATGAAGAGGAAATGCTTCCTAGATTGGTAGAGAATTATTCCGTTGAACAACTAATAAATTACAAGGCATCCAAGCCTTTGGCTGCTGCACGCTATTCTATAATTCTTTGGTTTGGTCTAGATGGTGTCTCTCAAAATCGTGAAGAGGCTGCTGCTCTAATAGAAAAGAATAAGAGCTACTTTGACGAGCAGTGTAAATATGACCAAGAGGTTGAATTTTGGCGTGCATATTTGCTGCTCACAGGTATAGGCTATGAGCCACAGCGTGTTGAAGCAGAGGGTATTTTGGATAAGCTCGCAAATAACGGTTTAGCAAAAGCTAGCTTGATGCTTGGTGACCTCTATGCACAGAGAACAACTGGTGTTAAAGCTGATAATGATGCACGTGCAATGGAATATTGGAGGCTCGCAACAAGAGCCGAATATGGATATAATGAGAATAATGTTCAGGCAATGAATAGAATTCTTTATTTTGTTTCTGAAAATCGCGGGATGCCAAGAGAGAAGGATTATCCATTGTTGTTTAATGCTATTGAGCGCTTTGCATCGGTAGATCATATTCCTTCCCAATATGTTCTTGCAACCTTAAATTATGAGGGGAAATATATTCCAAGAGATTATTCTAATGCAGTAAAATGGTATCGGCGTTTGGCAAATAATACGCGTGTACCTTTTGTTATACGAGCAGATGCAATGGTTAAGCTAGGAACAATGTTCCTTAAAGGTGAGGCTAATCAGTCAAATGATGCTGCTTATCATTGGTATGAACGTGCCGCTGAGCTTGGTGATGCAATAGCAATGCAACACTTAGAAGAGTTATATCTTAAGGAAGTCCCACGTGAGTTTGCAAATGAAGAAGAAAAGATTAAGGCTGGTGATGCAAACTATTGGAAGAATAAACGCAAGGGTGCAGATATTATAGAAATAAAAGGGATGTCTGAGCCTAGCTATACAATTTTTACAGACCAGCAAATGAAAAGCTTCAAGCAGGCAAAACCAATGCCAATAACAATTCGAATACAATATGCGGGCACTCGCGAAAATTCTCGAACAACAGAGGCCAAAGAAATATTTAAATCAGTTAAGGTGGTAAAACAAAAAAAGAGTGTAAAGAAATAGTTTTTCATCCCCATTGAAAAGTGATTTTTTGTGTTGAGGTTTTGATTATTTAAGGAATGAGAAATGCCTAGATGTTACATATTTGATTTAGATGGTACACTTTTAGATACCGAGCTTGTATGGATTGCTGTGATGGAGCGTTTTTTTGCTGCTCATGATATATCGATTACTCATGAGCAGGCCATTAAGATTGTTTGTGGCCGTGCTGCAAGGGATATTTATTTAGATACAATAGCTTTATCTAATGGAAAGCTATCAAGTGTAGAAGAGATAGCTGCAGAAGCATATACATATTTTGAAGAAATGAAGCAATCTGAAGATATTCGGATTGCTGGGTCGATTGAATTATTAAAGCGTTTGTCTAAGACATCACGCGTTTGTATCGCATCTGGTTCCCCTCGAAAAGTTATTGAGGAAGGAATTGAATACATGGGCATAAGGGAAAATGTATCCTTTTTCCTTGGCTCTGAGGACTATTCAGAAGGCAAACCCAATCCAACTGTCTTTTTGTTAGCAGCAGAGAGATTTGGGGTTGCCCCTGAAGAGTGTGTTGTTTTTGAGGATTCTTGTCCAGGAGTCCTAGCCGCTAAGCGAGCAGGTATGAAGTGTGTGGCTATAGTTCTTCCTAATCATCCTAAACAAGATGTTTCTCAAGCAGATTTAACGTTAGACGATTTATCAAAGTATACGGACGAGCTTATCTAATTATGGCAAAGGTGTGGATTTTAGTTGGAGCGACAGCTACTGGTAAAACGGCTACAGCAAATGAGCTGGCACGCCGTACTGGTAGCATTGTCCTTTCTGCTGATTCGATGCTTGTGTATAGAGGGATGGATATAGGCACGGCTAAGCCCTCACTCAAGGAGCTAGAAGGGATAACCTTTCGTGGTGCAGATTTGGTTGCACCTAATGAGCCATTTAGTACGGGTAAATGGTTAGAGGCAGCTCGTAATACTATTGCGGAGGCAGATGCAGTAGGCAAGGATGTTATTGTTGCTGGGGGTACGGGCTTATACATCAGTGCTCTATTAAATGGTTTGGATGTCCCTGGTGCAGAGGATGTGGCATTGCGTGAACGACTGAATTCAGAATATGCGGCAAATGGTATAGAAGCATTATGGCAAAGGCTGTCTACGGTGCCAGAAATATTGGATGCGATGCCAGACAAAGAGAATCCACGCCGCGTAATACGAATGATTGAACTCCTAGAATTAAAGGGAGAGGCAGCTGTTAGAGAGTTTGCCACACATTTATCATTACAGCAAAAAGAGTTGACTTCTGCCCAGCAGCAGCCGATAGCAGGGCTATGGGCAGAGCCGGAGCTTCTGAAGTTTCGCATTGAAAAACGTGCTAGAGAAATGTTTCTCAATGGGTTGCTCGATGAAGTTAAGGCGTTAAGAGCAGAATATCCAAATTTTTCATCTACAGCAGGCTCGGGCATTGGTTATCAAGAAGCTCAGGATGCACTTGACGGCAAATGCTCTGTAGAGGAAGCAATAGAGCGTACAGTTATCAGGACAAGGCAGCTGGCAAAGCGTCAGCGTACTTGGTTCCGTCATCAAAACAATGTAAAATGGGTACCAGCACCCAATACGGCTATAGAAGTAAGTAGAGTTGCAGATAAGATCATGGAGGTTTGGAATGAATATGGCCCAGCTGAGGTTAAAGTATGATGGCAAGGTAAGGGAGGATATCTCTTACGAAATAGAGTCACACTCAAATAAACGGCATAAATTTGCTAAGAGAGCAAATATAGAAGGCGTGGCAGTGGAGGAGGGATGCTCTTCTTTATCAAAAGGGGTAGAGGAAGGAATCGCTTTTGATAGTGCTTCAGTGGCATTGTCAAGGCTTCCAGAGAACTTTAGACCACGAGAGAGGCTTGTCAGATTTGGAGCAAGCTCATTATTAGATGAAGAGCTTTTGGCAATTATGCTCCGAACGGGAGCACAAGGGAAGAATGTGCTTTGTTTGGCACAGCAGCTTCTTGAGAACTTTGGCTCTCTTTCGCAGCTGATGAATGCGGGGCTGGAGGAGCTTAAGAGCTATGGTGGGATAGGTCAGGTAAAGGCAATAGAGCTGGCGGCTATGCTAGAGCTTTCCCGCAGGGTAATAATGGGCGGAACAAGTAGGCGAGATGTCTTTAATGCACCAGAGAATGTTGCCAAGCGTGTGAATTTGATTAAGGCTTTGTCTCAAACAGAGAGCTTTTTTGTGTTTCCTCTGGATAAGAGGTGCCGTTTATGTACACTTAATCCAATAGAGATTTCTTCTGGCACATTAGATTCCTCGTTGGTACATCCTCGAGAGGTTTTTCGTGAGGCGATTCGCTTCTCGGCGGCATCAATTATAATAGCACATAATCATCCCTCGGGGGATTGTACGCCATCACGGGCAGACATAGAGATTACGAAAAAAATAATAGAGGCAGGGCAGCAATTATCGATACCAGTGCTAGATCATGTTGTGGTAGGGGATGAGCATATATTACCGCCAGGTTTTTGTAGTATGAATCGTGAGCGAATAATGGATTTTTAGGGAATAATTTTGGGGTAGTCATTGGAAATTCTACTTTTCAAATTTTTTGCAAATTTTTTTTCTTACATTCATAATTTTTGCTTGAATTTTCACCGGTAATTGTATATTATATTCAAATAACAAATGCATAATAAAAGTTGTGCTTTGCGGAGAGGTGGCTGAGTGGCTGAAGGCAGCGGATTGCTAATTCGTCGTACAGTTAATTCTGTACCGGGGGTTCAAATCCCCCCCTCTCCGCCATTTTTTTTATAGATTTGCAGCGAAAGGTGTTTAAAATGGAAAATCCTTCTGTTTGTATTGCTGGATTTGGTGAAGTAATGCTTCGCTTGTCCCCATCTGGTAGTTTACGTTTTGCACAAGCTATGCCTGGAACGCTTCAAGCAATCTTCGGTGGTGGAGAAGCAAATGTATGTGCAAGCATTGCACAATTTGGGTTACAAACTCGCTATCTTACAACCCTCCCATCAAATGCAATTGTGGATGCTATGCTTTGTGAGATGCGTGGATTGGGTGTTGATACAACTAAAATCCTTAAAACAAGTAAGGGTCGCCTAGGAATTTATTTTGCAGAAACTGGTGCAAATCAACGTGGTTCATCTGTTGTTTATGACAGAGCTTATTCTTCAATATCCTTAGCAGAGCCAGAGGAGTATGATTTTGAAGCAATGCTTGCCGGTGTTACTTGGTTGCATATCACTGGTATTACACCATCCCTTTCTGAGGCAGCTTTCAAATCTACTCTCGCAATTACAAAGCTTGCCGCTGAAAAAGGAATTAAGATTTCTTGTGATTTAAATTTCCGTAAAAAGCTATGGAAGTGGCGTGATGGAACGACACCAAAAGCATTGGCAGCTGAATGCATGGGGCAAATTGTTCCTTATGTAGATGTAATCGTCGGTAATGAAGAAGATGCATCAGATGTGTTTGGTATCTCCGCAAGTGGAACCTCTGTTGAGGCGGGTCAGCTGAATATTGCTGCTTATACGGAGGTTGCTCAGGCACTTGCTTCACGCTTCCCTAAGGCTTCAAAAATAGCGATAACTCTTCGTGAAAGCTACTCTGCAGATCATAATAACTGGGGAGCAATGCTATATGATGTAGCAGAGGCTAAATCCTATTTGGCTCCTCTAGCAGCAGATGGTTCATACTGTTCATATAGAATTGAAAATATTTTGGATAGAATTGGTGGCGGAGACTCCTTCTCTGCAGGTCTAATTTATGCATTAAATACTCCAGAATATGCTACAAATCCTCAAAAAGCTCTCGCTTTCGCTGTTGCAGCCAGCTGCTTAAAGCATTCAATTTATGGCGATTATAATCGTGTAACAGTTAGCGAGGTCGCTTCTCTTATGAATGGAAATGCTTCTGGTAGGGTGATGCGGTGAGAATTGTAAAGCTAATTTTAAAGGTTTTTCTTTACATTATTATTGTGGCTTTGATTCCATTCCTCGCAGAATGGATACTCAATTTCTATGATTCACAATATAATTCAATGACCCGCCCTAACTCAGTTATTACTACAAGTAAAAAGGTTAAGGAGGGTTCTAATCAGCGCTTATTCAATGAGACTCGATTCCGCTCTCAAAATATGTCTGTAAAATTACGTGCTGGTGGATTGACTAGCCTTGAGGCAGAGTCAATGGCTAATCGTATCACAGGCGTATTCACTGTTCGCACAGAGGATGAATATAAAAACAATAAGCCAGGAAAATCCTTTAACTTTAAGCTTGAGACAAAGCTAACCAAATCTCTTAACCGTGTTAACACGCGCTATGGTGTTGATAATGTTAATTTGACAACAAATTTTGAGGTTGAGTGTGATTTAAAGCCTTCTTCGTTTGTTGATGAAGCGGTTGAACGTGATGTCCTATTGCGTGAATTTGAAAAGGGTGAGAAGGTATATTTTGATATTGTATTAAATGGACGAGTCCCTTCTGCGGCAGAATTTGTATTTACTTATTCAAGATCGCCTCGCTCTATTTTGCGTGGAACTGCGCTTTATAATTTAGATAAAAAAATACTTGCCTCTCTAGGAATAATATCAGATAAATAATTTATAGATTTTACGGCATTTTATATAATGCGTACTTAAAAATTAATCTACAGCCAATATCTGCTCGGTTGTATCAAGATTGACTCAATAAAGTAACTAAGAAAGCGAAAATTATGAAAGCTATCGTACCTGTTGTAAGCGGAGTTGAAGAATTAGAAACAGTAACAATTATAGATGTGTTACGCCGCGGTGGTGTAGAGGTAATTGCTTTGTCAATTGATGAGGATGCTGGGCTGGATGTAGAGGGGTCACGTGGAGTGGGTCTTGTCGCCGATGAAATGTGGAATGAAGAGGCAGTTGAAGATGCTGATATAATAATTCTGCCCGGAGGTATGGGTGGAATGGAAGCATTTTGCGAGGATATGCGGGTGCAAAATACAATTTCACGCTTTGCATCAAACAAAAATAAATTTGTAGCAGCTATTTGTGCTTCTCCAGTGGCTCTTTATGAGGCTGGAATTTTGAAGGGGCGTCGTGTCACATGCTATCCTGGCTTAGAGGAAAGAATGCCCGAAGCAAAATATTCTGCTGTAGATAAGGTACTGGTAGATGGTAATATTATTACTTCGCAGGGACCTGCGACGGCATTGATGTTTGCAATATTGATTTTAGAGCTTTTGCAGGGGCATAAGGTGGCTAGTGCTGTAGCTGAGGGTATGCTTATTTGCTAATAAAAGCATTGTGTAATTTATAAAAAATCTGGAGGAAGCTATGCCTATATATGAGTATAAAGGATATACAGCAGAGGGGAAGGCTTGCTCTGGAACTGTTGATGCGGCATCTGAAAAACAAGCACTTTGTAGCTTGGTAGAAAAAGGAATTGTGGCAGAGTCTGTTCGTCCAGCGAAGTTAAATCGTCAATTATCTGCTACAGCACGAGCAGCAATATACCGAGAATTGAGTGCCTTGCTTTTTGCAGGGATTCAATTAGATGCAGCTCTTGAGCTATTGATAAAATCAGAGAGCGAAGCAGCAGCAAAGCTACTAGCGGGTGTCCTCCAGCGAGTGCGCGAGGGTGCAGATTTTTCTTCTGCAATGGGGGAATATTGCGATGGAATTTCTCAGTTCGAGCTTGCTGCAATATCGGCAGCAGAAAAGGCAGGGAAGCTGCCAGAATTGTGTTCAAAATCTGCTGAATTTATTGAAGCAATGGAGATGGTACGAGATAAGCTTCGTTCTGCTTTGATTTATCCAAGCTTTGTTCTAGTGCTAGGCTTTGTGATTGGTCTTGTAATGCTTGGCTTTGTAGTTCCCCACACAGTTAATATGCTTATGAATTCAGGGGCAGAATTACCACTACTTAGTAAGGTTGTTATAGTAGTGGCAAAGGTGCTTGTTGCTGGGGGTGCTGTACTTTTGTTTGGTGCTCTTGCTGCTTGGATTAGTGCTACAAGCTATGCTAAAAAGAATCAAGCTTTTGCAGAGAAATTTGACCGCTTTGTTTTGCTAAAGTTGGGTGGGAAGGCTATGGCAGGGCTTGTTTCTATGCGGTTTGCATCAATTCTTTCTGTGCTTTCTGATGCAGGTATGCCTATTGTAAATGCCTTGCCAATAGCAGGAGAAGGCACTGGCAATAGATGGCTGAAGAGGTTGGTGCAGGAGCAAACAGAGAGAGTTCGTAATGGAGTGGCTGTCTCTGATGCAATTGCACAAGTCCCAGTATTGAGCGATGAGCTTACTGGGTGGACGCGTGTAGGTGAAACAGGTGGCTGCCTGCCTCAAATGCTTGAGGTCGCTGCAAGTAAGTCTCGGCGTATGTGGGAAAAATTTATGTCTGTAAGATTGGCATTGCTAGAGCCTATAATGCTTGTTACTATTGGAGGCTTCGTTTTTCTAATCGCAATTGCTGTGCTTCTGCCTTTACTACAAATGACAAAAAGCTTTGGCTTCTAAGAATTTATTAACGCATTATTTGAAAACACAATGAAGATTGTACTAAAAAAAGGAAAAGAGAAATCATTACTCCGTAAACATCCTTGGGTATTCTCTGGGGCAATAGCACAAATGCCTAAAGAGGTAAGACCTGGTGATGTTGTTGAGGTGGTTTCTGCTAATGGTGAATTTTTGGGGCGAGGCTTTGTCTCTCCCAATGCACAATTAGTTGTCCGCATATTGTCTTTTGATAAAGCTGAAGCAATAGATAAAGCATTTTTGAAAAATCGTATTTCAGCAGCATGGGCAATGCGCTCGAATCGTTGGAAGCCTCTTACACATAATGCTGTGCGCATTCTTCATGGTGAATCGGATGGTGTGCCAGGACTAATAGCAGATAGATTTGCAAGTGTTATTTCAATTCAAATTCTTTCTGCTGGGTTTGAGGCTATGCGAAAAGAGCTTATTGAGGCTTTTCAAGAGGTGTTCCCTGAGTGTAGCTTGTATGAGCGCTCTGATACACCAATGCGTGCATTAGAAGGCCTTGAGGAACGCAAGGGTCCTTTAACACCAGATTTTAGAGCAACATCTATTGAGGTTATGCTTGATGGTGTACGCTGGCTCGTAGATGTGGAAAAAGGGCAGAAGACTGGCTGCTATTTGGATCAAGTTGATAATTGGCAATCCGTTGGAGCGATTTGTAATGGTGCCGATGTTTTAGACACCTTTTGCTACAATGGCGGCTTTACTCTCCATGCTTTAAATTCTGGAGCAAATTCGGTTTGTGCAATAGATTCCTCGGAGGAGGCAATCGAAAATGTAAAGCGAAACGTAGAATTAAATGGCTTTGATCTGTCACGATTAGAGGTTCAGTGTGCTGATGTTTTTGCTGCACTACGTAAATTTAGAGATTCTCGGCGCACCTTTGATGTTATTATTCTTGATCCACCAAAATTTGCAGATTCAAAGGGGCATGTTGAGAGGGCATGTCGTGCCTATAAGGATATAAATTTGCTTGCGTTTAAGCTATTGCGTCCTGGTGGTTACCTTGCCACATATTCTTGCTCAGGAAGTGTTATGCCAGAGTTATTCCAAAAGGTTGTGGCTGATGCAGCACTTGATTCAAAGCGTGTAGTCCGAATGGAAAGAAGATTTATGCAAGCCCCAGATCATCCAGTATCAATGAATTTCCCTGAAGGGTTATATCTTAAGGGAATTCTTTGTCATGTGGAGTAGACTTAAATACAAGGAGTAACTACCGTGAAAAGAGTGTTAAATGTTGGGTCGTTGAATATTGATTATGTATACCAGGTGCCACATTTTGTACAGCCTGGTGAAACTCTTTCTTCTGTAGGGTACGCGCGCTATCCTGGTGGCAAGGGGTTAAATCAAAGTATAGCATTAGCTAGAGCCGGTGCTTCAATATCTCATGTGGGTCATGTGGGCTCTGACGGCTTGTGGTTGAAGGAATTTTTGGCTACAGAGGGTGCAAATGTCTCTCAATTAAGTGAGGTGGAAGGTCCTTCCGGACATGCAATTATTCAGGTGAATAGAGACGGGCAGAATTGCATTTTAATAGAGGGTGGTGCAAATCGTTGTGTCACAGTAAATGATGTGGAAATTGCAATCTCAGAGCTAGGTCTTGCTGCTGGCGACTATTTGCTTTTGCAGAATGAGACCTCTTCGGTAAAGGAAATAATAGCACTTGCGTCAGAGCGAGGGCTAAAGGTTGTTTTTAATCCAGCACCAATGGATAAAACGATTCAAGCGATTGATTTGAGTTTAATTGCATTATTAGTGGTTAATGAGGTAGAGGGGGCAGAGTTAGTTGAAGTCAATGCTGATGCCTCTTATGAGCAAATTTTATCGATGCTTCGCCAGAAATACCCTGCCACAAATATTTTGCTCACCTTAGGTTCTCGTGGCAGTGTCTATAGTGGGGTAGATGGGGAAACGCATTTTGAGCCGGCTCAAAAGGTTGAAGCAGTAGATACAACTGCGGCAGGAGATACCTTTATTGGTTATTTTTTGGCTGGGCTTGCTTCTGGAAAGGCTGTAGAAGAGGCGATGAGAATTGCCACTAGGGCCTCTGCTATTTGTGTAGGTAAGGCTGGTGCCGCCCCATCAATTCCAAAGCTTTGTGAGCTATAATAATTAGATTGGATAGAGCGAATACCATGGTTTTATATAAATCACGGTACACCATTGTGCTTCCATAGGATTTTGTTTGATTAAAGCACGTAGGTCGTGATAACATACTTTAAAATTTAGTTAGAAATAATAATTAAATATTTGAAAGGTGATAATATGAAAAAACAGTTATTGTTTACTTTTTTATCATTGATTCTTTTAAATAATGCTTCTGCGGATGCTCAGTTTGATGAAAGAGTTCCACCAGATGTGACTGGAGTAGTTCCTGTTTTATGGCTTGATTTTGAAAATGTAATTGGCAATTGGGAAAATAAAGGCTTCAATGGAACCACAAGCTGTTGGTATAATAAAGAGCTAGGGAATGGAAATTTCAGCCATGGATCAATAACAAATATTCAATTTCGCAATGAAGGAGCTAACTTTGATTGGAGCTTGGTTAAGGATGCCCCATGTGGCATAGCTTTATCTACCACCTCAAATACATCTTATATGCAAATGTCATATACGATGGAATATGTGCCAGCAAATCAACCATCCACCCTTTCTTATTTTGGAACAATTGGTACTAATGCTAATGCAGTTTCTGTTACTGTAGGAAGTGGAAGAGATAATGTAATTGCAATTCGTACTGGAACGGAATTAGATTGTGTAAATATTCTTTCACAAGGTGGCAATAAGTTATATAACGCGGTTGTTGTTGGTGCTTCAACAAATTATAACCATTATGTAGTTGTAAATAAGCCAGGAACTGAGTCTACTTCTGGGTCTTCTACTTTATATATAAATGGGAAAAAAGTTGCTGAGAATACTTACCCAATTAATGTTGCATTCACATCCTTGCAATTTGGTGCTCGCCCAGGTGGTATGTATGGTGGTGAGAATCGTGCAAAGGGTGGGAATGTGGATGATATCCGAGTTTATGCACAAGAGCTATCTCCAAAACAAATTATGCTGTTGAAGGAAGAGTTTATCCCACCACTAGGGATGATTATATTATTAAAATAAAATTGGGACAAATGTAAAAAATAGGTGCCGAAGTAAAAACTTCTCCACCTAATTTTTTTCTAGTTCATTAACCGAAATTCTGCATATAGCTGCTGTGCGTAAGCTAGATTAACTCTCCGTACAATGTTTGTGGCTGTACAGATGTAATCCGTACAGTAACAAAATCTCCTATTGCAATACCTTCTTTAGGGTCAAAAATTACAATTTTATTTTGTGAGTTTCTGCCACTCCATTTGTCTTGGTTGCGCAGACTTGGTCCTTCCACAAGAACCTCAGTCTCTGTCCCAATTAGTAGATTATTGATGCGCATTGCTCGTGCATCCTGGTCTGCTAAAAGCACCTGATTGCGTCGTTGCTTCTCTGCATCAGTAACAACATCCTCAAGTAATGAAGATGGAGTGCCAGGTCTTGGAGAATATTTGAAGATAAAAGAATTATCAAAATTTGCTTCTTCCATTATGCGGCGAGTCGCCTCAAAATCCTCCTCTGTTTCCTCTGGATAACCCACAATAATGTCTGTTGTAATCGCAATGTCTGGCATAGCCTCGCGCAGTTTTTTCAATGCTGCAAGGTACTTCTCTGTATCATAGCCCCGACGCATATGTTTTAAAATGCGATCTGAGCCAGATTGCATTGGTAAATGCACATGGTGGCACAGCTGAGGAAACTCCTTCATCGCCCTCACTAATTCATCGGTGACTCCAGAAGGATGGCTTGAGGTAAAGCGAATGCGCTTTAAGTCTGGTACATTTTTGATTATATATTCAAATAGACGAGGCAATGGCTCTGTAAATCCGTGCTCAGAAGTAATCTCTTCTGGCCATGTGAAATTTACTCTTCCATAATTCATTACACTTTGCCCAAGGAGTGTAATATCTTTAATGCCGGCATTTACGAGTGCAATTATTTCTGGTAGAATTTCCTGGGGCTGACGGCTAAATTCTGGACCTCGCACATCAGGGACAATGCAGTATGCACATCTACGATTGCATCCAAGCAAAATTGTAGCAAAGGCACACACAGGCTGCTCTGCTCCAGCAAAGCACTCTGGTACTACTTTTGGTAAAGAATGATCTAAATTAGATAGTTCACAAATACGCTGCTCACCCTTTAAAGCACGTCCAACTATTTCTGGAATTAGCTGCTCACAGCGGGTGCCAACAGAAAAGGAAAGGGTTGGAAGCTTCTTAAATATGTCTTGCTTATAATTTTGAGCCATACAGCCCATAAGACCTACAACACGGTGAGGCTTCTCTCGGCGTCCTACTGTGCAAAGAATGCCTAGCTTGCCGATAGCTTTATCCTCTGCCTTGCCACGTACACTGCAGCTATTTACAATAACGATATCTGCCTCTGCTTCAATAGATGTGTGCTCATAGCCCGCAGCGATAAGACGATTGGTTAACATCTGGGAATCGCGGACATTCATTTGGCAGCCGTAGGTATGGATATGAAACTTGTACATTACTTAAATATGGTTTAGGTTTACAGAATAAATTTTACTAATTACTTAACGCACGATAATTTAACAAAAAATAGCTTTTTTATCAATGTAATATTATTTCTGAGACCACTGAGAGATTCTCGTGTTAAATCTCGCACTTCTCACTATCATACAAGTAGAACTTGTACTCTATGGTTGAATATAGTAAAAAAACACTATTTTCTTTGAAAATAAGGGTGGTTATGATATATAATTAGGGAAAATAAACCACTAAAGGAGCAAAATGATAGAAGCGGGTCTAGTTTTAGAAGGCGGAGCAATGAGGGGGCTTTTTACCGCAGGGGTCTGCGATGTTTTAATGGAAAACAACATTGATTTCCCGTGTGCTATGGGCGTGTCTGCAGGTGCACTGTTTGGGTGTAATCTTAAATCAAAGCAGATTGGGCGAGTAGTTCGCTACAATACAAACTACTGCAATGACTCTCGATATACCAGCCTTATGTCACTTTTAAGGACTGGAGACCTTTATAATTATGAGTTTTGCTACAAAACACTTATTGATGAGTTGGATGTGTTTGATAGGGAAACATATAATAAAAATCCAATGCAGTTCTTTGCGGTTGCAACAAATGCATTAACAGGTGAGCCTGAATATCATGAGTGTAAATATGCTGATAAAGAGACGCTAGATTGGTTTCGTGCTTCTGGAGCAATGCCACTTGCTGCTTGTCCAGTCGCCATAAATGGGAAAATATTTGTTGATGGAGGCATTTCTGATTCGATTCCACTGAAGAAAATGCAGAAGCTCGGGTTCGCAAAAAATGTGGTTGTTTTGACTCAACCGGCTGGTTATTTGAAAAAGAAAAATAAGCTTTTGCCATTATTAAAAATAAATCTACGGAAATATCCCAAGGTTATTGATGCAATTAAGGATAGGCATATAAGGTATAATGAGACCTTAGACTTTATACGGCAAGAAGAGTCAAAAGGCACAACCTTTGTGATACGTCCACCAAGCAAGCTTCAGGTTGGGATGCGTGAGCGAAATCCAGAAAAGCTTAGAGCTATTTATGAAATTGGGCGTGATGTTGCTAAGCAGGTCCTCCCAGAGCTTCGCGATTGGTTGTCAGACACTTAGCACATAAAGTGATAGCAGGATGTACATAAATTTCAGGATTAAGTAGGATTAGTATCCAAATGCTGAAGCTGAAACTGATTGGGTGAAAAACCAATGCATCTCCAAATCTAATTTTTTTCGTAAATTTATTGCTTTTTATTTTCCGTTATGCGATAATAATCTTTATAAAAATGAGATAATTATATTTTCTATTTAGGAGATAAAGATGGATTTTATAAATAAATTACAGGAAATGCTACATTCTATAGGGTCTAGTTTTTTGTTTGATAATATAATGTGGGACCTATGGTTAATTTTTGGCATTATTTTGTGCTTAAGCGAATTTGTTGTACCAGGGTTTGTTGTTTGTTTTTTTGGCGTGGCAGCAATTATAATGTCAATAATAACAGCTATCTTCCCAAGCATGGGTTTCGCATGGCAAATTTTTATATTTACAATACTTGCTATTGTAGTGATTTATGCCTCTCGTAAATTTATGCCTCAGGTTTTTAAAGGCAATACGGAGAGAGCAGTAGCAAATTCAGATTGTGACGACTTTTCACACACTGTTGCGGTTACAATGGAGACAATAAAGCCAGGTTTAGTTGGCGGTAAGGTACGATTTGAAGGCTCATATTGGACAGCTCGTTCAGAGGAGGAAATTCCAGAGGGCGAGGAGGTTCGTGTGATTAGTAGAGAAAACATTACTTTGATAGTAGAAAGAATTAAAAAATAATTACATAATAGAAAGGATAAATTATGGAATCTGCAATATTTCTAGTTTTTTTAATCGCGGTTGGCGTAACAGTTTATAAGACAGCACGCGTAGTTCCTCAAAAGGAGGAATGGATTGTTGAGCGTTTGGGAAAATATCGTGCGACATTAAAGGGTGGTTTGCATTTCCTTATCCCATTTTTAGATGTTGTAAAGTATAAGCGTGATATGAAGGAGATGGCAATTGATGTACCACCACAGCAGTGTGTTACTCGTGATAACATTATGGTTGAAATAGATGGTATTCTATATTTGCAGGTAACAGATGCATTTAAGGCTTCTTACGGAATTGAGAATTATCTATTTGCTTGTATGCAGCTTGCACAGACCACACTTCGTTCTGAGGTAGGTAAGCTAGAGCTTGATAAGACATTTGAAGAGCGTGCAACAATTAATGAAGCAGTGTGCCATGAGGTAGATTTGGCTTCAGATCCATGGGGTGTAAAGATTAAACGCTATGAGATTAAGACAATTACTCCACCACACTCTGTTCTTGATGCAATGGAGAAGCAAATGCGTGCCGAGCGTGAGAAGCGTGCTGCTATTGCTGAGTCTGAGGGTGAACGCCAGTCTCGCATTAATCGTGCTGATGGTGAGAAGCAGGAGGCAATTGCTAAATCTGAGGGTGAGCGTACTCGCCGTATAAATGAGGCTGATGGTCGCGCTCAGGAAATCCTTCTAATTGCACAAGCAACAGCAAATGGCCTAAGGGAAATTGCTAATGCTATCTCAGCAACAGAAGGAGGTAAGGATGCTATGAATCTACGCCTCGCTGAGCAATACATTACAGAATTTGGTAAACTGGCTAAAATCAATAATACTATGATTATGCCAACAGATTTGGCTAATGTCTCTGGCTTTATTAAGACAGCTACTACAGTAATTGAAAAAACAAAATCTGAACAAGTTTAATTTGTTTGAAGTTAGGGAGTTTTATGAATTCTTTTAAAGCATTAACTATTATGGCGGCAACATCTGCTTTTGTAGGCATGGCAGTTGCCGATGATGTGGCAGTAACTCAAGAAGACGCTGGGGAGACCGCAGTTGTAAGTAATGAAGATGTATTATATAAATTTTTCTATGATATAGAAGATTTACTTGTTGCTGGTAAGACAAATGAGGCGACAGCTGCTTTTGCTGCCGCTCTTGAGAATAAGCAAATTTGTGAGGCACAGCCACGAATTTTCTTGAACTATATCAGCTACCTATGCTTTATTGATCAAGCAGATGAGGCAGAAGAGCTATATCTAAATAAGTTGCGTACAGATGAAGAGCTTGCTAGTGCGGGTTTTGAGATTATTTATAGCAATTATCTCTATAAAAATCAGCCAGAAAAAGCATTGCAGTGGGCAAAGATTCTTGTTGATCAACCAATTTCTTTGGGATTACGCGAAATGGCGTTTAGATGGGTTGTTGAGTCTTTAAAAGCAACAAAATCTTATGAGGAAATTATTGCGTTGTTTGACAAGTACAGCAGTGTATTTTCTGCTAATGCAATCGCTCAAAATGTCTGCTCAATTATTATGTCATTTGAAAAGCAATCAGATATTCCTTTGATTGACAAGTTTTCAGAGGTGCTTGCAAAGCTAGAACAAGATAATAATTGGGTTGTTACAGGCAATCATGTAGTTGAGCTTCACAAAAATTATATAAATGCACAATGGGATGTTATCAATATGTTAATCCCTGAAGCATTGAAGTTTGTTGATGATTCAATTATGCAGCAGGAGCTGATTAAGTTTGTTAGAAAAACAAAGGCTACCGGCAAGCTTGATACTGCAGAGATGCTTTTATTTACTGTAATTATGGAAATTTCACCAGATACATATCCTCGCACACGAATGTATGCTGCACGTGAATGGGTTGGTATACCAGTGCTTAAGCAAGATATCTCATGGTATCCCGCTCGCTTAGCAAAGCTAAAGAAGATGGGCTATGCTCCACGTGAGCTATATCGTATATATTCAACATATTTCTTTAACATTGTTTCTGATACAAAGGTGCTGGCTGAGGTATGTAAGTTCGGTGAAGCTCTTTTACCATTGCTAGCTGCTGATGATGAGGGCTTGGCAAATCTTCTTCGCACAAATCTTCTAGATGGTTATTTCTTAATAAAGAACTACGATAAGGTTATCGCTATGCTTGAAGAGGGCATCCCAGAGCGCGATGAAAATTGGACAAAGATGACAATTGCAAAAACTAAGGCTGATCGTGCTTATGATGCAAAGAATTTTGACGAAGCTATCGCTCAGTATTCTTTGTTTATTGAGCTATTGCTAGTTGGTGAGGAAGAGACAATGCCTGACCCAACAAGCGATATTGTTTATACAAAGGATTCTATTGCCGGCAAAAACTATAAGAGAATTGCTGATATACAAAAGGAAGCTGGAAAATCTGCTGAAGAAATTGCTGCCTCAGTTGCAAAGGCAAAAGAAGCCTTTACTAAGGCTAAGGAAGCTAATACCTATGGCAAGGCAACAGCTGATTATATTGATCAATGTCTATCTGAGTTGAAATAAAATAAGCTTAGATGTTTATTTAATATTTTTGCCAGCCATTTAAAATATAGGTGGCTGGCCAAAAATAATGTCGTAAAGTGAAGGAATAGCAATATTCCTTCGCTTTGAGGTTATAATAGAGCACATAATTTAGGTGCAAAAATGTCAACAGATACAAAAACAGAAATACTTTCTACTGCAAAAACAGAAATTATTCCAGCTACAGAAAATGCCTCTCATGATTCTTCTGGGATGGATAAGCTAGAGGATTTTTTTACCATTAAAAGCAAGGTGGGCGATGGCGGTATGGGAGTGGTGTATCTCGCAAAAGATATTCGCCTAAATCGTAATGTAGCTATTAAGCGACTTAAATCTCAATTTCTTGTTGATACACAAATCCGTAAGCGATTTCTTCATGAGGCAAAGGCAGTTGCTTCTCTTAATCATGCAAATATTGTTCATATCTATTTTATCGGAGAGGATTCAGAGGGGCCATATTTTGTAATGGAGTATATTGAAGGAGCAATCCCCAACCCAGAGACTCCTAACCAGCCTAATCCTCCTCAAACCCTTGAACAATATATTGCCACTAACGGCGTGATGAATATTGATGAGGCAATCGATTTTATGGTGAAAATTGATAGTGCAGTCTCTGCTGCACATGCTTCAGGAGTTATTCATCGAGATCTTAAACCAACAAATATACTTATCGACACACAAAGCTTCCCCAAGATTGTTGATTTTGGATTGGCAAGAATTACACATACTGATGTTGTTGCAAGCTCTCTAACTGTTAAAGGAGATAAATTTATCTCACTAGGTTATGGTGCCCCAGAGCTAGAACAGGATGCAAGTGTGACAGATGAGCGTGCTGATATTTATGGTTTGGGTGGTGTTGCTTATTATATTTTAACAGGGAAAAATCCTCGATTTTTTAGAGAGGATGATTTGCCAGAACGAATACGCCCTGTAATCACAAAGGCCTTAGCAACAAATCGTGAGCAGCGTTGGCCTACCGCAGAAGCCTTTAATGCGGCATTGCTTCAATGTAAGGCAGATGCTATATCAGAGCACCCAACTGTCAAGACTACTTGGCGCTGTAAGTGGTGCGATACGCTTAACCCTCTTACTACGAGCTATTGCGGTAGCTGTGGCTGGAATGGTGGAACAGTCTGCCCAGAGTGTGGTGCGCCTAATCACTTTGGCGTTATGTTCTGCGGCACCTGTGGTGCAAACTGTAAGGAATATGAACGAGTACAGGCAACACTTGATGAGGTTAAAGCTAGTTATGCTTTAGCTCAATATAGCCGTGTCCTTACCAATAGCTCAACACCTCTAAATTTTGATCCAATTGGTCCCAATGGAAGAAAACTTATTGATGAACTGAATCAAATTTATTCAGATGCAAAAAAGAAGCTGGAAAGGCGTGAAGAGCTCGCTGAAATTATCTCAATGGAGATAAATGCTGAGAATTATGAGAGAGCAGAGCGGTTTATTAAGGAATTTAGAACCCTTTCCTCGTCCGATGAATCCTATGAGTCAGAGCTTTCTGAGTTTGGTAAATTAAAGCAAAGGCGCGATTTAACTCGAGTCGCTAGAGCTTTTTCATTGAATGATTGGGATTTTGGTGTAACATTACTCCAAGGCATTTCGACCGAAGAGGGGTCTGCTAATAATTTAGAGTACCGTAGGCTTCAGAAGGTGTATAGGACGCACCAAAAGCGTAGACGTGTTCGTATGTATTCAATATTGGTATTGATAGTGTTGATATATATTGTGACAATGCCTTTGGCTGCAGTGCTTATCCCATCTGGTTTTACTAGGGTTGTTTGGTACCCAGCACATGCATTTGTACATTTGTTGCATCTTGAAAAATCAACAGAGTTTATCGCAAAATCTGTCGGTGGGGAAGGTGCTTGTGATTTCTTTTATAGGAAGAATGCTGATTCCTTGGGCGATAGTATTGTTGCGGAGAAGCCCACAAAGGGTAAGCCAGCTGAGTTGCAAAAGGAATTTGATGAAATATTGAAAACAAGCCGCAAGGCTTTTGATGAAAAGGTTCTGGTTTGGCAAAAGGATTATCTGGCATCCATTTCAAAGCTATCTGATGACTTTAAGAATGAGGAAAATATGGATGGATGGGTGCTTGCAAGAAATGAGTATAATCGCTTTAAAGGGAATAAAAATAAAATTGATGTTCTGACAAGCTCAGATGATGCAAGCCATAGAATAATTCATATTCAAAAGTCATACATAGAAAGGCGAGATACTGGGCTAGCTGCTGTGTATCGAGAGTATACAACTCTAACTAATAAGAAGCTTGAGCAAATTGAGCTAATGATAAAGGACTTAATGCATAGTAGCACAGAGGCTGAGGCTTCTGGAAAAAAAGGTGAAGCTGAAAAATTGATGGAAGAGGCAAAGGCTTATTGGAATATAAAGGAGCAAGTAAAGAAAGGTGATTTTTATATTTCCGCAAATTCTTTTATTAGGAACTTTGATGAGAAATATCCAGATTTGGCTGCTTCAATTTATTTGGCAGATAGTGGAAGTGAGCAAAGCTTCCCTATTGTAAAAGAGCATAGAGCTGCATTTGAAAATAGAATGCAGGAAATTGCTGCAAAGCGTCAGGAAAAAGAAAAGGCTCGTGCAGAAGAATATTTGAAGGCATTGGAGCAGCTATTAAAGCACCGTAGAGATGCTGGAGATTTTGATGGTAGCAGTGCTATATTAAAGGAAATTGAGCGTTTTTCTAGCGAACAAGTTATTGTGATAAATGATTTAACAAAAGATTTGCTTGAGTTAACAAAGCAATTTGTTAATAGGGAGCAAAAAGAAACGCGAGAAATAGATTTGATTCTAATTTCATATGTCGATAATGAATACATTGCCACACTAAATAAGCTTGTCAGTGATGAAACTAGAGCAAATAATATGAATGTTGCTGCCGCTATTGCTGCAGAGCGTACACGAGTACAGCGTCTAGAAGAAATAATAGATGTACGTAATCGCTTAAAAGCAAACTAAAAGTGCGAGGTTATCCCCTCCCGCAGAGACGCAGAGACACGGAGATTTGTGCTAGCAATCATTACAATCACCCCAAAACCCCTCCAAATCTCCAAATCTCCGAATCTCCCAGTATCGCCGAAGGCTATAGCGAGAGCTTTTAAATCGTTGCACTCGTTGCTTTCGCCTAACACGGAGTACGGAGGACAATGGAGGTTGGTGCTAATCGTTTCGCTTATTGCTTTCGCCTAACACGGAGAATTGTGCTAGCAATCATTACTATCACCCCCAAACCCCTCCGAATCTCCAAATCTCCGAATCTCCCAGTATCGCCGAAGGCACTGGCGTCAGTGTGTTTCATTATGACATAGACGCGAGACAATCAGACGTTTAGGACTAACGGTTGTTAATCAGTTTGACTCAATGATTTTATCTTTTGACCTATTTATTTTCACCAGAATTTTTGTGTGGATATAATTTGTTTTGCTTTGAGTGTTAGTTTATGCTAGAATTTATTAAAAAATAAGTCATATAATTTTATCTCTTTAATTTCAAAACAAATTACTTTAAAACATGGGCTCAAAAATTTATTTGCAAGCAAATCAGCTTTATAACGATAGCTTCGCTTTAGCTAGAAAAATCTACGATGTTGGCTTTATTCCAGATGTGATGATTGCGTTGTGGCGCGGTGGCTCTCCAGTTGGTATGGCTGTACACGAATTCTTCTCCTATAAAGGAATTAAGTTTTATCATACAATCGTAAAAACGGTCTCATATACTGGAATCAATGAGAGTAAGGAGCCTGTTGTAGAGAATTTGGATTATGTCTTAAAGAATATCTCTCAAGGGACAAAGGTGCTAGTTGTTGATGATATTTTTGATACAGGCTCAACAGCACGCATTATGAAAGAGAAATTAGAGCCAACTGGTTGCGTCCTACGCTTTGCAATGCCTTATTATAAGCCTGCTAGAAATACAACTAATCTGGTTCCTGATTTTTATATTAAGACCGTCAATGAATGGCTAGTTTTCCCTCATGAGATTTTAGGGCTTACTCCAGAGGAAATTCGCCAAAAGGATTTGTTTATTGCAGAGCAATTAGGGTTGTAAGGGCTATTTATGTTAAAGAATTGTTCGTCAAGATTTATTATAAATGGTGGAAATCCATTGCACGGCTCCCACTATTCGCCAGGTAATAAGAATGCGGCTTTACCGATGATTGCTGCAGCAATGATGGCAGATGGAATTGTTGAATTAACAAATTTGCCAATTATTCGTGATGTTGAGGTAATGCTTGATTTGGCACGTGAGCTGGGTGCTAAGGTTGATTTGGATCGTGTAGCACGTAAGGTTACTATAGACCCAACGACCTTGAATACAGTGGTCTTGCCTCCAGAATTATGCAATCGTATACGTACTTCAATCTTATTTGCCGGTGCACTTATGGCGAGGAGTGAGCGTGTTGTAATCTCTCCTCCAGGTGGAGACGTAATTGGCTTACGAAGGCTTGATACTCATTTTGATGGCTTTAAGCGATTGGGAATGGAAATTCCAGAAAATATTCCATTTGAGTTTCGTAGAAAAGGTCGCCTGCATGGGGCAAAGATTTTGCTTGATGAGGCTAGTGTTACCGCAACAGAAAATCTTGTAATGGCTGCGGTGAAGGCAGAGGGACACACAGTTTTATTTAATGCAGCGTGTGAACCCCATGTCGTAAACCTATGTAATATGCTTAACGGTATGGGTGCTGCAATTACTGGCGTAGGTACAAATCGACTTGAAATAGATGGTGTGGAGCACCTACATGGTGGTAGCTTCAGAATTATGCCAGATTATATTGAGTCGGCTAGCTTTATTGCAGCAGCTGCTGCAACAAGGGGTAGCATCAAAATAGAGAATACTGAGGAAGATGATTTTCTTGTTCTTCAGCGTCCTTTCTCTCGTCTAGGTGTAAATTGGACTCGAGATGAAAATGGTGTATTAACCTTTGATTCCTCGCTATGTGATTTACGCATAACAAATGATGTTTCTGGGGCAATCGCAAAGATTGATGACGGTATTTGGCCTGCTGTGCCATCAGATTTGCTTAGCGTACTTATTGTGTTGGCAACTCAAGCTGATGGGATTGTGCTTTTCTTTGAAAAGATGTTTGAAAGCCGTCTTTACTTTATTGATAATTTGATAGGCATGGGTGCACATATTGTTCAGTGCGACCCTCATCGTATTGTTGTGCATGGCTCAGGAGCAAGAAGCCTTAAGAGCACACGGATGCTAAGCCCTGATATTCGTGCTGGTATGGCGTTGGTATTGGCTGGCTTGTGTGCAGAGGGGCAGACTGTTATCGGAAATGCGGAGAGTATTGACCGAGGGTATGAATCGCTTGAAAAATCATTGAGCGATTTGGGTGCAGATATTAAGCGAGAGATAATTTCAGAATAATTTAAACATGGTAGAATGGTGCTTCAGCACCTATAGGGAGAATAAGATGAAGGTACGTAAAGCGGTAATTCCAGCAGCTGGTTATGGCACAAGATTCTTGCCAGCAACAAAGTCGCAACCAAAGGAAATGCTGACAGTCGTGGATATTCCTGTAATTCAATATGTAGTAGAGGAGGCTGTTGCTTCTGGAATTACAGATATTTTGATGATTGTTAGCCGAGGAAAGCGTGCCGTGGAAGATCATTTTGATCGTTCCTTTGAGCTTGAAGATGAGCTAGAACAAAAAAATAAGCTTGCAGAGCTGGAAATTATTAAAAGAGTCTCCAATTTAGCTAATATTCATTTTGTTCGTCAAAAGGAAATGCGTGGACTTGGTGATGCAATTTCTCTGGCCCGTCATCATATTGGCAATGAGCCTTTTGCTGTGTTGCTTGGTGATACATTATTGCGTTCAGGTAATGATACCCCAGTAACAAAGCAGCTATTAGATGTATTTGACCGCTATCATGAAACCGTTGTTGCACTGGAGGAGGTTCCAATGGAGCGTGTTAGCCGTTATGGTGTAATCAATGGAAGTGCAGTAACGGATGATGTTATGCTAATACGTGATTTGGTTGAGAAACCAAAACCAGAAGAAGCTCCGTCAAATCTGGTTATTGCTTCACGTTATATTTTAACTCCAGAGGTGTTCAGTTATTTGGATAATGTAAAACCAGGCAAAAATGGTGAAATTCAAATTACCGATGCACTTCGTGCTCAAGCTGTTGAACGAGCCATGTATGGGCTTAAATTCTGTGGTAAACGCTTTGATGCAGGTAATAAAATTGATTTTATTAAAACAAATATTATATACGCATTAGAGCGTGAGGATTTACATGGACCTCTTGCTAAATTTATAATTGAGACAGCAGAGCAGCTAAAGAATCAATAAGTCTAAAGGCTTATTGCTAGTAGCTAGAAGCAAAGGCTGTAATAGCCTGCGGAGCTGAAAATGAAGCTAGGCGTATTTGGGGGAAGCTTTGATCCCATTCACAATGGACACCTTGAGCTAGCTCGAATTGCAAAGGAGCAATTCGAGCTTTCAAAGGTGTTTTTTGTGCCGACCTGTGTTTCCCCATTAAAGCCTAATGGTGCAGTAGCCTCCAATGAAGCACGCCTTGAAATGCTTAAGCTTGCAATAGATGGAGCAGAGGGCTTTAGTATCTGCACCTACGATATGGATAGAGGTGGTCGTTCATATACTATTGAGCTAATGCGTCATCTTAAGCAGGAATATCCAGAGGCTGAGCTATTCTTTATTATTGGAGGAGATTCTCTTTCAACTCTGCATAGATGGTTTTGCTGCCATGAGCTAGTAAAAGAGTTTTCTTTTATCATTTTTTCAAGGGCAGGGGAAACACTTTCCTTTAGCGAAGAATTCTCTTCTGAGGAAATGAAAAGGCTTCAACGTTTTGTTGTGTCTAATTTTAATATACCAGTTTCTTCAACAGAATTAAGACAAGCTTTAGCTCAGGGAGTGCTTCCCAAAGGAGGCTTGCTGCCACCCTCTGTGGCAGAGTATGCAATAGCAAATAAAATTTATAAAAATTAGTATGGAGTAGGGTATGAGTTGTGTAACAATAAATACAAATAAACTATTAGGCAAGATTAGGCCTATGAATTGTGTTAATAATGGACCGGTTGGTTTAGCGGAAGACCCAGGACGAGGTAATTTTCAGACATATAAAAAACTAAAAATTCCATTTGCTCGCACACATGACTCAAACTTCTTTTCTGGCTATGGCGGACCTCATACAGTAGATGTAGGTGTAATCTTCCCTGATTTTAGTAAGGATGTAAAGGACCCAGACGCTTATGATTTTCAGCTTACAGATGAGTATATTCAAAAAATAATAGCAGCAGGAACAGAGCCTTTTTATAGGCTTGGTGCTTCTATTGAGCATTGGTCAAAAAAATATCACACCCTGCCACCAAAGGATAATCAGAAGTGGGCAGAGGTTTGTGAGCATATCATTCGCCACTACACAGAGGGCTGGGCAAATGGCTTTACCCATAAGATTAGATATTGGGAAATTTGGAATGAGCCAGATCTTGATGCAGAGGACTCAGATAATAAAAAATGCTGGAGTGGAACAAAGCTTCAATTTTTTGAGTTCTATAAGACGGTTGCTCTTCATTTAAAAAAATGCTTCCCACACTTGAAAATTGGAGGCCCTGCACTTGCATGGGATAAGGCTTGGCTTGATGATTTTCTAAAAATGATGTCTGGTGAGGGTTGTGAGGAAAAGCGTGTGCCGATAGATTTCCTTTCTTGGCATAGGTATATGCGCAATCCATGGGATGTTCAGGAAGATGCAGATATTGTTGAGGCCATCATGAAGAAGTATGGCTACGAAGGTGCTGAGAGTCATCTAAATGAATGGAATTATGTTCGTGGCTGGGGGACTGAAGCTTTTAATTATTCCATTGAAACAATAATTGGGATGAAGGGAGCAGCCTTTACATTAGCAGCTATGATAGTTGGTCAGAATGTTAATAAGCTTGATATGATGATGTACTATGATGCACGTCCTACAGGGATGAATGGAATTTGGGACCTTTATCTGTATCGTCCATTAAAGACATACTATAGCTTTGAGGCCTATAATAAGCTTGTTGAATATGGTACTCAAATTGAAACTACAACAGATGACAATGATGTGTATGTTTTGGGTGCACGTAGTGCAGACGGCAAGGTATGTACTGTATTTTCTAATTTTGTTGAAGAGGATACAGATGCACAACCAAAGACTGTTCGCATAAGCATTGATTCAGTAAATAGCAATCCTGTGAGCTATTTACTAGATGAAGCAAATAACCTTGCAGAGGTACCTCTGTTAGCTAAGTGTGGAGAAAATACATACGAGTTAACCATGGCTCCAAATACAGTAGCAATGGTAGACTTTATCTAAAACCCGCAGTAAGCAGCGCGAGCGTGCTGGCTCGCGTGCTGGCTTGAGTGATGGCTAAAAGTGCGAAGTTTTTGACAGGATTGACTATAATTTGGATTGGATTTGTGCGGAAGCTGTGGCTTGTGTGGTGGCTAGGTGCTGTGTGTGACACACCAAGATGATTATTCAGGATTCACGTGTATTGGCTATCGCAGTTTTTCTGGGGTGCACGCCGTCCCGTCTTGCACAAAGAGTGGTGGCTAGAAGTGCGAATGGAAGGGACGCAGAGAGCACTTAGGGGACCTTGGGGACATAGGGGACCTTGGGGACAAATTTATTAAAGCGCTAGAAATTCTTGCTCTCTTGTCGCCAATGTCCCCTATGTCCTCAATGTCCCCATCTAAACTAGAGAGCAAAAATAAAGGTGTGTGCTTAACTGGGGTGTAGGACGAGGACGTCCTACACCCCAGAGTTGTGCAAGACGGGACGGCGTATCACCCAAAACCACCACACGAGCTCAGCGCACCTTCGCGACCTTTGCGCTCTCTGCGTCCCTTTTTTCGCACTTTTAGCCATCACGCTTGCCATCACGTTTGCCCCATTTGCCGTCAAAAGGGGGCGCATTTGCTTTGTCTAATCACCGTACGAAAAAATAGAAGTTTAATTGAATAAAAAGTATTATTGTTGTTGACAATAAACGCTAAATTTAGTACTCTATACCAAGTTTTTTATCAGTTAAAAGAATTTAGTTGTTCTATAGGAACTTGTAGATAAGGGAAAAATAACATGAGCCAGCACAGCAGTCTAAAAGGATCAAGCAAAATTGTTATGCGTCGCAATGTTCTCAAGCGCCACGAGCGTGTTGAGCTAATGCGCAAGCGCGGTCAGTGGAAGGACGAGGAAGGCCGTGGCTACGGTCTCCCAAAGACTAAGCCTGAGGAATAATTTTACTTTTAAATTTTCTGATCCAAGCACCACCGGATACGTTGTAGCGTTTTCCGTTGGTGCTTGTTGTTTTTATAGAAATAGCATTTGCCATATTAAAGTAAGCGTGAGTCATTTATGAAAATCAGATATATTTTGCCTTTATTTGTATCTACGGCTGTATTTTCTGCAACCTTTGTTGAGGTTACTGGTAATAATGTTAATTTACGCTCTGCTCCAGGCTTACCCAGCGATGTTGTTGGTCAAGTAAGTAAAGGAGAGGTGCTTGAGCTACTGGGTAGTGTAGAAGATGCATGGGTGAAGGTAGCACCACCAAGTAATGTTGATTTGTGGGTGGCTAGCCAGTATGTAGAAAATGGAATTGTTACAGGCAATAGAGTAAGAGTGCGAGCTGGAGCAAATGTAAATTATAAAGACGTAGGAATTGTTGATAAAGGCTCAAAGCTAGAGGTTCGTGGCAGAGTAGGAGATTGGATAAAAATTGCTCCACCTGAAGGCTCTTTTGTTTGGATTACAAATGCTTATGTAAAAGCAACTGGGCGTACAAATGTAGCAGCAAAGTCTGTTCTTACTGCCAGCTCTAATTCGGTTAAGCCTACCCAAACAACTACCACCTCTACAACGACTACAACAACTACTACCACAACGCAGCCAGCTGTAAAGGTTGCACCAAAACCACAAAAAGTTGCACCTGTCCAACCTCCAAAGACCACTCCTAATGTGTCGCAAACGGAGAATATTAACGCCAAGAAGGTGCGTAGAACATTTTTTGATGATAAAACTGACTTAGACAAAACGCCAGTTGGTCCGGCAAAGGTTCCCAAATATTTGCTTAGAAACGATTATAAGCAAGCCGTTTATGGGTCGTATACTGGGCGGCTAATTCCTGCACCAAAAAATGCTCCAGCCAAATATCAGCTTGTTAGAGATATTCCTGGCTCAAAGCTCACCAAAACAGAATGTTATATTATTGGAAATGCGGCACAACTAAAGTCAATTGTCGGGCAAAGCTTTACCTTTGAAGGCGCTGTCTATTGGTTTAATGGAACAAGTATTCCAACAGTTTATACTCAGGGAATAACGAGGGTTCGTTAATGAATGTTGAAATAGCAAAATCTGCCGGTTTTTGTTGGGGTGTTCGACGTGCTGTTGAAATAGCCCATAAAACAGCCGAGAAGTATGGAACAAGGGTCTATACAGATGGACCACTGATACACAATCGAGCTATGATGAAAAAGCTTGAAGAGAGTGGTGTTAGTGTTTGTGAAAATCCAGCTGAGTTGCCAGAAAATTCAGTGCTAATCATTCGTGCACATGGAATCCCTCCGATGCGTCAGATGTTCCTTGAATCGCTACCAATTCAATTAGTGGATGCAACTTGTCTTGATGTGCGTAGAATACATGATGTGATTTCAAAATATGCTGGTATGGGATATTTTTGCATAATATTGGGAGACAAGGAGCATGCTGAGGTTATTGGCTTAATGGGGTATGCGAAGGCTGGTGCCGCTGTTGTAAGCTCTGCAGCTGAAGTAGCCACAGTTGATAACGAGGGCAAGCCTGTTTGCTTTGTGGCACAGTCCACCCAAGCTCAAACTCTTTTTGATGAGGTTGCAAATGCAGTTAAGAGCAAATTCGGAGATGCTGTAACTGTAATGATTGAGAATACAATTTGCCGGGCAACGAGAGCACGTCAAGGTGAATTGGAAACCTTGTCTGTTGGTTCGGATGCATTTGTTGTTGTGGGCTCTCCCGAAAGTGCAAACACACAAAGGTTGGCACTTATGGCTGCGGCTCTACTACCAACCTTTGTTGTTGATTCACCAGAACAATTAAATGTAACAGAGCTTAAAAAGTTCAAAAATATCGCTGTTACGGCAGGTGCTTCTACACCAGATTTTATAATTAAGGCAGTAGAGGAAAGGCTTTTATCTATTTAATTATTTATTAAATGTTTATTAGGTTTGTGAGGAAAAAATGAAGGTTTTAAGAACAAAACAAGAGGTTTCTGCATGGGCAGATGAGCAGCACAAGAATGGTTTAAAAATTGGTTTAGTGCCAACAATGGGTTATTTGCATGAGGGGCATTTGTCTCTTATGCGTATAGCTCGTGCAAATGCAGATGCGGTGATTGTTTCAATATTTGTTAATCCAACACAATTTGGTCCGAATGAGGATTTTGAAAAATATCCACGCGATGAAAAGCGCGATTTAGCACTTTGTGAAGCAGAGGGTGTCGCTGCGGTATTTGCTCCTGAGTCTAGCGAGATGTATTGTAAGGATAGTTCAGTTGTTCTTCAAGAGAATAAGCTTTCAAAGGTAATGTGTGGCATCTCCCGTCCTATTCATTTTTCAGGTGTATTGACAGTAGTAAACAAGCTATTTAACATTAGTAGGGCAGATGTGGCTGTTTTTGGTCAGAAGGATGCTCAGCAGCTTTCAATAATTCGTCGGATGGTCCGAGATCTTGATATGCCAATTAAGCTAATCGGAGCCCCAATTGTTCGTGAGCCAGATAATTTAGCCATGAGCTCAAGAAATACATATTTGAGTGCTGAAGATAGGGCAGCAGCATTAAATATATCTAAGACATTATTATCACTTCAGTCTGATTGGGCAAAGAACTCCTCTTGGACAACACAGCAGATAAAGCAATACATAGTAGATGGCATAGAGGGTGGCTCTTGTGGCTATGTGAAGCTTGAATATGTAGCGATTGTTGATGCTGATACACTTGAGGAGCGCGGTGAGGCTATGGGTCTACAGGCGAACACACTTGTAGCGATTGCTGCTCAGGTAGGTAAGACACGTTTGATTGATAATATTTTGCTATAAACAAGTCCAAACGTTGTAGCTAGAAAAAGAGAACAAAGCGGAGTGAGAGCAATAGGTTCCACTCTGCTGTTTTTTATGTTCTATAATAAATAATTTAATTTTTGCAATTTAACTTAAATAGCGGGTTTTAATAGTTAGATTTAGTTTATCAATCGTTTGACAATTTTGTTGACTAGCTTCCGTTTTTTTTGATAAAGTATTCTCATATGGTGGGCATTGCTATGCTAAATTTAAGTTTGTTTATTAACCAAGATATCTAGAATTATGGGAAAACGTAAAAAAGTTACCTTAAAGCAAATTGCCAAAGATGTTGGGTGCTCTGCTTCTCTTGTCTCTAAAGTTCTTTCCGGACGAATGGGAAAAAGCTCTGTAAGACTTGACCTCGGCCTCGAAATCAAAAATCGTGCACTGAAATTAGGCTATAAGTCTAACCCTATCGCTAGTGCACTAAGAAGAGGTAATTCTAATACAATTGGCGTGGTTATCTATAGACACGATGGCCAACCTGGTAGTGAAAATATTACACATATTATTGACGGCGTTGCTAGTGTAATCAATAATACCCATTTTCGTGTTCAATGGCTATTCTATTCAAATGAGGCTGATTTTATTAGCCAAATTAAATCCCTCGATAATGTCGATGGCGTCATCATAAATAGAGCCTATAATAATACTATCGGCTCAGATTATTATTTAGAAAAACTAAAATCAGAAGGTGTCCCAACGGTCTCTATGACAAATCTTGGAAAGGGAATTGTTTGTGCGGATATATCTCAAGTTGATGTTGGATACATTGCCACAAAGCACCTGCTTTCTCTTGGTTGTAAAAAAATTGTTACACTAAAAAATCCAACTATGCTTGACCGCTTTGTTGGTTATACTGATGCCCTAAATGAAGCTGGTGTTGATATCGATGAAAGGCTCATTTTTGAAGAGGAAAAATATTCTCCAGAGAATATCCCTAAATATATTAAACAGCTACACAAAAATGGTATTGATTTTGATGGGATTGTTTGTAACTCAGATATTCAAGGCATCGCTGCAATGAGGACTCTTCTTTCTCTTAAAAAGAGAATTCCAGAGGATGTTAAGGTCGTCGGTGTGGATGATTCTCCTTTTTCAAAATTTGGGATTATCCCAATGTCGTCAATCAATGGATGTGCCTACGAGCGAGCCGTTTGGGCAACAAATACGCTTTTGCAAATGATTGATAATCCGAAGGTTAGTGTAAAAAGCAAAACCTTTGAGCCAAAGCTAGTGGTTCGCTCTTCTACATGCAAGGGATAACTCATAGTTAATCATTTTCTATAAAGGAGCAAATACATGAAAATAAAAAAATTATTCAAAAAAAGCGTTACAATAGCTATGCTCGCTATATTATTTAGTGCTAGTAGCTATGCCGCTATAATTGAACACAGCTGGTGCTCTATTGAGACACCAGACAACATTAAATCTGGCGACACCGTTGAGGTTAACATCACGATTAAATCTAAAGATGTTAAACCTGGAATGAAGCTCTCCTGCGACTTTCATTGGATGAAGGTCGATGGCTGGGGTGGCGTTACTGGCTATGTTTTCCCTCAGGAAATTAAGGCTGGTGTAAACAAATACACATTCCGCACAAAAATAGTCCTAGATGAAAAGGCAGACCACGTCTATCCTTATGTTTTCTATTCCAATGATGGTAATTTCAATAATAGAATTGCCAATGCGAATGGTGGCAAGATGATGGCTTCTGCTAAAAAAGTTCAAGCTGCAAAGGCTGAGCCTAAAGTTTTTTCAAAGCCAGATACTGTATCCTTCAAGAAAAGCTGGATAAAGGTTTCATTCAACAAAAATGTTGTTGATGTTGGTGAAGATTATGAATGTATTGTAAAATATTATATTGACCCAACAGACAGCTGGGGCAATGGCACTTCTATTCGCGTATCTCCATATGGACCTTGGATTGACAATCCAGATGGTGTATATAACAAGCACCGCCATCATGTTCCATATCCAGGGCTTTGGGTTCAAACAAAGCAGGCTGAGGTTGGAAAGGTTGCAGAGCTAAGATTTCCACAAAAGGTTACTAAGGGATATGCTTTTAACTCCCTACTATATGTAGTTACCTTCGTTGACACAAATAATAAAAACTGGCCATGGGACACACGTGCCGGTGGACCAACAATCAACCAAACATACGAAATATTCTCCATTAAATCAAAGGAGCTAGGTGGTGTAACTTGGGGAGGAGCAACACCTCAAGTGGCTATAAGAAAAGGAACAACTAAGCCTGCTTCTGCTTTGTCTCTAAAACTAAAAGCAACAAATGTAGAGGGACAGGTAGTTTGGACTGGTTCAAAGGAGGTTTCCTTTGCTAATTCAGACGAAATTATGGTTTCCCTTGATGGACTAACAACACCAGGTGTGTTCCTTATTGAAGCAACCGACCAAAATGGGAATGTTCGTGAATCAACAATCGCAAACCTACCAGATGTTCGCAAAGCTATTGGCACAAGCCGCTCTGTCTTTGGTGTAACAGACGTTTATACAAAGGATGTATCCACCTTGGCTTATATGCTAGGCTTCTCATATTGCCGCCATTTCATTGGCTGGAATGGACTAGAAGCAATCCGCGGCGAATACACACTTGATGGTTTAGATAGAATAGTTAAAGCAAACAACGATGGTGGAATCCTTCCATGGATTATGCTTATTGGTCCACCTAAATGGGTTATGACAAAGCCAGATCAATACGGAGCCAACTTTACTCCATTCCCATTTGATCGTGAGGCATGGAAACAGACCGCTGCTCATCTTGCCAAGCACTATAGAGGAAAGATTTATGGCTTTGAGTGGCTAAACGAAATCGTTCCTGGCTCACTATGTGATAACCCAGTTGCTGACTATCTTGATTTTTGCCGTATCGGTACTGAACAAGTACGTAAATATGCTCCTGAAATGAAAACAATGTCAGCAGGTGGTTTATGGCCACGAAATTATCTACTAGACCTACTAGACGCAGGACTTGGCGAGCATGTTGATATTATTCCTGTTCACTATGGCTTCCGCAACAGCATCATCTCTGTTAAGAAGGATCTTGCTGCACGTGGCTTAAAAAATAGCGTAATAGATAATGAAACAGCATCTGGTATGACTGTATTTAATATGCCACAGTTAGTCGCTATGACCAATAGCCTTAACCAATGTCGCCACGTTATGGCGCATTGGCCTTCTGAGCTAGCTGCTGGATGCGAAATGATTGTTTACTTTGGAGGCAGAGGTGATGCTTGTGGCAACTGGTCATATCTATTGGATATAAATACACCACGCCCTGTTGTGGCATCTATTGCAACAGTCATTGAAAAGCTCGGCACTGCCCGTCCAATTGGAACATACGCTTATGGTAGCAAGGGCTATATCCATGTATTTGAGAAGAATGGCAAGGGAGTTATTGCTCTACAGCCAGCAAGCCTTGAAGACACAGTTATGGAAATAGATTGCGTTGCTTCAAAGGCAAAGGCAACAGACTACCAGGGACGCACAGTTAAGCCTATCGCTATAGCTGCAGGCAAAGCACGCTATAAGCTAACAAATGGTATGGCTATAATTATAGAAAACGTTCCTCTAGCAATTCATGCAAATAGAACCACACTAGAAATTGATGGACAGGATTCAGCAACACCACAAATCTCTGCTGTGGTAATTGCAGGCAGAGAGGCTCAGACCTCTATCAAGGTTAATAATCCATACACCACCAATTTCTCTGGCACAATTTCAATGCTTGACCCTACCACAAAGAAGGCTATTAAGACAGAGCGCTTTAGCATAGCCGCTGGTGAAAGCTCACGCATTGAAATCCCACTACCAATGGGCACAGACAAGGCAATTGTTGCACTCCGTTCTACAACAGCTGCAGCAAAAGAAGTTACAACTACAGCTAAAATAAATATTGTTACTATTGATCCATCTCAGTTAGGCAATATGATCAAGAATGGAGCAATGAATGGAAATGTAGGACAAAAGCCATCAAACTGGGGTGGTAATGGCATTGTTGAAGCAGCTCCTGGTTTCTGCTTAGGTACAGCAATGAAGCTAACTGGCGAGAACTGGCAGCACGCTATTCAAAAGGTGGACATAAAGATTCCTGGCAAAAAGTATCTTTATACTGCATGGGTAAAGAATATGGATTTTGACGCAGGAAGTAACTTATCCTACGAATATTCTGATGGAAAGCCAGCAACAACCTTCTACATGCCAGCTGTTTTCTCTGCCGGCAGAATTACAGATGGTTGGAGATTTATGACAAAGGTTATGGACACACCTGCTAATATTAAGCAGGTTTCTCCAACACCTGTTGGTCGTGGTAAGGGTAAGGTTTATTACGATAACATTCGTGTAACTCAATATAGCGGAACAGAATTCTGCTCTGAGGCACTCAAGGTTGCACAGAACAATAGCATCAAGGTTGATGGCAACCTAAACGAATGGGAGCTTGATAAGCTAGAGCCAATTCCACTACTTTGCGATAACCAAATTATCAGAGGTGCTGGATATAAATGGAATGAGGATAGTCTAGCTGGTGTAGGATACCTTCGTTGGGATAACACAGCATTATATTTTGCTGTTCAGGTTCAGGATGACAAGCATGTTGCTGACCAAACAGGCGATAATGCTCTAAAGTGTGATGCAATTGAGCTAGCACTACATCCATTAAATCGCATTGATGGAGAGGATGCACGTGCATTTGAGTGGTTTATCAGCGCAGCTTCTCCTGGTGGCGGATCTGGTAAGCACACAATTTACCGTAATCCAAAGCGTTCTGGTGGTTTAACTACGGGTCAGCTAGCTAAAGACTCTTCACTATATGATATTGCAGTTACACGCAATGGTAAGATCACAACCTATGAGGTTAAGATTCCATGGGCAGAAACAGCAATACCAAACCATGTTCTTGGTTCAAAGTTTGGTTTATCAATTGGTCTATATGACTGTGACACACCAAATGGACCTACTGGTAAGATGATTTGGGGTGGAGGAATAAATCCAAATTGGATGCCAACCTCATTTGGTGAAATCACCTTGATTGAATAAGGGGAAAAAAGGTGTGGGCTGGTTGCTCACACCTTTTTTTGGTGGTAATGTGTGTGTCTACACGAGGCGTAAGCAATGGTTGATGGATAGTTTTGTACGTGAATCGGCACTGCAAATCTTGTAAATCCTGTAAAAGAACCTCGCACCTCGAGTCATCACACGAGTTGAATTAGTAACTTATTGTAGAATTTAGGCAATTAGTTGTTGATTTGTTTGACCAAATAATAGTAAAATTATGGCTAGTTATGAAGGCAGTTTGTGTTGAAAATTTAAATAAAAAGTTTGGCTCAAAGCATGCACTTAAAAATGTGTCCTTTTCTATCGAGCAAGGGGAACGAGTCGCTGTGGTTGGGCAAAATGGAGCAGGTAAAACAACTCTTTTACGTGTGCTTTCTACCTTTTTACCCGCAAATTCAGGTAAAATTGAAGTTTTAGGCTTGGATGCTATGCGAGATGCTTTGGAGGTAAGGAGTAGTATTGGGTATCTCCCCGAAGCTGTACCTTTATATGAGGAAATGCGCGTATTTGAATATTTGAAGTTTAAGTGTAAGCTACGCCATCTCCCTGCTCAAGCACGTAGACGCAGGCTTCATGATGTAATTTCTTGCTGTGATTTAGCTGCTTATACCAATACTACCATTGCTTCTCTCTCTCAAGGTGTTAAGCAGCGTGTGGGTATTGCAGATGCAATTGTTCATGAGCCACAACTATTGATGTTTGATTCAATTTTTTCAAATTGTGACCCATATCAAGTGGATTCTTTTATAAAGCTTTTACTTAAAAATGAAGTTGTCGGCTCAGAAACAACTCTTTTATTTACCTCGCATAATCACGAAATTATTTCAAAGGTCGCTACCCGCGTAATATTTTTGAATCACGGCGAAGTTGTTGCTGATACCACCGATATGGATCAACTTAAAAAACACTCACTTTCAGAGCTTTTTACAATGTGGGCTAATACCGCGGAAGAAGAGTAATTAGATATTAGGGGTGAATTATGAGCTGTGCAAAAATTATTTGGCAAAGGGAATGTAAATCAGCATTGCGGTCACCTGTGGCTTGGTGTATTTTTTCTGGGTTTACAGCGCTGGTCAGCTTGCTGTTTACTGCTGCATTGCGTGCGGGCGACAATACATTTGAGCATTTGCCAGCAATGTTTTGTGTTCAGGTTTATTTGTGCTTGTGCATTCCAATTTCGCTGTTCACAATGAGATTGTTCTCTGAGGAGAAAACAAGCGGTACAATAGAAATGTTGATGACAGCTCCCGTTAGAGATGTCGATGTTGTAATGGGCAAATTTTTTGCAGCATATACACTTGTCGCACTGTCAATAGGTGCATGCTTTCTTGCATTTCCTTGCTATACGCATATTGCAAATCCACCTCCAGCATTTAGTCAAAATTCTTTGTGTGGGGGAGTCATTTCTGTGCTGGTTGTTGCCGCAATGTGGTGTGCAGTTGGGACATTTATCTCTCTACTTAGCCGTCACCAATCTGTTGCGGCAGCAGCAACACTTGTTATAGTGCTATCCTCAGCAGCCGCATTTACTGGGAATATACCTGGTTTTGATCCATCTGGTATCTGCGATGCAATTGATTTTGCTGATGTAGCTAGAGGGACACTAGATTCAAGAATGCTTTGTGGAGTTGTTTCTCTACTAATTTTCTTCTTGTTTTGCTCTGTAAGATTGCTGGAATCAAGAAGGTGGTGCAATGCTGTGCATAACTAATCTAGCAAGAAATAATGTGAAAATTTGCTTTAATGCATAAGCTAGTGATGCTATTTGTTAGCATTGTTGCTGTTGTTTCCGTTTTGTGAATACAATTGATTAGAATAAAAAATCAAGGATTTTAAATATGAAAAATAAAAAGCTTTTAGTTCCCGTTGTTATTGCATTTCTATTGTTGGTGGTGATAGGTTTAATTATTGGAGGTGTGGCGAAGTCTGTAGGTAATTCGTCAAAGGATGCATCTGCTTCTGCAGGAATTGAAAACTTTGATAGAAAGCCACGCCGTCCATCAGTATTGTGTCTTTCTCCATCCTTTGTTGAGATGATGTATCGAATTAACCGCGAGGATCATATTACTGCAGTAACAGATGGATGTGATTTTCCCTCTGATGCAAAAAGCTTGCCAAATTTAGGCTCTTCTTTAAAGCTTGATTGGAAGCTTGTTGAAAAGCTTCCAATTGATGTTGTGCTGCTTCTACCAAATCATTCTATAGAGCATGCTAAATTTTTAGGTATGGGTAAAAAGGTGATTGAGGGGAGGGTAGACTCAATTAATTCAATTTGTGACACGATGTGGGCTGTTGGTCAATTGTATAATGAAGAAGATTTTATTGAGCAATGGATAATGGATTTAGATTTGTCACTGACTGTGTTGAAGAAAAAAGCCGCAATGCGAGATGCACGTGGCGATGCAGCCCCTAAGGTGCTTGTTGTTCTAAATCATAATGATGATTTTTCTGGAGAGATTTTAGTTTCTGGACTAAAGCTTTTTTATAGTGATGTTGTTAAGAAGGCGGGAGGAGAAAATGCATTTCAATCAGCAGTTGAGACTGCTAGCATAAGCTTTGCTGAGCTTGTTGCATTAGAACCAGATATTATTATTGATATTGCTTCTCCTGTTGGCATTATGGATAGGCATGAGTATGTCTCTAAAAAAACGCAAGAATGGCGTACAATGCTTGAAAAAGCATCTACTTCTGAGAAACAAATCAAGGTGGAGGTTTTTGCCGAGAGCTGGGCAAGGCGTCCAGGACCAAGAGTTGTAGAGCTTTTGAACAATGTCGGAAAGGTAATTTTTGATGATAATTGATTTTCATACACATTGCTTCCCTGATGCAATTGCTGAGAAAGCATTACCATTGTTAGCAGAGAAGGGTGGTGTTACTCCTGCTTCAGATGGGAAAATTAGTGGATTATTGGCATCAATGAAGCAGTTTGGTATTGATTATTCTGTAATTTTACAAATAGCCACAAAGCCAACGCAAAATCATACCGTAAATACATGGGCGATAGAACGCAATGAGCCAGGTATTGTTGCTTTTGGCAGTGTGCATCCAAGAAGTGAGGATTGGGAGCCAGAGCTTGAGCGTTTAGCAGAGGCAGGAATAAAGGGAGTTAAGCTTCATCCAGAATATCAGTCCTTTTATGTGGATGATCCAATAATGCTTCCAATTTACAGAAAGATTGCGGAGTTGGGGCTTATAGTGGTGTTTCATGCGGGTGAGGATCCTGGTTATCCTCCTCCTGTTCATCTTACTCCAGAGCGGATTTTACGGGTAGCGGATGTGCTTCCACAAAATCGCACGGTGTTAGCTCATATGGGCTCTAGAGGGTATCTTGAGGATGTCGCTAAACTCCTTAAGGATACTGAATTTTATTATGATACAGCATTTTGCTATGAGGAGCATGACCCTTCGCAAATGGTTGACATAATATTAGAGCATGGATACGAGAAAATCCTTATGGCTAGTGATTCTCCGTGGGAATCTCAAGGGGCTGGAGTTGACACCATCAATAGGTTGGCTCTAACGTCAGAGCAGAGGCAAGCAATTCTTGGAGAGAATGCAGCACGTCTTCTTGGCATAGCAAATTGCACCTGTTAATAGTGTATAAATGGCCTGTTAAAAGGTTTTTTTATACACAAATCCCCCAAAAACACCTAGAGTAAACGTCATTTTATTTTATTGTAACGACGTAACTTACCTAGGAGGGGCTAGAGTTGTTAGGCTGTTAATAACCTGTTAATAACACTGTTAATAACTTGTTAATATCCTTATAATTCTTTTTTCTTGTAGATAACTCTTTTTTTTGAGAATATAGAGGCGAAATTTAAAGATAAAACAGTTGTTTGAATGTTGTAGACATTCGTAGAGTTTAGGAATAATTTATGGATTCAGTTGAGTTAGATGGCTTTTGGCAATTAGCCAGCATAGAAATAAAGGCAAAGGTAGGCGATGATGTATATCAACGCCTTATTGAACCTTTGAAGATGAATAATATTTCAGATGGTGGTGTAGTAACAATTGAAACAGATAATAATTTTACAAAGACATTCATTGGTAATAATTATCTCGGAATAATAGAGGAGGCTCTTCGTCGCGCTCTAGGTAGCCGCCTTTCACGTGTAGAGCTTTCTGTTTCAACAGTTCAGGAGGAGCTACCTACTGTTGTTCAAGACGTTAATGATGAGCCGGCAAGGTCAATTCCGTCAGCACAACCAGTTGAAAAGGATCCAGGCTTCCCTCTAAATGAAAATTACTACTTTAAGGACTTTATTGTCGGTCCATCTAATAGCTTCGCTGCAGCAGCGGCTCGTGCAACAGCAGATAATCCTGGTCGCTCTTATAACCCTTTATTTATCTATGGCGATACTGGTCTAGGGAAAACTCATCTTATGCAAGCAATAGGGCATGAGGTTCTAAAAACGAATCCATCCTTTGTCGTTTGCTATATTACCACAGAATTTCTTTTAAATGAATTTGTAAATGCAATTCAAAATTCTGGCTCAGCCGCATTCCGTCAGCGTTATAGGAAGGTTGATGTCTTACTTATTGACGATATTCACTTTATGGCAGGAAGAACAGCTCTACAAGAGGAGTTCTTCAATATGTTTAATGATTTAACGTTAAATAATAAGCAAATTGTTATGACTAGCGATCGACCTCCACAGGATATCCAAAATCTTGAGCAGCGCCTAGTTTCTCGTTTTCAGGCTGGCCTGATTACTTCTGTTGAGTCTCCTGCCTTTGAGACTCGCTTAGCAATCCTTCGTCATAAGCAATTGACAAATCACTTAAATGTTGTTATTCCAGACCAAGTGCTACAATTTATTGCAGAGAATGTAAAATCAAATGTCCGCCAGCTTGAAGGTGCTTTGAATCGTGTTATATTCCGTTGCAATCAAAATCATGGTGTGGAGCCAACAATTGATAGCGTTCGCGAACTTATTAAGGATATGCTCGAGGACGAAGTTCAACCAGATTTGACCTTTGGCCAAATACAAAAGGTTGTCTCTGAGTTTTTCAATATCTCAATAAGTGATATTATGGGAAAAGAGCGAAGCCAAAATATTGCTTTGCCACGTCAAATGGCAATGTTTTTATGCAGAAAATTAACTAAAGGATCGCTACCAGAGATTTCTCGTTCTTTTGATAAAACACATGCAACAGTATTGCATGGCTGCCGTACAATTGTAAATAGAATGGAGCAGGATCCGTTAATCAAGAAGCAATTAGAAAGTATTGCTAATATATTAGGACGAAATCCGGAGGAGCTATATTTAGCTATCGATTAAAGATTTTTTTGGGTTATTATTCCTTGAGGTATTGTTGGAGTTTGTTTCTGGCAATACCTTTTTTTATTGTTTTTTGCAGGGAATAATCATCAAGAATTACGAATAACACGGGAATATTGAAGCTTGCGTGGTAAGCAATAGTGATGTGTGTGCAATGCACGATGGTGCCCAAAGGGGATTGTAAGGATTGCTTATGTGGTGGCTAGACGCACGAGGCTTAATATTTGGAATAACTTAACGATCCCCATAAATAAAATTTTTGCAAAAAATCTGTTGAATCAATGGGTGACTTTTTGATACAATTTACACATTATTTTTTGTGTAAGTTAAGGCGTCTTATACATTTCGCAGCGAAACGCTGAGTGGCGTTGATGTGCTTGCAGATATATTAATTAACCCCAAAAGCCTAAAATAATAAACATGCTAGTATCAAAAAAAGGCAGAGACATGGCTAAGAATAGCCAGGAAATGAATGAGCTTCTAAATGCAACACTACAGCAGGCAGAAGAAAATCGTATTATCAAGGGTATGGTACTTGAAGTTCGCCCAACCGAGGTTCTAATCGATGTCGGTGGCAAGTCTGAAGGTTCAGTACCTGCTAATGAATTCGAAGATATTGCTTCTGTACAGGTTGGTCAGGAAGTCGACGTACTTGTTCTTCAGGCAGAAAATGAAGATGGTATGGTTGTTCTCTCCAAGAAAATGGCAGATGAAAAGATTCGCTGGGAGGCTGTTCTAGAGCGCTATAGCGAAGGCTGCACAGTTAACGGTACTGTTAAGAGCAAGGTACGTGGTGGTCTACTTATCGATGTTGATGGTGTAGAAGCATTCCTACCAGGTTCTCAGATTGATGTTTCTCCTGTTCATAGCACAGATGATTACCTTGGTCAGCAGTACGAGTTTAAGCTAATTAAGATTTCAAATGATCGTCGTAACATCATCCTTTCACGTCGTGAATTGATTGAAGAGCGTCAGTCAGACAAGCGTCGTGAGCTATTGGCAACTCTTGAGGTTGGTCAGCGCCGCGTTGGTAAGGTTAAGAATATCACAGACTTTGGTGTATTCGTAGATCTTGATGGTATTGATGGTCTTCTACATATTACTGACCTAACATGGGGCCGCGTAAAGCACCCAGCTGATTTGGTAAAGGTTGGTCAGGAGCTAAATGTTATCATCCTAGAGATTGATCGTGAGCGTGAGCGTATTTCTCTTGGCTTGAAGCAGGCACAAGCAAATCCATGGGATGATATTGAGGCTCGTTACCCAGTAAATAGCCGTCTACGTGGTAAGGTTGTAAACCTAGTTGCTTACGGTGCATTCGTTGAGCTAGAGGATGGTATTGAGGGTCTTGTACACGTTTCTGAGTTCTCATGGACACGCCGTGTTGCTCGTGCATCTGATGTTCTAAATGTAGGTGACGAGGTAGACGTTGTTGTTCTTGGCGTAAACAAGGAGGAACAGAAGATTGCTCTTGGTATTCGTCAGACAGAGGAAAATCCATGGGATACAGTTCAGGATCGTTACCCAGTTGGTACACGCGTTAAGGGTAAGGTTCGTAACTTCACATCTTACGGTGCATTCATTCAGCTTGAGGATGGTATTGACGGCATGATCCATGTTTCAGATATGAGCTGGACACGCAAGATTAATCACCCAACTGAGCTTCTACAGAAGGGTCAGGAGGTTGAGGCAGTTGTTCTAGAGGTCGATTCTGATAATCAGCGCATTTCTCTAGGCTTGAAGCAGGCTTCTGAGGATCCATGGAGCAACATCACAGCACGCTATGCTGTTGGCCAGATGGTTAAGGGTAAGGTTTCTAAGATCGCTTCCTTCGGTGCATTTGTTGAGCTAGAGGGTGGTGTTGATGGTCTAGTACACATCTCACAGATTAGCGATGATCATGTTGATCGCGTTAAGGATGCTCTAAAGGTAGGTCAAGAGGTTGAGGCTCGTATCGTTCGCATTGATCGTGATGAGCGTCGCATTGGTCTAAGCCTAAAGGCACAGGGCGGTGAGGATGAGGACTTTGAGATTCCTGCAGAGTATGCTGCAGAGCAGGGTCTTCGTGCAGACCAGAATATCGTTGGTCTAGCTTCTGCTTTTGATGAGGCATTCTCAACAACAGAAGAGTGGACACCAGGCGAGAAGAAGTCTGAGGAATAATCCCTCCTTGAAATAATTGCATCGCTTATAGGATTATAAGCGGTAGCTAATAAATAAAGAGTTGCTGTACAAAATTTTGTATGGCAACTCTTTTTTTATTCGGATTTACATGTATTACAGCAACATGTAGTGGCTAGTGTGATGCTAAAATGCGAGCTTTGCCAAATGAAAAAATTATATCCAGCCCACAATCAATTGTGTGGTTTTTTTCAGTGCTTGCCATTATTTTTTAAAAATGGTAAAATTACATACATTATTATTTTTTTGCTTTTTAAAAGCAATTTAGGAGTGTTTGTAATATTATGAATGAAGATGATTTAAAACAAGTACCTCAAGAAGAGGAAACAATAAATGTAAATCCAGATATTGCGGCAGATGAAGCTCCGCAAGTGGATGAGGCTGACTCCCAAGAAACACCAGATGTATCTTCTACAGAAGAATCCGCTGCAGAAGAGCCAGCTACAGAAGAATCCGCTGCAGAAGAGCCAGCTACAGAAGAATCCGCCACAGAAGACACTGCCACAGATGGCGCTTCCCAAGTTGAAGAGCCTGTTGTTGAGGAAAAGCAACCAACAGAAGCTGAAATCTATCGAGATAGACTTGTTCGCTTACAAGCAGATTTTGATAATTATCGTAAACGTATGGTTCGCGATAAGGCAGATATGATTAAAAGTGCTAATGCTGATTTGCTCTCCGCAATGCTTCCTGCACTCGATCATATCGACCATGCCTTGGCATCTCTAGAGAAAAATGTGGCTCCAGCTGATGCTTCTGATGAAGCAACAAAAGCAGAACCTAATCCTTATATCGAAGGCTTTAAGTTAATCCAAAATGAGCTACTTCGTGGCCTAGAAAAATTTGGACTAAAACCAATTGATTCAATCGGAAAACCTTTTGATGTTGAGGTACATGAAGCTCTATCAAAAATGCCTAGCGATTCTGTCCCTCCAGAGCATGTCCTTTTTGAAGTCCGTAAAGGATATACACTAAATGGTAAGGTGCTACGTGCTGCACAAGTAATTGTTTCTGCAGCTGAAGAATAATTAAAGCGTTTTTTAATTTAGTTTTAGGAAATAATTTATGGCAAAACAAGATTATTATGAGCTGTTGGGTGTCTCAAAAACCGCAACTGCAGATGAAATAAAAAAAGCTTATCGTAAGCTTGCTATGAAATATCATCCCGATAGAAATCCTGGCAATAAAGAGGCTGAGGAAAAATTTAAGGAGATATCTGAGGCTTATGAGATTTTGAGCGACGAAAATAAGCGTGCAAATTATGATCGCTTTGGTCATGAGGGAACAAAATTTGGTCCTGGAGGCTTTGATTTTGGTCGTGATTTTACCCATGCTGGAGATTTTAGCGATTTGTTTGAAGGCTTCTTCGGTGGAGAAGGTGGTGCTGGCTCTATCTTTGATACATTATTTGGTGGTGGCGGACGTGGTCGCCGTAGCAATAACCCAAATGCCCCACAAAATGGTGCAGATTTACGCTACGATTTACAAATAACATTGGAAGAGGCTATTTTTGGTACAACGAAGGAGCTCTCTATCCCTCACGAGCATGATTGCCCAGAATGTAATGGGTCTGGTGCCGCAAAAGGTTCTTCAAGAGAGACATGTAAGCAATGTGGTGGCTCTGGTTATGTTGTAAAGGGGGCTGCATTTTTTAGAGTTCAATCTCCTTGTCCTGTTTGTAAAGGTGCTGGAAGCGTTGTCAGAACTCCTTGTAAGGAATGCCGTGGTAGTGGGCGAATAAAGGATAAATCCACAATTAGCTTAAAAATTCCTCGCGGTGTTGATACAGGTGTTCGCCTTAGAATGGCTGGTAAGGGCGAAGGTGGTCAGCGTGGCGGCTCACCAGGGGATTTGCATATTGTAATCCATGTTGCAGATCATCCGTTATTTGAGCGCGATGGTGATGATTTAATTTGCTCTGTTCCTATTACCCCTGATGTAGCTGCATTAGGTGGTGAGGTAGAGGTGCCAACCCCAGAGGGCTTTGCAAAGCTAAAGATTCCTGCTGGCACAAAAAGTGGTAAGGTGCTTCGTGTCCGCGATAAGGGCTGCCCAGTACTTAATGGACGAGGCTTTGGTGATCTAAAAGTGCGTCTTGAGGTTGAGATACCTACAAAGCTTAATTCTAAGCAAAAGGCTGCTCTTGAGGCATTCCGTGATGCGTTTGATGGCTCTTCTTATCCAGAAATGCGCAAATTTAAGGATTACTCAGATAAGTTCTTTGCTGAGCGTGATAAACTGAAGAAATAAATAAGAGGCTTGTCTTGCTTCTGAAATTTAATTATGCATACGTTGTTGTTGCCGCCTGAAATTTTGCATGCTTCAGATGACCAGATTTTACCTGAGGCTCAGACGCATCATCTTGTTACGGTACTTCGTGCCAAGCAAGGCGAAAAGCTTGAATTAACAGATGGTAATGGGTATAAACGCAATGCAGAAATATCGCAGCTTGCCAAGCGCTTTGCTGCGATACATTTTACTTCTGAAGCATGGCTTGTTCCTGCACCTACGGTTGAGATTGTCTTATTCCAATGTATCGCAAAGCCGGCACGAATGGATTGGCTTGTGGAGAAGGCACAAGAGCTTGGGGTGAAGCGCCTTGTCCCTATAATTTCTGAATATGTGCAAATAAAGCCCAAGGATAGCAGTGTAGAGCGGTGGCAGCGTATTGCTGAAGCCGCAGTTACACAGTGTAGTAGCGGTTATTTGATGAAAATAGAGCCTGCTGTAAGGTGGAGCGATGCTCTTCACCTCTTCAAAGAACAACCGGTGCTGTTTGCCGACCTTAGGGAGAAAAAACGTACTTGTTCTGCATTGGTTAAGCAGCTGGAGCCTCCAGTAAAAAAGATAGGGATACTAGTTGGTCCAGAGGGCGATTTTTCTCCAGAAGAGCTGTCTCAAATAATAGATTGTGGAGCATTTCCAGTTACTCTTGGAAGTAATATTTTACGAGTTGAAACTGCCGCAATTTATTCAATATCAGCTATTTTGGATGCTTTAGCCTAAGCTTCTACATTGCACAATTAAATAGAACGGTGTGAGGTTGCTATATTGTGGTACTAGCGAGCAGCACAATTTCGTATCGTTTCCTTGATTGTTTTAAAATCTAATGAAGCAATAATGCAACAACCATCTGCTTGTGTGTATGCGCTACTAAGGTTTTGAGTAAGCACGTGTGATTCATACAGTGGAATACATACTTGCATATCCGTGCAAGTATGTTTTATTTTACGAATGTACACCCCGCTATACCACATTTGTAGGATATTTATTGTAAATTATTTTTCCGTTTGTTATAATTGATTGTATAAAATTTTAACAAAAGTTATTTGTGCTTTTGAGGAGAAAATAAGATGGCAAATGAATTAGATGAATTATCTGGTCCAGTAAATCAAGCTGGACGCGATGTAAACGTTATTGAGCGTCAGCTCCAAATAAAAGTAGGTTGGGGTTCAACCCTATTTGAAATTATTCTTTGGTGCTTGTTTATTATTCCAGGAGTAATCTTCTTGTTTAAAAAAATATCTGCAAAAAATTATTTTCAGCAATTACAACAAAAGCTCCAAGCAGAGGCATCTCAAATTGATAACTATTTGATGCAGCGTGTCCAAATTCTCCAAAATGTAGCTCCTTTAGTAAATAAAGCAGTTGATTTAGATAAGGATGTTATGAAAGCCGTTGCAGCATATCGTGGTGGTGGCTCGCCTGATGCTAATCGTAATGCAATGCAACACCATATTGATGCTGGGTTTGGTCGCTTGTTCCCACAGGTTGAAGCATATCCAGAGCTTCGTGCACATGAAGCAATTGCTTCTGCAATGCAACAAAATGATTATTTGCAGCGCGAAATCACTGCTGCTCGTTCTTTATATAATGATACGGTCCTACAATGGAATACAGATGTCTATCGTTGGCCAACAAAAATGATTGTTGCTGCTCGCTCTGGATATACCACACGTATACCATTCTCCGCTTCTACTGAAATCAAACAAGCGGCAACTAAGTCATTCTTCTAGTAGAAAGTAATGTCTGAGGATGTCTATAACCCTCTAGAACGCTATGAAAAAGAGTTTTCTAAGCGTTTCCCCGAAGTGGCCGACGACACCTTTAAAGAGCTAGAAGCTCTTTCTGGTGTTGATCGGGTTGCTAATAAAAAGCTTTGTCTTCAAATAAAAAAGAAACAACAGCAAGCAGAAGAACAAGAGGGGTCTATAGCTGGATGGGAGCTGCTCAGAATAATCATTGTTGTGGTAGGAGTGTTGTTCCCATTTGGGTATGCTTTCTATAAATACTTGAAATACGAGCAAGTAACAATAGAAGCCTTTTGGGGAAGCTTGGTAATTATTGGAGCTCTCTTCCTAATCTTTGGTAAGCTAAATCCAAAGCTTAAGGCTTTGTATCAAAAGCTTAATCAAATTAAGGAAGAGATAAAGGATTTAACTAATCAAGCATGGGAGCAAATGAAGCCTCTCAATGATTTGTATGATTGGGGGCTTACTACACGAATGATTCAAAAAGTCGTGCCCAAGCTTAAGTTTGATTTGTTTGTGCATCAAGGACGCCTTTCTGAGCTTTTTGAGGATTTTAATTTGGCAGATTTGCCAGAAAATCAGTCCATTGTCGCTGCACAAAGTGGTGAAATCAACGACAATCCATTTGTTCTTGCTGAAATATTATCCCAAGAATGGACAGAAAAAACGTATTATGGTTCGCTTCTTATTACTTGGAGAGAGACAATAACAGGTCAAGACGGAAAGCCTGTTTCTATCCTTAGATCACAAAATCTAACGGCATCAGTAAATGCTCCTATCCCTCAATATTCTAAAAATGCTTGCCTAATCTATGGTAATGAGGTCGCCCCTAATTTGTCATTTATTCGGAAACCATCGACCTTTTCTGATTCTGACGATGATGGGTTCTTTGCTAAACATAGCAAACGTAAGGCAATGAAAAAGCTTGAGAAATTTTCTCAAAAGTTAGATGATGATTCTCAATATACATTGATGTCAAATCGTGAGTTTGAATTGCTTTTTGAAACAATGAATAGAACAAATGAACAAGAGTATCGTATGCTGTTCACACCTCTAGCTCAAACTCAAATGCTGGATTTAATAAAGGACCAGCGTGTCGGCTACGGAGATGATTTTACCTTTAGAAAGCAGGATATGATTAACATTATTTCTCCAGAGCATTTAAATAACCATTCATTGTGTACAGACCCTGCACAATTTCGAGATTTTGATATAGAACGAGCAGAAGCAACCTTTAAAAAATTTAATAATGAGTACTTTAAATCAGTTTATTTTGCATTTGCTCCATTGCTTGCAATCCCAATTTATCAGCATATGCGTCCACTTCATAAAATCTATGGTAAAAGAGAGAAAGAAGCCTCGAATTGGGAGGCAGAAGCATTGCTCAATTACTATGGGGATAGTAGGTTTAAGACTCCTCAGTTTAAAACAGACTCAATTCTTAAAGCAAATGTGATAAATCGTGATGATGAAGGGACTGAGATTGAGGCGACAGCACATGGCTTTTATACGGAGCCGCGTGTATCGTATGTGCCAATGTATGGTGGTGATGGTAATTGGCATCAGGTGCCAGTTGAGTGGGAAGAATATCTTCCTATATCAAATACAACCACGCTTATGGTTCGTGAGTATGATTGCCTTGAGCGTGAAATCAATAGTAAAGGATTTGCTAAGGAATTTTGCCAAAGGCTTGAGGACCTTTCTTGTGAGGGGGTGCTTTCGCGACGAAATATTCTTTCTGGAATCCTCAAGTAATAAAAATTTAATTTAGAATAAGCTTTAATTTGGAGAAAATAATGATAAAAGAAATACCAGAGGGAGCAGTATCAACAGTTTATCGTGTGCCTTACGCAGATACAGATATGATGGGAGTTGTCTATTATGGTAATTATCTAACGCTTTTTGAGCGTTGCCGTAATGAAGTTATGCGTAAGACAGGTGTGACCTACAAAGAGATGGAGGAGCGTGATAAGGCGATGCTTCCTGTGATTGAGGCTCATGTAGATTATAGTAAACCAGCACGCTATGATGATGAACTTACAATTTATGGGTGGCTTGCGGCAGCAGGTGGGGTACGCATTAAGGTGTGTTGTGTCGTGAAGAGAGGGGAGGAGCTACTTGCCTCAGGGTATACGGTGCATGCATGTGTGTCGACAGAGAATATGCGCCCAATGCGTTTGCCTTCGTACATTTTGGATAATATTGTGGCAGAGTAAAAAAAGAGGTGTAGCAATGAGCTACGAATGGATGGACTATTTCCCCAAGCGTGCCTTAGCAATTAAGGCAATCCGTGATTATTTTGATGGAGAAGGGTTTGTTGAGGTAGATACCCCAGTGCGAATTCCGGCACCAGCAAATGAACCTCATATTATACCACCAGCGAGTGGCGAATGGTTTTTACGTGCTTCGCCAGAGCTACAGCTGAAGCGCTTGCTCGCTATGGGTTTTACGAAGCTTTATCAGATTGGCCCATGCTTTAGGCAAGGAGAGTCTGGTGAGAAGCATTCGCCAGAGTTTACGATGCTGGAGTGGTATCGCGCTAATGCTACCTATATGGATATATTGGAGGATATGCAGCGATATGTTGTGGCAGCAGCAATTGCTGTTAATGGGACTGCTGTTGTAGAGCGAGATGGGGCTACAATAGATTTGGCAGCACCTTGGGAAATAATTACAGTGCAAGAAGCGATGAAAAAATTTGCTGGCTGGGATCCTCTTGAAGAGTATGACCAGGATCGTTTCGATTTTGATATGGCACTGAAAATTGAGCCCCAGCTTCCAAAGGATAGGGTTGTGGTGCTTATGGATTATCCAGCACAAGCAGCAGCACTTGCTCGGTTAAGCCCTCGCGATTCTCGAGTTGCTGAGCGTTGGGAGGCGTACGCATTTGGGATAGAGCTTTGCAATGCTTTTGGTGAGCTGGTTGACCCAGTGGAGCAGAGGGAGCGCTTTATTGCTGCACGTGCAGAGAAGCTGGCATGTGGTGAAACCCCAATGCCTTTGGATGAGGATTTTCTTTCAACTCTAGGTTCAATGCCCCCATCTGGTGGTGCTGCTTTAGGTGTTGATCGCCTAATTATGGTGTTAACTGGTGCTACCTCTATAAACAAGGTAAGATTTTCTATTTAGCTAATAATTTATGAAACTTTCGACGATTTCAACAACAAGTAATGGTTTATGGACACAGCAGCAGATAAAACGCTTTGCTATTCAGTTGTTTTGGTATTGCTTTTTAGCTTATGTTTGTAGCTACATTGGTAGGAAAAATTTCTCTGCCTGCCTCCCAGAAATGATTGAGGAGGGGTTTTTGACGAAGACAGTCGGTGGCTACATAACAACTGCGTATATGCTCGTATATGGCACTGGGCAGCTTGTAAATGGTGCATTAGGCTCACGCTATAAGCCAGTATATATGATTGGTGTGGGGCTATTTGGTGCTGCAGGATGTAATTTTTTGATGGGGATAATGCCTTCTGCTATGCCAATGCCAATAATCTGGGCGGCAAATGGATTGTTTCACTCTATGCTTTGGGCTCCAATAATTCGAGTGTTTACGGATCAGATTCCAGATGAGCAGCGACTTTCGGCTGGTGCTAATATTGGTGCTTCGTGTAGTGTTGGTGCAATTCTTGCCTTTGTTATTCCTGCCGTGATGTTGAAATTTTACTCGTGGCGCTGTGTGTTTTTTGTTTCTTCATTGATATTGTTTTTGTCTTTTGTTATTTGGGTTTTGGGAAACCACCATTTGAGAAAATATTTGCGCTTGATGGATGTTGTGTGTACAAATGAAAGGACAAGGCTTTTTGCTCAAACCTCAACAGCTGGCGATGGTGTGGCAGAGTCAACTAAGCCTCGTAAGTATTCTTTGCTTTCGATAATGCTTGCCACTGGGATTTGGGTGGTGTTTTTTGCATTGCTTTGTAATGGAGCTTTGCGTGATGGTGTAGAATCGTGGGCACCGACATTCTTTAAGGAGCAATTTGGAATTTCTTCTAGTAAGGCTGCATTGATGTCGGTTGTTATTCCAATAATAAGCATTTCTGGTACATACACCAGTAATTGGTTAAACAATCGGTATATCAAAAATGAACTTTATACGGCTTGCCTTATGTTTGTAATTGCATCGGTAGCTGTATTAGCTTGTTATTTTATGCGACATACAAATGTTCTTATATGTGCCGTATTTGTTGCATTAAGCACAGCAGCAATGTGGGGTGCAAATCATATGTTTTTAACGCAGCTCCCATATCATTTTGCTACATATGGTCTTTCTGCGGCTCTAACTGGATTATTGAATGGGTTTATATATTTCTCTTCCGCATTAAGCTCTGGCTTGTATGGAATAATAGCAGATAGAATAGGAAACTGGGATGTAATAATTCGGATTTGGTTTATATCTGGGGTGGCAGGAATCTTTTTTAGTTACATAGCAGGGAAAAGCTGGAAGAAAAAGAGGACACTAACGGATGAGGGTAAATTATTCTCGTAAATTCGCAAAAAAATATGTAGAAAATTTGATAAACCTATTGCAATTATCTGCAAAGAATTGTAAAATTATCAATACAAAATAGGTAAAGTGTTCCTTTTAAAATATAAACTCAAATCTTATGGTTAAAAAAATGAGCGATAGCGATAATCAACAAAGTAATCTTGATGCACTTTTAAATGGTTTTTCAATGTCAACTTCTTGGGCGAAATCTTCTCCAGATCAGCACTTAATGAATGTCTCCAGATATGCTGAAAAAGAGAAAGATGCTGATTTTAGGACAGACAAAAAAGCTCGTAATGATAAGCGCCCTCGTGGGGATAAGGCAGCATTCCAGAAGCACGATGCTTTTGGCAAACAAAATGGCAATGCGGATGCTTCAAATAATGATCAATCACGTAAGGAAAAGAAGTTTGAAAAGCGTGATTTTAAGAAGCTTCCACCTCGTGAGCCTAAAGAGGTTCCATTTGAGATTAGATTTCTTCCAGAAGCAAATGCTTTGACTATGATAAATCGCAAGATTCAGAGTAGTCATCGTGCAATGCCTATGAAGAGTATTGTTAAGCTTTTCTTTGAAAATCAGTCTGCTGTGCTTGCTCGATTAGAATTTAAGGAAGAGCATAAGGATAAGCGTTTTTATCAATGTAAAAAGTGTGGCTGGTTCTCAATGGATGAAGCAGCAACAATAGCTCATATAAAGCAGGCTCATTTTGACGAGTGCTTTGATGTTATAGAAATAGATGTTGAGCCTCCTGCTGGAAATTATTCTGTGGTTGCTCGTTCAAAGCTAACCGGTAAGCTTATTGCTCCACCAAATCATCATAGCTACAATGCAGCAGTTCGTAAAATGCATGAAACAGAATGCCCAGAGGTTACAGAAGAGCAGTTCCGTGCAGAGATTGAGCTAGTGCGAGATTCTGCAGCTGTTGAGGAGTGGAAGCAGCAGGCAAGTAAGCAGCTTCGTTATCTTGTAAAGCTCGGAGATAAGGCAACAGAAGAGGAACTAGCCGCTCGTGCACAAATGACTTATGATGAGGCCGATAAATATTTTACAAATGAGGTCGTTGCGAAGAATTTAAACAGGAATCGCTATGTGATTGCATCCTTGCCAACCGTTCGTGCATTGCCACATGGGTTTATGCCACGCAGTGTTCTTCAAGCATGGGATAAGGAGCGTCGCAATCATTTAGGCTCATTGTTCTTTGCAATCCGTGGCGGATTGAAGAGCCGCAAATTATTTGTCTTCAAGATTGCTTCTGAATATAGGGATGAATTTGTTATTCGTAAGCAGCCTCAGACACTTGATGTTACACATGCTATTCCAGAGCTAAAGGCTGTAATTGATTATATTGAGAAAAATCCTTGCTGTACTCGTGGTGAGCTTTTGGCTGCACTTATCCCAGAGGGAACCTCTACGGAGGATGCTAAGAAGCTTACATCCCAGTTGAATTGGGTAACGGAGCGTAGCCATGTCATTGAGTATCATAATGAGGTGCTAGCATTGCCAGAGGCACATCCAAAGTATCGCAATCTCAATGCTTCTACAAAGGATAAAATTTCACTTTCTTCAGATGTGTTAGAATCTTCGTCTAAGGAGAAAGAAAATCCTGTGGCTGATGAGGTGTCTGAAGAAAAAGTAGCTTTGGATACTCCAGTAGATGCTCCTGTAGTAGAAGAAGCTTCCACAGAAGAATAAAATAATTTTAAATGAATATATAACACTAACCAAGTAAAGGAATTAAATTATGAAACAAGAACGTCCTGATTTTAAGTCCCTTGCTGCACAAAAGCGCAAGTTTGCTAAGCCAGATACACGCCTAGTCGGTCCAGCAACCACAATTGCAATTACTCCTGTTGCTGATGGTCGTCCAGGTGCTTATGACGCAAATGTTGAAAAGACATGGCGTATGGCTGAGAAGGTTTATGATTTAATCATGAACAATGTTACACTACCAGATGGTTCTCCTGTTCGCGTAGTTGTTGCTCCAGAAATCGTTTATGGTGCACGCTCTGGTGCTATCGCTCAAGAGTATTATGCAACTCAGGGTGTATGTGCAAATATTTGGGTTGCTCGTTCTTGGTGCTATAGTGATGAGTTAATGAGTGCTTGCCAAGGTATTGGTTCCTCAGAGTGGCAGCAGGCTGCTTGGGGCTTGAACCAGACAGATCGTCCTGGTGCTGTATGGTTGAAGGCTTTCTGTGCAGCTATGGATGAGAAAAAGCGCCCTATATTCTCTATCTATAATCCAGACCTCGAGGATGAGGATGGACCTTTGAGCGAGTATGTTGAAACACGCCTACTACGCTTTGCTCGCTGTGCTGCAGCTGTTGGCTATATGCGCGGAAAGAACTTCCTCGGTATCGGTGGCGTGGCAATGGGTATTATCGGTTCAGATATTCGTCGCAATGCTCTACATGACTATTTTGGTATGGGCTCTGCTTCATTTGATATGTCAGGCTTGAATACACGCACAAATGCTGGCTTCTACGATGAGAAGGAAGTAGAGAAGGCAACTGAGTGGATGAACAAGAACTTCAAGATGGTATTTGGCGAGGGCTGGCGCCCACGTAAGCCTGCAGACCTTGTTCGCGAGTGCTGCAAGAATACAATTCTTGTTCGTGATCTAATGGTTGGTAATGCTTCTCTTGCTCACCGCAAGATCCCACATACAGATGGCTATGAGTATGTAGAATGGGCTCAGGGCTACAATGCTCTTGGTGCTGGTACTCAGGGTCAGCGTCAGTGGACAGATGGTCATCCAAACTTCGACGTCACAGAGTCTATCCTAAACTCAATGTTTGACTGGAATGGCTTCCGTGCTCCATATATCGTTGCAACTGAGAATGACTCAAAGAATGGTATCGGTATGATCGTTGGCAATCTACTTTCTGGTGGTATGTCACAGCTATTTGCTGATATTCGTACTAACTGGACATGTGAGTCTATTAAGAAGGCAACTGGCGTTGATGTATCCAAGATTTGCCCACGCGGTATTATTGATAAGCGTAATTCTGGTGCCGGTGCTCTAGAGTATAGTGTTGATTTGTATAAACTTTGTGGTTTACCAAAGAAAACACCTATTGCTAAGGTTATCGATAAGCTACGCTCAGATAAGAAGCTTCAGGATAAGGTATTCAATGCAATCGCAAAGGCAACAACCTATATGCGTGCAGATTTGACATACTTCCCAGGCGATGGTTTGTCAAGCCACTACCGCACACCAGGTGGTCTACCTATGACAGCATATCGCTACAACATGGTTGGCGAAAAGTTTACTTGCTCTGTTGTTGAGGGTGAGACAGTTGAGCTACCAAAGAAGGTTGCTGATGCAATCTCCAAGCGTACAGACCCAACATGGCCTGAGACATACTGGACCCCACGAGGCATGACATCCTTTGAGTATATGGATAAGATTGGTCCTAACCATGATGCAAACTGCCTAGGTCTAATTGGTGCAGATATGATTACTCTTAATGCAATGCTACGTATCCCAGTTGATATGCACAATATTGCAGAAGAGGATATCTTCCGCCCAACAATGTGGAGCCGCTTTGGCGGAGATGACTTTAAGGTATGCGAATATCTTGGCCCTATCTACGGCTAATATAGCTTAATCCGCAAAACAAAAAGGCGAGTCGCGAGGCTCGCCCTTTTTCGTTTTTCTCGATTTATGACTAGCTTGAGCGTAATGTCATTTAGGAAATACAATTCCTATATCAGCAAAGTCACATAGAAATGAAGAAGTTTATCCATTTTTGCGGGCGATACAATTAGATGGTAATCTTTGTATTCCTAATAGTAATTTTGCTCCAACAAATTTGGATAGACCATGCTTATATCAAGGAGAATGTCTGAATAAATATTTAGAATGTAGGCCTATAATTCAACCGGAGTAAATTGTATGAAAATAATTACATTATTAACTTGTATATTTGTGTTTAGTATAAATGCCGTTGCATTAAACATAGGCACAACGAATATCGTATTTACATACGAAGACACAAGCTTAACCCTAGAGCAACAAGCGATTG